>DATCQU010000015.1:0-61116 GCA_036569365.1 Desulfosporosinus sp. | reverse complement strand
TGCAGGACTATAGACAAATAGTGGTTCTGATAACAGGATCTTTCAAGAAGCTGTAAACAAGAGATGTGCAATCTAAAAGGCAGGTAAATTAGTGATAATTTACCTGCCTTCGTTGTTTATGGAGTTAAATGATTAATTGCTCTCAATGATTTGGATTTGACCATTATACGCCCCTTTATCAATTTCCAAACTTTTTGGAACGCGTATATAGATGATCTTCCACTCGAAATTTGATGACATCCCGTTTCCGACCACCTTATTTAGCTTTTTAAACTGAGCTACAGTAAAGTCAGAATTAAATTGCCTGAAGTCCAATGACTGGCGATCAGCTGACATAAAAGACAACGTCCCATTTTTATAGGAAATTGCGGGGGGTAACATTAATGTTGTAAAATTAATAGTTCCAATCGATTGAGTTGCCACATAAGTACGAACTTCAATTTCTCCGTCATCGACGTCCTTTCTTTCTACAAAAATCTTTACGATTGAATTAGCTGATGCATTAAATAATAATTTCTTTGTATCAACTTTGAAGATATGGTTACTATTCTTATATATTCCTTTTTGTTGATCAAAATCTCCGGTAAAGGCTAAATGGTTCGTCAAATCAGTGAGAGCTTCAAATGATAGGGTATTAAATGATTGTGCTTCTGCTTGATTCCTATCCTCAATTAAGTTGGCAAATCCTTCGTTCGGTAACAAATATAACATTGGAACCAGCAAAATTAAAATCCCAAGATATGACCCCGCTAAGATAATACTCCTTTTCCAGGTTATCAAACCACCAATTTTGGTTCTCATGAACGGTACAATGAACCTAATGACTATAACAATAAGCAAGATCGTCAGTGGAAGTAGTATAACATTCTTGGCTGATGCATTCATTTTCCGGCCTCCATTCTGTTAGAAAGCAACATACTAACTCCAAATAACATAATCGAGGTGATAATGACTCGTAGAGCAAACAAGGGCAACGAAACGTCTACGACATAAAACTCGAAAACAGACTGAGCCAAGCCCGTATAGACCCTTAATGTTCCATAAATCACCGCTGGAATTAGTACTATAAAAGCCATATTCATTTGAGTCAACATGCCTATAAAATAGCCCACTGCGGAGATTAAGCCTAAATACAATATTGCAACGAGCATACCGAGCAAAAGATCGGAGAAGGTTAATGAGAAACTGTCAAAACCCATTTTCGATCTATCAAATGTGAAATACATGATAACCCGCAGCAATACACCTGCAAGTGATGATGTCACACCTGCAAATACACTGGCCGTCATCAAAAATCCTACGTCAGAAATATCCCCTGATATTCTATTTCCGACAAGAGGCATTTCCATTTTTTTATAGGGCTTAGTGGTAAGTAATATGGCCGTTATCAGTATCCATAGAATAGAAAAGATGATCACAATATTAGCCGAATAACTTCTCAAAGAAACTGTAAGATTTGCAGAACCGGAGGACATGCTACTCACTCCGCCTAACGAAAAAAGAAGAGCAAGCAACTGTGTAATAATAAGCCTATTGACTAAGTCTGTATGCGCTTTAAGCTTGTAAAAATATTGCTTTAACGAAATTGAGAGAAGGTTAACTTCGGTTGAAGACATCATCAATTCCCCCTTTAGTTGTTGCAGTCAAATAGACGCATAGCTCGTCCGTTGTAACGGAGAGTACTTCTATGCCACTTTGTCTTATTTCCTCAAGCTGTTGTTGTATTAACCCCCTTCTGATGACAACGTATAAGCTGCCTATAGCAAAATCTTCTTGATAGATGATTTCCTTGCCTTCTACAAATCTAAGCACGGCTTGGGCATTTCCTCTGATACCAACTGCCAACTCCTTTAAATCAAGGGCTGGGAGATGTAACAGCTTTGTCCCGTGATTTATCAGAAGAATATCCTCTAATATGCCCTCAAGTTCACTTAACAAATGACTTGAAAGGATAATTGTTCGGGGGTATTCAAGATAATCTTTCAGTAATGACCTATAAAAATCCTTTCTCACAGCGGAATCCATACCGGTTGTTGGCTCATCAAATATCGTAAGTGGGCAACGTGAGGCGATCCCTAGAATGCTATTGAAGGTACTTTTGGAGCCTTTAGATAAATTACTGTGCGGTTGTTTCGGGTTAAATGAATAATAGTCAAATAAGCCGCTTGCAAGGTGGCTATCCCAATGAGCATAAAAGGGAGCCACTTCTGTTAAAATATTGCTCAGTGTCATCGAATCTGGAAACGTCATAGTGTCATCGATAAAGATCGAATTGGTAGAAACTTGTAAGCTGTTAAATGGTTCTCCTGAGAAAACCTTGACTCTCCCACTGGTAGGCTTTAAGAATCCAGCGAGTATCTTTAACAGCGTTGTTTTTCCTGAACCGTTTCTACCGATTAGGCCCGTGATTTTGTTCTCTTCTATGTCAAGGGATAAGTGATCTATTGCTTTAAGCTTGCCGTAGGATTTTGTTAGATCAACGCATTGAATCACACTCATAACTGATCCTCCTTGTGTTCATTTCTTGTCAGTTGGATCATCCGATTAAGCTCACCTTCACTTACGTCTAGCCGGTTGGCTTCCATAACTAACTCTTTTACCATTTGCCCTAAAACCTGACTTCTGCGTTTAGTTAGAATAAACTGCTTAGCATTCGCGCTAACAAACATGCCAAGCCCACGTTTTTTGTAAACAATGTTCTCGTCCGCTAGAATATTCAGCCCTTTAGCAGCTGTAGCAGGGTTTATTGTAAACATTTCTGCAAGCTGATATTGCGAATAAATGCGTTCCTCTTCTTTGAAGTTCTCAGAAAGTATCTCTGCCTCAAGCCATTCGGCAATCTGAACATATATCGGTTTCATACTATCGGTACTTAGTATCACTATCATCACCTCCTGGGAACTAATAAGGTAAGTGCATTAGTGCTGTAATGTACTATGATTAGTATATTCGTATATCTAGTATTTGTAAACGGTATATTTCCAATCAGGTGACCATATCCTAACCAATTTTCTCATAAACGCGATGAGGGAACCTTTAACGGGATATTCCCTCTAAAGTATCCCGTCAAAATAGATGAATTAGTGGTATGATAAACAAAACTGTAGTATATTAGATCATAGAATTGCGCATTAGATGTCATGTGTTATAAGGATAATCATTGATCTGTAAACGGATTATTTGTAAAAGTAGGGGATGGGGTAATGGAAAAACACTGGCTGAAGGGTCTTCGTAAAACGGTAGAGCGCGTATTGACTATTCCTTACTATCAGGAACGCTTTGAAGCGATAGGAATAACCCAAGCTGAGGATATTCAGTCTCTCGAGGATTTCCAGAGACTTCCTTTAACAACGAAAGAGGATTTGCGTAAAAATTATCCGTTTGGGCTTTTTGCTGAGCCTATGGAAAACATTGTCCGTCTTCATGCCTCCTCAGGAACAACGGGTAAGCCGACGGTTGTGGCGTATACTCGCCAAGACATAGATCTTTGGGCGAAGATCGTGGCAAGTGGCCTTGCGAGAGCAGGTGTCACGGCGGGAGATGTGGTTCAAATCGCATACGGTTACGGTCTTTTCACCGGAGGACTGGGACTACACTATGGCTGTGAAGAACTGGGTGCTGTAGTCGTTCCTATATCAGGGGGAAATACAGCCCGTCAAATCATGCTTATGAGAGATTTTGGAACAACTGTGTTGGCGTGCACTCCGTCTTATGCCTTGTATCTAGCGGAAAGTCTCGAAGAATCAGGAATTGCACGAGATGAATTAAAGTTAAAAATTGGGATTTTCGGTGCTGAGCCTTGGTCAGAAGGAATGAGAGAACAAATTGAAGCACGATTAGGTATAAAAGCGTTTGATATTTATGGGCTTAGCGAGACGATGGGACCAGGCGTTGCCTTAGAATGTCCCGCTCATCAGGGATTACATATTGACGAACATTTTTATCCGGAAATTTTGGATGCCCAAGGAAATCCGCTGCCTGTTGGAAGTCAAGGGGAGTTAGTTATTACCAGCCTGGAAAAAGAAGCCTTTCCTGTGTTGCGCTATCGTACCAAAGACTTAACGACTTTACATCATGGAGTATGTTCCTGCGGAAATGTCGGCTGGACAATGAAACGAGTCACCGCTCGGGTGGATGATATGTTAATAATTCGAGGGGTTAATGTCTTTCCAAGTCAAGTCGAAGAGGCTATCCTTTCGTTGGAAGGGTTTGAACCGCATTATCTGCTTGTCGTCTACCGCGTGGGGAATTTGGATCAACTTGAAGTCCAGGTCGAAGTCAATGAAACCAGCTTCTCTGACGAAGTTCGAGAATTAGAAGGGCGTCAAGATCGTCTCAAACAGAGAATCGAAGAAATTCTGGGCATCTCGGTTCGCATCAAACTGGTAGAACCCAAGAGTATACCACGGAGCGAAGGGAAAGCAGTCCGGGTCATTGATAAACGCTAAGAGGGAGGCTTTAGTATGTTGCAATTATCTATTTTTCTGGAGAATTCCAAAGGGCGCTTGGCCGAGGTAATCAGTCTACTCGCTGAACTTCAGGTAAATATGCGAGCCCTATCGTTGGCGGATACCAAAGATTATGGGGTGTTGCGAATTATCGTGGACGAACCGGAAGCGACAACGGAAAAATTACGTGCACGCAAAGTCGTTGTTTCCTTAACCCAGGTATGGGTACTCGCTGTTCCGGACCGTACCGGTGGGCTAGCAGAGATACTCAACCAACTCGTCCAACAGGACGTAGTAGTAGAGTACCTGTATGCATTTGTTAAAAAAGAACGTGATCAGGCTCAAGTCGTCCTCCGAGTCCAGGATCAGGATATAATGGCGAAAGCGATGCAGAAGATCAATTTAGCTGTAAAATAGAAGGAATCATTGCGAATCGAGAAGGAAAAATAAAGCGAGAGGCTCTTGTTTGAACAAGAGCCTCTCGCTTTATTTGTTTTCGTTACTTGCCTTTTGATTTACCTTGCTTCCCAAGCAGGGACGGTTTGACAGGTTCAGGTTGCCCTTTCAGTACAAGGTTTAAGGTTATCCCGACGATGGTTGCCCAGGCTACACCGTGAGTAGGCAGTCCGATCCCTAGGGCGAAGATGACAGAAGCAATGATGAGGTTTTTTGTATCAGAAAGGTCTACTTTAGCTTCGATAAGCGTGCGTAAACCTGTTGTACCAATCATCCCGAAGAGGAGGATTGTGACGCCGCCCATGACGGGTGTGGGAATGGACATGATCGCGGCTTGTAAGGGGTTAAACATACTAAATATGATTGCGATGATCGCCGCCATCCAGATGTTAAAGGTACTGTAAACTTTAGTAACGGCAAGCACTCCAATGTTTTCTCCGTAGGTTGTTACTGGCGGGCCTCCGAGGAGACTAGCTACAACGGTGGCTAGACCGTTACCAAGGAGGACGCGATGGAATCCGGGGTTTTCGATCGGGTCGGAATGTGTAATGTTTCCGAGCACAATCATGTGTCCCAGATCTTCGATGATCGTTACTAGCGCAAGAGGGGCCATAGCCAAGAGCGCCAGCTTATCGAAGCTTGGCAAGCTGAAATCACTACCCAGTTTGACAGGGAAGACAAAAAGGTGGCTAAAAGATGCATAGATCGGTTTGAAATCAACAAGGCCCATGGCGGAAGCGACGACATATCCGGCGACGATTGCCAC
The DNA here is from genome assembly GCA_036569365.1 of Desulfosporosinus sp. Taxonomy (GTDB): domain Bacteria; phylum Bacillota; class Desulfitobacteriia; order Desulfitobacteriales; family Desulfitobacteriaceae; genus Desulfosporosinus. Next base: position 55,446 of record DATCQU010000015.1, on the reverse strand, counting down.
GAGGATGGGGATGATCTTTAAGAAGCCTTTGGCATACACCGAAAGTAAAGCCGCGACGGCTAACGTGAAGGCGGCAATCGGCCAGTTTCCTGAGGCCATGCCGACTGCTACAGGTGTTAGGCTTAGACCGATGATGGCGACTACTGGTCCGGCGACGATGGGGGGGACAATCTTATGAATCCAGCGTGTCCCAAAGGCAGCCATAAGAAGATAGATGATAACATACACCATACCGACGGCTAAAACGCCACCCATGGCAACGGACGGATTATGTTGGTCATGAACAAAGGTGGTTAACGCCGCAATGTAGGCAAACGATGAACCGAGATAAGCTGGGATCCGGCTTTTTGTTAGTAAGAGGAATATGATGGTGCCGATTCCGGAAGAGAGGAGAGCCACCGATGGGCTGAGCCCGGTTAAAAAGGGTACAAGGACTGTGGCGCCAAACATGGCAAAGACGTGTTGCAAGCCGAGTGGGATCGCTTGGATAAGGGGGAGTCTTTCGTGAATCTGAACTTCGGTTGACATGGTATTCCTCCTCTTTCATACGACTAAAAACCTCTTCCCTGCCCGCGAGCAAGAAAGAGGTGTCCATGTTAAACTCATGGTTCGCCATTCCCTTCTTAGTCTCACGGGACTAATTTAAAGGTGCAAGGATTCAATTAGTTTAAGGATATCATAATTCGTTCTGTTTTGACAAGAAGTTAAGGTCAATCGTTTTAACGTCAATAGAGATGACGGTTGTGTCGAAAAAGTATACAATAGTGAGGTGATGCTTATTTTTCTTAATGGAATGGGATTTTTTATCTAGACGAATAATTTTTAATTATTTATGCTGGACAAAATATGATAAAATATTAAGTCGGATGAAAATTTGATATAATGCTTTTGACAAGATAAGGAGGCGTCGTCATGGTTCGCTATGCTGAGGTGTTAGTTGATGTAGCAAATCGGCGCCTGGACCAAAGTTATCATTATGTTATTCCGGAACATCTTAATCTAAAGATAGGTATGCGAGTTCTCGTCACCCTCCAAAACCGTAAGGTTCAGGGGCTCGTTGTAATGGTGACGAATGATCTGCCGGAGGAACTGGCATTAATAAGTCTCAAACCTGTTTTAGAGATTATGGATGAGGAGAGTCTTGTTCCTCCAGACCTGATTGAACTTGCCCATTGGTTAGCAGAAACGACCATTTGCTCGGTTGCTCAAAGTCTACATACTGTCTGGCCGCTTCTCCAAGGAAAAGTTGAGGAGTGGGTTATTCTCTTGGCATCAATTAAGGATCCCGATGTTCAGACCTTGCAGTGGCTAGATTCGGAGGCTTTCTTGGCGATTGAAGTGCTTAACCGGGCGCGGAGGAAGGCTATCTCCCTTAAAGTTTTCTTAAAAAGAGCCAATATATCAGTTGCGACACTGGACAAACTTCTTCAACAAGGCTGGGTGAAAAAGGAATCACGTTTTGTTTCGACAGCTGGAAGATCCATACAAAAGGCTACTTCTGGGGTTAATGAACAGAACGTTTCTTCGGGAAGAACGTACAAATTAACTGGGGAGCAGACGACTGCAGTGAGAAGTGTTTTGGCTTCGTTAGCTGCAGGATCGAGTCAGACCGTTTTATTACATGGTGTAACGGGCAGTGGTAAAACGGATGTTTATCGTGAACTCATTATGCAAGTAGTAGCTCAAGGAGGAGATGCAATTCTTCTTGTGCCGGAAATTTCGCTGACGACCCAAGTTGCCCGTTATTTTGAATCCCTATTCGGAGAACAAGTGATTATTTTACACTCAGGTCTACGGCCAAAGGAAAAAACACAAGCCTGGGAAGAGATCTTGGCAGGTCGTAAACGGGTCGTTATTGGAGCTCGTTCGGCTGTATTTGCACCTTTGCCAAATCTACGTCTCATCATATTAGATGAGGAACATGATGGCGCATATAAACAAGACGAGAATCCGAAATACCACGCGCGAGATGTCGCCCGTAAGCGGATGGAACAGCGGAAGGGTGTCGTCTTGCTTGGCAGTGCAACGCCCTCCTTGGAAGCCTATGCTGCGGCACAATCGGGCAAAATAAGCTTACTAATGATGACTCGGAGGATTGGAGAAAGTGTCCTTCCTCCAGTAGAAATCGTGGATATGCGTGAGGAACTTGTAACGGGAAACCGGAGTATGTTTTCCCTGCTACTGCAGCAAAAATTAAGGGAAAGGCTAGACCGGGGCGAGCAAACCATGTTGTTTCTTAATCGTAGAGGGTATTCCACCTTTGTAGTTTGCCGGGAATGTGGCTATGTGGTCAATTGTCCCAATTGTGATATAGCCTTGACTTATCACACCCAAGGCCAGGCTATGCGCTGTCATTATTGTAATCACAAAGAGCTTCCACCACTCACCTGTCCGAAATGCAGTAGTCGGTATATCCGGTTTTTTGGGCAGGGCACCCAGCGTGTAGAGGAGGAGCTACAGGGCCTTTTACCGGAGGTTCCCATATTGCGCTTAGACTTCGATACCACACGGTCCGGTGAAGCACATCGTACGATCCTAGAAAGTTTTCGTCGTCAAGAAGCATCTATTTTAGTTGGGACGCAAATGATGGCCAAAGGTTTGGACTTCCCAAATGTCACGTTGGTTGGGGTCATCGCCGCGGATCAAATGCTCAATATGCCGGATTTTAGGGCTAGGGAACGGACGTTCCAACTCTTGACCCAGGTGGCTGGTCGCGCGGGACGGAGCATCAAACCGGGCGAAGTTGTTATACAGACTTATTCTCCGACAGATGGTGCGATTTTGAGGGCAGCCCAACATGATTTCCAGGGGTTTTTCTGGGAAGAGATTCGCTATCGTAAAGAACGAAAGTATCCGCCTTATACTCATATCGTTCGAGTCCTTCTACTTCATGAAAAAGAGGATCGCGTTATTAAAGGGGCCAACGATTTGGGAGCTTGTTTGCAGCGAGGAATGGAAGAACCAGAATATGGAAATAATGAATTAGATATTCTAGGGCCTGCACCAGCCGTTTTCTCAAGACTCAAGAACCAATGGCGTTGGCAAATATCGGTCAAAGGGAGGCGTCTGGATCTGCTCAGGGCGTTTTTGCATCAAGGTGTTAAAGACTTTTATAAAAATTCAACGAGCAGTGGTATTATCTTAAATATTGAAGTAGACCCACTGACTAATTAAAAATAATTTTTCATGAATGAAAGTTTAACCATGAGAGACATAAAATAAAAGATGTGGCAAGAACGAGTGATATTCGAACAGATATTTGGACCCGATACAGGGCTAGGGCTTTATTGAAAGGGGTTAAAAGAGAATGGCTGTTTATAAGATTGTAGAACTAGGTGCCGATGTACTACGTGAAAAGGCAAGAGAGGTTAAAGAAATTAATCCGTCCATAATAAAGCTCCTAGACAACATGATCGATACGCTGCATGTGGCTGATGGGGTGGGACTAGCAGCTCCCCAGATCGGGGTCTCCAAACGGGTCATCGTTATCAAATTAGATGATGTATTGGTTGAACTCATCAATCCTGTGATCATGGAAAAAGAGGGAGAAAACAGTGCTGAGGAAGGGTGCCTTAGTATACCGAATATTACAGGAGATGTAGTTCGGGCTGCTAGAATTCGCGTGCAGGGGCTAAATCGTCAAGGAATGCTGTTGAACATTCAGGCGGATAAATTGTTAGCTAGGGCTTTGCAACATGAGATTGATCATCTTGAGGGTATCTTATTTATTGATGTTGCGAAGAAAACTTATCGAAGCTAGAGGGAGATTAACTATGCGTTTAGTTTTTATGGGCACTCCAGACTTTTCCGTTCCTGCCTTACGAGCCTTGGTGAGTGAAGGGCATGATGTAGTTGGGGTCTTTACCCAACCCGATCGGCGCGCCGGACGAGGGAAAAACGTTAAACCTAGTCCGGTTAAAGTGGCCGCCGAGGAATTGGGCTTAGTTGTTTTTCAACCCGAAAAGATTAAAACATCAGAGGGAATCCAGCAGCTACGTGCTTTAGCCCCAGAGTGTATTATTGTTGTCGCCTATGGACAGATCCTATCAAGGGATATCTTGCAGTTGCCCTCCAAAGGGTGTATTAATGTTCACGCTTCATTGCTCCCGGCATACCGTGGAGCAGCGCCGATTCATTGGGCAGTCATGATGGGGGAATCTCATACAGGAGTGACCACCATGTTAATGAATGAAGGCTTGGATACGGGGGATATGTTGCTAAGACAAGAAGTTCTGATTTCTAATGAAGCAACAACGGGCGAGATTCATGATAAGTTAGCTGTTCTCGGAGGAGAGCTTCTGATAGATACTTTATGTGAACTGGAAAAGGGAAGGTTAATTCCAATCCCTCAGACTGGTGAATCGAATTACGCACCGCTTCTTAAACGAGATCATGAAGGTTTAGATTGGTCACGTAGGGCGGTAGATCTCCATAATCAGATTCGTGGGCTAAACCCATGGCCGGGTGCATTTGCTACCTTTCGGGGAGAAAATCTTAAGATCTGGCGGAGCGCACCCTTCTTACAAACAGACAATGCTAGTGAGATTGAAGCCTTTTCACAGGAGACGATGGGTGAACCGGGCCAAATTATCCAGGTGCTTGGGGAGGAAATGCTGGTAAGGACTGGGGAAGGAGTCCTCCGCATTTCAGAGGTTCAACCGGCGGGGAAACGCGCCATGCCAGCCAGAGACTTCTTTAATGGTCGACATGGCCAAGTTGGAGAAAAATTAGGGTAAAGAAATAACGGAGGTCGACTTATGTTTTTTTGGGATCCTACAATGGTTCTCTTAATCCCAGCAATATTACTCTCTTTGTTCGCCCAATTCAAAATTTCCGTATCCTATAAACGTTACGCTAAAATCCGCTCTCAGGCAGGGTTTACGGGGGCGCAGGCTGCGCGTGCTCTCTTGAATAGTAACTGGCTATACGATGTTCGAGTTGAGCGGATTGGTGGCGGTTCTCCAGTTGGCACGTTTTATTTTGATTGCTCGGGGGCGAAGTGATGATTAAAGAAACAGCTCGAGGGCTGGCGGTTCAAATATTGACGAAGGTCGAAGTGGAAGGGGCCTATGCTAATCTCTTACTACAAAGAAATATAGGCAGGCTAACGGATTCTAGAGATCGCCAGTTTGTGACCTTATTAGTGAATGGAGCGCTTAAACACCGACTAACGTTGGATTATGCTCTGCGTTTGCATTTAAGTAAGCCGATGTCAGCGCTCCCACATGAAGTTCGGGCAATTTTGCGCATCGGTGCTTTTCAATTGCTGTATGTAGATAAAGTTCCGGACGCCGTTGCGGTCAATGAAAGTGTGGAATTAGCGAAACCCTTCCCTAAATTTACAGGGCTAGTGAATGGTGTCTTACGCAAGGTTATGAATAAGGCGTGGGATTTCCCATGGCCGGATGAGAAACGCCAAATCGTGCGCTATCTTTCAGTGCGCTATTCGCACCCCGAATGGATGATTCAGCGTTGGCTAAAACGCTGGGGCAAGGAGGAAACGGAGGCTTTGTGCCAAGCCAATAATGAGCCTGCTCAAACTTGGATCAGGACGAACACGCTGAAGATCTCACGTGAAGATTTAATGGATCGTCTCATATTGGAAGGAGTTACAGTTGAACCGGGAACCCGGATTCCGGAGAGCCTTAAGATTCAACATTTTGGAGCCATGGACCAGCTTGAGAGTTTTCGCGAGGGGCTTTTTACAGTTCAAGATGAAAGCTCCCAACTTGTGGCCCATGTGGTTGACCCAAAACCAGGACAACGTGTGCTGGACACCTGTAGTGCTCCGGGTGGGAAAACGACGCATATGGCTCAAATGATGCACGATGAGGGAGACATTCAAGCGTTTGATATCCATGCCCATAAACTCGAACTCATTGACCAGTTAGCCCAAAGACTAGGTATTACCATCATCCGAGCTCAATTGGGGGATGCTCGGGATTTGCCAGGCGTAGAACTTGGCTCGCAACATCGCGTGTTGGTTGACGCTCCTTGCTCCGGTTTGGGCGTGCTTCGACGTAGAGCGGATCTGCGCTGGAAGAAAGAAGAAGAAGACCTGAAAGAATTGAATCAGCTTCAACTTGCCATTTTGGAGCGGGCGGCGTCTTGCGTTGAAGTCGGGGGGGACTTAATCTACTCGACTTGTACGATTGAACCTGAAGAAAACTTTGAATTGGTCAAGACATTTCGCTCCGCACATCCTGAATTTGAGCCAGTGAATTTGGTAGAGTCTTTGCCGTTTACCCTTGAGGATCCGCGAGATATTCAACAAGCCAGTAAAGGAATGCTGCAGCTTTTACCGCATCGCCATGGGATGGACGGATTTTTTCTGGCGAAATTCCGCCGCACTTATCAGAAAGTATAACTAAAGTTACATACTTTCTGTAGCATAAGTGCAACTAAGGCGGCCACCGTCGCCTGTGGCATGGCGCCAGCCAAGTTTTCTTTACATTGAAGTTTAACTGGAATGAATTGGGTGAATAATAAAAAGTATGGAAAGTATTGAATTGCGCGGTTGCCCAGAAAATGAACTGATTGACATCTGTCGGGAGATGGGTCTAAAGCAGTTCCGGGCGATCCAAGTGTTCCAATGGGTGCAGCAAAAAGCTGTTCGCACCTGGGATGAAATGAAGAACATAGGAAAAGGTGACCGGCAAGCTTTAAGTTCACACTTGCAGCTGTATCCTTTGGAACGGGTGCGCGAACAACGTTCATTAGACGGCACGCGTAAGTATTTATTCCGACTTGAAGATGGAGAGACAATTGAGTGCGTTTTAATGGACTATGCTCGGACAAGGTCTCGGGATCGTCATACAGTTTGCGTTTCGACGCAAGTTGGATGTGCGGTGGGCTGTTCATTTTGTGCTACTGGGTTGGAAGGGTTTCGGAGAAACCTAAGTGTTGGTGAGATCGTGGGGCAGGTTTTGGATATTACCCATTATGTCCGTCAGGAAGATCCGGAGTTCCAGGTGACCAATATTGTCTTTATGGGCATGGGGGAACCCCTTCTCAACTATGATCATCTCCTCCAGGCGATCCAGCTTCTGAATCACGCACAGGGGTTAAATATTGGCATGCGCCGGATGACAATCTCAACTTGTGGGGTTGCGCCTCAGATTATTCAACTGGCGAAAGATAACCCTCAGGTGGGCCTTGCGGTATCACTTCATGCAGCTCAGGATGAAGTGAGGAATGATTTGATTCCGATGAATCGTCGTTATCCACTGAATCAGCTGATGGAAGCTTGTCAAGAGTATACACAAATCACTCACCGTCGTATCACCTTTGAGGTCGCCTTGACCTCGAAGAATGCGAGTCGGGAGGAAGCTGTGGCTCTTGCCAGAGTATTAAAAGGACAGTTTGGACATGTCAATTTGATTCCGATTAATCCCGTGGCGGGAACCGGAATGCAGCGCCCCGATCCAGAGATCATCAAAAGGTTCGCCCAAGTGTTAGAAGACGCCGGAATTTCAGTTTCTGCACGTGAGGAACGGGGGGCGGATATTGACGCAGCATGTGGTCAACTTCGCCGACAGTGGGAGGGTGAGTTAAAATGAGCCTATTAGCCCGATTTGAAGGGATGGCCGAATTCCTATTTACGGGGGCTTTCAAAAAAGGTGCTACCCGCCTTCAACCGGTGGAAATCGCCAAAGAACTCGTGAAGGCGATGCTTAAAAATAAGCAGGTCAGCATTTCGCAGGTGTACGTACCGAACATCTATCGAGTTTTTCTCCATTCGAGTGATTGGGGGCCATTGGCTAGTTTCGGGGATGTGTTTCTCGTTGAACTCTCGAAGTATTTAGTGGCGGAAGCTCAGCGCAACGGATATACGTTTTTAACGAAACCGGCCATCGAACTGCACGCGGATGAGACAGTGAATCCCAGATCAATGGTGGTTGAAGTTGATTTTGATGATACTATAGAAGTAAACTGGGGAGACGAAGAGGATAATGATTACGTCGATGAATCAGATTGGCGCGAAAATACAACGATCTTTCGAGAAAGTGCTAAGACAAACTTACCCGTTGAGGAAGTGAAAGGAAGGAATTCTCATTATTTTCTCGAAATTATAGAAGGACCGGATAAAGGTCAGTCGTTTCCTCTGCAGGATTCTGATGTTTTCATTGGTCGCCATGGGCAATGTGGGCTGGTACTACATGACCCAGAGGTTTCACGGCGACATCTGAAGATTGCGCATGGGGAGAACGGTTGGCTGTTGGACGATTTGGGGAGTACCAACGGTTCGTTTGTAAATGGTCAAAGAATTACGCATCAGACGGCTACTCCTGGCGACCGTATTCAAATCGGACAAAGTGTCCTGGTGATACAAAAATCACCGTCAGTGTGAAGTTAATCGAGTGCCGGAAGAAGTCTCCTACTTCTATAATCATCGAGCGAAGCGAAATCACTGTTCGACTTGGAGGGTTGTATGCAATTTGTATTCGTCATTGGACGGCTAGCTTTTGTCGGGCTTATCTATCTTTTCATATTCCGCATTTTTACGGCACTTATGGCTGATCTCCAAATGAAGGGGATCTTTCAACGTCCGATTAATGAATATGGGCGGTTAGAAGTACTGACCGGGGCAGAATCTCTTTCTAGAGGGAGTGTTTTCCGGGTAGACGGAAAAGGCCTACGTTTGGGGCGTGGTAAGCACAATGATATTGTTTTACCGGATCATTTTGCTTCCATTGAGCACGCTGTATTTCGGTTGCAAAAGGGACAGACCATCGTCGAAGACCTAGGAAGTACGAATGGAACCTGGGTCAATGGCGAACAAATTCATTCTCCGGTACAAATGGTTGCTGGGGACTATGTGAAAATTGGAAGTATAACCTTCCAATACACGAGGTGGCAAAATGAGAGTTCTAAGCTTTAGTGAAAAAGGGTGTATTCGTAAAAATAATGAGGATTCGTTTTTGGTGTTACCTTCGGAAGGTCTCTATGCTGTGGCGGATGGGATGGGGGGACACCGCGCGGGAGAAGTGGCTTCTTCAGCGGCTTTGCAGGAATTAAAACAATTGGTTAGTGGCCTTGGGGATGTGGAAGGTGAGGCTTTAGAAAGTAAATTGGCGGAAGCCTTTGAGCAAGCGAATCGGGTTGTCTATCAATCCTCTACAACGGAACCGGAAAAGGCGGGGATGGGAACAACTCTGACTGTTTTGCTGGTGCGCAGCAAGACGGTCGTTATCGCTCATGTTGGAGACAGTCGCGCTTATCTATGGCGTGATGAGGTGCTAACTTCCCTGACGACAGACCACTCGTTGGTAGGCGAGCTTGTGCGGTTAGGACAGATCTCCGCTGAAGAAGCTGAAAAACATCCTCAACGGCACGTGTTGATGCGTGCAGTGGGAGCAGACTCGGAAATTCAAGTGGATTGCAAGAGTATCAGTCTACAGACCGGCGATGTGTTCCTTTTATGCACTGACGGTTTTTCTAATATGATTAGCGATCAGGAACTAGCAGATGAATTCCTTTCACGTGCTTCTTGGGAGGGCAGATTCGAGAAATTACGCCAGCTTACGCTAGAACGGGGCGCGCCAGATAATTTCACAGCCATGTGCTGTATTTCGGAGTATGAAACGTAATGCGTGGGGTACGACGAGTTGCACTAGGTATGGCGTTTAGTTTTTTTATGCTGAGTCTTGGCTTGGTCTATTGGCAGGTTGTCCAAGCGGATTCGTTGCTGGAGAATCCCGCTAATCGTCGCTTGATTCTGATGGAAAGCCGAGTGACCCGGGGAGGAATCTTTGATCGTAACGGCGAAATACTTGCCCAAACTCAGACTGTCAAGGGGAAGAAGGTTAGGGTGTATCCCAAAGGGGAACTGTTTGAGCCTACGCTTGGTTATTCGACGATAAAACTTGGTGCCTCCGGCCTCGAAGGAACCTTAGCAGATTGGTTGCTGGGAATTAAGAAGGCAACGCCAACCCAAGCAGTTCAACAGCTCTTTGCACTTCCCCGCCAAGGGGATGATGTGGTACTCACCTTAGATTCGCGCGTACAGAGTATTGCGTATAACGCGCTCAAGGGAAAGATGGGCGCAGTTGTGGCCATCGATCCTCGGACAGGAGCGGTTTTGGCCTTGGCGAGTCAACCGAGTTTTGATCCCACAAATCTAGAACAGAACTGGAAGGACATTCTCAGTCGCACTCAGGATAGACCACTTGAAAACCATGCTTTTTCCCTCTTCCCGCCAGGATCAGCGATGAAGGTGGTTACCTCAGCAGCCTTATTTCGTAGTGGGCTCAATACAGCGAACTTGTATAATAGCACAGGTTCAGCGGTAATTAATGGGCAGACCATAACAGAGCAATATGGCGAGGCATTTGGCTGGATTAACTATAATATGGCGTTAGCCCGTTCTTGCAACGCGTATTTTGCAACGTATGGAGTACAGGCAGGAGATAAAAAGTTCCTGGAAGCAGCGAAAGAGTTTGGATTTGGTCAAAAGATACCCTTTGAACTTAATATCCCTCTGAGTCAAATTACAAATTCAGCAAAATTGCCAGCAAAATTAACGACTAATCTGCTGGCAGCCAGTGCTTTTGGGCAAGGAGAAGTTTTGGTTACTCCGTTTCATATGGCCTTGATTGCGGCAGGGATCGCAAACCATGGGGTTATTATGACTCCCCATATTGTGGAACGTGTCCTAGATCCCGCTCAAACTGTTCTGCTTGAGCAAAAACCTCAGCCCTGGCTGACCGCGCTTTCTAAAGAAGAGGCAGATAAGATCACAAGTGCGATGGTGACAGCAGTGACTGATGGAACGGCTGCACCAGGGGCTTTACCCGATGTTCAGGTGGCGGGAAAAACTGGTTCAGCTGAACCGGGTGGGGATGTTACGTCGCATGGCTGGTATATCGCTTTTGCGCCAGCCGAGGCCCCGCGGATCGCGGTTGCCGTGATTGTGGAACATGGAGGAACAGGCGGAGGATCGGCCGCTCCGATTGCACGACAAATCATGCAAGAAGCATTGAGCCAGAAAGTAGGTGACAAATAGTGAGTAAAATCTTCGGGGGACGATATGAGGTCTTGGAGCGAATCGGTGCCGGCGGTATGGCGATTGTTTATAAGGCCAAGGATCTTCTACTTAACCGTGTAGTAACGATAAAGGTGCTTCGGGAGCAGTTTGTCACAGATGAAGACTTTATTCGCCGTTTTCGGAGGGAAGCGCAATCGGCAGCGAGCTTGTCCCATCCTAATATTGTATCAGTGTATGATGTGGGTAAGGAAGAGGATACTGAGTACATTGTCATGGAATATGTGGAAGGGCGCAACCTTAAAGAAATCATCCGGGAGTTTGCTCCGTTGTCCTCTGACCAAGCCATTAACCTTGCTCGGCAAATCACAGGGGCCATTCAAAATGCCCATGAACATCATATTATCCATAGGGACATTAAACCACACAATATTTTAGTCACGGCGGACGGGCACGCTAAGGTCACAGACTTCGGCATTGCACGGGCCGTATCTTCGGCAACCGTGACCCACACCGGAGATATCATAGGTTCGGTACATTACTTGTCGCCAGAACAGGCCAAGGGGTTGCAAAGTAACGAGCAATCGGACATTTACTCCTTAGGAATTGTGCTCTATGAATTGCTGACTGGTAAAGTTCCTTATGACGGTGAAACGCCGATTGCTATTGCGCTTAAACACCTACAGGAACAGCCAGTATTGCCGAGCAAGCTCAATCCTCGAATTGAAAAGGAATTGGAAGCTGTCATTATGCGCGCAATTGCTAAGTCGCCTGAACAACGCTATCTGTCGGCCAAGGATCTCTTGGAAGATTTGAACCACATCCAGGCCGGACGGCCGATCACCCGGTTGGAAAATCCGGTTGCCTTCGATCCGGAAGCAACCCAGACTCATAAGGGGATGGTCGATGTTTTAGCACCGGTCATGATAAAAGATTCTGTAGAGAAAAGTCCTCCCCCCACTAAGTTGAAAAACAAGAAACGTCGGAACTGGATTGTGGGTGGGGTGATACTTCTCTTGCTCTTGCTTGGGGTAGGACTGGTGTTGGCGAACTATATTACGTTAGGCACTACAAAGGTCCCTAAGGTACTGGGAATGACGGTGCCCGTGGCGAGGGACTATATAAAAGGGGCCAAGCTGAATCTAAATGAAAATGTCACTGACGCGTATAGTAATACAGTAGCGAAAGATGTTATTGTTGATCAGGATCCGAAGGCGGATGTAACGGTTAAGGTTGGCCGACCAATTACCGTCGTGATAAGCAAAGGACCTGAAATGGGAACATTCCCAGACGTGACTACTGGGCAGCTGTCCAAAGAAAATGCTGCGATACAGATCCAGAACGCAGGATTTACTGGCAAGATAACGTATGATACGAAGTCTAGTTCGGATGTGCCTAAAGATGCTGTTGTCGCACAAGATCCTGCACCAGGTGCTTCTTGGCCGAAGAACTCGGATAAGATCCGAATAACTATGAGTTCTGGGCCAGAATTCCATACGATCAATATGCCCAATGTGATCGGCAAGACATCTACTGAGGCAAAAGTCATCCTTGTGCAGAATAACCTGGTAGTTCTAGTAGAAACCGAGGCTTCTGTGGCTTCTCCGGTCGATGTGGTGATGAGAACGACGCCTAATCCGGGAGAATCCGTTCAGCAAGGGACGGAGGTTACGATGGTTGTTTCAGGTGGCCTTGGGCCTCTTGCTGATGACGCAGGCGCACTGCTCGCTCAGACCGTGGGTGCCGTATCAAAAAATGGTAAATCCCACGGTAAGCATTAAACTAAGAATGAGTATCTCAAACAAGATGATTAGTGAGGAATAACTATGATCGAAGGAGTCTTACTCAAAGGATACGGCGGATTTTATTACGTTTATGCTGAGGACCGAGTATGGGAATGCTCCTTGCGCGGCCGCTTTCGAGTTAAAGATCAAGACTTTTTGCCTGGAGACCGGGTGCAGATTTTACCAGTAGAGGAGAGCAAGGCGACGATTGAAGGGGTAGAGCCACGGCGTAACGCTTTAAGCCGTCCGGCGATTGCCAACGTTGACCAAGCCGTTCTGGTCTTTGCCATGACGTCACCGAAGCCGGATCTTAATCTGCTGGATCGCTTGTTGATACAAGTGACGGACGAAGATATCGAGCCTATCTTGGTCTTTACCAAATTGGATAAATTCAAGGAAGCCGCTTTAACTAGCGGCTCTGAGGATCATGCAATAACGGATATTTACCGAAAAATAGGCTACAAAGTGTTTGAGGTATCTAATGAAACGGGTCAGGGTATCGAGGAAGTTAGTGCGCGATTAACGGAGAAAATCAGTGTGCTTGCCGGGCCGTCCGGCGCCGGAAAATCGAGTCTCTTCAATGCCTTATCTCCTGGAAAGAAACTAAAGACAGGCGAAATCAGCTTGAAGTCGAAGCGTGGTCGCCACACCACACGTCATGTTGAGCTGATGGTCTGCGCTGGTGGGCTGGTGGCGGATACACCGGGGTTTTCTTCGCTCTTCATGCCAACGATGAAACGCGCGGAGTTAGCTGGTTGCTTTCCGGAATTTGTCGATCGTCGCCGCGAGTGCCGTTTCAACAGTTGTCTTCATGATAAAGAACCAAACTGTGCGATTAAAGCAGCCGTAGAAAGCGGAGAAATTTCACCTGTTCGTTATGAACACTACCTGATCTTCCTACAAGAAGTAATTGAAGCTGAGAGGAGATATTAACGTGATTCAGATTGCCCCTTCTATTTTGTCCGCCGACTTTTCCCGCTTGGGAGAACAGGTGCGGTTGGTTGAGGATGCCGGCGCGGAAGTCTTGCATATTGACGTAATGGATGGGCACTTCGTCCCGAATCTTACGTTCGGGCCGGCTTTAGTTAAATCCCTGAGGGCTCATTCAAGTATGCGTTTTGATGTCCATTTGATGGTTGAAAAACCGGAACTTTTCATTGCCGATTTTGCTGCTGCTGGTGCGGATCACATCACCTTCCATTTGGAGACATCCCTCCACGTTCACCGCGTGATTCAACTGATCAAAGAACAGGGAATGACGGTTGGAATTGCTCTCAATCCTGCAACTCCGCTCGATGGAATAAAGTATATTTTAGAAGATTTGGATATGGTGTTATTGATGACGGTTAACCCTGGATTCGGAGGGCAAAAATTTATTCCGAACGTTATCCCCAAGATTCAGGTCCTTCACCGCCATCTTGAACAATTGCAATCCAATTGTCAGATTGAAGTGGACGGGGGAATTAATCTAGAAACGGCAGCGGCGGCGGTAAAAGCGGGGGCTCATATTTTAGTGGCAGGGGCCGCAATATTTGCTCAACCTGATCCTAAGCTGGCGGTGCAAAACCTTCGCCAAGCAGCGGGCCCAGTAAAGAGTGAGTAAGATTGCAGTCTTAGCAAATGGTGCTTGGAATTTGGAATGGGGAAAACGAGCGTTGCAAGACGTTGATTTCTTGATATGTGCAGATGGGGGGGCGAACTATGCCGCTCTATCTGCACGTTTACCCGACCTTCTCATCGGGGATATGGATTCAATTTTACCGGAGAACTTAAGGCAATGTGAAAAAGCAGGTTGCGTCATTGAACGATATCCTTGTGAAAAAGATGAGACGGATCTAGAATTGGCGCTTTCACGGGCCGAAGAACAGGTACGTATAGCTGGTGAACAAGAGATATGGCTGTATGGGGCGACCGGGAAACGAATCGATCATTTCTTGGGTAATTTAGCACTCATGCTTGCTTATGCCCGAAAAGGGTACCGGATTCGCTTAGTAGATCCTGAGCATGAGATGTGGATTCTCAAACGGAGAGAAGAGATCAGGGCGTCACTTGGGCAGAAAATATCCTTGATCGCACTGTCAGAAAAAGCGATCGTGACGACCGAGGGCTTATATTATCCGCTTCAGCAGGAAGTGCTATTTCAGGAATCCCCGCGCGGGGTGAGCAATCTGTTTCTTGGAGAGAAAGCCGTGATACAGGTCCACGAGGGGTGGGTTCTGATGGTTTTACCAACATTAGAAAAGGAAGACGATTATGCAACACGATGAATTATGGATCGGAACGATGCTCGAGGGGAAGGCACGATGGGTCGCAGTGAGGACAACAGATACCGTTGAAGAAGCTCGTAAGCGCCACGGGATGTCACCTGTTGCTACAGCGGCTTTGGGACGGTTGATGACAGGAGCACTCATCTTAGCTAGCTCGCTTAAAGGGGACGAGAGTATCACCTTGCGTTTGTTGGGTGACGGTCCTTTAGAGGGAGTCGTTGCGGTGGCGAATGCTCAGGGAGAAGTTCGGGGTTATGTCCGGGAACCTTTGGTAGACTTGCCTTTGAAGGCTTCTGGGAAACTCGACGTGGCAACAGCTGTCGGACTTGGTGAGTTGGCGGTCAGTCGAAGCTTGCAAAATGGTGAAGTCTATACAGGAATGGTACCGATGGTCAGCGGCGAGATTGCCGAAGATCTTGTGCATTATTTGTTGACGTCTGAACAGATTCCTTCAGCCTTACTACTCGGGGTAAGGGTTGAAAAAGATTATCATGTTGCCGGAGCGGCAGGGTTTCTAATTCAACCCTTGCCTGGAGCGACGGAAGAGGACATACAAGCCATCGAAAGTCAGCTTGGTCAGTTACAGACGGGTATCAGCGAACTAACGGCCCAGAGTCAGAATATGGACGAGTTGCTGCATCGTCTGATGGGGCAACTGCCTCATCATGTCTTGGAACGCCGCGCTGTAAAATTTTCTTGTACGTGCTCAAAGGCACGCATGACGGATACTTTGGTATCAATCGGAGAAAAAGAAATAGCAGACCTGATCTCGGACGGAAAAGCCGAGCTGGTTTGCCATTTTTGCAACGAACATTATCCATTTAATGTGGAGGAGCTTCAGCAGATTGGAGAGAAGGCGAAAGCAGAGTGAAATGCTCTGGGTAAATGAAAAAAAGCCCGGCAAAATGTCGGGCTTTTGATTCATTAGCTAGCGCGTTGGACTTTGCCGGAACGTAAACATCTGGTGCAAACTTTAATTCGGGCGGGAGTACCGTTCACAATGGCACGGACGCGTTGCAAGTTTGGTTTCCAAGTCCGTTTTGTCCGTATATGAGAGTGGCTGACTTGGTATCCTGTGGTGACTCCTTTGGCGCAAACTGCACAAACATTAGCCATGCTCTTAAACCTCCTTTGCAACTGAAATGACACTTATATATTCTACCAAAAGTATGGTAGGTTGGCAAGGCCTTATCAACGAAATATCGGAATTCAAGTGAACTCGTTCAGCTAAAGCTGAACATCGGGGCTTCGGTGGGGGAGTCTACCCCCACCGAAGCGGAAATCGGAACACCCACTTGAAGAAGTGGGTGTCTCGGAATTAATGTAAGAACAATTTTATTAAGGCAGTTTATAGTAAATAATAGCGTTTTCTTTGAACATTTTTAATTTCCTTGATAGAATAGTGTCAATGTAGACGATACAGGAAGGAGAGGATCCTTTTCATGGGGAAAGAAATTATAAATAGTTTGGGAAAAATTGATATTTCGGAAGAAGTCATTTCTGCGATTGCAGGTGCTACAGCAGTGGAATGTTACGGCTTAGTGGGCATGGCATCACGAAAAATTACGGATGGTTTTGCTGATCTGCTGGGTCGAGAAAACTTGGCTCGTGGCGTGGTGGTTTCTATTAAGGATAATGAAGTGGTTATTGACCTCTATATAGTGGTAGGGTATGGAGTTAGAATTTCTGAGGTTGCCGCCAGTGTCATCGAACGCGTCCGTTATACCACAGAGAAGCTCACGGGCTTGACCGTATCCCAAGTGAATGTGAACGTTCAAGGAGTGCGTGTCTTAGAGTAGTCAAAAGAGTAGGAGGTACGGTTTTGAGGCCAGCGACGAACATAATAAGTGTATTGAACGGACAACAATGGAAACAAATGATGGTGGCCGGTGCGAAGGCCTTAGAACAAAGAAAACACGAGGTTGATGCCTTAAACGTTTTTCCGGTACCAGATGGAGATACTGGAACGAATATGTTTTTAACCATTCAATCTGCGGCAAGGGATTCGGAAAAAGCCAGTGATTCCATTGGTAAAGTCTCTGCAGCGGCTTCGATGGGTTCCCTGATGGGTGCTCGCGGAAATTCGGGTGTTATTCTTTCCCAGCTTTTGCGGGGGATTGCCAAAGGATTTGAAGGGTTGCAAACGGCGAATTCTCAACAAATCGCGCAGGCTTTGCAAGCAGGGGTTGATACGGCATACAAAGCGGTTATGAAACCCGTTGAAGGAACGATCCTAACGGTTTCGAGAGAAACAGCGAGGGGCGCGTTAACTAAGGCCAAAGCGGGCGGATCGCTTCTGGAAACCCTTCAAGAAGCGCAGCTTAAAGGACAGGAGTCCTTGGCGAAAACCCCGGACTTGTTGCCAGCGCTGAAACAGGCGGGGGTAGTTGACGCCGGAGGGCAAGGCTTTCTTATTATCTTAGGCGGATGGATTTCTGTTTTAACTGGAGAAACGTTCAAGACAGATACTCGAGCGGAGCAAGGCGAGGTACCAGCGTTACCTGTTGCAAAAAAACTATCAGAGAATAACCAAGAATTCATGCGGATTGAAAATCTAGACTATCCCTATTGCACGGAATTCTTGGTTAAGGGAACCGATTTGCGTATTGAACAGATGCGACAGGATTTAAAAGACCGCGGGGATAGCCTCTTGGTAGTAGGAACACCCGAAGTGGTGAAAATCCATGTGCACGTTAAAAACCCAGGTAAGATACTAGATTATGCTTTACAGTGGGGTTCACTGCACGAAGTCCAGATTCATAATATGCTCGAACAAAACGAGAGTATGGCCCACGCTATGAAAGGCGAAGACCAACCGTTGCAAGAATATGGAGTGGTTGCCGTTGCAATGGGGCAAGGCATTGCGGATGTTTTTAAAAGTTTAGGTGCGGATGAAGTTGTGTATGGCGGTCAAACTATGAATCCTAGCACGGAAGACCTTGCTGAAGCCGTTCGTAAGGTCCCTGCACGCCATATTTTTATTTTACCTAATAATGGAAATATTATCATGGCAGCTCGTCAAGTTAAAGATATTGTGTCGGATCGTGAAATCCATGTGATACCTAGTAAATCAATACCTCAAGGAATTTCCGCTCTTCTGAACTTTAATACAGATGGAAAAGTGGAAGATAATCTACAAAATATGGAACGTTCGCTAGGCCAAGTTCGTTCCGGAGAAGTAACTTATTCGGTTCGTGATTCCCAATATGGGACAATAGATATTTCGACGGGTGATATTCTGGGGCTAGTAGAAGATGTGATTGTCACTGCGGGTCAGACGTTATTAAAAGTCGCGCAGTTAACACTGGAGAAAATGGAGTGGCAAACGCATGATCTTTTGACCATATTCTATGGCGAAGAAACAAAGCAAGAAGAGGTTGACCATCTCAAAAATTGGCTTAGTGAAGTAAATCCAAGTGTTGAAGTTGAGATTCATCCAGGTAGGCAACCGCTCTACTATTATATTTTTGGTGTGGAATAGGTTATCCTCCGGATGCTCCGGAGGATTTTTTTAAAAGGATGGGTGCAGTGGGCAAGAGTAATGTATTTGATCTTCTAGGGCCGATCATGGTTGGTCCTTCCAGTTCACACACCGCCGGCGCGGTACGCTTGGGTGCGATGGCCAGAAAGATATTGGGTGAAGAACCGATCCAAGGGACGGTTCTGCTGCATGGCTCGTTTGCCAAAACGGGGAAAGGGCATGGGACGGACTTAGCGTTGGTGGCGGGACTATTAGGGATGGCCCCAGATGACGAACGAATACCGATGGCGCCTTTGTTGGCGAAGGAACGAGGGTTGAACCTCAGCTTTCAGATTGCGGACCTAGGCGATGTCCATCCGAACACCGTGAAATTCGCCTTATTGGGTAAGCATGGAGGCCATGTTGACGTGGTCGGGTCGTCCATTGGTGGAGGCTCCATTGTCATCCGGGAAATCAATAATTTCCAGGTGGAAATAAGGGGAGACTATCCTACATTAGTTATCCTACACCAGGATCTCGCGGGAGTTATCGCGCAAGTGACGCTCCTTCTAGCAACCGCCCAGATCAATATCGCGCGTATGCGGGTTTCCCGTGAAAAGAGGGGAGCTCGAGCCTTGATGATTTTGGAGACGGATCAAATGATCGACCAAGCAGGCCTTGATTTAATACGAGAACTACCAAGAATTTACCATGTGTTGGCTATTGGGCCGTTGTAAGGCATATGTAAGAAAATAACAAGTCAAAGATGCCTTGGATATTTTCTCGAATGTGCCAGATTTAGGGGGAAATGTAGCATGCGTGCCTACGAAGATTGGGTTATTGAGGCTGAAACCAAGGGTATGAAAATCAGTGAAGTCATACTCCGAAACCAAATGGAAGAATTAGATCAATCAGAGCAAGTGCTTTTCCAACGAATGCACACAAACCTAGTCGTGATGCGAGAATCAGTCGAAGCCGGTCTTAGTGGGAACCGTCGTTCTTTATCTGGTCTGGTAGGGGAGGATGCGGCAAAAGTTGAGGGCCGCAGGAAAAGTGGAGAGAGCCTGATTGGAGATCGTATGAGCGGCGCAATTGCCAAAGCACTCGCTGTGGCCGAAGTGAATGCTTGTATGGGGAAAATTGTCGCTGCACCGACAGCGGGTTCTTGTGGCGTGCTGCCAGCTGTTTTTTTCACCGTCGAAGACGCCCGTCAAGTCTCGGAGCATGAGTTATTACTCGCCCTTTTTACAGCGGCAGGAATAGGGATGATTATTGCCGACCGAGCGAGCGTGTCCGGTGCTGAGGGAGGATGTCAGGCCGAAATTGGATCAGCGGCGGCTATGGCTGCTGCAGCAGCGGTGGAATTAGCCGGAGGATCGCCCAGACAGACTGCGCACGCCGCAGCGATCGCTATGAAATCAATGCTTGGTTTAGTCTGTGACCCTGTAGGCGGGCTTGTGGAAGTGCCCTGCGTCAAACGAAATGCAACGGGAGCTACGATTGCTTTAGTAGCAGCGGAAATGGCACTTTCGGGCGTGCGGAGCGCCATTCCTATTGATGAGGTTATTGATGCCATGGGCGCGATCGGCAAACAAATACCGTGTGCGTTGAAGGAAACGGCTCAAGGTGGTCTGGCGGTTACGCCAACGGGACGACGAATACAGGTTGGGTTTCTATGACACTCACACAAGTGCAACTTGTCTTAAATAATTTACAGAGGGCTCTCTTGGCTGAAGAAAAACAGGGTTTTTTGAATACCGGTGTCATGGGCGGCTTTAATGTGTTCTTACGTGGGATAATTCCTAGACTTGAGCAGCTATTTCCTAGTAAAGACATGGACTTGATGCTTTCGTTGGCCTATGGATATCCAACTTGGAGCCCGCTTCGACGAAGAGAGGCCTTTGCGGAACTTCGCAGGTTTTTGCAAGAAGTGACGGACCAAGCGCAAAATATTTCACCTCAGAAACAGGAAACACCAGGAAAACAAGACAATGTAAAAAAACCAGAAGAGCTCGTTAAACAGGGCATTCAAGATATTGGTTCGAAAGAAACTCAAGAAATAACCAAAGTGCATTCAGTACATGACATAAAAAGCCAAGGAATACCTAATGAAGGATCTTTGAAGGGCTCAAACAGTGCTTTATTGCGATCAAGATCTTTACAATACCTAAAAGGGGTTGGGCCGGAAAGGGCTAAGCAACTTGAAAAGCTCGGGATCCATAATGTTCAAGACCTACTGCTGTATTACCCCCGCCGGTATGAAGATCGCCGCAAGCAAATGATTGCGGAGTTGAAAGATGGAGAAGTGGCGACGATTGAAGGGGAAGTGGTAGCGGGGCATGTGACGAATGGTAAGCTGAAAGTGGTTAAGTTGAGTGTCGAGCAAGAAGGACGTTTGTTCCAGGCCACTTGGTTTAACCAAATACATATTCTCAAACAGTATCCGGTAGGAACAAACGTTGTCATAACGGGTAAGGTTCGGTGGCAGCAACAGGTCCCGGAGGTTCTGGCAACAGATATTGAAAAGGCCAGTGTGAGTGGCCCGGTAGATACCCCTGACCAAGGTTCGCAAACCATTTTGCCAGTCTATTCAGAAACGGCACGTTTATCCTCAAAAGTAATACGCGGCCTGATCCAAAATGTTTTAGGTCAAGTCGAGGCTGGTTTTAAAGAAATTCTGCCTCAGGAAGAGTTGCTGGGCTGGATGGAGAGGGCCCGCGCCCATCGAGAAATTCATTTCCCGGAGAATTATACGAGCCTATCCCAAGCGAGGGATCGTCTGGTTTGGGAAGAGATTCTCTTTATGCAACTGGCAGTCGCGGAGTTGCGTCAGGGGATGGTACGACCGGGAAGCCCTGTACTAATGGGTGGAGAGGATGAAATCCGGAGTTTTTACAAGGCTCTGCCCTTCCGATTGACCACAGCTCAACAGCGGGTAATCCAAGAGATATTTCAAGACCTAGCGAGACCACAAGGGATGGCTAGATTGGTCCAAGGGGATGTCGGATCCGGTAAGACGGCAGTGGCTATGGCCGCTTTGCTGCGCGCAGTGGGATCAGGATACCAAGGCGCCATGATGGCTCCTACAGAGATCTTGGCGGTACAGCATTTCCAATCGTTTGAGAAAGTGTTCACCCCTCTGGGCATATCGGTTGTTTGTTTGCTGGGTAGTCAGAACAAAAGTGCGCGTGAGGAAACATTGGCAATGATCGCGGACGGTCGGGCACAAATCGTCGTTGGAACACATGCTCTTATTCAAGAAACAGTAGTATTTAACGCCTTGGGTCTTGCCGTCACCGATGAGCAACATCGGTTTGGTGTACGTCAGCGTTCGATGCTCCAGAGTAAAGGGCAAAGCCCTCATGTATTGGTTCTCACAGCGACGCCGATTCCACGGACATTGGCGTTGACACTTTACGGCGATTTACAGCTCTCGGTACTTGATGAGATGCCTGCAGGGAGAAAACCCATTGTAACTCGTAAATTAACGGAACGCGCCCGTCCTAAAATGGAAAAATTCCTGGAGGATCAAATCACTCGAGGTTTACAAATTTACGTCGTTTGTCCGTTGGTGGAAGAATCAGAAACACTTGATCTCATTTCAGCGACGCAGCGTGCGAGTGATCTACAAGTTAGGTTTTCAAACCGTCGGGTCGCACTCATTCACGGAAGAATGAAGGGGACGGAAAAAGATGAGATTATGACAGCGTTTCACGCCGGTGACATTGACATTTTGGTTGCTACAACCGTCGTTGAAGTCGGGGTGAATGTCCCAAATGCCACGGTAATGGTGATCGAATCAGCTGAACGGTTCGGACTCGCGCAACTCCATCAACTCAGAGGGCGGGTTGGTCGGGGAAGTGAACAGTCTTACTGCTTTTTGCTGGCGGGAGACAAGGACAGTCGTCGTTTAGATATTCTTTGCCAAACGGAAGATGGATTTAAAATTGCCGAAGAAGATATGCGATTGCGTGGAACGGGAGAGCTATTGGGAACGAGGCAGCACGGTTTAGCCGAATTACGTCTTGCAGATCTATCTCGAGACGGTCAGCTAGTCGAGAAAGCCTATCAAATGGCCCAGAAAGCACTTCAAAACCCAGAAAAATATGAGCTGCTTTTTCAGGAAGTGAGGAGAATGTTTCCGCCGGAAAAGGTGGGGGTGCATTAGATAAGGGGGGCTATTAATGAAAAAATCATTGTTCATGTTTATTAGCATTCTTTTTCTAACGTTACTATTTATGGATTTCCCATTAATTGCTCGAACATTAATTGGTTGGCCAGGGATAATAGCCTCATCGGTGTTTTCTGTCATAGGGTGTATCAGAAAACAGTACCTGTGGTTAGTGTTAGGGGCTGCGTTTGCACTGCCAATATCACTATACCTTGGTGCTACTCCATGGTTTCGATACTATATGGCCTTTTTGCCTATATTCCAAATGTGCTCAGCGTTTGCGATATATAAGAAGGCCTTCTGGCTATCTTGGGTTCTTCTTGTCCCTTTTGCAGGGACTATGATTTGGTTAGCTAATGTAGTGTTAACCCAATACCAATAGTATATTTTGAACTTAGGGCGCCATAGGGAAAACTGCAAAGCGAAGATAGCAGTAAAGAAACAAGAGCCTGGAAATATATTTGATTCCGGGGTCTTGTTTTCAGTGTTTTTAGATATATTTGAAATAATTACTCGAAATAAACAAGTTGTGATCGAATAAAAGGGAAATAATTTGTCAAACGTTAAAGGGATAACGAAATTCTTGTAGAATAAATATTTATTTAAAATAAATATTTATATTTCGAACTAATAGTCGTCTTGAGATAATAGCAAACTCCGAGAAAGCCGTGGCAAACAAATATGTATGTTTGCACAGGTGATTCATTGAAATAAGAAATGACAATTTTAAGGCTCTGGGCTAATCCTGCATCTTAAAATGAATGATGTAAAGGAAGGGAAGGGAAGGTGTAAGAGTATGGGCGAAGCATTCCCTGTACAGGGTATTAGTATTGCAGGATATAGATTTTCTGAGCTTTTTGATTTGCCTGAAATTCAAAAACTTCAGGATTTATTTGCTGATGCAACGGATGTTGCATCAGTCATCACCGAGCTTGATGGTACACCAATAACAGAACCTAGTGGTTTTTGTAGTTTATGCAAGGAAATTAGAAAGACAGAAAAAGGTCTGAATAATTGTCTAATGTCGGATTCAATCATCGGAAGTTCAAAACAGGATGGTCCCAAAATCCAAAGATGCTTAAGTGGTGGTCTGTTGGATGGAGGTGCAAGGATTGTAGTAGAAGGTAAGCATATTGCGAACTGGTTAATTGGGCAGGTCCTCGATGAAGACTGCAATATGGACGATTTATTACAGTACGCAGATGTCATTGGAATGAAGCACGATGTTTTTATGAGCGAATTAATTAAAGTAAAACGCATGTCTCGATTGCAATTTACAAAGGTAAGTAATTTTCTGTTTTTTAATGCTCAACAACTCTCTAAATATGCACTGAAAAATATTAATCTTACTCGTGAAATAAATAAAAAGATTATAAATGAAGTAGAGATAAATAATTTAAATTGCGATCTTGAAATAAATGTAAAACAACGAATTACCCAACTTGAAGAGATTAATGCAGAGTTAGAAGAGACTAACGCAGAGTTACAAGAAACCAACGATATGCTTGAAGAGTCCAATGCGATGCTCGAGGAAGAAGTTACTAAGCGCCAGCAGGCTGAAGAAGAAGCTGAAAGATTAAATCAAGAGTTAGAGAACAAGGTTATAGAGCGTACAAACCAGCTGCAGGATATAAATTCGATCTTGGAAGAAGAGATTATCGAGAAAATACGGGTAGAAAACGACTTAAATAAAGAAAGATTTTTTACAGACGCCTTATTTAATAGTGTCCCGGGAATGATTTATCTTTACGATGATAGTAGTTCGTTGGTGAGATGGAACAAGAAACACGAGGAGATGACAGGGTACTCTTCAGAAGAGTTAGCACGTAAGAATATATTGGATTGGTATAAAGGGGATAAGAAGAGCCTTACGGCTGTGACGGAAGGAATAAAAATAGCGAACCAACATGGATTTGGGGATGCTGAGGCACATTTGCAGAAAAAGGATGGTACAAAGATCCCCATGTACTTTACTGCCTGTCCAGTCGAGATTGATGGCAAACAATATTTCGCCGGGCTGGGACTTGATATCACTGAGCGAAATCGGATGCATGAAAGGCTAGAAAAATATCAGGTTTTTGCTGAAAAAGCCAATGATGCTATGTTGTTCATCGATAAAGACGGAAATATTCTTGAAGCCAATGATGCTGCTATACGAATATACGGCTATACATACGAGGAATTTTCGTCCATGGATATCTTCCAGTTAAGACATCTTACTAAAGCACCATCTATAAGTGAGCAAATGGAATTAGCGGATAAAGAAGGAGTCATTTTCGAAGTTGTTCATTATCTAAAAGATGGTACGCCTATAAACGTCGAAATAAGTTCACAAGGAACCTTCTTAGGCAATAAGAGAGTTCTGCTCAGCATAGTGAGAGATATCACTGACCGCAAAAAAAAGGAAGACGAACATCTCTATTTAAGTTATCACGATGTCTTGACTGGTCTTTATAATCGAAGATTTTATGAAGAAGAAATTAAACGATTAGACACTGAACGCAATCTTCCTATTTCAATCATTATGGGGGATGTTAATGGTTTAAAACTCATAAATGATGCGTTTGGGCATAACGCAGGGGATGAACTTCTACAGAAGGCAGCTTTCGCCATTCGGAGCGCGTGCAGAACAGAGGATATAGTTGCCCGCTGGGGAGGCGATGAATTCGTCATTCTTCTGCCACGGACTGATACAGAAGAAGCAGATGAAATTGTTAGAAGGATAAAAGAACAATATTCAAATGTATATGTTAACGCTATTAGTATCAGTATCTCATTTGGATGGGATACAAAGCGAACTCCTGACGAGGATATTCTGAAAGTCCTGAAAAGTGCTGAGGATTATATGTATAAGCATAAATTTATTGAAAATGAAGGTATGAGAGGCAATATAATTAGCACGATAATAAATACGCTACATGAAAAAAATCCAAGGGAAGAACAACATTCTCAAAGAGTAAGCGAAATATGCCAGTATATCGGGAATGCAATAGGCTTTTCCGAAATTAAAATAAGCAAACTTAAAGTGGTAGGTCTCCTTCATGATATAGGTAAAATTGCCATCGAAGAAGGTATCCTTAATAAACCGGGAAAACTGACGGAGCAGGAACGAGATGAGATAAAGCGGCATCCTGATATTGGGTATAGAATACTAAGCTCATCTTATGAAATGTTAGAATTAGCAGAGTGTATATTGGCACATCATGAAAGATGGGATGGTACAGGTTATCCAAAAGGCTTAAAAGGTGAAGCTATTCCGATGGTGGCAAGAATTATTGCTCTGGCAGACTGCTATGATGCTATGACCAGTGAACGACCTTATCGAAATGCTCTAAGTGAAGAAGAAGCACTTGTCGAAATCCGAAATAACGCTGGCACCCAGTTTGATCCTAACATAGCGAGGATATTTATTGAACAGGTATTAGTCAATCGATGGGGCTAAAACGGGACACGATGAAACTAGAATTTCTGGCAGGATTTGCCGGGTATGCGCGTGCTCAAATGGACGAATAATATAACCAGAATGACACGTAAAAAATCTTATACTGGGCAGCAGCGAAGCAGGTCTGCTGCTTTAAAAACTAATTTCTGAGGAGGTGTAAGCTTTGGCTAAACCAACGAAACCAATGGTCCAACTCACACCAGAACAAGAAAAATTCCAGTATGAGGTAGCTCAAGAGATCGGAATTGCTAATCAAAAACATAAAAGCGCTCCTAAGGCTCCTCAAAAGTAAACTAAAAGAAATGGGTCAAGTCGGTAACACACCAACTTGACCCATCTTTTTGTCACTAGGCACATCACAATGCCGTCTTCAACGTCCCTGCACAGCAATACCTATTCGTAGTCAAACGTCGTAGCCATGCCCCGTCGTAGCCAAGCCAAAGCGCAGCCAACCAATGAATGAAATGAAATTGCAAAGGGAACCGATTAAGCCAACCCCAAAGAACATCTCCTTGAAAGCTTTGGTGACTGTGCAATTCCATTTGCATTCATTCCGTCCCAAGCGTCCCTATTGCAAATACCGTTCATAGTCTTCACGATCAATTCCCGGATGAAGGCTGATCGCCAAGGCACCAGCAATAATTTTAGCCGATGTCTTGATGAGATCATCAATTTCTTTGGGTGTAACCATTAGGTTTCCTTGGAAAGGGGAAAGCACATCATCAATAATTTTGCTAAATGTTTCTGGTTTTATACCCTTATATAGTTTATATAGTGGAGGGCTAGTTACGAATTGCTCAAAAACCCCTTCAACTACATTGTGGGCTATGATTGAGGCATTGACGACGGTAGGGAGACCTATGGCGATTACTTTACAGCCCACAGATTCTTCGTTAATGCCCGCACGTGGGTTGCCCACTCCGGAACCAGGATGAATGCCGGTATCTGCCAGTTGAATACTCGTGCCAACGCGAT
This sequence comes from Desulfosporosinus sp., assembly GCA_036569365.1. GTDB lineage: Bacteria > Bacillota > Desulfitobacteriia > Desulfitobacteriales > Desulfitobacteriaceae > Desulfosporosinus. Next base: position 28,363 of record DATCQU010000015.1, on the reverse strand, counting down.
CTAGAGAGCCGGCGGCAAGGGCATCAATGGCTATAACCAAATCTGGTTTGACATGTTCGACGATGCCCCGGATGATTTCAGCGGTTTCGATGCCCGTGATCCCCAATACCCCAGGGGAGAGGGCACTTATTTTTCTCATTTGGCCTTGTAATTCCTTCGGTGAGACTTCAAAAAGATGGCGTGTAACCATTGTCTTGCTAATGACCTGGGGACCTAAGGCGTCTGGTGTAGCATTCCAGTTGCCTAATCCAATGATTAAAATGCTCGCATCGTCTTTAAGCTGCATCAGTTCGATTAATTTGTCTGCAAGCACGTGAGTGATGTCTTGATGGAAGAGATAATTATTATTTCGAATTTCTGGAGCATCAAGGGTAATATAGTGCCCCTTGGGTTTTCCGATCGCCTTGACGCCTTCGTCCGTCTCGACGGTAATTGTTGTGACTTTGACGTGCTCGAGTTCTTGTTCATCCATTAGGACACCGGGGATTTCTTCCCCGCTTTCCCCACGAAGGAGTTGATGGGCCTCAACTGCTAAATCAAGCTGAACATTGAGGTGCCGATAGAGTTCTGATTTTTTCATAGTTGCGATACTCCTTTAAATCCATTTAAAAAAGTCACTGGGGCTAATAAGCTCCAGTGAACAGAGAGAAAAAATGAAAGGAAAAGCTGGATGGGGGAAGACATTCGATGATTCGTTTACTGTTTCATCGGTTGTCAAATTTAGTATAGGCAAAAATTAAAATCTTATACATTACTGTGGTATACTGTAACGTAAAAGATGTCCAATTAATCATTAATTGTGGCGGTACAGCTTTATAAGCTCGGCTAATGTAGCGTGGAGGGTTTATGAGAATCATTGCAGGAGAGATGCGTGGCCGCCAGCTTACGGCGGTAGTTGGCATGCAAACGCGCCCCACCTCGGATAAAGTAAAGGGCGCTATTTTTAATGTTATAGGAGATAAAGTCAGAGATGCGCGCGTCTTAGACCTTTTTGCGGGAACCGGAAATTTGGCGATAGAAGCACTTTCCCGTGGCGCTCGCGAAGCGGTGCTGGTCGAAAAAAGTCGAACTGCACATCTGGTCATCCGCAGAAATCTAGAACAAATTGGGGTCGGGCACCAGGCCAAACTCCTCATGATGGATGCCTTTTTATATCTGAAAAGATACCCTGATGAAGTTTTCGACCTAATTTTTCTGGACCCACCTTATCATCGGGAACTCGTGCCAGAGGCACTCGCGACTTTAAGCCAACAGTCTTACTTAACTCCATCGGGCGTTATTATCGCTGAAACCTCTAAGGATGAAGAACTTAATGTCGATAGTTTACCGTTTGAAATTCGTAAAACTGGCAAATATGGAGACACGTTAGTGTGGTATTTACAGAGATTAGATGTATGACGAGGGAGAGGATAAACGTGGAAAATGATATCTTGAGCTTGCTGAATGAATTGGAAGAAATAGTGGATCATAGTCCAAAAATCCCAATGACCGGAAAGGTCTTAGTCGATGATACTGTGATCTTTACATTGATAGATCGTGTACGTACGGCGTTGCCTGAAGAGATCAGTAATGCCAAATGGGTTTTGAATGAACGGCAACGGATTTTGGATGAGGCACAAGCCGAGGCACAGAAGCTCATGGACCGAGGGAAAACATACGTTGATAAGATGGCAGTAGAGAATGAAGTGGTTAAGCAGGCCCAGAACTATGGCGAGGATATTGTGAGGCAGTCACATGCCTATGCTCATGACGTGAAAAGTGGGGCCGTTCAATATGCTGATGAAATGCTTCAGCATGTAGAAAAGAGCTTGAAAGAAACCCTTCATTCTCTGCGTAAAAATAGAGAAGAATTAAAAGGGTTAGCTAAGGAAGATCGTGCTAAGCCTGAAAAAGAGACGGCTGAATAGCTTCAAACTATGAACTGCGAACTACGAACTTCAAGGATAGCGCGAAAATCAGGGCCATGAACCCTATAAATATGAGGGAACTTAAGTGCCAAGTATTCCAAAAGAAAACCGTCGTGCTCGGAATTCCGCTAGGAAGGGCTGCGGCAGGTACCTTGGCAACCATGAGGAAAAGTTGACTTAGGCCGAGTGCAATGATTCCTTGAAGTGCCCGAGCAACTACAAACGGTGAAAAACGCAAATCGGTTCCACTGATAAATCCGGCAACTTGGGCAAACACCGAAAGCCCGCTCCAGCCCATAAGTAGGGTGAGAAGTGCTACTTGCTCACGGAGTAGAGAAAGCGCTTGAATTGTCCCTTGGCAACCTAATGTCATCTCAAAAAGACCGTTAATGAAGGCCTGTAATACAGGGGTCGGAACGATTCTGATAAGGGAATGGATAAGGATTGCTAGAAGTGATGGGATATGCCAGATGTTTAACAGTCCAAGGATCACAGAAAAAAAGGCCATAAAACCCGCTACCATAAGAACGGTAGTTGTACTCTGTTTGATGGCCTCGCTCAGGATTTGTCCGAAAGGACGGCTGTCTCTACTCTGAGCACTTTTCATCTCTTGCCAAGCCCGTTTGAGTGAAGGTAACTGTGTCGGTTGTTGGGATCCAGGTGTAACACGGTAAAAGCGAAAGAGGAACCCTACAAATAAATTGGCGAGATAAACAGAGCCAGTCAGTATAACACCGAGCGCGGGTTTACCCAACATCCCAGAGGCAACAGCGCCAAACATAAATCCGGGACTAGGGTTATTAGTGAAAGCTAAGAGTCGTTCTCCTTCCTCACGTGTGATTTCACCTGATTGCCGGAGTTTTGCGGTCAGTACCGCCCCCATAGGAAATCCTGATGTGTAACCCATGGCGACAACAAAGGCCGCTTTGCCAGGAAGGCGAAAAACTGGGCGCATGAACGATTCTAGAAGTACGCCCAGAAAATGAACAAATCCTGCCGCCATCAAGAGCTCTGAAAGGACGAAAAAAGGGAGTAAAGCAGGGAGGACAAAACGCCACCATAAGGTCAAGCCTCCCCCCGCAGAGTTAAGTACCTCCTGGGGATAGAGAAACATGCCGAGGGCAAGAAGACTTAAGCCAAGGACGCGAGCAATGGTGGGCATGAAAATATCACCTTCCTTCATAAATGTATATGGAAGAATGCCAGACCCTATGCGATAACGAACCAACCACGATCCACAATAATGAATCTGTATTGCGCAGGAATATAGATATTGACGAAATCTTCCGAAATCTCTTGAATAATGGTGTGTGGGGTTGAAAAGCCCTTAAAATGTGTGTTACACTTTCAGAGAGCTTTTGATCCAGAAAGTGGAAACAGAAGAGTACCTTAAAAAGATAAGGGGGAGCAATAATGAAAATTCTTGTTATTAACTGTGGGAGTTCTTCACTTAAATATCAATTGATCGACATGGGCACCAAGAATTCTATCGCAATTGGGTTGGTAGAACGAATCGGACTTGAGGGTGCTGTACTTACACATCGTACCGCTTCTGGAGACAAAGAGGTTATCACAGCTGAGATTCCGGACCATACGGCTGCTATTGGCCTCGTGCTGAAGGCATTGGTCGATCCGAAATACGGTGCTGTTAAAAAATTAGATGAGATCTATGCTGTGGGGCATCGGGTCCTGCACGGGGGTCACAAATTCTCGGCGTCCGTTGTGGTTGATGATGCAGTCATGGCAGCTATCGTGGAATGTATCCCTCTAGGGCCGCTGCACAATCCCCCTAATATTGCTGGGATCGAAGCATGTCAGAAACTGATGCCTGGAACATCGCAAGTGGCAGTATTTGATACCGCCTTTCATCAAACGATGCCTGATTATGCGTATATGTATGGATTGCCTTATGAGCTTTTTGAAAAACATAAGATTCGGAGATATGGTTTCCACGGGACATCCCATAAATATGTCAGCCAACGCGCAGCAGTTCTTCTCGAAAAACCGCCCGAAGAACTGAAACTCATCTGTTGCCACTTAGGTAATGGTTCCTCTATTACGGCTGTCAAGGGAGGAAAGTGTATAGAAACGTCGATGGGCTTTACTCCGTTAGCAGGACTTTTGATGGGAACACGTTGCGGCGATATAGATCCAGCAATTGTTGCCTATGTTATGGGTAAAGAGAACATTGGGGTCGATCAAATCAATGATTACCTCAATAAGAAATGTGGCGTTTTGGGAGTTTCCGGGATAAGCAGTGACTTTAGAGACGTTGAAGCGGAAGCAGATAAAGGAAATTACCGTGCGCGGTTGGCTCTGGAGATGTTCGTTCATGATGTTAAGAAATATATTGGCGCTTATGCAGCGGCATTGGATGGCGTTGATGCAATCATATTCACGGCAGGCGTTGGTGAAAACTCATCGAGTATGCGGGCCGCAATTTGTGACAAAATGACTTATTTAGGGGTAAGCGTCGATCCAGAGAAAAACAAAGTTCGAGGCCAAGAAGTCGATATTTCCGAAGTGAACTCAGCTTGTCGCATTCTTGTGATTCCGACGAACGAGGAACTGATGATTGCGATAGATACACTTGAATTAACACGCTAGGTAATAAGCAGATAGGGGCACGATGGATCGTGCCCCTACCATGTCGACAGATCTAATGATTTCTAGGTCCATTGTAAAGAGTTTTCCTTGACAAAGAAAAATGAGCCAACTATAATAGTGGATGTGTATTGGGGTGGATAATTATGATAGTGAATGTAGCCCAGGTTCGTCATAGGGAAGGTGGAACTCTCCGTTTTGATTCAGTGGAAGATTTTTCTCCCTTCGATTTGGGAACTGAAGCCCTCTCGTTTCAAACACCGGTACGCGTTCAACTTCAGGTAAACAACACAGGTAAAGCAATGTTGGTACACGGAACGATTGACACGGAACTTAAAGCGACGTGTGGCCGCTGTCTGGAGCCGTTCGTTTATCCATTAAGTCTCACCTTCCAAGACGAATGGATTTTCCGGGCGCAGGCAACAGAGGATCTTCTAGAAACCGCACTTCTTTTGGACAAAGATGAGATCGAGATCAATGAGCGAATTTTTGAACAAATTGTGTTAGCCTTACCAATGAAGTTTATTTGTTCTGCAGAATGTCAGGGGCTATGCCCGACCTGTGGTGCAAATCGAAATCTGTCCCCGTGTCGTTGCGGGGAAGACAACATTGATCCTCGGTTAGCAGCACTGGCCAAGTGGCAGTCTAAGGACTGATTAATTTTAGAGAATCTAAAGGGGGTGTAATTTATGGGTGTTCCGCAACATCGCCAATCCAAATCAAGAGTACGTAAACGTCGGGCTATGTGGAAGCTAACTGCACCAAACCACATCGAATGCCCCCAATGCCATAAACCAAAAATGCCACATTATATATGCCCTAGCTGTGGGTATTATAATTCCAAGGTAGTTATTGCAATGGAATCATAGGTTTAGCGTGCAAAAACAAAGAGCTCTTTAAGGGGCTCTTTGTTTTTGGATACAGAAGATGATACCATAATAGCACGATAATAGGGACACGATGCATCGTGTCCCTATTATCATCTATAATCCATTTACCTTCGACAGGCTTATTTATTGATAAGCTTGGCAAGATGGTTTATAATTGTGACCAGGTCATAAATTTGGATTATTATGCGTAAATTGCAAGTAGCTAAGAAATGGTGATATTGATGGCTCGTTATAGTAAAGAAAATCGCCGCAGAGTATTAGGCGAGGCACTCTCCAAACATCCATTCTATACGGATGAGGAACTTGCTGAGCAATTCGAGGTGAGTGTCTCAACCATACGTTTAGATCGTGGAGAACTGGGAATTCCTGAACTCCGAGAACGGACCCGAGCAGTAGCTCAAGGAGCATATTCGACCTTAAAGTCCTTAGATCAGCAGGAAGTTATTGGGGAATTGCTAGAGCTTGTCATTGGAGAGAGAGCCCGATCTGAGTTGGTGATCGATGAAAGCATGGTTTTGGCCAAGGCAAGAGTTGCGCGGGGACATTATCTATTTGCGCAGGCCAATTCTCTCGCCATCGCTTTAGTGGATGCGCCGATGGCCTTGACAGGAAGTGTCGAGCTGAAATTTATACAGCCCGTTCAGTTGGGGAAAGTCGTCGTCGCTGAAGGCTGCGTGTTTAGACGTCATCGTAATAAATATTGGGTCAAAGTAACACTAAACGTTGATTCGCAGGAAGTGCTCCGAGGAAATTGGATCCTCTTTTCAATCGGTGAGCTAGAGGATGAACGGGAAACGGAGATGGAATAGGTGAAAATTGCTGTTGATGCGATGGGTGGCGATTATGCCCCGGAGGAAATTATTAAAGGGACACTAATGGCTGCTGAAATAAGCCCTGAGGTACATCTTATTTTGGTTGGGCAAAAGGAGCGAATGCTTCCATTCCTTTCTGGCGTAATACCTAACAATATATCGTTTGTTGAAGCGACTGAGGTCATTGGCATGGATGAGCATCCCGCGAATGCTGTCCGTAAGAAAAAGGATGCCTCGATCGTGGTTGCAACACACTTAGTAAAGCTTGGTGATGCCGACGCTGTCGTGAGCGCTGGAAGCACCGGCGCACAAATGGCCGCTGCGCTGCTCGGCTTAGGGCGCATAAAGGGAATCGAACGACCGGCTATTGCTACGGTCCTGCCGACCGTGGAGGGCGGTAAGCTGGTTCTCGATGTAGGAGCTAATCTGGACGCGACACCAGAGCAACTTTGCCAATATGCTCTGATGGGTAGCATTTATGCAGACAAAATCCTAGGAATCCCCAATCCGCGCGTTGGACTTCTTAATGTTGGAACCGAAGAAGGAAAAGGAAACGAACTGACTCAGAAAGCATATCCATTGCTCAAACAAGCTCCCATCAATTTTATTGGGAATATCGAGGGCAGGGATATACCCTATGGGCGTGCTGATGTCGTCGTTTGCGAAGGCTTTGTAGGCAATGTCTTACTTAAAATGAGCGAAGGGTTGGCTGGGGTATTGTTTCAGCTGATTAAAGAGAAGATTACGTCTAACATGATCCGTAAGCTGGGTGCACTGGCGGTTAAACCGGGGCTAAAAGAGATCGCCCAGATGATGGATTACGCCGAGTATGGTGGAGCACCTTTGCTGGGTGTCAATGGAATTAGCATTATCTGCCATGGAAGTTCGAAGGCTAAGGCAATCTTTAATGCGATTCGCGTGGCCCGAGAATGTGTGCAAACTCGGTTTATAGAACAGATTCGGGATGAGCTCCCTAAATGATGCTTTATAGAAAAGAGGAATGCGACTTATGTATAGTGTGGGAATTACGGGGACAGGATCATTCCTTCCGGAAAAGGTTCTAACCAATGCAGATTTAGAAAAATTCGTGGACACAAACGATGAGTGGATTACTTCACGTACTGGGATCAGAGAACGTCACATTGCCCCGAAAGACATGCCTGTCTCGGAACTTTGTTACCAAGCGGGATTAAGGGCGATAGAGGACGCTCAGATTGCTCCTGAGGAGATTGACCTCATCATTGTAGCAACAATCACACCGGATTATGCGTTTCCAGCGACGGCCTGTCTCGTTGCTGATCGTTTAGGGGCAAAAAGAGCCGCCGCTTTTGATTTAGAAGCGGGTTGTACCGGATTTATCTATGCGGTGGCGACAGCCAGCCAGTTTGTTGCCTCGGGAATGTATAAAACAGTGCTCGTCATTGGCGGGGAAACGATGAGCAAAATTCTTAATTGGGAAGACCGTTCAACGTGTATTCTCTTCGGTGATGGCGCAGGGGCAGCAGTTTTGCAGCCAGTACAAGAGGGATTCGGCTTTTTGAGTTTCGAATTGGGGTCTGACGGCTCCGGCGGTGCGCTACTCAGTCAACCCGCGGGGGGGTCAAAATGCCCGGCGAGTCTAGAAACAGTAGAGAAGAAATTACACACCCTTCAGATGGAGGGTAGAGAAGTTTTTAAATTCGCCGTCCGAATTATGGGAGAAGTTTCATTGAAGGTCCTGGAAAAGGCAGGTATAATGAAAGAGGATGTGGATCTTTTTGTCCCGCATCAGGCCAATACCCGGATTGTAGATGCCGCAGTTCGGCGTCTAGGGATTTCTCCGGATAAAGTGGTTACCAATTTGGATAAGTATGGTAATATGTCGGCAGCGTCCATTCCAGTAGCGCTAGATGAAGCGATTAAAGCGGGACGACTTTCTGAGGGAGATACCATCGTTATGGTTGGATTTGGAGCAGGCCTAACTTGGGGAGCTTGTGTTTTGAAATGGACGAAAGTGGGTCAGAAGAACGATGATTAAAACAATAAAAACTAAGATTTGTGATTTGATCGGAATTGACTATCCGATTTTCCAAGGCGGAATGGCTTGGGTGGCAACTGGAGAATTAGCAGCCGCAGTGTCGGAAAGCGGTGGCTTAGGTATCATTGGGTCTGGACAGGCGCCTGCAAGCTGGTTACGTCAGGAAATTCGCAAAGTGAAAGCAATAACTAAAAAGCCGTACGGTGTTAATGTCATGCTTATGTCCCCGTTTGTGGATGAAGTCATGCAGGTGATTCTAGAGGAACGTGTCCCGGTAATCACGACGGGTGCAGGGAATCCTGGAAAGTACGTGCCTATGCTCAAAGAAATTGGAACGAAGATCATTCCAGTGGTTGCCTCTGTCGCGTTAGCCAAACGACTGGAAAAGGCTGGCGTTGATGCCTTAATTGCAGAAGGTATGGAATCTGGAGGTCATATCGGTGAGATTGGAACCTTCCCACTGGTTCCTCAAGTCGTCGATGCCGTTAATATTCCGGTAATCGCAGCTGGAGGGATCGTGGATGGTCGTGGCCTAGTGGCTGCATTAGCCCTTGGCGCCGAGGGTGTGCAAATGGGGACGCGCTTTATGTGCGCGGAAGAATGTACGCTTCCACTAGTTGTTAAAGATAAAATTCTCAATGCCAGAGACCGTGCTACTGTGGTGTCAGGACGTTCAACCGGTCATCCGGTTCGTTGTTTGGATAATCACTTTACCCGTGAAATGGATCAACATGAACGGGACGGGATGGCGGTTTCGGAGATAGAGAAACTGGGTGTCGGTAGATTACGATTAGCCATGGTAGATGGGGATGTTGTCAACGGTTCAGTTATGGCTGGTCAAATTGCTGGAGCGGTTAAGCGTATTGAACCTGCAGCGGACATTATTCAGGACATCATGCAATCAGCAGAACGGGAATACGAGCGTCTTTCTGCGCGGTTTGGGGAGAGGAGGGCCTAAATTTGGGTAAACTGGCCTTTATTTTCCCGGGACAAGGATCTCAGTATGTCGGAATGGGAAAAGAACTTTTTCTCACGCCTAGTGGGATAACGATGAAGGAGACTGCACGCGAAATTCTTGGAAGCAAGTTGATTACATTAATCGAGGAAGGGCCGGAAGAAGAGCTTCAACAGACGGCTTATACTCAACCTGCGATATTACTTGTAAGTGTGGCAGCCTGCCTGCAATTGGTTGAGGCCGGAATTGAACCTGATTATGTTGCTGGGCACAGTCTAGGCGAGTATTCGGCTCATGTGGCCGCTGGTAGTCTGGACTGGACTGAGGCACTCCGCGTAGTTAGAAGGCGTGGAGAACTCATGCAAGAGGCTGTTCCAGCTGGACAGGGGGGCATGGCTGCCATTTTGGGGCTCTCGGCTGATCAAGTGGAGGAAGCGTGTCGTCTCGCCTCAGAACACGGTGTGGTCGCGCCAGCTAATTATAATTGTCCGGGACAAGTGGTCATTTCTGGGGAAAGGTTGGCAGTAGCCCGTGCTATAGAGATCTCGAAGGAGATGGGGGCAAAACGCGCCATAGCACTCGTGGTGAGTGGGCCATTTCACTCTCGTCTAATGGAGGGTGTAGGGGAAGAACTACAGTTAGTCTTACAGAGCGTGCCCTGGAAGATACCGCGTTGCCCTATTATTGCGAACATTGACGCCACAGAGGTTATCTCTCCGGAACGAACGGTCAGCACGTTGGTTCATCAAGTCAGCGGTGCTGTTCGTTGGGAGCAATCCGTTCGTCATTTAATAAACCTTGGAGTTGATACCTTTGTAGAATGTGGCCCGGGTAAAGTCTTGACCGGTTTGGTTAAGAAAATTGCCCCTAGTGCTAATCTCTTGAGAGTAGAAGATATGGCGTCCTTGGAAAAGTCACTTGCATATTTGAAGGAGAGTCGTTAAAATGGTGCTGAATGATAGCGTGGCCATCGTGACTGGGAGTGGGCGAGGAATTGGGCGCGCCATAGCGCTGGAATTGGCAGCGGCGGGTGCGAAAGTGGTTGTCAATTATGCGGGCCGTTCCGATAAAGCGGAGGAAACTGTTGAGCTGATTCGCGAGGCTGGTGGAGAAAGTCTAGCCATTCAAGCGGATGTGAGCCTAGCAGATGATGTTGATCGATTAATGCAAACTACCTTAGACCATTTCGGAAAGATAGATATACTCGTTAACAATGCAGGAATAACACGGGACTCTTTATTGCTCCGCATGAAGGAAGCCGACTGGGACGCAGTCTTGGCAACAAATCTTAAGGGCGTTTTTCTCTGCACTAAAGCGGTCAGCAAAGGGATGCTCAAACAACGCTCAGGTACTATCGTGAATATTTCCTCGGTAGTGGGTCTTGCAGGAAACGCCGGGCAAGCTAATTATGCGGCAGCGAAAGCTGGGATTATCGGATTCTCAAAGTCCATTGCCAAGGAATTCGCACCTCGTGGAATTCGTGTCAACGTAGTTGCACCTGGGTATATTAATACTGATATGACGGAAACCTTACCAGAAGGTGTCCGTAATGAAATCTTGCGTGCAATTCCGCTTGGCCGCATGGGACAACCTGAAGACGTTGCCAGAGTGGTGAAGTTTCTTGTGTCCCCAGAGGCATCCTACATAACTGGACAGACCTTGTGTGTCGATGGGGGTATGGAAATATAACCCCGGACTTTCAGGTCCTGGGGTCTTATTATACTAATCTATGAGAGGAGGTGAAGAAGCAGCATGGAAGTTTTCGAGAAAGTAAAAGCCATTGTCGTCGAACAACTTGGGGTTGACGCGGTTAATGTTACCCAGGAGACCTCCTTTGAAGAGCTTAATGCAGATTCTTTGGATATCGTTGAATTGATTATGGCTCTAGAAGAAGCATTCGACTTGGATATTCCGGATGAAGAAGCCGAAAAAATCAGGACAGTTGGAAATGCAGTGAGCTTCATCAAGGATAACAAATAACCCACTAAAGGTCCCGTACTCAGATGCGGGACTTTCTTTGAAAGGTTTTCTTTCTCCTTATACACAGACTGACTCAGCGGAGTACACCATCTAGGAGAAAGTTCAGATAGATGATTAGAGGGCTTGGATACGCATACCTGACCATGGCTCAGGTAGAACTCTGACAGGGAGGAACGAACAATAGTGAAAATACCCGAACTTCGTATTGCAAATTTAGTGGCCAAAATTCCAGTTATACAAGGAGGAATGGCCGTAAGAATATCTATGGCCCCTCTCGCAGCAGCTGTTGCTGAAGAGGGAGGGATCGGAATTATTGCAGGCAGTGGTTTGTCTGTGGAAGAACTCATAGAAGAAATTCGCGAGGCCCGACGGCGTACTAAAGGAATTATCGGCGTAAACATCATGTTCGCGGTAAGTGAATTTGCGCAGCTGGTTCATGCAGCGTTTGATGAAAAGATTGATCTTCTGGTTTCGGGAGCTGGCTTTTCGAGAGACATGTTCACATGGGGTAAAGAAAAGGGCGTTCCAGTCGTGCCGATTGTCTCATCTGCCAAGCTTGCAAAACTATCTCAGAAGCTTGGGGCGGCCGCAGTAATTGTGGAAGGGGTAGAGGCCGGTGGGCATTTAGGGACAGATCGTTCTATACACGATATCCTTCCAGAAGTGATAAACGCGGTTACGATACCTGTCATTGCTGCAGGAGGCTTTATTGATGGCCATGACGTTGCTCAGACCCTGAAACTCGGGGCAGATGGGGTGCAAATGGGAACAAGGTTCGCGCTTAGCGAGGAGAGTGGCGCTGCTCTTGCTTGGAAAGAGGAAATGCTCAAGGCCACCGATGAGGACATCGTCTTAGTTCATAGCCCGGTTGGCTTGCCTGGGCGAGGGATCAGGAACCCTTTCACTGAAGCTCTTGATCAAGGGAAGGACGTCAGGTCTAAGGAATGTAACCATTGTCTCAAACGGTGTGAGAGAAATTTTTGTATTATTAGTCGCTTAAATAAGGCTCAACAAGGGGATGTTCAAGAAGGCCTTATATTTTCGGGAGCGAATGTCCAGAAAATTAAAGGGATTTTATCGGTGCATGAAATTTTTGAGGATATTAAAAATGGAATACTCAACATGAAGGAGGAAGAGTATTGAAACACCGCGCAGTGATTACGGGAATGGGTGTTATCTCTCCCGTAGGAAACCAACTTGACGAATTTTGGGATAATTTGATCGCAGGAAAGTCTGGAATTGGACTTTTGACGCGGTTTGATACATCAGATCTACCGACGAAGGTTGCGGCTGAGGTCAAAAACTTCGAGCCGACGGACTGGATCAGTAAGAAGGAAAGTCGCCACATGGACCGCTTTGCTCAATTTGCCCTCGCAGCAGCCATGATGGCGGTGAAAGATTCTGGGCTGGATTTTGAGAAAGTGGACAAGGAACGCGCCGGTGCTGTTATGGGCTGCGGAATTGGAGGCGTGATAACGTTCGAAGAACAAAAAGAGGTGCTCATGGCCAAGGGAAGCGGACGAATCACCCCGTTTTTTGTTCCAATGCTCATTAGCAATATGGCTGCGGCTCATTTGTCTATTACCTTCGGGCTGCAAGGTTCGAGTTTGACGATCGCTACTGCTTGCGCCTCGGCTACCAATGCAATTGGAGAAGCCTTGAGAATTATTCAACGTGGAGAAGCCGACGTTGTGCTTTGTGGGGGAACTGAGGCACCCATTACAAGTTTAGCTTTCGCTGGTTTTTGCGCAGCGAAGACAATGTCAACTGAAAAGGAAAACCCGGAACAAGCGTCCAGACCCTTTGATAAACGTCGCAGTGGCTTTGTTATGGGCGAGGGAGCAGGGGTTTTGGTCCTAGAATCTTTAGAGCACGCTGACGCCCGCGGTGCCCACATTTATGCCGAACTGGCTGGATATGGAAGCACATCGGACGCCTATCATATTACGACCCCGATACCCGGCGGTGCCGGCGCCACCCGCGCGATGCGACTTGCCATAGAGGATGCAGGGGTAAGTGTCGAAAACGTAGACTATATCAATGCACATGGTACCAGTACCGGACCGAACGATGCGACGGAAACTGCGGCCATTAAAACGTTGTTTGGTAGTTATGCGCCGAAGGTGGCCATCAGTTCGACTAAATCAATGACTGGACATTTGATGGGCGCGGCGGGAGCTATCGAGGCGATTATCTGCGCTCTTAGTATTGAACGGGGAGCAATACCACCAACGACGAACTATGCTGAGCCAGACCCGGAATGTGATCTTGACTACGTCCCGAATATTGCGCGGCAACAAGAGGTTAATGTGTCAATGTCAAATTCTTTAGGTTTTGGTGGACATAATGCTACCATTGTGTTAAAGAAATTTGCCAAAGGTAAGGAGATCTAGATTAATGGTCGAAAAGAACCGCAACGTGACTACGAACTCCAGGAAGACGGAGGGAAAGCCGGGCCGAAAGAAATATGTCCTGACTTCTTTGAAACAGGAGCCAGGTCTACAATTGGCAAAACGATTGGGATTGGAGATTCCTCCCAATCGACTGTTTGTGACGGCCTTGACGCATCCTTCGTACGTGTTTGAAAATCCGCAGTTCGGTAAAGAAAATAACCAACGCCTCGAGTTCTTGGGCGATGCGATTCTGGACTTTGTGATTGCGGAGTATCTGTATTTAAGTTATCCCGATCGGCCGGAAGGCGAACTCACAAAGATGCGTGCTGCTGTCGTCAATGAAACGACGTTGGCGCTTAAGGCGCACGAAATTGAATTGGGGCAAGAGCTCTTGTTAGGTAAAGGAGAGCAGGTATCGGGTGGGCGTGAACGTCCTTCCATATTGGCTGATGCCTGGGAAGCAGTTATTGGAGCAATCTACTTGCAATACGGATTCCAAGAAGCCCGTCGGATCATTCTGGAATTGCTTAAACCATCTATCGACGAAGTTGCCGAGGGGAATTACGGAGACTACAAAACCATGTTACAAGAGAAGGCTCAACGGAAAGAAAAAGAAGTCAATTATCAGATTCTGGCGGAAGAAGGACCTGATCACAACAAATGCTTCACAGCAGGCGTTTTCCTTCAAGGGGATTTAATGGGAGAAGGAATGGGCCGTACCAAGAAAGAAGCGGAACAACATGCAGCCCAACAAGTCTTAGAACACTGGGGGAGGGAAAACGACGATGGCTAAACCCGAGAATTCCCCTGCTTTCTTAAAGGGAATTCATATTCAGGGATTTAAGTCGTTCGCTGATCGTGTTAAGTTAGAATTAGGCCAAGGATTAAGTGTCATTGTCGGTCCCAACGGTAGCGGGAAAAGCAATGTTGCTGATGCTGTTCGCTGGGTGCTGGGGGAACAAAGCGCGAAATCTCTTCGAGGCGTAAAAATGGAAGACGTCATTTTTGCTGGGAGTACACAGCGTCGCCCGGTCGGTATGGCAGAAGTATCACTTGTCTTTGATAATGCCATACGCATATTCCCGTTAGATTTCCGGGAAGTCATCATTACTCGCCGGGTCTATCGTGACGGTGAAGGGCAATATCTAATTAATAAAGCCCCTTGTCGGCTTAAAGATATTCAGGAACTATTCATGGATACGGGTGCAGGGAAAGAAGGATTTTCGATCATTGGGCAGGGTCGGGTTGAGGAAATCTTAAACCTGAAATCGGAAGAACGGCGATCGTTGATTGAAGAAGCAGCCGAGATTACCAAGTACCGTTTCAGAAAGCGCGAGGCCTTAAAGCGACTTGATGCTACGGTCATAAATCTCCAACGTATTGAAGATATCGTACGAGAAATCGAGGGTCAATTAACTCCTCTGGCTGCCCAAGCCCAGGTGACCGAACAGAGCCTTGCTCTATCTGCTGAGCAAAGAGACCTGGAAATTCGGGGAGTTGTGCTTGATATCTCTGAAGTGAAGCATAAGTTGTCGACTGCTACAAAGGATTCAGAAGCATTGCAATCCAGTGTTGTTGAAGCTCAAGCAATATTAGGACTAAAAGAGAGCCACAATATTGCGGATAAGGTTGAACTTAAAAAATTAGATGATGAGCTACAGCAGACTCAGGGAGAGGTCTTTCAGGCGGAGCAAGATCTGAATGCGTTAAAACATGACCGGAGCCTTCGTACTGAGCGCTTCGGGTATTTTGATGAACAAATTGTGAGACTAACTCAGGAGATCGTTGAGGATGAGGATAAACTCAAACTGTTGCAGGAACGGATCACAACCCTTGCTGCAAAGCAAGCAATATTAGAGCATTCGGTTGAGGAATCACAGCGCAAAGTCGCAGACCAAGGGCTAAAGCTCATCGTTGTCAGGGAAAACAACCTGGCGGAGGATATAGATCGTATCAAGGCCGATCTTTTCCGTGCCCTGTCAGAACAGGCTAACTGTTCCAATGAATTAACAGGGACGCGTCAAAGTCTTGCCTCAATTGAACAACAAATTCTTCAAATAGAGCAAGAACAAGGAAAGAAAGAAAAAGAGCGACAATCCTTGGGCAAAACTCTTGAAACTCAGGAAAACGAACTGGTTCAACTGCAAGGTCAAATACATGTCGCAGAACAAGACATGTCAAGATTAAGGGTAGATTGTGACAAAGTAAAAGGGCTTCGGCAAGAGAAATACCGAGACTTACAAAAGCTTAAGACTCTAACCGATCAAACCAGAGCACGTTGTCACGCTCTACAGTCACTAGAAGACTCTTTAGAAGGATATCAGCGTGGGGTGCGAGAACTAATGCTCGCAAAGAAAAAAGGAAGCATAGATTGCCAGGGACTTTGTGGGACAGTCGCCGACTTGATCGCGGTGAAAGAAGACTATGAATTGGCCTTAGAGACCGCACTAGGAGCTGGTCTACAAAACGTAGTGGCAGAGAATGAACAGGCTGCGAAAACCGCGATTGCTTTTTTAAAGAAACATCAATTCGGACGGGTAACCTTTCTACCACTGGATGTGATTCAGGGGAATCGGATGTCAGTGAGCCCAGCGGTGGAGAGAGATAGTGGATATATTGGTATCGCAGTGGATCTTGTAAAATACGACGCAGTGTACCGATCGGCGATGGAATTCCTCATGGGGCGCCTTGTCGTCGTCACTGATATGGATGCCGCGACTCGGATTGCTCGAGCGTCAGGGTATAGGTTGCGTATTGTGACTTTGGAAGGAGACCAAGTCCATCCGGGAGGGTCTTTGAGCGGAGGAAGTGCTCAACGGAGAGGCGGAAATCTACTCGGACGTTCTCGTGAAATCGAAACCCTGCGTGTTTCGTTGGTACAACTTGAAAAAGATTTAGCAGAAGAAGAACGAGAAGTCCAAGGGCTAGAAACACACCAGCGTGAACTTCAGGAGCGAATCGATAATTTAGGCTCAACGCGACGAGAAGATAAAGAACATCTGGGTGTGCTGAAAGCGATGCACGAGAATGTGCGGAACCAAATCGCGCGATTAGCCGACGATTTATTGGGATTGAATCTCCGAAGACAGGAAAACGAGTCCAAAGGGAACGAGCACTGTCTTCATGTGAGAACTCTTACGGAACGTTTGGAAGTCGCGGAAAAAACGTCAGTTGATTTGCGTGAGGCGTTCAATCAACGAGAGCAAGAAGCCAAAACTGCGGCGAGCGAGATTCACTCGCGCGGTGAGCACCTGACGCAGGAGAAAATACAGTTAGCCAAGGCGGAGCAAGAATTGTCACAATGTACTGAGCAACTTGGGCAGGAACGCACGACGATTCGCAAGAACGAAGCGAATCTTGAGCTGAGGATACAGAATCGGACCAATGTTATCATAAATCGTCAGGTTGTCGAAAAGGAACTAGAGGTGTTGGAGCAGAAGGTGGAGGAACAATCACTTGCTCAAGAAAAGCAACAATATGCCCTAATGAAACGTAGGCAGGTCAGGGAGAGTTTATCGACACGTGTCCTTGAGTTGGAGCAGGAGGCGTTGTTCAAGCGTCAGGGAGCGCATGCGCTTGAACAACGCCTTCATGCTAATGAAATCCGCGTTGCCAAGTGGGAGACGGAGTGGCAAGCTGGGGTAACCCGTTTGTCTGAGGAATTTTCTTTAACTTGGGAAGAGGCAATGTCTTATCAGACCGACGAAGAGAGGACAGTCCTATGGAACAGAGTTCAAGTTCTAAAACAGCAGATCCAGGACCTGGGGCCAATCAACCAAGCGGCAATTGAAGAATACCCAATAATGCTCAAGCGGCAGGTGTTCATGTTGGCTCAGCAGGATGATTTGGTCGAGGCCAATCAGACCTTGCGCCAATTGGTTTCTGAACTGGATAAGACGATGAGTGAACGATTTATAGAAAGTTTCAATGCGGTGAATGCGGCTTTCCAAGAGGTGTTTAAAGAACTCTTCCATGGCGGAAATGCAGAACTCCGCTTAGTAGATCCAGGCAATATGTTAGAAACAGGCGTGGAAATTATTGCTCAGCCACCTGGTAAAAAACCGCAACTTCTTTCCCTTTTGTCTGGGGGAGAACGAGCTTTAACGGCGATTGCAATTTTGTTTGCCCTCTTGCGAGTTAAACCCAGTCCGTTTTGTATCTTGGATGAGATTGAAGCTTCGCTAGATGATTCAAATGTGCAGAGATTTGCCCAATATATTCATCGTTTATCGCATTCCACTCAGTTCGTTGTGATCTCTCACCGCAAGGGGACCATGGAATCAGCTGATATTTTGTACGGTATTACCATGGAGGAGTGCGGAGTATCGAAATTACTTTCAGTTAAGCTCGACGAACGAGAGGATACACCTAATACAGCCTAATTGGCTTGGGCTTGTGTGACTCATCGTTCGGGGCTTGGACGGGAAAATGTGCATTGAACGATGTACTATGATATTCTAATCTCAGATTTAGTACCTCTACTATGACGATGAGAGGATGTTAAAATAGTGGCAGGATTTTTTGCAAAGCTTAAAGAAGGTCTTACAAAAACGCGGGAAAATTTTGTGGAAAAAATTGAACGGGTTTTTACAGGTCGTAAGAAAATAGATGAAGAATTGTATGAGGAATTAGAAGAGGCTTTGATTCGTTCAGACGTTGGTGTCACCACATCCTTCGAATTGGTGGAACGTTTGCGCAAAGAAGTTAAACTTCGCAAAATTTCGGATCCAAGTGAGCTGACTCTTGTACTCCAAGAATTGATCGCGGAGTTATTGGGGGACGAGGAAACTCCTACCTTTGCAACGCAAGGCCCAAGCATTATACTCGTGGTTGGCGTGAACGGGGTTGGTAAGACGACTACGATTGGCAAGCTTGCGAACCAGTTCAAAAAAGACGGAAAACGGGTTATTATGGCCGCGGGAGATACCTTTCGGGCCGCTGCTATTGATCAACTAGAGGTTTGGGGAGAACGATCGGGCGTCGAGGTGATCAAACAGCGGGAAGGCGCAGACCCGGCAGCGGTCGCCTATGATGCGGTACAAGCTGCAAAGTCTCGTAATATTGACGTTGTTATTGTGGATACTGCAGGCCGTCTTCACAATAAAGTGAATCTGATGGAAGAATTGCGGAAAGTCAAGCGGGTGATTGAGCGTGAAATTCCGGGAGCACCTCATGAAGTGTTGCTCGTACTGGATGCCACTACGGGACAGAACGCACTCCAACAAGCCAAGCTTTTTCAGGAAGTGGCCGGTGTAACGGGAATTGTCTTGACAAAGCTGGATGGAACAGCCAAAGGGGGCGTTGTTTTAGGAATTCGAGGAGAAACCAAAATCCCTGTAAAATGGATTGGGATCGGGGAAGCCATGGAAGACCTGAGACCGTTCGTGCCCAAGGATTTTGCAGCAGCGCTCTTTGGGCAGTCCGATGAGGAGGGGAAATCCTGATAGACTATGCACTTATTGGAGGAACCGGAGTTGAGCACTTTAGGCTGACAGAACAGCGTGTTGTCGCGGTGGAAACTCCTTATGGACCCGTTGAAACCGTTGTCGGTGAACTCGCAAATCGTGAAATTGTTTTTATGAGCCGACATGGGCGGGATCACGCCACACCTCCCCACCTTGTAAATTACAGGGCTAATATTTGGGCCATACGTGAACTGGGAGTACGCAAAATCATTGCTACAGCGGCTGTCGGTTCCCTGTCACCAGATTTTCGATTGGGCGAATTGGTACTTCTTGATCAATTCCTTGATTTTACCAAAAGCCGTCCTCAGACATTCTACGAAGGTGGGCAAAAGGGCGTACTGCATGTTGACATGACAGAGCCTTATTGTTCTGAGGTGCGGCAGGTGATCCTTGAAGCCTCACAGCACCTTGGACTTACGGTTAAGAATGGTGCATGTTATGTGTGTACAGAAGGTCCACGTTTTGAAACTCCTGCGGAGATTCGGATGTTTCAACGCCTTGGGGCGGACCTAGTCGGAATGACGAGCGTACCGGAAGTTGTCTTGGCTCGGGAGCTTGGGATGTGCTACGCCTCCATCGGCATGGTCACAAATGAAGCGGCGGGGATTGCGAAGCATCCGTTAACCCATGCAGAAGTAATGGAGAGCATGAAGGAACTAGGGGGGAAAGTCGCACAGCTCATTCAAGGGACCTTTGAGTTATGGACTCCCGCTCAGAATTGTCTATGTGCCTCAGCAAATAGAGAAGTCGGTAAGTTTTAGAAAGGCAGTGGGACGATGAAATCGATTGAATGGCTAGGAAACTCCTTGCGGATATTAGACCAGAGCAAGCTTCCAGCAGAAACTGTATATCGGAATGCGTTGTCTTATAAGGATGTGGCAGAGGCTATTAAACATATGGAAGTACGTGGCGCACCTGCCATTGGGGCCGCAGCTGCTTATGGATTTGCTTTAGGGGCGCTGGAGTACGAGGGGAATATAGAAGGGCTACCCAGTTACATGGAAGAGGTACAAGACAGACTGGCAGAGACTCGGCCCACAGCAGTTAACTTGTTTTGGGCACTTCGGCGCATGGAAGATCGATTACGTGAGTGTTGGGATGTCGAAGATTTGGATGAGGTGCGTCGGATATTAATCGAGGAAGCGGGTCGTATCGCCGAGGATGATCGTCGAATGAACCGTCTTATCGGAGAATATGGGAATGAGATTGTCCCAGATAAGGCCAATATTCTGACCCATTGTAACGCGGGGGCCTTAGCTACCGTGGAGTATGGGACAGCGCTTGGTGTTATTCGAACAGCTCATGAAGCGGGTAAGATTATTCATGTTTATGCGGATGAAACGCGACCTTTATTGCAGGGGGCACGTTTGACGACGTTGGAGCTCCTGCGAGACAAGATTCCTGTGACGCTGATTGCAGATAATATGGCCGGATTCCTAATGCAACAAGGTAAGGTTGACCTCGTGATTGTTGGAGCGGACCGAATCGCGGCAAACGGGGATACTGCCAATAAAATAGGGACTTATTCCGTAGCAGTCTTGGCGCATGCGCATGGCATTCCTTTTTATGTAGCTGCTCCGACCTCCACCATTGATCTAAAAGTGGCGACCGGCCAAGAAATACCGATTGAAGAACGGCCAGCTAAGGAAATCCGAGAGTGCTTTGGGGTCCAAGTCGCACCTGCGGAGGTCAACGTCTATAACCCAGCGTTTGACGTTACCCCTGCGAAATACATCACTGGAATTATTACGGAAAAAGGGATTGTGACCGCACCATATTCAGTCAACCTTCTCAAATTGATGGTGCGGCCCTAAACGACCGAGTGAACAAGGAGATGGAGAGTATGTCCAAGATCTTAATTCGGGCCATGGTTTTGCCCATGACCGGACCGGACATGTTTTATCCCTTAGGGGAAATTGCGATAGAGGATGATCGAATTCTTTCGGTCGGCGAGCGGGGCTCTGCCCCGTCAGGGTTTGTGCCCGACCGTATTCTGGATTTGCCAAATGATGTGGTCATGCCCGGCTTAATTAACACTCATACCCACGCAGCCATGACGTTGCTCAGAAGTTATGCGGACGATCTGCCGCTGATGCCTTGGCTCAATGAGAAAGTGTGGCCTTTCGAAGCGAAATTAACCGAAGAGGACATTTACTGGGGTACGGCCTTAGCTCTTTGCGAAATGATTCGCTCCGGAACGACGACAATGCTTGATATGTATGCCTCAATGGATCGGGTTGCGGAAGCTGTACTCAAGGCTGGAACACGTGCTGTACTTTCCCGAGGTCTGATCGGGTATGCCCCAAACGGTGAGCAGGCTTTTCAAGAAAATATCGATTTAATACGGCGTTATCACGGAGCTGGTCAGGGGCGATTAACCATCATGTTTGGGCCACATGCCCCTTATACATGCTCAGGGGAGTATCTCCAAAAAGTTAAAGCAGAAGCAGACCGACTGGGTGTCGGAATTCATATTCACGTAGCAGAGACTCTGGATGAGATCAACATCATACGAGAGCAATGTGGTAAAACTCCTGTGCAGTGGCTGGATGATCTGGGACTTTTCGGAGGGCATGTCGTGGCAGCGCACTGTGTACACTTAACACAAGATGATATGGAGATCCTCGCTCGTAAGCGCGTTTGTGTCGCCCATAATGCGGAAAGTAACATGAAATTGAACAGTGGAACTGCTCCAATAATCGAGTTACAGGCCAAAGGCGTTGTTGTTGGGCTCGGTACAGACGGTGCGTCGAGTAATAATAATCTCGACCTCTTTGGAGAGATGCGTTCCGCTGCATTCCAGCAAAAGCTCCGAGAGAACTCAACCGTGCTTCCGGCTTACGAAGTGTTGAAAATGGCGACGGTTGGTGGGGCTCAGACACTTGGCTTGAAAAATGTGGGGATACTTGCCCCGGGCTTTAAAGCAGATCTCATCACGATTGACATGGATCAACCCCACTTCTATCCGCGTTTTTCTATCCCGTCTCACTTGGTCTATGTGGCCCATGCGGGGGATGTACGAACAATGATGGTTGACGGTAAGTTCATCATGGAGGAACGGAATGTCTTGACCATGGATGTAAGGAACATTTGCCAAGAAGCAGAAACTCGAGCGAAGCGAATTTCAACGGAGCTAAACGGTTAAGTAATATTACTTGACAAACCTCAAAATTTAGTCTAAAATTCCGTTGTAAAGTAAAAATACTTTACAGGGGGGTTGGCATGGAGAAACTCGCCAAAATGGCTCTCTTAGCAGACTTTTATGGACCACTCCTTACGGATAAGCAGAGAAATGTCTGGGATCTTCATTATCAACAGGATCTCTCCTTAGCCGAAATTGCCGAGATGGAACATATAAGCCGTCAAGCTATACATGATTTGCTCAAACGCACAGAACGGATTCTTGCTGAATATGAAGATAAATTAGGGCTTGTTCAGAGGTTCTGGGCGGAACGTGAAAAATTGATAGAAGTGCAGACCTTATTAAAGGAAATAAATGAACAGGATTTTTGCAGTCAGGCCGCATGGGAGCGTCATCAACAAATACACACGATGATTGATGATGTTTACGTTATTGTTTCGGCTGTCTGAACATATAGAGGTCAGATGCCGGAAATCAGAGCATTTGACTTAACTGCGAGAACTTCAACTTTAGATACGGGAGTCTTGAAAGTGGATCAAATCGAAAGCGGGGACTGGTATGTTTCAAGGACTAAGCGACAAACTCCAAGAAACATTTAAACGGCTCAAAGGAAAAGGCAAATTAAAGGAAGCGGATGTCAACGAGGCTATGCGCGAGGTTCGCGTTGCTTTATTAGAGGCAGATGTTAACTTTAAAGTGGTCAAGGACTTTGTGGCCAAAGTGAAGGAACGTTCAATTGGGCAGGAAGTTTTAGAATCTCTTTCTCCCGCGCAACATATTATTAAGATTGTTCATGAAGAAATGATTGAACTCATGGGCGGCGCAACAGGCAAGATTCTCATTGCCTCTAAACCGCCAACCGTGGTACTATTGATTGGCCTTCAAGGGGCTGGGAAAACAACCCATGCCGCGAAATTAGCTAATATGATGAAGAAACAAGGCAAACATCCGTTGCTGGTGGCCTGTGATATTTACCGTCCAGCTGCGATTAAGCAATTGCAAGTCCTGGGAGAACAGCTGAATGTTCCGGTCTTTTCTATGGGTCAGGACGCACCTGTGGAAATTGCCAAAGCTAGTATTAAGTATGCTAATTCCAATGGTCAAGATGTGGTCATCATCGATACGGCTGGACGGTTGCATATCAACGAAGAACTGATGGGTGAACTTAAGGAAATCAAAGCCGCGGTGAAACCCCATGAGATATTACTGGTCGTAGATGCCATGACGGGTCAGGATGCTGTAAATGTTGCGGAGTCATTTCACAATGATCTGGGCCTTGATGGGGTTATCCTCACAAAA
Organism: Desulfosporosinus sp.; assembly: GCA_036569365.1. Taxonomy (GTDB): domain Bacteria; phylum Bacillota; class Desulfitobacteriia; order Desulfitobacteriales; family Desulfitobacteriaceae; genus Desulfosporosinus. The sequence continues at coordinate 4,899 of DATCQU010000015.1, read as the reverse complement.
CTAGATGGGGATACGCGCGGAGGAGCAGCACTTTCCATTAAAGCGGTGACCGGCTGTACCATCAAGTTTGCTGGGATGGGCGAAAAAATGGACGCACTAGAACCCTTCCATCCCGATCGTATGGCTTCCCGTATCTTGGGCATGGGTGATGTCCTGACCCTAATCGAGAAGGCGCAAGAGTCTTTTGATGAGAAAAAAGCCAAGGAAATGGAACAGAAGTTGCGTAAACAGGAATTCACTCTCGATGATTTCCTTGAACAGATGCAGCAGATGAAAAAAATGGGTCCACTTTCCTCGATTTTGGAGATGCTACCGGGTGGTATGGGTAAGCAATTAAAAGACGTGAAAATCGACGAGAAGGATACGGACCATATTGAGGCCATCATTCGGTCGATGACGGTAGAAGAACGTCGCAAACCTACTGTTATTAAAGATTCCCGCAAAAAACGAATTGCCAAAGGAAGCGGGACGTCGGTTCAAGAAGTTGGACGACTCTTAAAACAGTTCGAACAAATGCAAAAAATGATGAAGCAATTTGCTAGCCCGAGTGGCATGGGAATGCTTGGGATGGGCAAAAAGGGTAAAAAAGGCAAAAAGCCTGGAATGCGCTTTCCGTCCCTGTAAAGGATATTCTGTTAAGGAGGTGAAAAACATGGCTACGAAAATTCGTTTATGTCGCATGGGAGCGAAAAAGAATCCTTTCTATCGTATGATTATTGCGGATGCTAAGGCTCCCCGTGATGGAAAATACATTGAACAGATTGGTTATTATGATCCTACAAAAAACCCTGAGGTTTTGAATATTGACGAGGAAAAGGCGTTGAAATGGTTATCAACTGGCGCTCAACCTTCCAATACTGCCAGGTCTCTTTTGAGTAAGGCTGGCATCTTAACTAAATTCCACGAGTCCAAGAACTAAGTGTAGTGAGTAGGGGGGTGGTTCCTGTGAAGGAACTTGTAGAAATCCTCGCGAAAGCGTTGGTTGATCAATCCGACCGAGTTATCGTTACCCAGTCTGAGACGGACAAGAGCGTTCATTTGCAGTTGACTGTCGCACCAGAGGATATGGGGAAGGTTATTGGGAAACAGGGGAAGATCGCGAATGCTATTCGAACGCTGGTTAAAGCGGCAGCTGTCAAAGATGGTCGCCGAGTTCATATGGACATTGATCAATGACGTTGAGGGGGGCTTAGTGCCCTTCTCAACGTCTTCAACTATCTGCTTGAAAGGGGCAAGAGTATGAATGAAGTGCTGATTGGAGAAGTATTACGTCCGCATGGGGTCGGGGGAGAATTAAAGATTTATCCGTTAACAAAAGACCCTGAGCGGTTTCTGAAACTGCAGGAAATTATCTTGTGGCGCGGGGAGATCAATCAACACTTCAAGATTATTTCGGCCCGCGTACAGATGGGCTTGGTCTTGCTCAACGTTGAGGGGATCGATAGCATAGAACAGGCAGAGAAGTACCGTGGCTGGGAAGTCCGTATCGACCGTTCAGAAGTTCTTCCCCTCAAAGAAGGGTGGTACTACTTCGAGCTTGAAGGGATGCAGGTCTATGAGGGCGATGTCTTGCTAGGTACCTTGGCTCAAGTGCTGGAAACTGGAGCGAATGATGTCTACTTGGTTAAAGGACCTAAAGGCGAGATATGTATCCCAGCTCTTAAGAGTGTTGTCCAGAAGGTGGATGTCTCTGGTCGACGCATGGATGTCATACTTCCCCTTGGGTTAATCGATGGCTAAACAAAGGATGATGCAATTTACCGTCTTAACGCTATTTCCAGAAATGTTTACGCCTTTGCAGGAAAGTATTCTAAAACGTGCTCAAGAGGCTAGATTGCTACAGATACAGCTCGTGAACTTTCGAGATTATGCGACTAGCAAACATAAAAATGTTGACGATGTGCCCTATGGCGGGGGAGCTGGCATGCTCTTAAAGCCCGAACCGATTTACGCTGCTATACGTGATTTGCCTAACCCGTCAGGTAAGAGAAGAGTGATCCTATTGTCCCCTCAAGGGCAAGTCTTTTCTCAGAACAAGGCTGAAGAATGGTCTGAAGCAGAGGAACTTGTTTTCATTTGTGGGCATTACGAGGGATTTGACGAGCGGATTCGCGAGTTGGCCGATGAAGAGGTCTCCTTAGGGGACTATGTATTGACAGGCGGGGAACTAGCAGCGATGGTCATGATTGATGCTGTAGCACGGCTGCTGCCTGGAGTTCTAGGAGAAGATGCTTCCTCTGAGGAGGACTCGCATAGTATCTCACTCTTAGAGTATCCGCAGTATACCCGTCCGGCTGATTTCGAGGGACGGCAGGTGCCAGATATCTTGTTATCGGGACATCATGCTATGATTAAGCGCTGGCAGAGGAAAGAGTCGCTAAGACGCACTTTTTTGAGGCGCCCGGATTTGATAGAAGCAGTTACTTTTGGGGTAGACGATTATCCGCTACTGGAAGAACTTGTGATTGACCACCCGAATATTGCGCTATGGAGAACAAAATGGGAACATCTCTGCCCGAAGCCTAAACGAAGGCGGCGGTCCTCGAGTGAGGCACATTTAAAGTAAGTTGGGAGGGGCCTCCATGGCAGACATTTATTTGGCTTTGATCCATGCGCCTGTTTACAATAAAAATATGGAGACGGTCGCGACTTCAATCACGAACCTAGACCTACATGATATTGCTCGTTGTTCGACAACTTATGGCATAAAACGCTATTACGTCGTTCATCCCGCTGAAGCACAGCGTAAATTGGCAGGGCGGATTATGGGGTTTTGGCAAGAGGGTTATGGTGCAGAATATAATCCAGATCGTCAAGAAGCGTTCGCTCGGGTGAAAATCGCTGAGAATCTGGCACAAGTTTATGCGGAAATTGAAGCAGAACATGGGATAGCCCCTGTTAAAGTGGCGACGGATGCTCGGAAATATGCCAATACTGTCACCTATGCACAGCTCCGTGAGGACATAGAATCGTCAGACACTCCGATTCTACTATTGTTTGGTACAGGCTGGGGACTACTCAAGGAAGATGTTGAAAACATGGATCGTATTCTTGAGCCTATCTATGGACCGACGGATTACAATCATTTGTCGGTACGTTCCGCAGTGGCTATTATCTTGGACCGCCTACGCGGACACTAGAGTGAAGAAAACTAGGATTCTGGTGTAAGGCCGTTTAATGGCGTTTAGATTGAAAATTGTTGCATAACTAAAGGGGTTATGATAAAATAAATAAGTCTTTAAGGGATGGTCCGCTAGCTGAAAATCAGTGTATGAACATCTAGACAAGGAAGGGGGGAATTTTATAATGGATTATATTCGCATGATTGAAGAAGAGCAAATGAAAAAGGATCTTCCTAACTTCCGTCCAGGTGATACAGTACGTGTACATGTGCGTATCGTTGAGGGAACTCGTGAACGTATTCAGCTTTTTGAAGGGCTCGTCATCGCAAAGAAAGGTGGCGGCATCAGAGAAACTTTTACCGTTCGTCGTGTCTTCGCTGGCGTCGGGGTAGAACGTACTTTTCCTCTACATTCACCTCGCTTGGATAAGATTGAGGTGGCTCGCCGGGGTGTGGTACGCCGGGCTAAGCTTTACTATATACGTGGACTTTCAGGTAAAGCGGCGCGAATTCGCGATCGTCGCATTGTCTAAGGTTAAAAATGGGCTGGAGCAATCTGGCTCTTTTTTTTTACCAGTCGGCAAGTGTATTTTTATTTTTGGCGTATGCTCCCAAGAATCTTGTTCATACTAAAAGAGTAGTGCAAGAGGGGAGTGTAACATGGAACATAAGAAATCAAACAGAAAATGGGTTTTAGGTATCATCGTCACGGTTTTGCTGCTTGGTGGCCTTTTACGTTGGGGAGTATGGCAACCTTATTTGATCCCTTCGCCTTCTATGGAGCCTGGTATGACCCCGGGAGATCGCATTCTTGTTAATCGCCTTGCGTATCGCTGGTGGGCTCCTTCCCGTGGAGATGTCGTTGTATTTGCATTTCCTAAAGATACTAAGCGGACCTTCGTTAAACGGGTTATTGCTACCGAGGGAGAAACGGTGGAACTCCGGGACAATCAAGTCTTTGTGAATGGGAACCATATTCAGGAACCATATGTTAAACCGGGTGATTACCCTCCTTTTGGTCCGGAAATCGTTCCGGTGGGGAAGGTTTTTCTCCTCGGAGATAATCGACGTGAGAGTGAAGATTCACGAGAATGGGGGCTTCTTCCTAAAAACTACCTTTTGGGAAAAGCTTGGTTGTTATACTACCCTTTTCAGCGGTTTAGGTTTTTTTAACAACAATCTGAACGCCCCACTAAAAGAAGGGGATTCTTTATAAAGGATAATGAGGGATATTCATGACGATTCAATGGTTTCCAGGGCATATGGCTAAAGCAAGACGCCTTTTAATTGAACAACTTCAATGGGTGGATGTTGTTTTAGAACTTGCCGATGCCCGAATACCAGTTAGTAGCCGTAACCCGATGCTACATAAACTGCTTGGTAACAAATCCAGATTATTACTACTTAATAAAGCGGATTTGGCTGATCCCAATTGGACGTCAAAATGGCTCACGCACCTAAGAACATCAAGTCCTGTTTATGCGGTTAGCGCAACTACAGGGCTTGGGGTTAAACAGATTGTACCAGAATTGGAACGCATGGTGCTTGTTAAACAAGCAAGGCAGGCTGAAAAAGGCATTCGTCCACAGATGATTAAGGTCATGATTGTGGGTATCCCAAACATTGGCAAATCGTCATTGATTAATCAATTAACGGGCGGAGCCCAAGCTAAAGTCGGTAACAAGCCAGGAGTGACCCGTGGAAATCAATGGGTTCGAATTCATGAACGAGTTGAACTTTTAGATACACCAGGTATGTTGTGGCCCAAATTTGATGAC
>DATCQU010000014.1:0-74199 GCA_036569365.1 Desulfosporosinus sp. | reverse complement strand
CTTGATGCTGGTCGGAGTTGGCGTTATGCTTTATTTTGCTGGTCTTATGATGGCCTATCTAATTGAAGGTCAATTGGCCGGTGTGTATGGGAGAAGAAAGATGAATAAGAAGATCGAACGACTTCAGGATCATATCATTGTTTGCGGAGCGGGGCGTGTAGGCCGGCAAGTCCTTTATCGCCTTCGTAAGGAGGGTGCCATTTGTGTGCTTATTGAGCAACAAGAGGATCTCGCAAATGAATTGATTGAAGAAGGTTTTTTAGTTATTCAAAGTGATGCAACGCAAGATGAAACCTTGAAAAAAGCAGGCATCAATAAGGCCAAAGGACTTATCTCCGCCTTACCAGAGGACTCGTTAAATGTCTTTGTTACCTTAACCGCCAAAGGCCTTAATCCCGGTATTCATGTGGTTGCTCGAATGGATAAGTTAGAGTCTGAGAAAAAGTTATTACGTGCCGGAGCAGATAAAGTGATATCTCCTGCTATTTTAGGTGGATGGCGTATGGCCATGTCTATTTTAAAACCTATTAGTGTGGACTTTATCGAGACTGTGATTCATGATCACAGTATTGAGATGGAATTGGAAGAACTGCGGGTTGACCAAGGTTCTTGCTTGGTTGGGAAGACATTGTCAACCAGCGGGATTAAACAACAAACAGGGGCAATGGTGCTCGCGATCTTACGAGATCACCGAGTTATAAGTAATCCAGGGGCATCAGAAGAAATTTTGCAGGGGGATCTTCTAATTGTTCTTGGATTGAGAGAACAATTACATCGCCTAGAAAATGTTGCGGCCAACTTAACAAAACTCCAATCGTAGATTTAACTTGTGGCTTTAGATTAAAAGAGGATATCTTGGGATAAAATACCCTCTAAGTGAGAGAGTAACAGTTTTCATTTTGGAGGGAGATATATGCATAATTCACGTTCTGAACAAGATGTCCTTCGCGATATCAACAAACTCATTCATACACATTTCGGAGTAAGTGGCCAAGGACTACACGTGGAGGTTAAAGGCGATCGGGCAACACTTTGGGGGACGGTTGACAGTCTCGCCGAAAAGGATTTTTTCGGAAGTCGGGTGGGTCGAATCGATGGGGTTCGGGAATTGGATAATTCGTTAACCGTGGCCAATGACGGAAGTATCACGGATAAAGAAGTAGCAAAAGGCATTAATGAGCGTTTTCAAGGATCTAATTATATGGATATCACAACGTTAGGTTGTCGCGTAAGCCGAGGAATAGCGACATTACTCGGGCATGTTGAGACCCAGAGTACAGAACGGTTGGCGAAACGCTTAGCGTCTCAAGTTCGAGGGGTGAAAGAAGTTCGCAGCGAGATTCAATTTTTGGAGAAGGCCGTGGATGACGCAACTTTGGTAAATCGCGTGGAAAATGCGTTAGTTGCCTCCCCCTGGGTTAATGCGCAAGAGATTACAACAGAAGCCCGTAATGGTCTGATTACTCTCAGTGGACTGGTTAATACGCAGGAAGCGATGGAATGGGTTGTAGAAACAGCTTATCAGGTACCTGGGGTTAAAGCAGTGGTCAGCGAAGTATTTACCCGTCACCGCTCGCAAGGGGACGATTTATGGTTAACGGAACAGTTAGTCGCTAAGCTGGGTCAACATCGTTTGAATTCAGGACAAATTCGTGCCTTTGTTCAAGATGGTATTGCTTTTCTGACCGGTGAAGTGTATTCAGAAGAAGATCGGAAATTTGCTGAGGACATGATCCAATATATCCCGGAAATTCACGACGTTAATAATTCTATAAAAGTAGCTGCTCATGCCAGTAAAGGGTAAACTCTTCGACGGACATGTTTTTGTAAGAAGAGAGAGGCCGCATTGAAAGTTCAATGCGGCCTCTCTCTTCTTAGGCGTATCAATAATAAACCCTCCTGCTTTCAATATCGTCGAGATGAATCACAGAAGTTACTACATGAAATAAAATAATGGAAAACGAGGAATCAAAAGTAACTAGTTCTTCTCTACAGCTTTATGGTATAATAAAGATTGTTGAAGATTACCGTATTTGCCTTAGAAAGTGGAGGTGCGCTAAGATGGATCCGATAACACATGGCTTAATAGGGATTGCATTGAGTACCCTTTCCGGTCATGCAATCCAACTGAATGATCCTGTATTCTTGGGATGCACATTGGGTGCAATGCTCCCTGATATAGATATAATAGCTCATGTAAAAGGTCGCTTAAATTATTTATTGAAACATCGTGGAGCCAGTCATTCTTTAATTGCTCTCACTGGTATGGCACTGGGTTTAAGCACATCGCTTTATTTAATTTACCCATCGACCTCTTGGACGACTGTTTTCTTTTGGACACTGATGGGGACGATGTCTCACGGGATAATGGACTTATTAAATTCTTATGGTGCCGAGCTTCTATGGCCTTTTTCACGCAAGAAAATTACTGTAGACATGATCATGCTTACTGATCCCGTCGTTTTATTTTCCTTCTTTGTGTCTTCTATGATTTCACTTAGAACTCCAGCCTTAGCGGAACCCTCATCGATTACTGCTTTACTGATTAGTGCCTTATATCTGGGATACCGCCACCTAGGTCAAAGGAAAACGAGAGACCGATTAATGAATCTCTATCATTTGACAGAACGGGATCAAGTCAAAGTTCTCCCAGCGATGTATCATCCTTTCACCTGGAACTTCATTCTGTTTCAAGAGGACTTTGTGCGTTTTGGCATTATACGGAACCAAACTCCGTCGATTTGCCGAGTTTTACCTAAGCTCGATGAAGCGAACCCCTCTGTTACGAATGCCCTCGAAGGAAGTCTAGCTGAAATTTTTAGCCAATTTACTCCTTATTATCACGTGATTGCCCATTTCTCAGAGGCTGAAGAATGCAACGTCGAATTTCTGGACTTACGATATTGGACTAAAGGAGATTTTATGTATTCGGGTAACGTTTTTTTGAATGAGGACGGAGAAATATCTCAGGAAATATTTCATCCTTTGCCGAATCAAGATGGTGTATTGTTGAGCTACTAAATTCAAATTACGAATGACCTGAAAAAATCTTTTGACATTCGCCTAGCTCATCTACCATAATAGATAAGAAGTATGGAGGTGGAAAGGGTGCCGAAGAGAGAAAAAGATCCAAATTATTCGTGGCCGAGAGTTTTCAGCGTATTTTTGTTTTTTTTCTCTTTGATTGGGTTGCTAGGTGGCGCTTTTAGCGTTGTTGTTGGAAAACAGATTTATTCCGTATTTGCGTCGTTCTTAGGAAATATGGCTTGGGTTGGGTTATTCTTATGTATGTTATTATCGCTCTTTCTTTGGACAAGAACTGGTACCCTGTTAACATCAACTGGTGTCAGAACGCTTGGGAATCGCAGAGAGAAGCAATCTGATCAGTTGAGTTCAGACCGCTCAAAGAAATCAAGGGTAAAACAGGACACTGTTTCTAGGGGTATAACTCTTCCTGCAGGACAACTTGTTAGCTTGCAGGGGTTTAATCAATATTTTTCATCGCCAGAATGGGTGGAAATGAAGGATTCAGATGCTCAGAGGGCAGAAGAAATGGAAGAGCTAGGGCGGGATTTTCCGTCTTATTTTGGAATAGGGAAATCATATAACCCGACTAAGCCCGTCAAAATGACGATTCTAAAGGGTCTTGCAGATTATATCGAAGAAGTTGACCAAGAGGAACGATTAGTTCCAGCGATCCCTAGCCACGAGAACTTGAAACTTGCGGAAATATCGAAGATACCATTGGAGAAACCTAAACAATTTTCTTCAGCGTTTAAGTCTCAAACGGATCAAGATGAATTTCTTGCCCAATTTAAGGGTGCTGATAACCCCCTAGATCAGGAAACACTAGATTATGTCGGGGATTTGAGGGAAAGTAGTAGGACGATCGACGAGGCTGAGAAGATAGCTCAAGTGGTTGCCTGTTCGAGTTCAACGGTTGAGCTAGAAGCAAAAATAATTTCAATCTTAGACGCTGATTCGACAGAGGACCTGACAGAGGATGCAGTGACAGTAGAATCTGCACCAGTCACGGATTCCAAGGCTGAGTTTTTGGAGACGGTAGGTACTCTTATTGAAACGCAAGAGTATGTAACTCCGGTGACCGCTCCCTTAGAACTCAAACCAGCCAATGTGGTGCCAGCTCCTCAGTTAATTAATAATATGCCCGAGCAACTGGAAGGTGCAGAGGAAGCTCAGGTTGTGAGTAGCGCTGAAAGGGTCAATCACTGGACATTCCCTGATTTCGATGTGCTAGATATAGTGCCACATCGTGTCGTAATACAGGATACTGAAACTTCGAAACTTCTAGAACAAGTGCTCTTGGATTTTGGGGTTAAGGCAAAAGTTATTCGTGTTACAAGAGGCCCGGTTATTACCCGGTATGAGTTAGCCCCAGCGCCGGGTGTTAAAATTAGTAAGATCGTGAATCTTTCCGATGATATCGCCCTTGGCCTAGCTGCTCGGGATGTGCGCATTGAGGCCCCGATTCCTGGTAAAGCGGCTATTGGGATTGAAGTTCCGAATAAACAGGCTCGCTCTGTACCGTTTCGAGAGGTGTTAGACACCACTAATTTCGGACAATACCCTTCTAAGCTCAAGGTAGCCTTAGGAAAAGATATTGCAGATCAACCGATTATTGCTGACTTGATAAAAATGCCGCATCTCCTTGTGGCAGGGGCTACAGGGTCGGGGAAAAGTGTATGTATTACAACGATCATCAATTCCATTCTCTTCAATGCAACTCCAGATGAAGTAAAGTTTCTGATGGTGGATCCGAAAATGGTGGAGCTCAGTCAATATAACGGCATCCCGCACCTTTTGGCTCCAGTCGTCGTAGACCCGAAGAAAGCTGCCAGTGCTTTGAAATGGATTGTTAAAGAAATGGAAAACCGATATGAACTCTTTGCAGCAGCTGGGGTTCGGGATATCGAACGTTATAACAAATTGAAATCCGTGGAAACTGTGAGAGATACACCTGCCTTACCCTTTATTGTCGTAATCATCGATGAATTAGCCGATCTAATGATGGTTGCCGCCGGGGAAGTTGAAGAAGCCATCTGTCGCTTAGCTCAAATGGCCCGGGCCGCAGGGATTCATTTAGTGATTGCCACACAACGGCCATCGGTCGATGTGATAACAGGGGTGATCAAGGCCAATATACCCAGCCGGATTTCCTTTGCAGTTTCATCTCAAATCGATTCACGCACCATTCTGGATGCAACCGGTGCCGAAAAACTTCTCGGGAGAGGAGACATGCTTTATTCTCCTCTAGGCGTCAATAAAGCATTGCGTGTGCAAGGCTGTTTAGTCACCGATGATGAAGTACAGCGAGTCATTATGCATTGGAAAGGATTAGGTAGACCGGAGTACCTTGATCCAGAACGGCTTTTTGCTGAAACAACCCTGAAAGCCGACGAGAGTAATGGACCAGATGACGCCTTGTTCATTGACGCAGGTCAGCTTTTCATTAGAACCAATATGGCCTCGGTTTCCTTCCTGCAGCGCCGCTTAAAATTAGGATATGCTCGTGCGGCACGCTTAATGGATATGCTTGAAGAACAAGGGGTCGTTGGAGCTTACGAGGGAAGTAAGCCACGACATGTGCTCTTAACCTTAGAAGAATTTAATGAACGTTTCGGATGAACTTTGAAACACCCTAGCCGTGATGAACGGCTAGGGTGTTTCTTTATGATGAATGAAGTGAGGAGAAGTGGGAATAATGCTTAAATGGATGTAAAAAAATAGATGGAGACGAAGAATGAAGTTTTTCACACGACCAATTACGAAAGATAAACCATATAAAGATATTGTCTTAAACCGAGAAGATCTGATGAGTCATGCTGAAGAGATTGCTCGATTTTATGCTCACCAGGACACCAACCATTCAAAACGAACATTGTTACCTAGGGTAAAGCAAAACATGAAGTTCTTAACTGAAGCGTACCGCGAAATCATGGAATATTCAGCAAGGACACAGGATATTGTGCCTGCTACAGAATGGTTATTAGATAACTTTTATAGTCTGAAAGATTTAAGAGAGGAGATTCAAAGAAGCCTCCCTGATAAATTTGAACGTCAATTACCATGTAACGCCAGTGGAGACTTCCAAGGATACCCACGGGTGTACGGGTTATTAGTTGAACTTATTGAACATACGGATAGTCAATTGCAAAGTGATACTCTCAAGGCGTTTATCAACGCTTATCAGGTTCAAGTCCCTTTATCTAGCGGTGAGATATGGGCGGTTCCCATTATGTTACGCATTGTCCTGCTAGAAAATATTCGAAGGTTAACGGAACAAATACTTTTGACTCAAGCGGAAAGAGAAGCCGCCGATCAGTGGGTGATGCCCCTCTTAGAATTAGAACATAAGCCAGAGGAATGGGAAGGTATCTTGAAAACTCTCAGCCCGCAAGAAGAATATTCCTCCGCTTATGCGGAACAGATTCTCAAGCGCCTGAGGGACTTCGGAGTAGACGTGGCCCCACTCTTACACTGGGTCGACCGAGTTGTAGCTAAACAAGACACTACGATTGAAGAACTAGCAAAACTTGAACGCCAACGTCAGACGATGTATCAGGTGTCTATGGGTCATGCCATTGGGAGCATCCATTTTATCACCGCTGAAGATTGGCCTCGTTTTTTTGAAGAAGTCAGTTTGGTGGAAGACGTCTTTAACAAGGATCCAGCTCAAGTTTATAGTGAAATGGACTTTGAGTCACGGGACGCATACCGCCATCAAGTTGAAAAGATAGCCAGACAATTCAAAGTTTCGGAGCTGGTGGTTGCTCGGAAAGTGCTATTAAGGGCGGAACAGGCTCATGAGCAAGGACACTCACTTGCGTCCCATGTCGGCTATGATTTAATTGGAGCAGGTCGGGTTGCGCTCGAACAGGAATTGACACAGGACTATGGAGAGTCCCGGAACTTTAAAGGTAAGATTCCCCGTGCGATTCGAAATAAACCGGTGTTGTATTATTTTGGTAGCATGCTAATGGGTACGGGCATTTTATGTTCTGTGGGCTTGACATACGCCAATCCTGTGAAACCACTTGCTCTAGTCTACGTTATTTTACTTATTGGGCTATTGATTTGGGCAAGTAGTTTGATCATACCCGTCTTAAATTGGGCGGCTTCGAAACTTTTCAATCCCACATTCCTGCCAAAATTAGAACTTAGGAAAGGGATTCCAGAAGAATTACGCACAATGGTTGCTGTACCGACACTGTTAACGAGTGTTGACAGAGTTAGAGAGCTAATCGGTGAACTTGAAGTTTACTATCTAGCCAATCGAGATGTTAATTTGCATTTTGCTCTTCTGGGTGACTTCACAGATGCGTCGTCTGAAATAGTTCAAGGCGATGAAGAAATCATTGCGGTGGCAACTACTGCGATTGTGAATCTAAACCACAAGTACGGTCAAGATAAGTTTTACTTCTTTCATCGTAAGCGGATTTTCAACTCTTCTGAAGGCGTCTGGATGGGCTGGGAAAGAAAGCGTGGAAAACTTGCGGAGTTTAACTGCCTCTTACGCCAGGATGGGGCAACTAGCTATGATGTTCAAATTGGAGAATTATCGCTTCTTCCCACGTTTCGTTATGTAATCACGCTGGATGCCGACACTCAGTTGCCACAGGGAACTGCCAGGAAACTAATAGGAACTCTTGCCCATCCTCTACACGCTCCGCACCTGAGTGAGGATGGGGGACGGGTAGTTCAGGGTTATGGTATCCTTCAACCTCGTGTTGGAGTTTCAATCCTGAGCGCAGGCGCTTCTAAATTTGCACGTATCTTTTCTGGAAGAGTTGGAGTTGATCCCTATACAACGGCGGTATCAGATGTTTATCAAGACGTGTTCGGCGAAGGCATTTTTACCGGTAAGGGAATCTATGATGTCAACATATTCCACCAAGTGACCCATAAGGCCTTTCCAGAAAATACGATCCTCAGCCATGATTTGATCGAGGGATTATATGCAAGAGCTGGACTCGTGACGGACATCGAGTTGATCGATGGTTATCCTGCCAACTACCTCTCTTACATGCGTCGACAACATCGCTGGGTGAGGGGGGACTGGCAGCTTTTACCTTGGTTATTTAAGCCGATCCCTTTTGTTTCACGCTGGAAAATTTTCGATAATATGAGGAGAAGCTTGGAAGCTCCTGTACAGTTACTGCTTATGAGTTTAGCGTTCACAGTCCTTTCCGGAGAGCCGTGGGTATGGGTAGGCATGATCTCCTTAAGTTTAATCATGCCGATGGTTTTATATATGATCAGTAAGCTGTTAGTTGAAGGAACAGACCGAGGAAACGTGGGCCAAGAACTCCTGAATTTGATCACTCAGTTTGCGCTTCAGTTTGTCTTCCTCCCTTTTCAGGCCTTAATAATGCTAGATGCAATCACACGAAGTGTCTATCGTCAGTTTGTTTCACACCGAAATCTGTTGGAATGGGAAACCGCAGCAGATACTGAGAAACGCATAGATGCCAGCTTGAAGTCGATGTTCAGTTCGATGTGGTCGGTGATTATATTTGTTTTGTTAGCGGTTTTGACCATTCGCTTTTCGTTTCCTAGCAAGTTAGGTCGATTTGTGCCATTGGCATTCGCATGGGTGGCTTCAATTTGGGTTGCTTATCGCCTAAGTCAGCCGAATCAGTATACGATCGATCGTCTCTCTGATTCAGAACAGTTCGCTTTACGACGCTACGCTCGAAAAATCTGGGCATTTTTCGAAGAATTTGTCTGCCCCGAAGATCACTGGCTACCTCCAGATAATGTGCAAATCGATCCAGCGAACGGGGTCGCCCATCGGACGTCTCCTACAAACATAGGACTAGCCTTACTGGCAAATTTGTCTGCAAGAGATTTCGGATACATTACGTTAGGAACTATGCATGAACGAATTGAACACACGTTAGAAACGCTTGAGAAGCTCGGACATTGGGAAGGGCATCTTTACAATTGGTATGATACCCAGACCCTTGTACCCTTAGAACCGCGTTATGTGTCCACTGTCGATAGTGGAAATTTTGTGCTTTATTTATTGACTCTAAAATCTGGACTTGCTGAAGCCATAAGAGACAAGCCGTTGTTTGATCTGCAATTAGTGAGTGGTCTTAAGGATACTTATGACTTATTGATTGAGGCAGTTGGTAAGGAGACGGATGCGGAGCTTAATGGTTTCGGGTTAGCCCTTGATCGTGTTCTAGGGTCAATCGAAGGGTGGAATCTTCAGAGCTGGCTGAATCTATTGTCCCTCTGGCCAGCGCACGTTACCGAACAGGAATTAAACAGTGAAGGGGTATATTGGGCACGTCGTCTTGATACGATGATTCAATCTTTTCGGCAAGAGACGGGGGAAATTTACCCATGGGTCGTCGAACCAGAGCGCTTGGAAATACCGGTGCTCCTGCAGGAGCAGGTTTGCAAAACAGCTAGCTTGTCTGAAATCGCTATTTGCTACGCCGGTGTACTAGAGAAAAGTGAGCTTACAGATAAGCTCAGGGAGTTGATCGAGCCTGCGCTTACGAAAATTCAGGATTATATTCATAGGTCAGGGGTAATACAGCAACAGCTTGAGCTGATAGCCTTATCCACAGATTTTTGTCCGTTGTTTGACGAAACACGTCAACTCTTCTCGATTGGCTATCGTGTTGCAGAAAGTATGCTTGATAAATCCTATTATGATTTATTGGCCTCAGAGGCCCGTCAGGCCAGCTTTATCGCGATCGCCAAAGGGGATGTGCCTCATAGTCATTGGTTCAAACTTGGACGTTCTTTGACGATGACTAAAGGTAAACGAAGTTTAGTTTCGTGGAGTGGAACGATGTTTGAATTCCTAATGCCGCTTCTGGTTATGCGGAATTATGAACGGACACTGCTCGACGAAACATATCGTTCCGTTGTGGAAGTGCAAAGGAAGTATTGTCAGGAACTGGGCGTACCCTGGGGAATATCCGAGTCAGGTTTTTATGCGTTTGACCCCCAGCTTAATTATCAGTATAAGGCCTTCGGCGTTCCAGGATTGGGTCTTAAACGAGGGTTAATCCAAGATCTTGTGATTGCGCCCTACGCAAGTTTTCTGGCCTTAATGGTCTCTCCGCATGAGGCTTTATTGAATATTTCAATGATGGAACAACGAGGTTTTGCGGGACGTTATGGGTTATATGAAGCGGCCGACTATACCAGCGAGCGCATCCCAGTCGGGCGTACTTTTATGCTGATCCAGAGTTTCATGGCCCATCACCAAGGCATGAGTTTATTAGCGCTTGACAATGTGTTACATGAAAATATTATGCAGCAGCGTCTACATAGTGAGGCCTTGATTCAAGCCACGGAGCTTCTGTTGCAGGAACGTCTACCGGAGTCTAGCACTGCTATTCCTCAACTAGTCGGGGAGCAGGTTGTGACAGAACGTCAAGTTAAGGATATCGATCCGGACCAAAACCAGTTCATTTTTATGAATACCGCGCGGAGTCCTATCCCTGTCACGCACTGTATTTCCAATGGACAATATTCTGTCATGCTGACAAATGCCGGGGCAGGGTTCAGTCGTTTTAAGGAGATTAGCCTTTCCCGATGGCGAGAAGATGTGACGAGAGATGCCTGGGGCATGTACTTTTATATTCAAAACTTGAATTCAGGGGACGTATGGTCCGCAACACATCAGCCTTGCCAGAATTCCGGCGAGGACTATAAGGTGACCTATGCACCGGATCGGGTTGAGTTCTATCGCAAGGATGGAAACATAACAACCCGTACAGAAGTGGTTGTATCCCCTGAAGATCAAGCGGAGATGCGACGCATTTCTTTGACGAATCACAGTAAGCATGACCGGATAGTGGAAGTAACTAGCTATTTTGAAGTGGTCTTGGCCAGGCCGAGTGAGGATTCTGCCCATCCGGCGTTTAGCAATCTCTTTATTCAAACCGAATTTGCGAACGACGCTCTATTGGCATCACGAAGACCACGCAGTGAAAATCAGGCTCGGTTATGGCTCATGCATACGGTCGCTACGGAGGGAGAAAAGGTGGGTTCTCTGCAGTATGAAACGGACCGAGCGCGTTTTATCGGACGTGGGAGAAGTCTTGCTAAACCTCTGGCGTTAGAGGCAAATCGCCCCTTATCCAATACCGTCGGAGCTGTGCTCGATCCGATGATGAGCCTCCGTCAGCGAGTTAGGATTGGCTCTGGTCAGACCGTGCGAGTCTGCTTCTCCGTTGGATACGCCGAAAATCGGGAGGATATATCTCGTATTGCAGAAAAATATCGGGATCCGCTTGCTGTTAATAGGGCGTTTGAGCTGGCATGGACACATAGCAAAATGGAGCTACGACATCTGAATTTAACAGCGGCACAGGCAAATGAGGGTTTAAGCCTCGGTGGTCATTTGCTCTATCTAAGCCCTTGCCGAAGAGACGTGGCCGAATGCGTTGAGAATAATCGTAAAGGACAGTCTTCTCTATGGCCATATGCCATATCAGGAGATCTTCCGATCGTCCTTGTTCGAGTGAAGGACGCTGAGAATTTGGATTTGGTCAGACGACTTTTAACAATCCATGAATACTGGAGACTTAAAGGATTGTTTGCTGATCTTGTCATTCTCAATGAGGATGAGAGCAGTTATGTTCAGGCCTTCCAAGATAGCCTCCGTGATTTCATTTCCATGGGGCATGCCCGAGATCTTTTAAATAAGGCTGGTGGCGTCTTCCTTTTACAAAAAGGCCATGTTCACCCGGATGATGTCACCCTTCTCTGTGCTGTGGCTCGGATGACGTTTAGTGGAGATGGAGGCTCGTGCTCCGTTCAATTGCGCAAAAAAGGAAAGGTTATATTTGCGGACGGTGAGCAGTCTCGTGATGCGGATACTCATGAACAACCAGTTCAAATCCAGAAGGAGACACGTGAACTTGGTGAAGAAGCGATAGGTCGAGTGGCTCGTCATCTGCAGTTTGCTAATGGATACGGTGGGTTTAGCGAAGATGGGCAAGAGTATATTATCGAACTTCTGGAAGGGATGAACACTCCGCTGCCTTGGATCAATGTTATTGCCAATCCTAAGTTCGGCTTTCAGGTATCAGAAGCGGGGTCTGGTTATACCTGGTCTCTCAACAGTCGGGAGAACAAACTCTCGCCTTGGTCAAATGATCCAATTCAAGATCCCACTGGGGAAGCTTTATTCTTGCGTGATGAAGAAACCGGGGAATCTTGGTCAGTAACTATTAATCCTAAACGTGAAAAGGGTTCATATACCATTCGGCATGGCCAAGGGTATTCGATTTTCGAGCATTACAGTCATGGCTTGAAGCAAACCCTTCGTCTCTTCGTCCCTGTTAGGGAGCCGGTAAAGATCATTGAATTAGTCATTGTGAACACAACGGATCATCCGATGAAACTTAGTGCGGTCTATTATGTTGAATGGGTGATGGGAGTGGCACGAGAACAGACGGCTCCGTATTTGGTGACAGAATATGATGATGAGCGTGATATCTTTTTCACTCGAAACACGTATCAAGAAGAGTTTGCTGGTCGGATGGGGTTCCTAACCGCTACGGGAACACCCGTGACAAGTTATACCGGGGATCGCACTGAATTTATCGGACGGAACGGGAGCCTAGAAGACCCTATGGGGTTAAGGCTAGACCATTTCTCGGAAACAGTGGGGGCAGGTCTTGATCCATGTTCTGCTCTGCAACTCATATTTTCCATATCTCCCGGTGAGAGTAAGACCATTACGTTCTTACTGGGTGAAACAGAAAACCGTCAAGAGGCAGAAAATATTATAGCCTCTTATGGACAGCCTGAAACGATTATGACGGCGTTTGAGGAAGTTAAGCAGTATTGGGATGAGTTGTTGGGTGCCGTTCAGGTTCAGACGCCTGACCCGTCAATGAACTTACTTCTGAACCGCTGGCTCCTTTACCAAACGGTAGTTTGTCGCCTATGGGCGCGTTCAGCTTTTTATCAATCAGGGGGAGCCTTTGGTTTTAGGGATCAACTTCAAGACGTAATGGCCCTTGTCTATACGACTCCTAAGGCCACTCGAGAACAAATTATCCTCCACTGTGGTCATCAATTTATAGAAGGGGATGTGCAGCATTGGTGGCACGCAGGAAAAGGAAAAGGGATACGCACAAAATTCTCTGATGATTTATTATGGCTACCCTTCGTAACGAGCCATTATATTGAACGCACAGGGGATGTTGGGGTTTTGGATGAATCAAACACTTATCTTGAGGATGAGCTCCTCAAAGAGGACGAAGATGAGCGATATTCGATTCCCAAGATTTCTGAGGAGCAAGGAAGTGTCTATGAACATTGTGTCCGTGCCATCGAACGGGGGCTGCGCTTTGGTGAGCATGGATTACCGCTTATCGGCACTGGAGACTGGAATGATGGATTCAGTCGAATTGGCCCTAAAGGAAAAGGGGAGAGCGTGTGGCTTGGGTGGTTTCTCTATCTGGTCTTGACACGGTTTGCCAGCTTATGTGATATTCGCCAAGATCAGGAGAGGGGAGACCGGTATCGTCGGACGGCAGAGGAGCTCCTAGTAAATATGGAATTACATGGTTGGGATGGTGGATGGTACCGGCGTGCTTATTTTGATGATGGAACACCTTTGGGGTCTAGTCAAAATAATGAATGTCAAATTGATGCTCTCGCCCAGTCGTGGTCAGTGCTTTCCGGAGCAGCTAGACCGACTCGAACGAAGGATGCCATGTTGGCGTTAGAACACTATTTATGGCGCAAAGAGGATGGTATTCTCATGCTACTCACCCCGCCCTTTGATAAGTTCCTGCCCGATCCCGGATATATTAAAGGATATGTTCCTGGGGTCCGTGAAAATGGTGGACAATACACACACGGAGCAACCTGGGCAGTTCTGGCTTATACGAGTTTAGGAGAAGGAGACAAGGCTCTGGAGCTCTTTCAGATGTTAAGTCCCATCCATCACGCTCGTACAGAACATGAGGTAAATCGTTACAAAGTGGAACCCTATGTTATGGCGGCGGATGTTTATGCAATCCATCCACATGTAGGCCGGGGAGGATGGACGTGGTATACTGGGGCATCAGGGTGGATGTATCAGGCGGGACTTGAAGGGATTTTAGGGTTCAAACGTCAAGGGGAAAAATTAGTCTTAAAGCCATGCATTCCAAGCCGCTGGCCTGGCTACCGCCTAACCTATTCGTATCAAACTACCAAGTATGAAATTGTCGTCGAGAATCCAAAGGGTAGAATGACCGGTTGCGAGAGGATTACTTTGGATGATGAAGTGTTACTAGAACCTGTCATTTCATTGAAGGATGACGGTCAAGTTCACAAAGTTCATTTAACACTTTAACCTATTTCAGAGGATGAGGGGGAGAGGAATGGACTTTTACCGCGCTTTAGCTGAATATTATGATGAAATCTTTCCGTTGAAAGGATCACAGAAACAATTCTTACACGATTATCTGAGCCAAGAAGCTCTCACGTCGGTCTTAGATATCGGGTGTGGTACAGGGACATTTGCTCTTGAATTAAGTCAAACGGGTATAAGAGTGCTGGGTGTGGACTTGAGTGAAGAGATGGTTGAGATTTCTAATCAGAAGGCTCACGCGACCGGGAGTACCGCTTCATTTTCTGTTGCAGATATGAATGACCTCGGAAGCATTAAGGAACGGTTCGACGGTGTCTTTTGCTTAGGAAATACCTTAGCTCATGTATCTGGAGAAAGTGAACTAAAACGGGTTTTGGCCCAATTTCGGGAAAAGGGGACCCACCTCTTATTACAAATCGTAAACTACGACCGAATTATAGCGAAGCAAGTTAAGGAATTACCCGTGATCAAGACCGAACACCTTATATTTTATCGCTTCTATACGCATCGGCCCGATGGAAAACTGGATTTTTCCATGAAGATTGAGTTTCCAGATACGAGAGAGGATGTCTCAGGGGTTAATTTATTGTTCCCCATTACAAGCTCTATCCTGAAAGAAGCCTTACAAGAGACTGGCTGGGAAGTATCTGGGCTGTGGGGAAATTTCGACAAAGAACCTTGGACTGTGGACTCTCCTGCGACCATTCTGTCCGCGAAGCGACTACTTAGATAGATCACTATATAAGAGAAGCCAGTGCCTTATTCATATAAGGTACTGGCTTCTTGATTTTCGACGCTAAAATTTCTCCCCTTAGCATTAATTGCGTGATGAGATCCTTTCATTTTGATCATACTAGTTATAGAAGAAGAAGGAGGTTTGTCTGTTTATGAGTGATAGTCAAAATAAGGAACGTCTAAAGCCAAGACCGATCGAACAACATACCACTGCAGCTTGGGCAAACATCGAAAACGTTAAGGAACTGTCGAATGTTGCAATCCCAAGTGAAATCGAGGTCGGGAATGCGAAGGACTGGGTCGACACAAATCAGAAATAGTGAAACCTAGAGTAGGGGCACGATATATCGTGCCCCTACTAAAATTCTCGTGGTTTACTGATACTGCATTTCAGTCAGACGTTTGTAAGTTTGATATCGTTCTGTGGCATGGTATTCAGCGACATTAAACAGTTCATCAGCAATATCAGGGAAGGTAGACATTAATTGGGTGTACCGGGCCTCACCAAGGATAAAGTCCTTGAATGATCCTGATGGTTCTTTGGAGTCCAAAATGAAGGGGTTCTTTCCTTCCTGTCTAAGCAGAGGGTTATGACGGTAGAGATGCCAATATCCTACATCAACTGCTTTCTTCTCCTCGGCGATCGTGGTTCCCATACCCGTCTTAATCCCATGGTTAATGCAAGGGGAGTAGGCAATGACTAGAGAGGGCCCTTTGTAATTTTCTGCCTCGGTAAGGGCTTTGATCGTTTGACTCATATTAGCCCCCAGTGCAATTTGTGCTACATAAATGTAACCATAACCCATAGCCATCATGCCGAGATCCTTTTTACGAATCTTTTTACCGGAAGCTGCAAATTTGGCTACCGCAGCTGTAGGAGTAGATTTAGAAGACTGACCACCCGTATTGGAATAGACTTCCGTGTCAAGGACAAGGATGTTGATGTCGTCTCCAGAGGCTAAGACATGGTCTAAACCTCCGTAGCCAATATCATAAGCCCATCCATCCCCCCCAATCATCCATTGCGATCGTTTAATTAGGAAATCTTTTTTAGCTAGGATTGCTTGAATAAGCTTCTTTTCAGACGCTGAACCAGTATTCAGTGCCATATTCAAGGCGGCCAAAACCTTGGCCGAGGCAGTCTTTGAGGCTTCCCCATCGTCCTTTCCAGCAAGCCATTCCTGGAAGGCCGATTTAAGGTTCTCTGGAATAGGGGTCTCTACGCACTGTTTAACTAAGTCTGTCAAATTGTCTCGGTTTTGTTTGACACCGAGGTACATCCCATAGCCATATTCGGCGTTATCCTCGAACAGCGAATTAGCCCATGCAGGCCCCTTGCCCTCGACATTAGTGGTATAGGGGACGGAAGGAGCGCTGGCACCGTATATGGAAGAGCAACCGGTGGCGTTGGCGATCATCATTCGATCTCCGTATAATTGAGTAATAAGCTTAATGTACGCTGTTTCACCGCACCCTGGGCAAGCGCCACTGAATTCAAAGAGCGGTTGTCTAAACTGACTGCCTTTCACACTTTTCGGATCCATTAAGCCTTTCTTCTCCGTGACAGTGCAGGCATAGTACCAATTGTCCGATTGGGCATCAATTTGTGGTTCGGCCTGATCCATGACGATGGCTTTTCCTGGTGCGGGACAGACATCAGCACAGTTGCCACATCCTGTACAATCTAATGGATCCACCTGGATTCGATAGTGAAAACCTTCTAATCCTTTTCCGAGCGGTTTTTTCGTCTGGAACGTCTCTGGAGCTTTGGCCTGCTCCTCGCTACTTAGCAGGAAGGGGCGAATTGTGGCGTGCGGACAAACTAAGGAGCACTGGTTGCATTGGATACACTTGTCAATGATCCACTCGGGAACCATGACCGCGATCTTACGTTTTTCATAAGCCGTGGTACCCACGGGAAAGGTGCCGTCCTCCATTCCTACGAAAGTACTGACGGGAAGATGGTCTCCTTCGTTTCGAGCCATTGGACGTTGGATGTTCTTGATAAAAGAGGGTTCGTCAACCATTAGGCCTTCCTCTGATTCGACATTGGCCCATGACTCAGGGACTGCCACTTTTTGCAAGGATTCTAAAGCGAGATCCACAGCGGCAATATTCATGTCCACAATTTTCTGGCCTTTTTTACCATAGGTTTTCGCGATGGATTCTTTTAAGTAGTTTACGGCTTCGTCAACAGGAATTACATTGGCTAGCTTAAAGAAAGCCACCTGCATAATCATGTTGATCCTTCCACCGAGACCAATCTCAGAGGCGATTTTTACGGCATCGATAATATAAAAATTGATCTTGTTTTTGGCGATATACCGTCGTAGGGTGGCTGGAAGTTCCGTATCTAATTCTTCAGGTTTCCACGGGCAATTCAAAACAAATGCTCCGTTTGCCTTAAGCCCTGTTAACATATCGTAATTGTAGATAAATGATTTGTTGTGGCAAGCGATATAGTCGGCATGATAAACTAAGTAAGTGGATTTAATAGGCTTCTTACCAAATCGTAAGTGCGAAATCGTTGTACCACCTGATTTTTTACTGTCATACGAAAAATAACCTTGGGCATAAAGGGGGGTCTCATTGCCGATGATCTTGATCGCCGATTTGTTGGCACCGACTGTTCCATCAGAACCTAAGCCATAAAACTTACAACTGATGGTTCCTTGCGGGCTGGTTTCGACAAGGTCTACTTCCGGAAGGGAGGTATTCGTGACATCATCCGTGATTCCAATGGTAAACCCATCTTTGGGGTGCGGTTGCTTGAGATTTTCATAGACTGCAATGATCTGTGAGGGACGGGTATCTTTAGAACCAAGACCGTAACGACCTCCGATTATGAGTGGTTTGGTTTCGCTATTGTAGAATAAATGAACCACATCAAGACATAAGGGTTCAGCCAGCGATCCCGGTTCTTTAGTTCGATCGAGGACGGCAATTTTTTTGACCGTTTTTGGCAGAATCTCGAAGAAGTGTTTTGCGGAGAAGGGGCGATAGAGACGAACTTTAATAACTCCAACCTTTTCCCCTTTAGCCACGAGATGGTCGATCGTTTCCTCGATCGTCTCGCAAACAGAGCCCATAGCAATAATGATATTTTCCGCATCAGGAGAGCCATAATAGTCAAAGGGATGATACTCCCTACCCGTAATTTGTTTAATTTCTTGCATATAGGTTTCAACAATATCAGGAACCGCCTGATAGAAAGGGTTGGCGACTTCTCGACCTTGAAAATAGATGTCGGGATTTTGCGCAGTCCCTCGAACAACAGGGCGTTCCGGTGTTAAAGCATGTTCACGAAAGGTTCGAATCCCCTCCCAATCAACAAGCTTAGAGATGTCCTCTTGATCGATCGTTTCGATCTTCTGAATTTCGTGTGAGGTTCGGAAGCCGTCAAAAAAATGCATAAAGGGAATGCGAGATTTAATGGCACAGAGATGGGCAATATACCCAAGATCATGGGCTTCCTGAACACTTGACGAAGCGAGCAGCGCAAAGCCCGTCTGCCGACAGGCCATCACATCTTGGTGGTCGCCAAAAATGGATAAGGCGTGAGCGGCAACGGCACGAGCGGTCACGTGAAATACAGCCGGCAACAGTTCCCCAGCAAGCTTGTACATATTGGGAATCTTTAAGAGAAGACCTTGCGAGGCAGTGTAGGTCGTGGTGAGCGCTCCAGCAGCCAATGAACCGTGCAAGGCTCCGGCGGCACCTGCTTCTGACTGCATTTCAGCCACTTTCACGGTTTGGCCAAATAAATTTTTCATTCCATGAGCAGACCATTCGTCTACGCTTTCAGCCATCGGCGTAGACGGTGTGATTGGAAAGATAGCAGCTACTTCGGTTAACGCATAAGAGGCCAGCGCAGCGGCTTGATTTCCATCCATTGTTTTCGTTACTTTAGACAAGAAAACAGTCCTCCTTCATTTCAGGTTTGTTTGTTGTTAAGCAATACCCTTATTATTTTGATAATAGTTGATTATCATTCACCACAAGGTTTAAAATAGAGGGATATCTGGATTACCATTGGCTAAGGGGGGACAAGCATTGGGTAAAAAAAATTATTACGTAGTTAAAGAAGGGTCCAAGATCGGAATCTTCAATAACTGGCCAGAATGTCAAGCATCTGTCAAGGGTTATAAAGGAGCTTTGTTTAAAGGATTCGAAACGAAAGCTGAAGCCCAGGAGTGGTTTAATGGTAGGGAAGGGGATCTGGCAAATCTTCATGTAAAGGATACTCCGACTGTTTCCATAGGCTCCATAGATTCCATAGGCTCCATAGATTCCATAGATTCCATAGATTCCATAGATTCTATAGATTATGAAGTCTATACCGATGGAAGCTATTTCAATGGACAATATTCCTATGGCTATGCCTTCATCAAGGATGGACTGGTTGTTTATGAAAGTAATGGGGTCGGTGATGACCTTGAAGCCGCGAAAATGAGAAATGTTGCTGGGGAACTCGCGGCGGTACAACATGCAGTGGAAAAAGCTAAAGCACTCGATGTGCGTATCCGTATCTACCACGACTATTCCGGTATATCCTTATGGGTTACTGGAGATTGGCAGGCAAAAAACAAGTTTACTCAAGCCTATGTATCATTTATGCAAGCGCATCAAGGCCGGTACGAATTCAAAAAGGTAAGTGGCCACAGTGGAGATCGCTTTAACGATTACGTCGACCGGCTTGCCAAAGAAGCACTGGGAATAAGCACGAAGTGACTATATGAAGAGTTGCATATCTGAGTCCAGAGCGTCAGCTAAGTACTCTTTTGCCGTAATGACTTCTACTTCTGGGAGCAGTTCGTCTTCTTTAAAGCCCATGACGTCCACGGATAATTTACAGGCGTAAAATTTAACTCCTTTTTTCCTTGCTCCATTGAGAAAGTCCGTCAGAGAAGGGGTTTTATCATCTTCCATCATGCCAAGAAGCATTTGCTTTCCCAGACCGGCCATGTTCATCCGTGAGAGCGGTAATGCTTCAGGTCCCTTTGGAGTTACCATCCCGAACATTTTCTCGTAAAGCGTTTTATCTTCGGATGTCGCTTTCTCTGGATCGCGAACTAGGAAAAGCCCCCAAAAAGCGAAGAACATGGTCACCTCGACTTCCAGCTCTCTAGCAGTGTTGGCCAGTATCAGAGCAGCTAACGCTTTATCATATTCGCCGCTAAACATGAGAAGGTTCATTTTCTTACTCATTGAATGCACCCCTTTATGATGATTATACAAACCTAGTATAAGTAGAAATGGAAATTATATAACATTCATTAGATGTAAGCGGTCGGGTGCTTAATGATTCTTTCTAACAATTGGGTTAACACATCAATTTCAGCGAAATCATTGTATAATCCGAAGCTTATTCGTACCACTCCTGGACGGGGGGCGTCCATGTTTCTCCTATAAAACTCCATTTGTTTCGAGGTAATGGACAAAAGCCTTTGGATATAGGGCTGAGTACAAAAACAACCCGTTCGAACAGCAATACCGGCCTGCTTCGAGAGAATAGTTGCCACTTGTTCATGGGCAATTCCTTTAATATTAAAAGGGATCACCCCAATACGCGGTTCACCGGGGGCCGTTTGAGAATAAAGCGTAATACCGGGGATTGATTTAAGCTTCGAGTTGGCATAGTTTGTAAGCTGATTTTCATAATGATCAACATTACTCATTCCTATGGCAGTAAGAGTTTTTATTGCTGCTACGAGAGCAACAACGCCCATGACATTGGGGGAGCCTGCTTCGTCCTTGTGGGGAGGGTTATCCCACACGACCCAATCATGGGTTACGGTTTCA
Organism: Desulfosporosinus sp.; assembly: GCA_036569365.1. Taxonomy (GTDB): domain Bacteria; phylum Bacillota; class Desulfitobacteriia; order Desulfitobacteriales; family Desulfitobacteriaceae; genus Desulfosporosinus. The sequence goes on along the minus strand of DATCQU010000014.1, from coordinate 53,297 downwards.
GCTGTACCTCCGCCTACGATTTCAGAGATACCTTTCTCAAACGTTTCTCTTGGACCGATAAGTACCCCGATACCAAAGGGAGCATACATTTTATGGGCAGAAAAAGCTAAATAATCGATATGGTGAAGTGGATTTTTTGGTTTCATGTTGATGGCAGTGTGAGGCACGAGCTGAGCCCCATCGACGAGTATTTTTGCTCGATAGCGGTGAGCCAGTTCAGCGATTTTATGTATTGGGTTCACGTAGCCTGTAACATTGGAGGCACCGGTAACGGTTACGAGTTTCACATTACCCTTATGTTTGACCAATTTACTCTCCAGATCTTCGAGGCTTAATTTCCCGTAGGGATCTGTTTGAACATAATCTACTTGAAACTTATTTCTCCATGGGAGATCGTTAGAATGGTGCTCCATACAGGTTGACAAGATTACGCTTTTCTTCTTTCCTTCCCAAAGACGATAGGACAATTTACTAATTGCTTCTGTCGTATTTTTAACAAAAATCACAGTATCGTGGAGATGATCAGCATTCACAAATTTTATGATGATTGACCTTGCTTCTTCAAAGAGCTGGGAAGATAGCTGCGATTTGTAACCCGTTCCTCGATGGATGGAAGAATATAAGGGCGAAAATTTGATTATTTCCTCCATTACTGAAACAAAGGGAGGGGTCGAAGCCGCGTTATCGAAGTTGATAGCTGTGGCCAGTTGACCGTTGTAGAGAGGGACCTTCGTGTCAGTCCCTACAACTAAATGTCTGTAATTGGACCGCGACAACTTATAATTCATACAATCACCTCTATCTCGTAAAAATCTAGAGCATTATTTCTCTTCTCATGATATTTAATCTTCTTGGAAAAGGTGACAGAAGTTTTATACATCAGTCTGTCTGCAGGTATTGATTTGACGAGGGTCTAGTCCGGTGGGAACTTGGATGATTAGCCAGCGCATGTTTTCATATAAATTACATGATATCTGTGTTACTGAAACATACTAAACTATAGGTTCCTAAAAGTAGAGATTAAGGGAGGTTTGTTATGAAAAAATCAGGCGAAATCCAAAAAAGAGCGAAAGGCACCAGTGCTAAGTATGATTCTAGAAGTGCAGGATTTAAACAGGAACAAAAAAAGGCAAAAGAGGACACTGAGAATGGGGTCTGATGATTAAGGTGAATTAATTTAAGCCTCAAACCCTTGTCAGAGTTTGAGGCTTAAATATTAGATAATCGATCGGTAGTAGAGGTTTTGTATTTTTAAGACAGTAACTTTAGGCTCATTATTACGTTTGGCTATTAAACTATTGGAGGAATTATTATATGGAAAGTGTTACTGAAAGATTTTTAAGGTATGTCAAAGTTGATACCCAGTCTAATGATGACGCTACTCAAGCAACTAGTCTGGGACAAATTGAGCTAGCTCATATGCTTGTTCGAGAATTAAAGGATTTGGATATGAACGATGTTTCCTTAGATGGAAATGGGTATGTAATGGCTCATTTACCTGCAAATACTGATAAGCTTATTCCAACCCTTGGTTTTATCGCGCATATGGATACCAGTCCTGATATAAGTGGTTCTGGTGTAAATCCTCAAATAATCGAAGATTATAACGGAGGTGACATTCTCCTACATCAAGAGAAGAAAATTGTATTATCTCCGAAGGATTTTCCGGAGCTTAAGAACTATATTGGTAAAACCTTGATTACAACCGATGGCATGACTTTGCTGGGGGCGGATGATAAAGCTGGAATAGCAGAAATATTAACAGCGATGCAATATTTAAAAAACCACACTGACATTGTGCATGGTAAAATATGTATAGCCTTTACCCCTAATGAGGAAGTGGGAAGAGGCGCTGATCACTTTGATATTGAAAAGTTCGGTGCAGACTTTGCATATACAGTCGATGGCGGGCCAATCGGAGAATTGGAATATGAAAATTTCAATGCCGCAGGGGCAAAAGTAAGTGTCCAGGGGAGAAATATTCATCCAGGGTCAGCAAAAGGGAAAATGATCAATGCCATACTACTTGCTCAAGAGTATATCGAGCAATTACCTAAGGCCGAAACACCTGCAGAGACGGAAGGCTATGAGGGATTTTATCACCTCACCAATATTCAAGGGGAAGTTGAAGAGGCGGAAATTCGTTATATCATACGAGATTTTGACTCAGTTTCTTTTGAAAATAGAAAAGAAATCATGCGCCAGAGTGTAAAAATGCTCAATGAAAAATATAAACACGACATCTTTACAATAGAAATTAAGGATCAATATTTCAACATGAAGGAGAAGATTGAGCCATTTAAGCACGTTGTTGATACTGCCTCAAGAGCGATGGAATCGGTGGGAGTGGCCCCGGATATTCGACCAATTCGAGGTGGAACGGATGGAGCAAGGCTTTCGTATATGGGGTTACCTACCCCAAACATCTTTACGGGTGGACACAATTTCCATGGTAAATATGAGTTCATTCCAACCTATGCCATGGAAAAAGCAGTGGAAGTGATCGTGAAAATTATTGAAATCTATGCTAAGGCTGAGTCACGTTAAGATCGTTTGAGGAGGGCAAGCACTACTATCCTAAGCCTTCTGGATCACAGGTTATTCTCTGACTGGTGTGGGTTATCAAAAATTTATCGTAAAGATAAGATCTGCTGATTGCATATTCGTAGATATCATGCTCTGAAGAAACAGAAGTGTAGCTGTCCTGACAACTGCATTTCTGTTTCTTTGTGTAAATCCTCTGATTGAGGCTGATTTTGATCAATAACTACAAATAATGCAATAATACCAATTTAAATATTACTCTAATTATTGCATGTAAACAGTAAGTTGTGGGATTCGAGGTTAATTCGACATAAATATTTATTATTGTTATCATAGCAATATTGACATAGTGGAACCTTAGTGATAATCTTAATTTGTCAGAATGATTGAATCATTCACTATCGACTGACAGAATATAATTACTTATACAAAACATCCGATAGCTATCCTTCAAGTAGGTTTGGTTGGTTCGTCCGTAGTTCACTTTTGAGAAGGGAGTGGCACAGGAATTCTTAGTAGCGCAGGCCAAGTGGAATATCTCTAGATCACCCAACCCAACAACAGTTTAGCTACGGTGAACAAGGTAACCCAGAACGAATGATGGTAGGTTAGTGCAATATTAGGCGAATTGCCATTAATATTTAAAGGATTGTTTCCTGCACTTATAGCTTCCCTTTCTTTGGATCAAACGCTATTCCTATAAATCTTCAAAGAGATTTTACCCCACTTTATTCGGTGATGCTGTAAAATGCATTTCTTTTCTCTGTCATAATAATACCAACATAACTTTATAATCTAGCTCGTTATTTGTCCCGTAAGCTCAACAGAATGAACGATCATTAGGTATCGTTCTAAAATGGCATTACCTGAAACCTTCTAAACCGTTAAGCTTAAGAGGTCATTACATACGATAGGACCTCTTGTGAAAAATTGAACGATAGGAGATTATGCTATGGAAATCAGTTTAAATACTCCTGCTGCCACACTGGCGGAAATAGGTACAATCGTTGATAAAGCCCATGTTGAGCTCCACAAATGTTACCAGTGCGGGAAGTGCACTGCCGGTTGCCCGATGGCTGATTCTATGGATATAACCCCAAGGGAAGTCATCCGTCATTTACAGCTTGGTCTTTTAGCTGAAGTGCTTCGCTGTGAAGCGGTTTGGGTGTGCGCCAGTTGCCATACCTGTTCTGCTCGTTGTCCTAATGAAGTAGATGTTGCCCACTTGATGGAGGTTTTACGTCAAGAAGCGAAAAAGCGCAACATCACCCCAGTACCAGATGTTGATAAATTTGCTAGGATCTTTATTAGCAATATCCGTTCCTTCGGAAAATCTCATGAGGTGGTTCTCTGCGCATCTTACAATGTCTGGAGCGGCCACTTGTTCCAGGATGTGATGACGTTCCCGCATCTGGTCATGAACAAGCTGGTCTTCTTTAAGCCTCACGTTGTGAAGGACAAAACGGCTGTGCGCAGGATAATGGATAAAGCATTAAAGGGAGCTGATAAAGCATGAAATATTCCTATTTTCCCGGTTGCGCGATGAAGGGTGCGGGCAAAGCATATGACTTTTCCATTAAGTATGTCACAAAAAAAATTGGCATGGAGCTTCTGGAAATCGACGACTGGAACTGCTGTGGCGCTACTGCGGCCCATTCGACCAGTGCGGATCTTGCTCTGGGACTGAATGCTAGAACACTAGCCCTCGCCGAAGCACAATATCCTGATCTAGAAATCGCAGTGCCCTGCGCTGCTTGTTATTCTGCGCTACGGAGTGCTCTGTTCTCAGCGCGCTCCTCAAAGGAGAAATTAGCAAAAATTCAGGATCTAATAGAGATGCCCTATGAAGGGAAAAACGAGGTTATTTCTTTTTTGGAGACGTTCTCCAGACCCGATGCCATGAAGGCGATCACGGAAAATGTGGTGAAGCCTTTGGGCGGCTTGAAGGTAGCCTGTTATTACGGGTGCCTCACTTCACGACCAGCCAAGATAGCTGGTCCAGATGATGTGGAAAACCCGATGCAGATGGACGATATAGTGGCTCTCACAGGGGCTATTTCGGTGGATTGGGCCTTTAAAACAGAATGTTGCGGTGGCGCCCATCACGTAAGTTATCAAAAGGGCGCTGTCCCGCTGGTGGATCGCATTCTGCGAAACGCTCAGGCAAACGGAGCAGAGGCTATTGCTACAGCCTGTCCGCTTTGCTGTCTAAATCTCGATATGAGACAGGGCGAGCTTAATAAGAAAAACGGCACCGATTATAATATTCCTATATATTACTTCACGGAACTATTGGCCATGAGCATGGGGGCTACTCCGAAGGAAGTTGGAGTCGAGAAGCACTTTTTCCCGGCGTTATCGCTCATGGAAAAGTATTTAGTAAAAGGAGGTAGCGCTGTATGAGCCGAATTGGCGTATTTGTCTGTCATTGCGGTAGCAACATTGCTTCCGGAGTTCATATTGATAAGGTAGTTGAAGCAGCCAAATTATTCCCCAACGTGGTTTATTGCGAAGATAATAAATATACCTGCTCCGAGCCAGGACAATTTAAAATCAAAGCAGCTATAGTCGAGCATCGACTGGATCGCGTCGTTGTTTGCACCTGTTCACCGCGGATGCACGAAAGTACGTTCCGCAAGATGCTGAAGGGCACAACGATTAATCCGTACATGCTGGAAGTAGCGAATCTTCGGGAGCAATGCTCTTGGGTACACACCGATAAGGATAAAGCAACCGATAAAGCCATTTCCTTGGTTCGTATGGCAGCCGCCAAGGTGAATGAAAATACTTCATTATTCCCGTCCAAAATAAAAGTAACCAAGCGCGCGCTTGTGATCGGCGGGGGTATCGCCGGTATGCAAACTGCCTTGGATATTGCCGACGCCGGCCATCAAGTGACGCTGGTGGAGCGCGAGCCCTCGATCGGCGGGAAAATGGTCATGTTGGACAAGACCTTCCCTACGATGGACTGCTCCGCTTGTATTAGCACGCCTAAGATGGTTGAGTGTAGCTCTCACCCCAACATCACTATAATGACGTCCAGTGAGGTTGAAAAGGTGGATGGTTACATCGGGAATTTCCAGGCTATTATCCGGCAGAAGGCTAGGTATGTTGATCACAGCCTGTGCAAGGGTTGTAGTGACTGCATGGATGCCTGTCCGGTGCAGGCTAGAAATAACTTTGACCTCGGCCTCGGAAAACGCAAGGCGGTCTATACGCTATTCCCACAGGCTGTACCTAATAAGGCAGTTATAGAAAAGAAAGGTGCATCTCCCTGTAAGTTTAATTGCCCCGCCCATTTGGATGCTCATGGCTATATGGCTTTGACGGGAGTGGGTAGATATGAGGAGGCACTAGGTGTCGTACGCCGCACTACACCTTTTGCTGGAGTTCTAGGCCGGGTGTGCTTCCATCCGTGCGAGGAAAACTGTTCACGTAACAAGATTGACCAACCTTTGGCCATTGCTACCGTGAAGCGTTTCTTGGCCGACAACGCGCGTAAGAGCGGAAAACTAGGAAAAATTGCTGTAACAGCTGAACCTAAGGATCAGAAAATTGCGATCATCGGCAGCGGCCCAGCCGGCCTCAACTGTGCTTACATGCTTGCGCTTGAAGGATACAAGGTTACAGTCTTCGAGGCACTACCTAAACCGGGTGGCATGCTCAAGGTGGGCATACCGGATTACAGGCTGGACAAAGCTGTACTGGCTGAGGAAATTAAACTTATTGAGGATATGGGCGTTGAGATCAAGTGTAATACACGAATTGGTAAGGATATTTCCTTTAAAGCCTTGAGAGGCAAGGGGTATAAAGCGTTTTTCATTGCCATCGGTGCTCATACTGACTCCAAGCTCAATGTACCAGGAGAGGATGCACTGGGAGTTGTAGCCGGCGTAGATTTCTTACGCGAGTCGAACTTAGGCAATAATCCGAAGCCCGGCAAGCGTGTTATTGTCGTTGGCGGAGGCAACGTGGCTATGGACGCCGCTCGCACCGCCCTGCGACTCGGTAGCGACGTGACGGTACTTTATCGAAGAAGCGAGGCGGAAATGCCCGCGAACGCGTTGGAAATTGATCATGCGCGGGAAGAAGGCGTTAAATTCGAATTCCTCGCCGCTCCTATGGAAATTATTTCAGAAAACGGCAAACTCTCCGGTGTGAAATCGATCAGAAACCGCTTGGGCGAGCCGGATGCAAAAGGCAGAAGGTCACCTGTACCGATACCAGGTAGTGAATTCATTCTCGGCGTTGATACCCTCATCAAGGCCATTGGTCAAAAGGTTGTTCAAGAGGATCTCACCGCTGCAGGCTTTACGCTATATGACCGTTGGGGTAATATCGCCGCGAACGCTGAAACGAAGACCGAATTGGCAGATGTTTTTGCAGGAGGCGATGCACAGACCGGCCCTGCTACGGTAATTGAGGCCATTGCTGCAGGCAATAAGGCCGCCAAAGCGATCATGAACTACTTGGAGGGCACGGAACTTCCGATTGAACCCTACCTCATGCCTGAAGCAACAGTTGAGGCAGATGAGCTGAAAAATGTCCCGCGGGCAGCCCGGGGCAGAATGCCAATGATTCCAATCCAAGATCGTCGAAGTACCTTCAAGGAAGCTGAGCTTGGTTTTGATGAAAAGACGGCAGTCGCTGAAGCCTTGCGCTGTGTCAATTGCGCGGTGTGCTCTGAATGTCGGGCCTGTGAGACCGCCTGCCAATCGAAAGCCATCCTACGTGAGCAAGAGGACGAGCTTATCACCCAAGACTTCGGTGCTATTGTGGTTACAACGGGTTATGAACTGATTGACTGGGCGCCTCTATACGGCGAATACGGCGGAGGAAGGTATCCTGATGTAATTACTGGTCTGCAGTTTGAACGGCTGGTTAATGCCTCGGGCCCAACCGAAGGACATATCCTACGGCCCTCTGATCAAACCGAACCTAAGAATGTCGTCATTATCAAATGCGTGGGCTCTCGCGATGAAAACAAGGGTAAGGCCTACTGCTCAAGAGCTTGTTGTATGTATGGCGCAAAACACGCCCATCAAGTACTGGATAAGATACCAGATTCCCGCTGCTATGTATTCTACATGGACGTACGGACTGCGGGCAAAGGATACGAAGAATTCTATGGCCGGACAAGAGAGGACGGTGCCATGTATCTCCGGGGCAGGGTCGCCAAGATCTATCAAGAGGGCGGAAAGCTCATATGTAAGGGCGAAGACTCGCTCCTAGGTAAAGCGGTTACGGTTGAGGCGGATATGGTCGTTCTTGAAACTGCTATGGTGCCATCGCCTGGCGTAGTGAAATTGGCAGGAATATTGGGCATCAGTACAGACCCTGACAAATGGCTGAATGAGGCTCATCCAAAGCTTCGTCCTGTGGAAACCAACTCAGCGGGAATTTTCTTGGCAGGTACCTGCCAAGGACCGAAGGATATACCTGATACTGTGGCTCAAGCTGGGGCCGCCGCGGCCAAGGTTTCGGCCCTGTTCTCGAACGACGAACTTGAAACAAATCCGATGATCAGCAAGGTCATTGATGAAAAATGCTCAGGCTGCGGCCTTTGCGTTGGCTGCTGTCCTTACACGGCTATTAGCCTGCAGGAGATCGAAGAAAGGGTTGGCGCTCTGCGGGTAAAACGATTAGTAGCATCCGTCAATCACGCGCTTTGCCAAGGTTGTGGCGCATGCGCTGGAGCCTGCCGCCCAGGAGCAATAGACCTTCAAGGATTTAGCAATCGACAGCTTTTGGAGGAGGTGGATGCGTTGTGTCTGTAATTAAAGAATGGGAACCCAAAATCTTGGTTTTCACCTGCAACTGGTGCACCTATACCGGAGCGGATCTCGCGGGCCTAAACCGAATGAAATATCCGGAAAATGTTCGCCTTGTTAGAGTGCCCTGCTCAAGTCGTGTAAATCCTCAGTTTATCCTGAGAGCGTTCATGAAGGGCTGCGACGGCGTATTGGTTTGCGGCTGTCATCCTGGAGACTGCCACTATGTAAGCGGCAACTACTTTACCCGCCGACGCTTTATGCTTATGCAGAGATTACTGGAATACAACGGTGTTGATCCAGCACGTTTCCAGGCCCGCTGGATTTCCGGCTCAGAAGCTGCGAAGTTTAGGGATACCATGATACGGGTTTCTAAAGAGATCAAGGCTCTGGGGCCAAACACTAAATTTCGTGAGGATTGGTATGTGAAGGAGGCAATTGCCAATGAGCCAAGTAAATGAAATGCAGGCCCAACTTCGCAAAGTGGCTGCTGAACTTTTAGAAAATGACACCGTTGGCTATATCATTGGCTGGGGCGCCACCCGTTTTCCTGATCGGACCACACCAGTATTTATCCATGAAGCCAAGGATGCGGATAAGCTTATGTGGAATGAATATTGCGTGAATGGCCTTGCCAAATATGTACTTGACGATAAGATTAAAGCTAAAAAAATCGGTATATGTATACGTGGTTGTGATTCCCGAGCTATCAACCGCTTGATCATCGACAATCAGATAAAGCGTGAGAATGTATACCTCATCGGTCTACCCTGCGAAGGAAAGGCCGATAAAATCAAGTGCGGAAAATGTGCCCACAAAAATCCAGTAATCCATGATGTTCTCATTGGTGATTTGGTGGCAGAGACGCCAGTCACCGACCGTTTTAAGGCGGTGGAGGATCAGGAAAAGCTTACGTCCGACGAGAAGCATGCCTACTGGAAGGGTGTTTATGACAAATGTATACGTTGCTTTGCCTGCCGGAACGTCTGCCCCGTGTGCAGTTGCAAAGAGTGCTTTGCGGATCAATATCGCGTGGGTTGGCAGGGGAAACAGAACAATAGTACGGAAAACTGGAACTACGGACTAACTAGGTCTTATCATGTGGGGGATCGCTGTGTTGAATGCGGCGAGTGCGAACGAGTGTGTCCTATGGACCTTCCCCTGATGCTCCAGAACCGGAAGATGCTAAAAGATATTAATGAATTGTTTGGCGATTACGAGTGCGGCCTCAGCGAAGAAGACCGGGCTCCAATACTTGGAGATTATGACTTGTCCGATCGGGACGAATTTATGTAAGGGGGACGGGAAAGATGCTGTTAGATAAAAAAAGGCTGAAAGAAGCCCTTGCCATTCTTTCGCGTGACGCCAAGGTGTTGGTTCCGATGGAAGTGGATGGCGTTGCAAAATTTACTCCTTGGGATGGTCAGAAGTTACCGTCTCTCGATATGATCAATACTACGCTACCTCCCAAGGACGCCCTTTTCCCACAGACTGAAAAGATGTACAACTTCACCACTGGCCCAAATGCCCAGATTGCTGAAGTTCAGGGTACAGAAAAACAGGTTCTGTTTGGGGTCCGCTCCTGCGATGCTCGGAGCATCGACTGTATGGACAAAGCGTTTTTAACGGGAACATTTGGGGATAGCTTCTATAGTAAAAAGAGGGAAAACCTCACGATCATCGCTGTTGGCTGTGTCAAAACGGGGCCCTTCTGCTTCTGTGATTCCATGGGCCTTGACCCGTCCAGTGCACCCAACGCCGATGTGCAACTGGCTGACTTGGGAGACGCTTATGCAGTGACTGCTCAGACTGAACGCGGAACCGCGGTCCTGGATCAGTGGAAGTCGCTGCTCACCGAGGGTGAGGGGGATGCACCGAAACCAAAGTGTGTGCTCCAGGTGAGTGTTCCTGAAGACTTTCCGAAAAAACTTATGGGTATGTTCGAACACCCCATTTGGGATGAAGTTTCTAAGCCTTGTCTTGGTTGCGGTACCTGTACCTATGTTTGCCCGACCTGCTACTGCTTTGACATTAACGCGGAGAAACACGGCCATGAGGGTACAGAGTTCCGCTGCTGGGATTCCTGTATGTTTTCGGATTACGCTAGAATGGCAGGAGGTCACAACCCACGTCCATCCAAGAAAGAGCGGGTGCGCAATCGTTATCTACACAAGCTGGCCTATTTTCACGAACAGCATGGGCAATTACTCTGTGTGGGTTGCGGACGCTGTGTACAAAAGTGCCCCTCGAATATGGACATAACTCGCTTTATCGACATGGCAGGGGAGGCAATGAATAATGGGTGATGATCATGTTTGTACCTATGATAAAAATCCACTTATACCGCAGGTATGCAAAATTATCTTCATTGAACAAGAAACTCCCGACGTTAAAACCTTTAGATTTCAGACTTTAGACGGAAAAAAACCATTTGCACCCTTGCCGGGACAATTGGGAATGTTGTCTCTACTTGGTACTGGTGAAGCTATGTTTTCCATCACTAGTCAAGGGGAGGACTATATCGAGATTTCCATTAAAAGGTGTGGTTTGCTCACAGAAGCTCTCCATGAAGCAGAGGTTGGACAGTTAGTCGGCTTACGCGGTCCCTACGGGAACCATTTCCCCCTCAAAGAGGCCGAGGGACTTGATTTGCTTTTTGTGGGTGGCGGCATCGCGCTGGCTCCATTGCGTCCCTTTATCAATTACGTAAAGGCAAACAGGGAAAAATTCAAGCATGTGGACATCCTTTACGGCTCACGTTCCCCGGAGGATTTAGTCTTTAAAAGAGAATTATTTGAGGCTTGGCCAACTATGCCAGATACTAATATGCACGTTACGGTGGATAAGGGCGCTGCTGGGTATGAGGGTAATGTTGGTTTTGTACCGACTTATATGGAGGAACTTGCCTTCAGTCCTGAAGGGAAGATGGTTGTCCTCTGCGGCCCACCGATTATGATTAAATTTTGTCTTCAAGCCTTGTTTCGAATGGGTTTTAGTAAGGAACAAGTTATCACGACACTGGAAATGCGCATGAAATGCGGCATCGGTAAATGCGGTCGTTGCAACATAGGTAGCAAATACGTCTGTGTGGACGGTCCGGTGTTCTCAATGGCCGAAATTGACGAACTACCAGACGAGAAATAAATTTGTATGTATCATCATTCCATTTGAGCAGAACAAGGAACACACACTGAATAAAGAAATGTGTGTTCCTTGCATTCAGCAATAACAAATAGGGTAGGATTCATGAAGTACTATGAATCCTACCCTATTTGTTATTGCTGATATTGAGGATTATTGCAACCTGCAGAAAATTGTACTTTGCGGTTTAGGAAAAGGTCGGCTTTAAAACCGGTCCTTCGGGTTATTTGTAGCACTCGTTGGAACCTTTTTCATATCATTATCTGAATTTGGACGTTTGTCATCTACTGTGGCTGCATGGGTTCTCGATTTATCAGTTTTCTTATTGCTCATAATTTCATCTCCTTTCTACAACTAGATACAGGATTCCCAGATTTGTGGATTTGATGCTTAGGTCAAACAGAAATATGAATGAATGTTCAACTATGTTATTACACTAGTGCGAATTGTCATACTAATACGAATTTTGTCGAGTAACATCAAATAATGAAATATTTTAATTGTGAGTATATATGCTACATGTTATAATAATTACATAGTAAACAACTTAATCGTCAATAAAGATATTATATTCTTACTTGTTCATCAGAGTAACCTAAACTTGCGGAAGAAAAGAAGTACCGCTTTGTTTGTTGCTCATTTTTGTTTACTAGCAGATTGAAAGGAGTCAAATAAGAGTGATAACTTATCCGTAAATCGTTTCAAAATAATACCTTGCAACTATCCCCTAGGCGTATGTGATTTATATTGCGATCAAGAAATCATTGGATTCTGAGTAAGTAGTCATAATATTTTACTATTGTGGTGATATTGATATACCGATACCTTAGTGATAATCTTAATTTATCACTAGTAATTCATTATTTAAGGTAACCCATTGTGAATGATGAGAATCGATTTTAATTAAGGGAGGGTTTCGAATGCGTTTAGATTGGCTAATTATTTTTGTATTAATGCTCGTACTTGCAATTGTCGCCTTTAGTTATGCACTTTATAAAAAGATTAAAATTTTAAGCTTATCTGCCAATGAAGAACGGTATGATAACCCTGGTACGCGTTTCAAAAATTTTGTCGTACAAGTATTAGCTCAGAAGAAGATGCTGAAAGAACCGTATGGAGTGGTTCACTTTATTATCTTTTGGGGATTTATTCTAATTGTGTTAGGCGAGTTGCCCTTAATATTTGAAGGCTTATTTCCTGCGTATAGCTTCCCTTTCTTGGGAACGAACCCCTATTTCTATATGATCAAAGATATTTTCACAGCCTTAGTGGTTATTGGCCTATTTGGAGGAGCTTATCGACGGTGGGTCCTCAAGCCCGCACGTTTATCGAGAACGCCCGAAGCAGCCATTATTGTTTTATTGATTATTGGGGTCATTGTGACAGAATGGATCTCTAGTGGCGCAAAGGTAGCGTTACAAGCCAACTTGCTAGAGGTTAACAGTGCTTACTCGTTAGCTATCATGTATCAAGCGTTTGCTTATATTTTTCATAACTTTAACAACGATACATTAACCGCAATAACTGATTCCTTTTGGTGGATCCACATGGTGGTGGTCTTAGGCTTCCTAGTATATATTCCTAACTCGAAACACATGCACCTTCTAGCCGTACACCCTAATGTCTATTTTTCATCATTAAAACCACTTGGTGCTCAGATGAATCCCATGAACTTAGAAGATGAAGACCTAGAAGAGTTTGGTGTGGCCCGGATTGAAAGCTTTACTTGGAAACAATTATTGGACAGTTTCGCTTGTGGAGAGTGTGGCCGATGTATGTCCAACTGCCCTGCCACCCTTTCGGGGAAAACTCTGGATCCTAAGAACCTACTCAGTCATCAGCTGAAAGATCACCTTTTGGAAAAAGGTAAGATCATGAACTTACTTGGCATAACCTCGACAGGTGAGGAGCAAGCCGAGGAAATTGAAGCCTTAGCTGAAACTAATCCCGAGGCCTACGCAATTCTACAAAAGAAATTAATTGGCGATATTGTTACCGAAGATGAAATATGGGCTTGTACGACTTGCATGTCTTGTCAAGTACAATGTCCGGTTTCCAATGAGCATGTTAATAAGATCATCGATATGCGTCGATCCTTGGTCATGATGGATAGTAAAATAGCGCCAGAGTTAGTGCTGACATTTCGAAATGTGGAGAAAAACTCCAACCCTTGGGGTATTAGTTTCCTGGAACGTGAAACTTGGGCTGCTAATTTAGATGTCAAATTAATGAGCGATGATTCCAATGTGGAGTATCTCTTTTGGGTCGGTTGTTCTGGTTCCTTTGAATTCCGTGCTCAGAAAATAACGGTGGCCGTCACAAAAATTCTCAAAGCAGCCGGTGTGAGCTTCGCTATTTTGGGAAAAGAAGAGAAGTGCTGTGGCGATTTTATTCGACGAGCCGGTAATGAATATTCGTATCAAGCAATGGCAGCTGAAAATGTGGAACTTTTGAACAGCTACAAAGTGAAGAAAATCATCACGACCTGTCCGCACTGCTTGAATACCATCAAGAATGAATATCCGGAATTTGGTGGAAATTATGAAGTTATTCATCATACCCAGTTGATTGAAGAGCTGATTAACGAGGGTAAACTGGTTCTTAATACAGCAGGAGAATTTGAACCTCAACAAATTGTGTATCATGATTCCTGTTATTTAGGCCGTTACCAGCAAGAGTATAAGGCACCTCGGGCACTTTTCAACAGGGTTCCGGGTGTAGAGTTAGTGGAAATGGACCGTAACCATGACAAGAGCTTTTGCTGTGGCGCGGGCGGTGGCCGAATGTGGTTAGAGGAACATCAAGGTGAAAGAATTAATAATCTAAGAGTGGAGCAGGCACTCAACAAGAACGCAAAACTCATCGGGGCCAACTGTCCTTTCTGTATTACCATGTTGGAAGATGGAATCAAGGACAAGACGAATCCTGAGCAAAACGTCCGAGTAATTGATCCTGCAGAACTTATTGCTAAGATGATTTAACCTCCTTGTCAAAAATACACTTATCCCTTAGTAGACGAAAAGCACTGGTCGACCTTGAAGAACAAGTTTGGCCAGTGTTTTTCGTGCTTACTGAACGCTTCAAGACCTCCTGAGTGGATTCCACTCTTAATTAATATTTATTATGGCTCAAGCGATTATTGTATTAATTTACTTTGTCAAAGGTGGACAGAACGCATAAATTAACGAGTTTAGTGTTATTTAGACATAAAATTTTACAATAGAATGAATCAACTATCTTAATATATTTATTATGGTCATATTGACTTATTACGACCTCAGTGCTAATCTTAATTTTGTGAGATGGTTTGCTTGTGCATTTTGTTACATTTAAAGTGAGTTGGACATGCTTAGTATTGAAAAGAAAGATTCATTGTTTGCAAGTGAGAAAATTTACTCTTTCTCACTCGACAATAGGGGGTGTTCTGAAATAGTAAATTGTTTCTGGATGTTCTTTGGTAATTTACAAACTGATTTAATCATTCGAAATTCAGCGGTCCATTTTTGTAGAAAGCAAATATCCTCCCACTGAATAATGGAGGAATGCTATAAGGTTGGTTCGGGGAAACCCCCAGTCCCAACTGCCCCGGCGCAAGCCGGAGTTATTAACATATAAGGGAGGTAGAAGGATGGCTCATAAGAGTATTTTAGTGGTCGGAGGGGGAGTAAGCGGCATCACTGCCGCAATTGAAGCTTCCGAGGCTGGAAGTGAAGTCTATTTGGTTGAACAAAAGTCTTATCTCGGTGGTAAAGTAGCCCAGATATACCAGTACTTTCCTAAGTTGTGTCCTCCGAACTGTGGCCTGGAAATTAACTTTAAAAGGATTAAGCAAAATCCGAAAATCAGTATCTTTACTTTAGCTGAAGTTGAAACGATCGAGGGTAAAGAGGGTGATTTTACAGTCACCGTAAAATCAAATGCCAGTCGCGTAAACCAGAACTGTACTGCTTGCGGGAAATGCGCCGAGGTGTGTCCGGTAGAGCGCTCAAACGAATTTAACTACGGATTAGATAATACTAAGGCAATATATAAAGCCCATGAGTTCGCTTTTCCAATGAAGTACTCGATCGACGATAAAGTTTGTCTAGGTGCGGAATGTGGAAAGTGCGTCGAAGCGTGCAAGTATGATGCCATTGAATTAGACATGGCTACTAAAAGCCTTAAACTAAATGTTGGTGCTATCATCTGGGCTACAGGTTGGGACGCTTATGATGCTTCGAAAGTTGCCTACTATGGCTATAGTCAGCATCAGAATGTAATTACCAATGTGATCATGGAAAGATTAGCAGCCCCGAATGGTCCTACCAGAGGTAAAATAGTACGTCCGTCCGATGGCAAAGCGGTCGAAAGCATCGCTTTTGTCCAGTGTGCCGGATCACGCGATGAAAATCATCTAGCTTACTGTTCCGGCGTTTGCTGTATGGCTTCTTTAAAGCAAGCAACTTATGTCAAGGAACAAAATCCGGATGCTAAGGTCTATATGTTTTATATAGATGTCAGGGCGATGGGTAAACATGAAGATTTTTATACCAAGGTACAAAATGAACTTACTCTGATAAAAGGGAAAGTCGGCGAAATTACAGAAGATCCGATCACGAAAGATTTAACAGTTCTAGTAGAGAACCAAGTGACTGGGGAGATAATGAAGGATAAATTCGACATGGTTGTTCTGGCGACTGGGATGGTACCAGCTACTGCTGGATTAAAATTACCTGTCGAACTAAGTTATGATGAGGATGGCTTTATTGCTACTGATTCAAAGCAACCAGGAATTTACGGCGCTGGATGCGTTAAGAAGCCAATGGATGTTGCCTCATCGGTAAAAGATGCCACTGCTGCAGCGCTTAAGGCCATTCAATCTACGGTGAGGAGGTAGCCCAATGGTTAAAAAAACAGGTGTTTATATCTGCACGGGCTGTGATATCGGAGACTCGCTTGATATAGCGGCACTGTCCAAGGTTGCCACCAAGGAAGGCAAAGTTCCAGTCTGCAAATCACACGCATTTTTCTGCGGTACAGAAGGATCGGCTCTAATTAAAAGTGATATTGAGAATGAGGGTGTCAACACAGTCGTGATCGCCGCTTGTTCGCCACGTGTTAATTATGATGTTTTTGATTTCGGACCTTCCATCATAATGGAAAGGACCAATCTCAGAGAACAGATCACCTGGTGTCATCCCGCTAATGATGAAGATACTCAGATGATGGCTGAAGATAGTCTACGAATGACTCTTGCCAAAGTAAAGCAGGTCGAACTAACTGAGCCCTATCAGGGTGAAAACATGGTGGAAACCATATTGGTAGTTGGTGGTGGCCTAACAGGTATAACAGCAGCTCTTGAGGGAGCTAAAGCTGGGTATAAAACGGTCCTAGTGGAGAAAAGCCCAGTCCTTGGCGGTTGGATGAACGGTTTATTTAAACAGGCTCCTCAAAAGTCGCCATATACTACTCCAGAAGAGGTTGACGTCGACAGAATTAAAGAAGTTGAAGCTCATCCGGATGTCAAAGTATATGTTGGTGCTGAAATACAAGAGATTGCCGGTGCTCCTGGGATGTTTGATGTTACCATTAATCAGAATGGTACTATAATTACCGAACGAATAGGTTCTGTTATTTTAGCTACAGGCGCCGTTCCTTATGATCCTACAAAGTTAGACCATCTTGGTTATGGAAAGTTCGATAATGTGATCACCGGGCAAAAAATGGAAGAGCTAGCTTCAAAGGGTAAATTAGTACGCCCTGACGGTAAAGAAGTACAGAGTATAGCCTTCATTCAGTGTGCTGGTTCACGGGATTCGGAACACTTACCATATTGCTCTGCAACCTGTTGTGTGGAGTCATTGAAACAGGCAACTTACTTGCAGGAACAAAACCCGGAAGCAACGGTATATATTTTCTATAAAGACATCAGGACACCAGGCCAATATGAGCGACTCTACAAACAAGTGCAGAAAGATGGAGGTATTTTCGTCAAAGGAGACATTACTGCAATCAATGAAGATGACGAAAAGAACTTGATCATCCAAGCCGCTGATGTGTTATCCGGAGCGGTAATTAGCTCAGAGAGCATAGATATGGTTGTTCTAGCTACCGGAATGGTGCCCACCACAGCCTTTGGAGAGAATCTCATCGTTGAGACTGTATCTTGTGACACCGATAAAAAGGATTCTGAGCCAACTGAAGCTGTTATTCTCAAGTCAAATCTCTTGAACTTGGCTTATAGACAAGGACCGGAGATGCCAACTTTAAAATATGGCTTCCCTGATTCACATTTCATTTGTTTTCCATATGAAACTCGTCGCACAGGTATTTATGCCGCAGGTAGTGTAAGAGCTCCGATGGATGAAATATCCGCCATTGAAGATGCAACTGGAGCGACCATGAAGGCCATCCAATGTATCGAATTAAGTGCGCAAGGGTCAGCAGTCCATCCACGTGTTGGGGATATGTCTTTCCCAGATTTCGCAATGCAACGCTGTACTCAGTGCAAGCGGTGCACCGTGGAATGTCCTTTCGGATCTATTAACGAGGATGAAAAATTTAATCCAATACCAAATCATACACGCTGCCGTAGGTGCGGGATCTGCATGGGTGCCTGCCCAGAGCGAATTATTTCCTTCAAGAATTATTCGGTACCAATGATTGGGAACATGATTAAAGCCATAGAAGTGCCCGAAGAAGATGAGGAAAAACCACGTATTCTAATCTTTGCCTGTGAGAATGATGCCTACCCAGCCTTGGATATGACTGGTATCAATCGGCTAAGTTATAATGCATGGGTACGAGTTATTCCTGTCAGATGTCTGGGTTCGCTGAATATTGTGTGGATTGCTGATGCTATGTCACAGGGTATTGATGGAATCCTACTCCTAGGGTGTAAGCATGGTGAAGATTATCAGTGCCACTTTATACAGGGTAGTGAGTTGGCTGAGGTCAGGCTAGGGAAGGTCGCGGAAACGTTAGGCAGACTGGACCTCGAATCTGACCGCGTGCGAATGGAGCAAGTCAACATCACGGATTACGACAAAATTCCAGCGATACTAGACAGTTTTTCCGATAGGCTGCAAGAACTGGGTCCCAACCCCTACAAAGGGTTCTAAGTCCTTGAATAGGAAAGGAGGATTATTATGGATGAAATATTAGACGTATCTCTAGATATGAGAGATTATATTGTTTCTTCAGGGGCTGAGACGCTCAGTATGTGTATGCAATGCGGACTCTGTACCAATCTTTGTCCTTGGAGACTAGTTCATGGTGAGGTTAGCGAGTCATTTAACATCCGTAAAATGCAACGCCAGGCTCAGCTTGGTCTAGACGGTTTTGATGAAGAAGAAGTACTTTTTGCCTGTGTTACCTGCGGTATGTGTCAGGTTAACTGTCCTAGAGAGGTAAATATCATTGAAAACGTTCGGTCCATGCGCAACACTACGGCGGGAGCAGGTTTTATCCCCAAGATTTTGAAGCCTGTTGTCAGTAGTGTCCGTTCCAATGGTAATCCTTGGATGGGAGCAAAGGAAAAACGTGCAGAATGGCAGGAAGACCTGAATATACCGGCTTATTCAGATGCTACTGAGTACTTGCTTTATGTCTGTTGTAACTCCTGTTATGATCCGCGCGGTAAGAAGATTGCTAAAAGCGTTGTTAATCTCTTACAAAAGGCTGGAGTAAGTTTCGGTGTTTTAACAGCAGAAGAAAAATGCTGCGGTGAGAGCATGCGTAAACTTGGGGATGAAGAACTATTTGTTAAGCTTGCCGAATCAAACATTAGTTTGTTTAATGGAAAAGGCGTAAAGAAAATTATCACTACCTCTCCTCATTGTCTGGAAACATTCAAAAAAGAATATCCAGAGTTTGGTGGAGAATATGAAGTGATCCATTATACAGAACTTTTGGGTAACCTCTTAAAGGAAGGCAAAATAGCCTTCCCAACTGAACTAGCCAAAAAAATAACCTTCCATGATCCATGCTACCTAGGCCGACACAATCAGGTCTTTGATTCTCCAAGGGAACTTCTTCAGGCTGTTCCTGGTGTAGAACTGGTAGAAATGGACAGAAATAAGAACCGAAGTCTTTGTTGCGCCGGTGGCGGAGCTCGGGTTTGGGCCGAAGTAGCGGTAGGAGAGCGCTTTAGCGAATTACGGATTACCGATGCTGTAGATAAAGAAGCGGAAATTTTGGTCACAGCATGTCCTTACTGTGTTACTATGCTTGTTGATGCTTGCGCAGGTATGGAAAAGGGCGATGTACTGAAAGTCATGGAACTGTCCGAACTTCTTAACGCAGCGTTATAGTTATGATATTTAGCCAACCTGGTGTCTAGTCAAAAGTGGGGTTTCTTCACAAGACCGCTAGATATATAGGTTGGCTAAGTGATAAGTTGAATTAAGCTATCGTATTTCTAAATTGGTGATGCCAGAGGCTTCTGTTTATGCTATGTCTGCTCCAAAAATCTTTTTGGACAAGCTTAGGCTGAACACCTGTTTCTGTTGTAGACTCACATATTCGAAATAAAAATGAGGAGGACGAACACTTGTCTAAACTAGTAGCACCACATGGTGGAAAATTAACACCAGTACTTCTTCCAGAATCACAACGGGCCGAGGCTTTGGCAAAGGCCAAAACTTTACCAACAATTCGCATGACGTCCAGAGAAACATCAGACCTTCTAATGATCGGTATGGGTGCTTTCAGCCCATTAACAGGATTTATGGATAAAGCGAATTATGAAAGTGTTGTAGCCACAAAACATTTGACCAATGGCTTGGCATGGCCTCTCCCGATCACCTTATCCGTCGCTAAAGAACAAGCTGCCAACCTCACCATGGGAATGGAAGTAGCTTTAGTGGATGATGAAACCGATACCTATGCCGGGATCTTAACGGTTAATGATAAATATGAGTATAACAAAGAAGCAGAATGCAAAGCAGTGTTCTTCACGAATGACGCCGATCACAATGGCGTTCAAAAAGTCATGGCTCAAGGAGAGATTAATGTTGGCGGTTCGTTAGTAACGTTTAGCCAACTTGGTTACGCTACAAAATATGGTGAGTATTTTGCAACACCTGAGCAAACCAGAGCCTTGTTTGATTCAAAAGGCTGGGCAACCGTTGCCGCTTTCCAAACACGCAATCCATTGCATCGTTCGCATGAATACCTTTGTAAGTTAGGGAACGAAGTTTGTGATGGCCTCTTGATCCACCCAATCGTTGGAAAACTAAAAGAGGGCGACATTCCTGCTGAAACCCGTCTGGAATGCTATGAAGTTCTGTTAAAGAATTACTTTAACCAAAATACAGCTGTCATGAGAGTTTACCCGATGGAAATGCGCTATGCTGGCCCGAGCGAAGCAATTCTGCACTCCATTTTCCGTCAAAACTTTGGTTGTAGTCACCTTTTAGTTGGCCGCGACCACGCTGGAGTAGGCGACTATTACACAGCATATCAAGCACAAGAACTGTTTAAAGAATTCAAGCCCGGAGAACTTCTCTGCCAGCCTCTGAATGTTACAGCAGCCTTCTACTGTAATAAATGCGAAGGCATGACCACAGAAAAAACCTGCCCACACGGTAAAGAAGATCATCTCAACATCAGTGGTACCAAGCTGAGAGGAATGCTAGCCAAAGGTGAGCTTCCACCAAGTCAATTCAGTCGTCCAGAAGTGTTGAAAATCTTAGTTAAGTATTACAAAGACAAAGCCTAAAATGAGGCTGATCGTGGTGAAAGGGCGATCTGAAAGAGGGGACGAGTGCTACTCATTCCCGGCCCCTCTTTCCCATAGTTAACCAGCGTCACGGAACAACTAATCTCGCGTAGGTTGTTAGTTACTCATAAATACTGAAAGGTGGGATTCATATGTCCAGCTTCGCAATCAGTAGATATATCCCAATAATTGACACTATTAGAACCTACAAAAAGGAATACATCAGAAAAGACTTAATCGCTGCTTTGACAGTAACCGTCGTGGGCATTCCACAGTATATGGCTTATGCCTTAATCGCGGGCGTTAACCCAGTTTATGGTCTCTATACAGGTATTATAGCAGCCATTATGGGTTCCGCATTTGGAAGCTCGAATCAACTGATCACGGGACCAACCAATGCCATATGTTTACTCACGGCAAGCGCAATGATTCGATATATGGGGCTTCCTAATGCCTATCAAATGCTCTTTCTAATGACGTTTCTCGTAGGTGTCTTACAAATAATTTATGGAGCCATTAAGCTGGGTAAAGTGATTGATTTCGTGTCCCATACCGTATTGATCGGTTTTACTGCAGGAGCGGGTATATTAATCGCTCTCGGACAATTTAACACAATACTGGGCATGTCTATTAAGAATTCAGCAGCTATGTCAACCATGGAAAAAATGTATTACATCGGGACTCATATAAGTCAAACCAACTATTATTCTTTGGGCCTGGGACTTATGACAATGGCAATTATAATAATTTGCAAAAAAATTAGTAAAAACCTGCCTGGTGCCTTAATCGGAATTACCGTTCCCATCTTTTTTATCATTATGTTTGCCTTAGAAAAGAAGGGTGTAAAACTCACAGGCACTATTCCTTCTTCCCTACCTCCCTTCCAGATGGTCCAATTCAGCCTTGCTAACCTGAAAAATATTGCCAGCGGAGCTTTTGCAATTTCGATCATTGGATTAGTCGAAGCCATATCAATCTCGAAAGCTATTTCCACTAACACACGCCAAAAAATTGATTCGAATCAGGAATTTATCGGACAAGGTATAGCAAACATAGTAGCATCTTTCTTCCAGTGCTTTCCTTCATCCGGTTCCTTCTCGCGTTCTGCAATCAATTATGTCAACGGAGCAGCCAGCAGATTCTCAGGAATCCTATCAGGTGTCTTTGTTGCTCTAGTTCTCGTATTCGCTGCCCCCTATGCAAAGTTTATACCGAGTCCATGCCTTGCGGGAGTACTAATCGTTACGGGATACAACTTGATCGATAAAAAGGAAATCAAGAAGGTAGTCAAAGCAGGCATATTATCATCAGATTCTATCGCCATGTGGGTAACAGCTTTCTTAGTCATTGTGCTCCTGAATCTTGACTATGCAATTTATGCAGGAATTGGCCTATCTATTATCCTATATCTGAAGGATACCAACAAAGCACCGATCAAACTTCTTATCCCGTCAGAGGGAAAAGAGTCTCAAATTATTGAGCAAGAGATTCAATCAGTCAAGGAGAAGGTTGATGTCCTAATTGTTCAACTAGAAGGAAACCTCTACTTTGGCGCTGCAACAGACCTTGGAGAGCAACTTGAAAGTATCGTTAATAAATCGAGGGTGTTCATCTTAAGAATGAAGTATGTTACGACCATCGATTTAACGGCGCTTAGTGCTTTGAAAGTTTTTATCAGGAATGTAAGAGAAGCCGGAGGAATTCTGATCATCAGTGGTGTTAAGCCGGAGCTCGACTCAATGCTTAAGAAGTCAAATGTAGAGTCTGATATTGGTATTGAGAATATATTTATGTCGGAGAATGAAATTTTCGCGTCGACAACGAATGCTCTGGAGAGAGCAAGAGCTGCACTAGACTGTGGTACCGGTGAGGGCGGCCTAAAATCGGCAGCGTGTAATCTCATCGATTCGGTTTCAACATTTAAAGGGGCGAAAACAGGTACGCTTTAAAAAAAGGAGAACAATACCCAAGCATCGCAGAAAGAACTGAGATGTTTGGGTATTACATCTAATACAGTGCTTCAGGTTGTTAACCTGGGTGTAACGGTCCTGCTTGGATGAGTGAAGTGGAAAGACTAGAAAGATGTTAGGTGTCATGTACATTGAAAATGAGAGGACTGAGAGAAAATGGCGATGGATATGGCGCGTGAGTCAGGCGAAAGAAGCTGTCCAATTTGGCTATTAGTTAACCCAAAACATCCTGCAGTTCGCTACTACATTTGGACACCGGTGTTATGCGTAATACAAGACCAAGTATTTAAGGAGATCCATAAAAGAATCGATACAACTAATATTTTCATTTGGAATGTTGTCAGCGAAAGCAGAATGGTACCTAATACTTTAAATTGGTGGGGACCTGAAGTAGACAAAGAGATAGAGTTGTTCAGGGAACAAGTTCTTGAGCATAAACCTAAGATTATTATTACATTCGGGGCATTTCCCTATGAATTTTTGAGACGTGTCTACGAAATAAAACCTCAAAAAGGACCTAAGTATTGGGGTACTACTATATTAAAAGCGGAATTTGAAAGAGCCATTGAGAACTTTGATATAAGTCAAACCAATAGGATTCCCTTGCTACGTCGCGTAGTTGAGAGCGGTAAGTTCATAGAAGGCCACAATACTTACTGTCAAGAAGACGTTGAAAATTACTTTTGTTACGTCGGGAGCAAGATCGCTGATAAGATTATTGAGAACGAAGAAGGTTTTAATAACTGGATTGAATAAATGACACTTAGCTTGAGAAAATTATCACATAAAGAACAACATTCGTACGAAATAGAAGGTGAGGCGCCTGCTCAGAGCTGGTGCCTCACCTTCTTCATCCTAGTAGTCAAAAGTAGATTGAGTGCGGCGATAACGGCACCAGCAATAAATACATACTCATAACCCAGAACAGTCCAGATCAATCCTCCTAGCCACGGCACAAACATTGAGACCATGTGATCAAGGGTTATACCCATGGACAACGTTGGAGAAACGTCCTCGGCAGTCAAGGCTATTTTCTTAACATAGGTGGCTCTGGCCATACTCACCGATGCGAGCATTTGATCGAGTACGAACAGCGCACATATGACGTATAAAGTAATTTTTTCCAGACCTAAATTTCCCAGGATCCCTTGGGTAAAGGCATAACCCAGGCAGACGAAGATCAAAGATACTGCTTCTCCCGCAAGTACAAATCGCTCTCCGACACTGTCAATCAGATGACCAATAAAGGGCTTAAAAACAATCCCAAGACCGGCAATAAAAAAGCTTAAGATCGCAAAGGTAGCTACGCCTTGTCCGAACACTTTAATGAGTACCCACGGTCCAAAGGTGATAAAGATCTGCTTTCTGGCGCCATAAAGGATACTCAATCCATAAAAGACGTTATACTCTTTGCGAAGAACAAACCGTTTCCCTATTCGCTTGCCGGTGTGAGGGGTCATCAAAAGTATAAATACGGCTGACAGGAAGAAGGCTGCAGCGGAAAGAGAGAAGGCCAAATGATAGTCTATTTTCATAAATCTAAATAGGAAAGCGGTTGATAAACTGGTCACGAGGAAGACTGCCGTGTTGACGGAGTTGATCTGACCCAAACGTCTTCCCATTTGACCCTCAGAGGCAAGGTTCATGCCGATACTGTTGGCCATGGGCATGAACAAATGCTGGCCCATGCTGTAAACTGTTAACCAGCCGATCATCGGAAGGTACTCTGGCGACCAGAATGCTAGACCTAGAGACCCCAATCCACCGAGCAGATTCGCTACAGCGGCCGTCCGTACATCTCCAAAGGCAAACAATAGTCCGGTCATAAACACAACTGCAAAACCCGGAAATTCTCGTGGAATCTCTAAGAACGTTCGTTGGGTTATCGTCAGGTGATAACTATCACTAAGGAAGTTATTGAAAAAAGAAGTATCCACGCTTTGACAAATCCCTATAGCTGCGCTGGCCAATAAGAACAAAACAAAATCTCTTTTAGCTAATCCCCACATGGTGTTAATCCTCTCAGTCTTTCTACATAATTAAGTTTAATATTCTACTTAGAGGCTAAACATTCCTGCGGGTACTAAGTCTTTTATTACACCAAGCATGAAGAGCACACCATTCGGTGTGCTCTTCATGCATATGAGGGGACAAGTTGAGAGGTACTTCATCTAGTCCTATGAGTAATTAGGATTATCGATCTGTCGGGGACTCAGGCTAAGACCAAGACCTGAATTCGAACGGAGACGGAGACGAGGACGATGATGGATACTCATATTGTAACTGGGACGGAGATAAGGACGGGGACGGGGGCGTAGACTTGGGGTGGGACTGGGATTGCACTCCGAATTTTTCTTTTTTGAAGAAATTGCATTGATAATCCAGTCTCCTAGTTTGACTGCAACGATCGCCAAGATAATCCCTGCGAAGACATCGGTAACCCAGTGTATTTCAAGATACAGAGTAGAATAGATGATCGAAAGACAAAAGAGTGTCCAAACCCAGCGGAAGAGTCGATCCTTTTCTCTCCAGGCTAGTAGAAGCATCGCGAACGCTATTGACGTATGCATTGAAGGGAAACAATTAACAACGACGACGGCTGCATCAGCTGCCGAAAGGTTACGAGCCATTCCGTCGGGTTGACCCAGAACATACCAGACTTCGTTGACGTGAATCGTTAAATAAAAGGGAAAGATCAGAATGAATTGTAAGACATGGGACGATAAGCTATATTGCATCATTTTCAGAGAATCCTTAGCCAGAAAGGAACGGAAGACGGGTATGAGCACGGGAAGAGTAAAGCCATTCGCATAAATCCAGCGGAAATAGCTTGTCAACCATGGGGTCTGGATCACTCTAAACATCCACCCGTCATTTCCTGGTATTGACTTGAAAAGAGCATCCAGATTTAATAAGTGAGCTTGACTACCCAGTTGCCAATAAACAACTTGATTCCAGAATGGAGGGAAATATTGCCACATTAAAATCGGGAAAATAACTAAGGGTATGCCCAGCCATAAGAAACGTTTCCAAGAAATCGCTAAACGATCATGTTGCAATCCCCAAAAGGCCACTACTAGTAAAAGATAGCAGTAATGAGCAGAGCGGTTCGGAGCAATAATGAAGAACAAAACAACCGCCAGCATGCATATTTGTAAAAAGTATTTTTTTGGCCATTCAAGACTTTTATGAGTTCTGAGCTCTAGCAAAGAGATCATTAGTTCAATCCTTTCCAAAGGTGTAGGTTAGAGTTGTGAGTTTAGTCCGACGAATAAGTCTTAATCCATGAACCGGTCTGGATCGAGGAACACGAACATTCGCGGAAGATTGCAATGACAGATACCAATGACAAAGAGGATAAAGGATAAATAAACCTAAAATCCAGATTCCAACTCCGACCGATAGAGAGTATCCATTAAAGTTGGCTAAAAGTGCCGGTACTGCGGCATAAAGCCAAAGATGGGTATTGTAGAAGAAAAGTGGAACTCGACCAAAGTCCTCTAAAATCTTACCTATTTTTGAGCTTTTGGGGAGCTTATAAAATAGGTAAAATAATATAAACACAACACCTAAATATAGCAGAAAATAGTCTGGGCTTGGAGGATATTTAGAAAGTCCGAAAAAGCCCTGGAACGTGCCATCTGGAAGAAGATAATCGCCGATACCGGCGAAACGGAAGATAAAGAACAGGGCTAAACTGCTGAAACCAGAGACAGCAAACCGTTTTGCCTCGTAGGTGACTCCCCGCTGTTCAGCATAAGTGTGTCCGTATAGCCAACCCAGGGCCATCGGAAAAAGCCAAGGGATCACGGGAAAGTTGTTATTTACTAAAAATCCCGCCGAAAAGGGTACAGGTAACACTAGAATTGCCTGCCAAGTTTGTTCAATGACTTGATGGAATGGAAAGCTCCTGGTGAAACCGGGAAGAAACCATTGACTTAATAAATAGAGAATACCCGATACTCCAAAAAGCTTCCATGGAGAAAAATGACGGCAAAGTGCTAGGAAAAAGAAACCAATTCCTATAGTAGACAATACGCTAAACGAGAAGAAGGTTCCTAAAGTTAGTACGGAAAATGATTTAGCTTGAATAAACAGAGGAAGATTGAAGGCCGGAGAAGCAATAAATAGTTCGAATAATATCAATAGCATTCCCCGTCGCCACAAATGATGGCTGATACTCGAATTGGAAATACCCTTTAATTCACGTCGCTTAATGGATAACGCTAAAACATATCCGGCAAGAAAAAGAAAACCAGGTGCGCAGATACTCGACAATACCATAACTATGAATGCTAATATATTAGTGCTCCCAATGGGATTGAAAGTTACAACCCCATTCACCAAACGTGGTAGTCCTTCATTATTAATGCGTCCACTACTCCAAAAAAACAAGGCGTGATCTAACGCCATAAAAACCATAATTAAACCCCTAGTCCGGTCCAAGAAGGGGAGTCTGGTAGAATTATTTTCAGTCGCTTTCACACTTTTACCATTAGTAGTATTGACTGCAAAGTTTAAACTCAACTTAAAATCATCTCTTTTCTCAAACTCCTCGATTAACTAAGTATACACTCTGAAACTTTAGATCTTCTGCGCAAATTATGACGAAGTTGTGGAGAATTGGTGAAGTGATCGGGTTCAAGGGCTCAAAAGTTCGTTCCAATGTGACTTTAATGAAGCGACGAATCAAGGCGAAGTAGCTCTAATGCAACATATCTTGAACATAATGGGCTTATATTATACAGCGCAAATGCATTCTTAGAAAGGTAAAGACGAAGGAACTGTAAGATGACGTTTTTGACTCGTGGGGAGTAATCTCGACCGAAGTCTAATAGCAAACTGTAGATATAGATATAGATATAGAGAAAGCCCTTTATGTTTTAACATGAAGGGCTTTCTCTATAGTTGCATAATGTATAAGTTCCGGATAATCTTAAAAATCTTTCTTGAGGCTTTTCTACAAGGATACTTGGCTAGCGTAACAGGACTAATGAGTCTTAAAGTTAACATAAAAGGTTGTGCCGGATGGTCCAGTATCAAAATTAATTGAAGCATTATGTCTAGCAACAATGCTATAACAAGTTGCTAATCCTAAACCGGTGCCATTATCCTTGGTAGTGAAGAAAGGCGTGCCAATTTTATCAACCGCCTTAGAATCGATACCATTCCCCTGATCCTGGACAACTAATACGATTGCGCTATTTAGCATATAGGTTTTTATCGTCAGTTTTCCACCGGGAGACATCGACTCTAATCCATTACGAACGAGGTTAAGAATAAGTTGTCGTATTTCTTTATCATCTGCTAACAGATGCTCTATCTTGTTAAATTCCAGGGCTACAGATTTATCGGTAACCATGGCATCGGCTTGAATCAAAGGAAGCAGGTTTTCTATTATAGAATTAAGATCTTGCGTCTTTAAATCCACTGGTTTATTTTTAGCTAGGGAAAGGAATTCTGTAATTAATGAATTTGCCCGATCAAGTTCACTCGCCATTAGGGCGAAAAATTCCTCATGTTGTTTATATTCGTTTTTCTCACCGAGTAACTGCAAAAATCCTTTGACGGTAGTCATAGGATTTCTGACTTCATGGGCTATGCCAGCAGCCATTTCACCAATTAGGTTTAAACTATTTAGACGTGATAGCTCACTTTGATACTTCCGGAGTTCAGTTATATCAGTTTTTGATACTGAAACACATTTTTCCCCATTAAGCTCAATCACAACTCCAGAAAATAAGGACTCAAATATCTCACCCGATTTTTTATAGGATTTAATTTCAAGGTTATGAGCGAATCCTGTTTCCTCAAGTTCGTGGTAAAACTCACCACGTTTATCGATATCCACCCATAAATTTAGTTCTACTGCAGTTCGACCGATGAACTCGTCCCTAGTAAACCCATGCATTCTCAGACAACATTCATTGGCATCAATAAATTCCCCACTATTAAGAGAGCATATCATTAAGGAAATAGGACTATAATGGAAAATTTTGTAAAAGCGTTCTTCAGATAAACGCAAGGCCTCTGCATGCCGTTTTTGTTCCGCGAGAAAATTAATCTTCTGAATAGCAATTTCCACTAATTTTGCAACAGATGCAATAAATTCTATTTCTTCTTTTCGCCAAATACGACGGTGATTAACCTGGTTGAAAACTAAGCAATAATATCCTTGGTCGCGAAAGGAAAAGGGATACCAGAAGCCGCTTTTAATCTGCATATGCTTGTGTAGGAGGTCTCTAGAGCAATCACTGGAGGCATATGGGCTGTAATTATCTATATGACTTTCTAGCCAATAGCGATCCTTTAACATATACGTGCAAGCATCCATAAAAATATCTAAGCTGTATGTACCTGTGGTGGATAAAACGTCAGCAGTGTTGGGGTTCAGCCACTCGCATTGAGCGATCAGTAGGTGCTTGTCAAAATCTATGTCATAAATTAAGGCGCGGTCAACGCGCAGGGTAGACCCAACAATTTCCGCCATCGTTTGTAGAATATTATGCGCGTCATCAGTGCTAATAATCGTTTCGGCAATAAGGTTCAGGGCACTGGCAAAAGAAAGTTGCTCTTGTAGGTCTTCATTTGAAAGCTTAAATTTGCTAGTACGAACTTGAATTAATTTTTCAAGCAGGCTATGCCCTTGGTATTTACGTGATTTACTCAATTCAGATATAAGTTGTCTCTTGATTTTATACTCATTCTTCATTTTAAGCCTCCGCAGGATTAGACTTATCCATTATATGAAGTTCTGTGTCAATACGTACATTCCCTTCGGGAATATTGTCAAAAAATGTAGGGTTATAGTATTTTTCGGAAATTTGAAGTTCAAAAGTTAAAATATTCTGGATGGATCAGCCAGATATATCTCAAATGTCTTTCTCTGGTTATAATGAAGGGGTAACTCTGTATCGGGAAGGATCTAACTGATTGTGACAACTATTAAGGTATCCGTCCGTAATCTCGTCGAATTTGTACTCATGTATGGAGATCTGCAACCGGGAACTATCGGAGCATCACGGGCCCTAGAGGCGATCAAAGCTCATCAATATATCCAGAAAACAAGTGGTCTTGATTACGTGCCGGAAGTAACTCTGAGTTATGTCTATCTTCAAGAGGACATCGGTCTGGAAATCAAAGGACGGGCAGATGGGGTTATTATAAAGGAATCCGGTCACTGTATTGATGAAATTAAGACCACTTCACTGGATCTAAGCCTCATCGATGAATCGTTTAACGATTTGCACTGGGCTCAGGCTCAGTGTTATGCCTTCATGTACGCTGCTCAAGATGGCCTTGAAACGATGGAGACCCAGCTTACCTACTTTCAATTGGATACCGCCCAGACCAAGAAATTCATTAAGAAATTCTCTTTGGCAGAATTGAAGGAGTTCTTTTTCAATTTAGTAGAGCGTTATCTGACCTGGGCTGGCCGTCTGCAAGAGTGGTCGGTTCGGAGAGATGCCAGTATTCGGACGATGCAATTTCCCTTCGAAACGTACCGCCTGGGCCAACGAGAATTGGCAGTAGCAGTATATCAGACCATCAAACAAAGTCAGAAACTATTTGCTCAAGCTCCTACAGGTATTGGCAAAACTATGGGTACACTGTTTCCCGCATTGAAGGCTATGGCCGAGGGGTTTACCGTGCAGATTTTTTATCTCACGGCAAAAACGATCACCCGAACAGTTGCGGAGAAGACAATCAGCGATTTGCAAAAACAAGGTTTAGCGGTTAAACGGCTGACGTTAACGGCTAAACGTAAACTTTGTTTTCTCCCGGAGGTGTCGTGCCTGCCAGAAGAGTGTCTTTTTGCGAAAGGATATTATGATCGGGTACGTGTGGCAGTGGAAGACGTGTTTGGGGAGGACGCTTGGACGCGGCAGGTGATCGAGGCATATGCACGCAAGCATTCCATATGCCCCTTTGAATTCTCGTTGGAAATGGCAAATTGGGCGGACGTCGTTATTTGCGACTATAATTATATATTCGATCCACGGGTCTATTTAAGACGATTTTTCCTCGACGGTGGAGAGTACACCTTTTTGGTGGATGAAGCACACAACCTCGTGGAACGAGCGCGGGAGATGTTTTCAGCTGAATTAGGTAAGGAGTCTTGGCTGAAGCTTAAGCGACTCACGAAAGAGGACGATCCTAGGCTGACGAAAAGCGTGACTAAGGTTAACTCGGCCTTAGTCAAAGAGAAAAAACGCTACATAGAGGCCACTAGAGGCGGAGAAAGAGCGGAAAAAGAGCCTCCCACTCAACTTATCCAGGTGCTTCGACATTTTGTCAAAGAGACTGAATACTTCTTGAAAACGAATGTGCAACCAGTGGCTTGGCGCGAACAATTGGTTGAGCAGTATTTTCAAGCGTTAAGTTTTATTAGAACCGCGGATAGTTATGATGAACGATACGTCACTTACATGCTTCCAACAGGTGAAGATTTTAGAGTTAAGTTGTTCTGCCTTGACCCCTCCGTTCGCCTGAAGGAAGCTCTGGGAAGAGGACGGGCTAGTGTGTTGTTTTCGGCGACCTTAAGTCCTATGGAATACTTTATGAACGTATTGGGTGGCGAAGAGACATCTTATAAGCTGAAGTTAGCGTCTCCGTTTCCAGCAGAAAATCTTTGTCTCCTCATTAACGACCGCATATCCACCAAGTACAAGCAACGTACTGCAACCTACGACCTTGTCGCCGAAGCCATTGCCTCGGTCACTCTACTCAAAGAGGGAAACTATCTAGTTTACTTTCCGTCCTATGATTACCTACATCAGGTCTATCTTAGGTTTAGAGCGCAAAACCAGCAGGTTAGTGTAATTCACCAAACGCAAAGCATGACGGAAGAGGAACGAGAGGGATTTCTCGCTTCGTTTGCCTCTAATCCCGATCAAACTTTGGTCGGATTTGCCCTGATGGGCGGGATCTTCGGCGAGGGAATCGATCTCATGGGCGATCGACTCTCCGGAGCGATCGTTGTCGGAGTCGGGTTGCCCCAAATAAGCCTAGAACGAGAGGTTATTCGGTCCTACTATGAAACGATTAGCCATCAGGGTTACGAATTCGCGTATATGTACCCAGGGATGAATAAAGTATTACAGGCAGTGGGGCGGGTTATTCGCTCCGAAGAAGACAGGGGCATCGTGCTGTTGATTGATGATCGTTTCTCCCTTTCTTCATATAAGAAGTTGTTTCCTGAAGAATGGAAGAAGGTCCATTATGTGGTGAATCCCGACATCGTACGTGAAGCGATCAGGAGTTTCTGGGTAAAGGAGACAACACACAATGCATGCATCAAATGATGAATCAACAAATATAGCCCAAGACGAAAGTCTTTCGGCCCGGTTATTATCTTGGTATACGCTAGGAAAGAGGGACTTGCCCTGGAGGAGGACAGGAGATCCCTATCTAATATGGGTGTCTGAAGTCATGCTTCAACAGACTCAGGTAAAGACAGTCATTCCCTATTATGAGCGATTTTTGCAACGTTTTCCCAGCGTTGAACTACTGGCAAGGGCAAGGCTTGAAGACGTTTTAACCGTTTGGAGTGGGTTAGGATACTATTCTAGAGCCCGCCGAATGTGGGAAGGTGCCCACTATATTTGCGATCAGTTCGGAGGGAAGATGCCCGAGGATTTTGACGCTCTTCTACAGGTCCCGGGAATCGGGGACTATACGGCAGGAGCCATCGCCAGCATTGCCTACGGGCAGAGAGTTGTAGCCATCGATGGTAATGTAAAGCGGGTACTGTCCCGCCTTTTGGCGTGGTCTGAGGCGGTGGAGACGGTTCGCAGTTATCGTCACTTTAGCGATCACCTAAAAGTATGGCAGCCTGCACACCGGACAGGGGACTTTAATCAGGCACTGATGGAGTTAGGGGCAACGGTTTGTACTCCCACGAAACCGGATTGCGAAAATTGCCCACTGACTCAA
Source organism: Desulfosporosinus sp. (assembly GCA_036569365.1). GTDB lineage: Bacteria > Bacillota > Desulfitobacteriia > Desulfitobacteriales > Desulfitobacteriaceae > Desulfosporosinus. The sequence goes on along the minus strand of DATCQU010000014.1, from coordinate 20,235 downwards.
GTTTGTGTGGGACACCTGCAGGGAGACGCCCTTCTCTACCCAGTGAAAAAGCCTAAAGCACAGCGTCAAGATGTCACTCGTTTGACCTTCGTCCTACGCAAGGGCGACAGAGTTTACTTACAGAAGCGTCCTTCCCAAGGGCTGTTGGCTGATCTTTGGGAGTTCCCAGGCGTGGAAATAAGTCCTGAAAATGTCTCGGAAGAAGGCCTTCCTGTGGTTACAGACCACGAGTGGTTTGAATATTTTCAAAAGACTGTACCTGAGCGAGCGTTCGACGAGCGGGTGAGGGAACAAATTGGCCAGAGTTTGACACTGCACGGTCCAGTCTGGTACACATTTAGTCATCGACGTTGGAAAATCATCTGGGCCATTATCGATTTACCTGATCTGCTCTATAAACTCGAGCCGTCCGAGCCACTCGAGATCGAACCTGCGGGTAATTCTTTATTGAGAGAATTGGGCGGTGAATATAGGTTGGGGGAAGTTCATCAGCAGCAAGATAACCGGCGCTGGGTTCAGCTACAAGACTTAGGCGGGATGCCTCTTCCGGTGGCATTCAAAGCTATTGTCGAAGATTTAATAACGTGAGCGGCAGCGTGAGTTCAAAGGGGTATCTGGCTTAACAGCTAGATACCCCTTTGAACTCAAATTTAAGAATTTAGTAAATTTATCACACGCAGGCAAAAGGATGGAACTTTTTAGCGTTCTCCTGCATCTAGAAGAAGAGATTAGGGCGTAGTGATAAAGACTTGTTCCTAAACAAAGACTAAGAATCATCTAAGAGAACTGAAGGAAGAGGGAAAATGAGTATGGAATTAGCGAACATCCCATGGGGTTTGATTATCCCGATTATTATTCTCCAATTAGTACTCCAAGTGGCTTCGTTGGTCAGCTTGGTGCGAAGTGAAGGCGTCCAAAGAGGGAATAAGATTATTTGGGCGATTATCATCGTGGTAGGTAGCATGCTGGGTCCTATTCTATACTGGACTCTGGGAAGAGAAGCCCAATGATTGAATGCAAGGCAGTAAGTAGGTCGTTCGGAGCTTTCAAGGCCTTGGACAATGTCAGCTTTCACATACCTAGCGAGACGTGCTTTGGTTTCTTGGGCCAAAATGGGGCGGGTAAGACCACAGTTTTGCGTATGCTGGTGGGTTTACTACGACCGGATCAAGGGGAAATATTCGTTGCCGGACGTTCTCTCCTCACGGAACGGGAACAGGTTAAGCAGCTTTGCGGTTATCTCCCTCAACGACCGGAGTTTTACCCGTGGTTAAGCGGTGAGGAGTTCCTTAGGCTTAGCGCAGAATTGGTGGGCGTGCCCACACGCCAGGCGAAAAAAGCGGCGGGTAAGTATCTTGCAACCGTGGGCCTGACGGACTTCGCTCGCCGCAGGGTGGGTAAATACTCGGGCGGCATGCAGCAACGCTTAGGTTTAGCCGCAGCCTTGATCGGGGACCCTCCGGTACTCTTATTGGATGAGCCGGTGTCAGCCCTTGATCCACAAGGACGAGATGAAATGTTTTCCTTATTGAAAAAACTAAAACAGGAAAAGACCATCTTTTTATCCAGTCATATTTTACATGATATTGAGCAGGTGTGTGACGGGGTGGTCATCATCCATAAGGGGCAAATCCGGGCCCAAGGATCTCTACATGAGTTACTCAAGCAAAGCGGGGAGAGCACCGTAGGTGCTCAGGTGCACTTCGAAGTTGACCGTTCCCTGATGAACCGCTTGCATGCAGAATTCAGCGGTGCTATGCAGGGTATTGGTATTCCGGTCAGCAAGGTAGCCTGGCAGGAGCAGGGGTTGGAACAATTCTTCTACAAGGTAGTCAGTCACGCGGAAGAAGAACAACGTCAATACCCGAGTACTGGTCAAGGAGGGGTTGCAGATGATATGGCTCGCTAAAGAGGGACGAGAGATGGTTAGGCTTGGACGTTGGGTACCGCTGGTAGCGGTTTACCTGTTCCTAGGTATCTCACAACCAATAATTTCCAAACTAATGCCTGTCATTTTGAGTTCGGCCAGCAACTTGCCCAAAGGTACCGTGATTCATATTCCACCGCCCACCGCGGATCAGGTGCTTTACGGTATCATAGGCAATTATAACCAATTAGGAATCCTGACTCTGATTTTAGTGGGGATGGGAATGATCGCCGGTGAGCGTAAGATGGTGGGGGAATGGTTGTGGAGTAAACCCGTGAACATGATTCACTATAGTTTGGCCAAGTATAGCGTGTTCTTTGTGGTGGCGGCTCTGTCCTCGCTGATCGGATTAGGACTCGGAGCCTATTACACGACTCAATTGATCGGCCCGGTGAATTGGAACGCTCTTTGCCAGGGAGCCCTGCTCTATGTTCTATATCAAGCGTTTCTGATTAGCGTGATCCTATTGGCCAGCGCTCTGGTCACAAGCCCCAGTGTAGCCGGTGGCGTAGCTCTAATTATCATTGTGCTTGTCAATGTACTGTTACCGATGGTCTGGCAGGGGCATTTTGTTGCTGGTCTTCTAGAGTTGATTCAAGCGACCTTTAGTCAAATCGCCTGGTCAAGGTCACTACCGATCTGGGAACCGATTGTCACCACGTTGATGGGAACGGTGCTTTGCATAGGTCTGCAAATTCCCGTGCTCGCGTGGAGGAGAACATCCCATTAGGGCAGAAAAATTGAAGAGCAGAACAATAGAAGAGCACGCAGATATCCTAGATTTATATTAGGGAGTTGGTTCGAGTGGTTGAACAAAATGCAGGGCTGATTAAGAAGGCTCAAGCGGGTGACTTAATGGCGTGGGAGTCCCTGATAGCCACGGTTTATGCCCCTGCCTTGCGTCAGGCACGGGCACTGTTACGGGATGAGGATCTCGCGGAAGATGCTGTGCAAAATGCATTAATAAAAATGCATACTCATCTCCATTCTCTCGTAGAAATTGCGGCCTTTTCTAGTTGGTGGCGCCGCATTGTTACGAACGAAGTCTATATGATTCTCCGGCTAAAACAACGGGAAACTCAAGGCCTGGATGAAGGGATTTTGCAGCAATTAGGCCTTGCGGTGGATGAGTTGGTCGTGATGCGTTGCGAGCTGGCTCGGGCCCTCCAGCTCTTACCAATGGATCAACAACAGGTTGTGATTGACGTGGATTTGTTGGGAGTTAGTTTGCTGGAAGTAGCGGGGCGGCACCAGATACCCGTAGGGACTGTGAAATCTCGATTGTTCCGTGCTCGGGCAAGGCTTCAACATGAGCTCGAGGTATTTCGGGAAGGACGAAAGGGGAAAGATATCATGGAAGATACAATGGCGCGTGATTTAACTGGCCTTTTTTATAATTATTTGGAAGGAACAATGAACGGGGCGGAGCGGGCAAAGTTTGAGGCGGATTTGGTTGAACACCCAGAATGGGCGAAGGAACTTCGACGTCATAAGGATTTTCTGACGTTGCTCCACACGTTGACAGGTAAAATGACGCTCACTTCAGCAGAAATCATGGAGAAAATTCAGACTGTAACTGCAAAAATCACGGATTATGAGCAAGTCGTCGACGACACATACTTTGAACAAGGTTCTCCACAAACTTTGACAACCCATACTTGGTTTCAGGCTCCGGATGTGTACCGAGTGGAATCACGCCACCCTTTAATGGGTGAAGCTATCGTCGTAGTCAAAGGGGTGGAAGCGCTTTCTTATATGAAAGATGCTAAGCAAGCGGTTAAACTTAAAGTGAGTGAGGAATTAAAGGAGCAGATGGGCCTCAATTTTACGGATTCGCTGAAGTTGATGGCTGCAGATCGAGATAGTCGGCCGCTGGGTACGGAATACGTCAATGGGCGTCCGGCTCTGCACCTCCAATTCAACCAGAAGGTGAGCGGCAAGGGTGATATGGTGACCCATTTGTGGATGGATAAAGACACTTGGATGCCGCTGGTGACGGAATTGTACAGTGCCAATAACGAATTGGTGCAACGTAAGGTGGTTCGGGAGCTTCGTTTAAATCAAGGCTTACTCGATGAGCTTTTCAATCTAGTATTGCCGGAAGATATCAAAGTGCAGGATAGCACGAAGGAGGCTATCCAACCTCTAGAGGAGATAACCCTGCAAGAAGTGCTGGAACGACTGGGGGAGCAACCCTATCTTGTGGAGAATGGCGAACCTGATGGGATATACCAGGCAAAACATGAGTGGTTTAAGATGCCGGGCGGAGAAGGAATCTTGCTGACGCAATACAATGTCCCTGGGGACCCGCTGGCGAAACTTACCGTGTCACAGGGCAAAGTTGCGCACACTAATTTGCCACCTCAGTTACCATTAACGCCAGTCAGCCTTGATTTTGCGGGTGCCAAAGTTGAGGGCTCTTACCTTGAACTCGGTCTGAAGCCGATTAAGGCGATCCTCATATGGAGTCACGCAAACCGCTATTATACCCTGGGCGGTGATTTCGATCAGGACGGACTCTTATTGGCGGTGAGTAAACTGTCCTTAGCTAAGTGAACTCGTTCAGCTAAAGCTGAACATCGGGGCTTCGGTGGGGGAGTCTACCCCCACCGAAGCGGAAATCGGAACACCCACTTGAAGAAGTGGGTGTCTCGGAATTGATCAGAGAATGCGCATCTATCCACGTGAAAAGATAATGCTGCTATAGTTAATAATTATGGCTAACTTTTGCAGCTAAAGTCTTCATTCGTAGAGGGGGAATGGCTCAGCAATAAAAACCTTTCGATCTGAAGATGAACAGGTTGCATAACTGAGACAATGTAGTAATGTAACTACAAAACTGTTGCTGTTGTGCAACAATATTCTAGGGTTAGGGATTAAATAGTGAAAATCCAGTAATTTGTAATAATTATAAAATTCCTAATTAACTGAATTATTGCGATAATTAAGGGCTTTGTAATTATTAAAAATAAATTATACTGATACCGAATGATTTGGCATGAATATTGCTAATGTACTTATATATACAATCACAAACAATTACAACGGAATGGATGAGAGTATTAAATAGAGCATGTACTAATCTAAACAACTAAATAAAAGGGGTATGTATGTCCCTTTACGCAGGAGTAGAATGGTCTGCAGTTAATAAAAGAGATGGGAGAGATACATTGTGAAAATTCAGAAAATTGGAATTTTAGGAGCGGGAACAATGGGTGGCGGAAGTGGAATCGCCCACTTAACGGCAATGAAGGGTTTCGAGGTTGTACTCTATTGTGTGGAACAACGCTTCGTCGAAGGCGCAATTAAGCGTATTTCTGGGTGCCTAGATCGGAAAATAGAGAACCGGAAAATGACTGTTGAGGAAAAAGAGATGATTTTAAAACGGATAACCATCACCACAAAAATAGAGGACTTTGCTCAGGTCGATTTGGTAATCGAGACGATTTTTGAAGATATTGAAACAAAGCAAATTGCTTTTGAAAAACTCGATAAAATTTGTGGCCCTAATATTATCTTTGGCTCCAATAGTTCTGCCGCGTTGATCAACGCTTTAGCTTCCGTCACCTCCCGTCCGGATAAGGTTGTTGGCTTACGTTTCTTGAATCCTGCTCTGGTTATGAGAAGAGTGGAGGTCATCCGGGGGTACTATACCAGTGATGAGACTATGAGATTGGCCTCGGAGGTTATTCAAGCCATGGGAAAGACGACTGTGATGCCCTTCGTTAAGTCCATTCACAATGTGGAAAAGGGAGTACACACTCCGGAAGACGTCGATATATTAGTTAGCTTGGGGTTGAGCTGTTTAATACCTCCCATGCAACACTTGGATTATTCCGTCGAAGACTCCTCGCTTCATGTTTAGATCAAGTATTGCAGGCAAAATTATTTATTCTGATCTCATTGACATAGAGAATATTCGTCCTTCTTAACTTGTTCCGGTGACGAGGCGATTTTCCCTCCTCCTTGAGCCTGTTCAAGCCATTTTTTTGATACTTTGCAGGTAACAACATTCCCTTTTTCATCATGTCCTTGCAGCGTGATCTTTTCTCCGAATAATGCATCTACTAATCCGATCGAATAACGCATTAGAGAAATCTCCCTTCGTGTAACTTATATTTCCTATAGTCTTAGTGTATAGCTGAGCAGTGATTATAATGTTAGTTTATAATACGAACCTTAAGAAAAGCTTAAGGATTTCGAGACAGTTCACAATTACAAAGGAGTAAGGGGTATTATAATGCTCCACGCTCGCTAAATTTGGCTCGCTAGAACTAGCTAAATATTAGTACATTATAGTTGACAAAATTACGGTAATGCGAAATAGAACTTCTCGTCCCTTCAGGGATGTGAAGCTTTTGTTGTTGTTAGACCTAGACTTCCAAAATTCTTCCTTCCAGTCAACAAAAAAAGCCCTTAGAAAGAAGATTGCTCCTCTTCCTAAGGGCTTCATTGCACATTCGCAGGTCCATTATATAATAAATAATAATTATGCAAAAACAATTAATTTCACAATCGAATAATGTTAAACTGGGAGAAATGTTGAAATATGGCTGAATCTAAATCCCACTAATGCTCAAACGTCTGCAAACTCAGTTTGTAAGCAATAATTAATTCATTAAATTGATCCGGGGGTGCCGAGTTCTGAATCAGCAACTGAGCTCTCTGGAAAAGGTGTTTATGCACATCTTCTCTGCTGCCTAAGAAATGGATCATCTTTTTAAGACTTGGATCATTGGTCATTGTGTAATGCTGGTTGTATAATATCCGGGCCCGTATTTCTGCTTCTACGTCAGCTTGAAGCATTGTAATGGGGTCTAAATGTTGATCGACATAACTCATATTCCAGGGGATGCCTTGTGAATTGACATAACTGAGCGGTGGTCCTCCTAACTTGTTGATAGCTATGGCGATCATTTCCATGTGACCCATTTCTTCAGCAGCGATAAGGCCCAAAAGATCGCGAAGATGACGGTTGTGCATGTTGGAACGGTGATTTAGGTACTGGGTAGCTGCAGAAAATTCGCTATCCTTCCCACCATAATGCTCAAGCAGTGTTTGCCCAAAGAGCGGGTCTCGAAACTCAACTTGAACCGGATAGAACAGTGGTTTGCTGTAACTAAACATGGCTATTCCTCCTTATGACGATCGACTCCTTAAGTTTATTATATGTTTTAGCGATCATTTGGTTATGGGGTTACTATAAATCGAGTTTCTTTTAAAAAATTGGTATATAATTAACAACAGGAGGGATTTTTCATTGAGTATTTTCGAAATTATTATGTTGATATGTTTTGGAGCCGCATGGCCTTTTTCCATTTATAAGTCTTATATATCAAAATCAACCCAAGGGAAAAGTGGATCCTTTTTAGTAGTGATATTAATCGGATATGCTGCAGGTATTTTAAATAAAGTTTATTATAATTTTGATAACGTCGTTTACCTTTATGCTTTAAATATGATAATGGTAGCTCTCGATTTGGTGTTATATCTGAGAAATCAGAGAACAAACGTTAAGGAACAAGTGTAAAAGCAAGTGTAAGAAACAAGTGTAAAAGAAGAACATGCCTCATATTAGAGGACAAGACTTTTTCGGAATTTTAGAATACCAAAAAGGTAAAAAGTAAGTCTAATTTAAGGGGGGAATACTTATGTTGGATATTCTTTATCGGCGCCGGAGCATTCGCAAGTACAAATCCGAGAAGTTAGATGTTGACACTGTACAACTGCTTCTAAAAGCAGCATTATTAAGTCCGTCATCACGTGGGCTTCGACCATGGCAATTTGTAGTAGTAGATGATCCTGAGATATTAACGCAATTGGCGACTTGTAAAAAAGGAGCAGGATTCTTACAAGGTGCCGCCTTAGGCATCGTAATTTTGGCCGATCCAGCAATAAGCGATGTCTGGGTGGAGGATGCTTCCATTGCAGCAACGATTCTACACTTAACCTCAGAATCATTAGGCTTGGGATCGTGCTGGATTCAAATCAGAGAACGCCAGCGCACGGAAGCAGAAACGTCCGAACAGTACGTGCAGAAGATTTTGGGGATTCCAGAGAATTTAAAGGTAGTAGCGATTATTTCCGTAGGATACCCGGATGAGTCTAAGCCGCCGCATGTAGATAGAGAGTTAGAGATTGATAAGGTCCACCGGAATAAATTTTAAAAAGAAAAATTTTGGGGATTATTTTATAGAATTTTTATGATTGCTTTAAATAGAATTTATAACCTCCCTCTATAATAATCTTGTGAGCAAAAATAGGGGAGGTCGTTTAAATGAGTAAGCTTAAACTTATGTACGATGTGATTAATATAATGAAGGAGAAGGAGGTTATCAGCGGTACTTTTCAAGCGGAAGCCAAAAAAGACCAAATTAAAATTGCTAGTTTCACTAATGAATTTGAAAAGAATCTCTCTACAGGTGAGACTAAAGTCAAAATTAGTACAGAACTGGACTGTGATGGCAAGAAAGTGAAACATGAAAGCCAAACCGAATTCACGATGCAGGGCTGCGCTGGGCATAGGCATCATGGCTTTATGAAGCATATGCATTATCATCACAACCACCACAATAACAGTTGTCAAAACCATGATGATGTAAAATGTGGAGGGATTAAAGGGAAATTAACGAAGCTGGCGTTTGTTCTGAATATTTTCAATCAGATTCAGGTTGAGGAAAAAGAAGATAAGTCCGTAATTTTAACCTTGGCCTTAAATGAACTTCCAGAGGATTTTAAAAAGGCCATCCAAGAAAGAATGAGTCAAAAGGAAATGTCTGGGGGCCATCAACATCACGGCTTTATGAAAGAGTTTTGCACCTTGAAAGACCCAAAGATCGGGCTTAGTCTTTGGATCAATAAGATGAAGGAAGTAGAAAAGGTCGTGGTGACAGTTGACGGAAAACAAATAGATGAACTTAATGAAAACCATGGTATGAATCTATTTGCGGAATTGCGTCTAGTTTAAATCAAGTCGCTAAATAAATGTCCCCTTTTAACACGAGGACGCAAAGCAATAAATTGTTTTGCGTCCTTTATTAGATATAATAAATACGATAAGCATGGTTGAAAGGCAAGAAGCATAGTATGGGTGAACAACATGTGAAGAGAATGCTAGAACAGATCTTAATGAAATTGAAAAATAGAAAGAACGTTCGCAATGGGAGACATCGGGAATTCCATAGAAAACATCAGGAATTTCATCAGCATCAACGAGAGTTATGTTGGCATCAACAGGACTTTCAGAGGAAACATCGGGAATTCAATCAGTATCATAAGTCTCTACGCTTTCTACGTCCAGTTAGTATAATATTTAACTTGGTCATACTCTATCTACTATTTAGATGGGTAGGCATCAAGTCTATCAGCATTTTTTTCGCCGTCTTTATTATTATTAAGGAAATTTTGCAATTTTCTTTTCTCTCACGTTTAGAAAAAAGGATATTTAAACCCATTGATAGGCTCAAACATGGGGTGGAAGAGATTTCTAAAGGGAATTATAATGTTAAAATCGAGAGTGATGTAATCCATGATCTAGGATTCATCGGGTTATTAGTAGATTCTTTCAATGAAATGGCTCTGAAATTACTCGCGAGTGAGAATATGAAAGCCGAGTATGAGGAGAATAGAAAGACGCTTGTCGCCAATATTTCGCATGATCTTAAAACACCGATCTCGAGTGTTCAAGGATACATTGAAGCACTATTGGACGGTGTCGTTGTATCACCAGAGAAGGTGACTATGTATCTTAAGACGATCTATCAAAATACAGTATACATCGATAAACTGATTGATGATCTGTTTTTATTTTCCAAGTTAGATCTGCAAAAATTGGATTTTCAATTTGAGAGCGTACAATTAAAAGCATTTATGCATGATTTAATGGAAGAATTCAAGTTCGAATTAGAAGAAAAGCAATGTAATTTTTACTATCTCGATAAGATTGTGGGCGACTCCGCTATTAATATTGATAGGAAAAGGTTATATCAAGCGTTTAGGAATATTATTGGCAATGCCGTTAAATACGGATCTGAGAAGGATTTGACGATAAAGATTGAACTGGATAGACAGGGCGATGTTATAGTTATCAAGATAGAAGACAATGGACCGGGAATCCCTGAAGATAAACTTCCTAATATTTTTAATCGGTTTTATAGAATTGATAACGAGCGTACTAAGGACTTAATGAGTACTGGACTTGGACTAGCTATCGCTAAGGAGCTTGTGCAAGCCCATGGAGGTTCAATCACGGTATCGAGTATTGAAAAAGAAGGTACTTGTTTTATGATACGTCTCCCTATCGAAAAATGATCAGGAATGGAATGAGGTTAAGAATGAAACGGATATTAATTATTGAAGATGATCTAAACATTGCTGAACTAGAACGAGATTATCTTGAATTGAATGGATATGAAGCGGATATAGTCCAAGATGGAACCCAGGGCTTGAAAATGGCCTTAACAGGTCAATATAATGTTATCATTGTAGATTTGATGTTGCCAGGTAAAGATGGATATCAAATAACAAAGGAAATTCGCGATAAATTTGAGATTCCAGTGATCATTGTATCCGCTAGAAATGAAGATATCGATAAGATTAGAGGCCTGGGTTTTGGAGCCGATGATTACATAACCAAACCCTTTAGTCCTGCGGAGTTGGCTGCAAGAGTTAAATCTCATATTACAAGATATGAACGTCTCAAGGGAAAAATAGTCGCTTCCGAAGTAATACAGCATAGAGGATTAGAAATCAATACTGCATCACATAAAGTCTTTGTTAATGGTAAAGAAATTCAAATGACGACAACAGAATATGGTCTGCTAGTGTTTTTTGCATCCAATCCAAATATTGTTTTTAGTAAAGAACATATATTCGAGACTTTATGGGGGAATGAATACCTTGGAGAAAACGCCACCGTGCCTGTTCATGTCCAAAAGATAAGAAAAAAGATTGAAAGAGACCCATCTAATCCGGAATTTATCGAAACGTTATGGGGAACGGGTTACAGATTTAATTCTTGAGTGAACTCGTTCAGCTAAAGCTGAACATCGGGGCTTCGGTGGGGGAGTCTACCCCCACCGAAGCGGAAATCGGAACACCCACTTGAAGAAGTGGGTGTCTCGGAATTGATGAATAAAAGGAGGGGCTTGCCTCTTTATTTGAGAGAAAGCCCCTTCTTTTGTTGTTCACACCAATGGTTCGTTAAACCGAGGCTCGTCATTTGTACCTCCAGGGTGAGACTGATTTAAGATCTTTGAAATAGCCTCGCAGAGACGGTGGATCCCTTCTCGAATCGTGGTTTCTGGATGACGACTGAAACAGAGCCTGATCCGGTCTTTCCCTCCGGAGTTGACATAAAAGGCGTTCCCGGGGACGAAGGTTACGTTCTTTTCGGCAGACTTGGTAAGAAGTGTCGCGGCCTTCATGCCGTGCGGCAGTTCACACCATAGATAATACCCACCTTCCGGTACAGTCCAAGTTACGCCCTGAGGCCCAAACTCCGTTAAAGCGGCCACCATGGCATCGCGTTGTCGTTTGTATTGGTTTCTTACAATGGGAAGGTGTTCGTCTAGCAGTCCTTGCTTGCAAAATTCTGTCATCATCCACTGAGTCGTGGTGCTGGTGTGAAGGTCCACATGCTGTTTGGCAAGGGTCAATTGCTCAAGTACCGAGGGCGGTGCCACACACCAGCCGAGTCGAAGGCCAGGGAAAAGCATTTTCGAGAAAGTCCCAAGATAGATAACATGTCCATACTCATCCAAGGACTTGAGGGAAGGAGAGGGCTGGTTCTCGTAATAGAGTTCGCTGTAGGGATCATCTTCCACGATCGGTACATGATATTGATAAGCTAATTTGAGGAGCTCTTGCCGGCGGGACAGACTCATGTTAGTTCCTGTCGGATTTTGGAACGTCGGCAGGGTATAGATGAATTTAGGGCGATGGCGGGAGAGGATCTGTTCTAGTAAGTCAGTTCTTAAGCCTTCCTCATCCATTGGTACAGTGAGGATGCGGGCACCGGCAGCCTTGAAAACCCCAATAGCTCCCAGAAAGGACGGTTCCTCCATCACGACGTAGTCCCCAGGCTCCAAAAAAACTTTGGATAGCAAATCCAGACCTTGCTGAGAACCCGATAAAATCATAATGCTTTTGGCTTGCGTTCGGATGCCGCGATGGCCAGCCAAGCCGCCAGACATTCCCGCAAAGGAAAATGGCCGACCGTGGGACCGTATTCGAAGGCTTGCCAATTGCCTGGTCGCATCACTTCCTGGCTAATTTGTCTAAATTCCTCAAGTGGGTAGTATTCGCTCGCAGGCGATCCCAAAGCAAAAGATATTTGATCTTCTTCGCCGATCTCATCGAGAATTGAGGCTAGGACTGGATTATACATGCGGTCAGACTGGCTGGTATAAAAGTTTTGCCAGGACATAGGCTGAACTGGCGAACGTAGTAGTAACTCGGAATTACCGGTCACAATAGTTCCTTTGCCAACATGAGCCTGGATCAAGCCATCCGCCTCTAGTTCGTGGTAAGCGTTGACTATGGTGGTGCGATTTACCCCTAAGAGAGAGGCAAGCTTTCTCTCTGGGAGAAGGCGGAAGCCTGGAGGGAGTTCGTTAGCAAGGATAAGTTGTCTGATTTGGTTCCTAACCTGCAAGTACAAGGGTGTTTTATGGGAACGGTCTAAATGGAGTTGCATAAACGTAACCCCTTCGGTTGCAGTTAGTTTACTGCCAGTATTTCTGCTAACAGTTTAATTCCCTGCTTTATTTGTAATGGTGTAGGGTTGGAGAAGTTCAATCTCATGCTGCTGTGACTTCCTCCGTGCGCAAAAAAGTGGATGCCTGGTACATAGGCTACATTGGCTGCTGCTACACGGGGGAAGAGCTGTAACGTATCATAGTTTTCCGGCAGAGTCAGCCATATAAACATACCTCCACTGGGCTCGGTCCACTTGACCTGAGTAGAGAAGTTGTCCTTGAGCTCTGACAGCATCAGATCTCGGCGTTCTTTATAGGTTTGACGAATCTTCTCAATATGTTCGAGAGCGTTAAAATGAGTTAAGTAGTAGTGGGTAGCTTGCTGTAAGAGCGTACTGGTATGCAAATCGGTTCCTTGTTTTGCTAAGATCAGTTTGGCGATGAGTTCTCGATCAGCAACGATCCAACCGAGCCGTAGACCGGGGGCAAGAGTTTTAGAAAAGGTGCCAAGATAAAAAACTGCGTCTTCAGCGGCGAAAGCCTTGATCGGTGGTAACGTTGTACCATCATAGCGGAGTTCGCCGTAGGGGTCATCTTCTATCACGGGGATCCCATACTGGCTCGCTATTCGAGCCACCGTCTGCCGTTCTCCAAGAGTGAGCGTGGTACCGGTGGGGTTCTGAAAAGTAGGGGCCAGGTACATAATCTTGGGTCGGTGCTCTTTAATAGATGATTCGAGGGCGATCAGGTCGATTCCTTCCCCATCTGTGGGTATAACCCTGAAATTGGCCTGGTAACTTCGGAAGGTTTGGATGGCCCCGAGATAACTCGGATTCTGGAGAAGTACTTCATCTCCGGGATTTAGAAATAGTTTAGCAATCAGATCCAGTCCTTGTTGGGAACCGTTCGTGAGAAGAATGTTGCCAGCTTCTGCTTTGATTCCTTTGGCCCGCATCTGAGCTGCTATCTCCTCGCGTAAGGGCAGATATCCTTCGGTAGCCCCATATTGGAGGACGGAAGGGTCGCCTGTGCCGAGTACACGATCATAAGATTCCCGGATATCAGCGAGTGGAAATAATTCTGGGGCCGGAAGGCCACCAGCGAAAGAAATAACATTCGGTCGTCCAGCCACTTTCAAAATCTCCCGAATCGCCGAATGCTCCATGGAATTAACCCGCTCGGCATAGTTATATGTCAAAGTTTGTTCCCCCTTTGGAAGGTTTTAGGCATATTATATGGGGAAGGCTGCCAGTTTACAACATCCAATTGGATGATTGTAGATTGCATCCAATTTAAACAATGTATGCAAAGAGTAAAAACTAAAATGACTAAAGAAGAAGGACTTAACAAATGAATATAGAATATGAGGGGAATAAGGTGAAGAGGGTGAAGATGTCATGATTAATCGTGAACGATTGCTAGCAGAGTTTTTTGAACTAACGAGGATTGATTCTCCGACCAAGAATGAACGCCAAATAGCGGATATACTTAAAAACCGTCTTGAACGTATGGGTATCGTAGTATCAGAAGATGACGCGGGACAAGCGATTGGTGGCAACTGTGGTAATCTTTTTGCCTACTTAAAAGGTGATCTTCCGACGGCTCCTGTTTTATTACTTTCGGCGCACATGGATACGGTTGACCCCTGCCTAAATATAGAACCGGTCCTGTGCGATGGATTGATCACCTCGGTTGGTGCGACAATCTTAGGGGCCGATGATAAAGCTGGGATAGCACCGATCTTGGAAGCCCTAAGAACGATCCAAGAGCAACGCATTCCACATGGAGATATTCAAGTTATTTTTAATGTAGCGGAAGAGGGCGGTCTTCATGGCTCTAAAAACTTAGATAAAACGCAGTTGAAAGCTGATTTGGGATATGTACTGGATTGCGGCGGTGGGCCGGGGGAAATTATCCTTGCGGCTCCAGGGCAAGATCGAATTAATGTGACAATAAACGGTAGGGCATCCCATGCTGGGGCGTTCCCAGAGGGTGGAATCAGTGCAATTGTTGTAGCAGCTAAGGCGATCGCCAGCATGCAGACAGGTCGGATTGACGACGAAACGACATCTAATATCGGAACGATCCAGGGTGGTCGGGCCACGAATATTGTGGCTGACAGGGTAGAGATAACGTGTGAATCAAGAAGCAGGGACTTAGGAAAACTAGAAAGTCTAACGGCTCGGATGTGCGATACGTTTCAAAACTATGCTCTGGATGTAGGTGCGAGTGCAGAAACAGAAGTCATCAGATTATATGACCCATATACACTGGCGGAGGATTCACAAGTCGTCGTGCTGGCTGGCCAAGCGGCTAAGGCAGCTGGATTGAAAGTAATATTGGGCGAAACCGGTGGAGGCAGCGATGCCAATAACTATAACCGGTACGGCGTGCCCTGTGCTGTTTTGGGAATCGGTATGCAAAAATCCCATACTACAGAGGAATGTATTAAAGAAGAGGATCTGTACCAGACAGCAAGGATGGTGGTAGAGATTATTAAGGCAGTAGCGAAGGTTGAAAAGGGTTCGCAAGTGAATTAAGGCATGCCCTCCGACAAATTAGAATTGTCGAGGGCATGCCTTTCTAGTACTAGTCAGAAAGTACAAGCTTTTGGGATTTTATTTGTCAATCAAGGCCTAGAGCAACGATTCTCCGCAAGCATGCATTTGTCGTCGTTGTTGAAGGCACACTCCTTGCAAGTGTGCATGAGCGTCAGCACTGGGGTTAGCGTAGCACCCTGCGCACTGCTCTATTTCTTCTGCCGTTTGTTCAATGCTAATCTTTTCATTCACTCATCATCATCTCCAGTTAATTTGTTGTTGGTATTTCAGCCATTGGCACAAAGGTGCTATATTTTCTCGCGCTGCGTAAAGCTGGTATGTAATAATTCATGTGCCTTATCTCCATAAGGTTCGCCCATGAAATCTTTATACAGAGCTTTAACGGCTGGGTTTTCGTGCGACTTACGCAAGGGTTTGGAGCGGTCCTCCTGATAAATAGCCTTGGCACGGGCTTTAAGAAGTTCAACATTACCGTGGTGATAAGGTTGTCCACCACCGCCGATGCATCCTCCAGGGCAGGCCATAATCTCAATCGCGTCATAATGGGCTTCCCCAGCTTGTATTTTTTCAAGAATAGTTCGGGCATTTCCCAGACCATGCGTGACCGCTACCCGAAAATCCTGCCCAGCGATCGGGATGACCGCTTCCTTAATTCCATCCATTCCCCGGAGAGCTTCGAACTCCACTTTTTCTAGAGTTTCACCCGTTATCCATTCATAGGCAGTCCGCAGAGCCGCTTCGAGGACTCCACCTGTCGTTCCGAAAATCACGGAAGCACCCGTCGATTCTCCTAGGGGTTTATCAAACTCTTCCTCTTTGAGGTTGATAAAATTAATGCTAGCCTCACGGATCATGCGCGCAAGTTCTCGGGTGGTGATGACAATATCTACATCCGGGGTGACATCGCTTTGCCCCAGTTCCGGGCGGGCTGCTTCGTATTTTTTAGCGATGCAAGGCATCACGGAAACAACGGTAATGCTCTGAGGATCGATCCCATAGATCTCCGCATAATAACTTTTGGTCAAGACCCCCAGCATTTGGTGGGGGGATTTGCAGGTTGAAGGGATGTCCAACAAATCCGGAAATTGATGTTCAAAGAATTTAACCCAAGCGGGACAACAACTCGTCAGAATTGGTAACCGTCCGCCATGTTTTATGCGGTGGACCAACTCGGAAGCTTCCTCCATAATCGTCACATCTGCCGCGAAATCTGTATCAAAGACGCGGTCGAAACCAAGACGCCGTAGAGCGGCCACCATTTTGCCAGTGACAATCGTCCCCGGTTCTAAACCAAATCCCTCTCCAAGAGCAACCCTGACAGCTGGTGCTGTTTGCACGACGACAAAGCGTGTGGGATCGTTAAGGGCTTTAAAAGCCTTGTCGACTTGATCCAATTCCATCAAAGCACCGGTGGGGCAAACAGCTACACACTGTCCACAGAACGTACAAGAGGTCTCGTGTAGAGGTAAATCGAAGGCAGTTTTCTCCACCGTTTCGAAACCGCGCCCCACGGCAGAGTAAACACCCACTGTCTGAACATCGTCACACATCGTTTCACAGCGGCGGCAACGAATGCATTTGTTAGGATCTCGGATAATGGCTAAACTGGATTTATCGATTTCATATTGAGATTCTTCCCCTTCATAAGAGATATTGCGCACTCCTAAATCCGCAGCGAGTGATTGGAGGTCACAGTCCAGATTTTTGGCACAAGTTAAACAAGATTTGGGATGGTCAGACATTAGGAGTTCAACCATTGCCCGTCTTCCTTGGACGGCACGCGGGGTATTTGTTTTAACGATCATGCCAGGAGTTGCGGGTGTTGCACAGGCTGGGGCCAGATTACGTCGCCCCTCGACTTCTACAACACAGACTCGGCAGGAAGCAATTTGATTATTCATGTTCATTTCATGAAGGTTGAGGTAGCATAAGGTTGGAATGTCGATGTTTACGGTTCGGGCTGCGTCTAAGATGGACATTCCTTCCGGTACGGTAAGCGGTATATCGTTAATAGTAAGCTGTATATCCATACGGAGTCCTCCTTCAGGGGTACCTTATTGGTGGATAATAGCACCGGCGACGCGGCATTGCTCCTTGCATGACCCGCATTTAGTGCAAGTGTCTTGGTCAATGATATGGCGTTCCTTAGATGTGCCGGTAATGCAATAAGTCGGGCATTTCTTTGCGCAAAGGCCACACCCTATGCATTTTTCTGTGATGTTAAAGCTTAACAAATTCTTACAAACGCCTGCTGGACAGGTTTTGTCTACGATATGGGCAAGGTATTCGTTCCGGAAATACTTTATCGTGGAAAGAATTGGATTGGGAGCAGTTTGCCCTAGCCCGCAAAGGGAAGTGTCCTTGATGATCTTGCCTAGATTCTCTAGTCTATCTAAATCATCGAGAGTTCCTTTACCCTTCGTAATATTAATCAGGATTTCGAGTAGACGTTTAGTGCCGACTCGACAGGCGGTACAGCGTCCGCAGGATTCGTCAACAGAGAATTCGAGGAAGAACTTGGCGATATTGACCATGCAATCGTTTTCGTCCATGACTATGAGCCCACCCGAGCCCATCATTGAGCCGATGGCAGCTAAGGATTCATAATCAATAGGGGTGTCTAAATACTTGGCTGGTATACATCCCCCAGAAGGGCCTCCTGTTTGGGCGGCTTTGAAGATCTTGTGGTTCTTTATCCCTCCACCCATTTTAAAGATAATTTGACGGAGCGTCGTTCCCATGGGGACTTCTACAAGTCCTACGTTCCGGACCTTACCAGCTAAGGCAAATACCTTCGTTCCTTTGCTTTTTTCTGTGCCTATTCCGGCAAACCAATCGGCTCCCTTTAAAATAATAGGAGGAATATTTGCCAATGTTTCTACATTGTTGACACAGGTGGGTTTACCCCATAGTCCCTTTTGGGCAGGGAAGGGAGGTTTGACAGAAGGTTCCCCTCTGGCCCCCTCGATGGAATGGATCAAGGATGTTTCTTCACCGCATACGAAGGCCCCGGCGCCATATTTAAGCTCAATGTCAAAGCAAAAATCACTGCCTAGAATATTGTTTCCGAGTAATCCATATTCCTGAGCCTGTACGATGGCGACCTGCAAACGATGAATAGCTGCAGGGTATTCCGCTCGGACATAGATAAATCCATGGCTGGCCCCGATTGCAGAGCCTGCGATTAGCATGCCCTCTAAAACGCTATGGGGGTCTCCTTCGAGTATGGAGCGATCCATGAAGGCTCCAGGATCCCCTTCGTCGGCATTGCAAATGATATACCGTTGTTTGGCCTCGCTTTTTCTTGTAAATTCCCATTTCAAGCCGGTGGGAAATCCACCTCCACCCCGTCCTCGGAGACCACTTTTTTTAATTTCGTCAATAACCGAGGTAGGAGCCATGGCGAGGATTTTAGCCAAGGCCTGATAACCGTCTGCAGCGATATATTCGAGAATGCTTTCAGGGGCAATGTAACCGACATTCCGTAGGGCGATTTTAAGTTGACCCTTATAAAAGGGGAGGTCAGCAGCAAAACGTTCTTCGGTTTGCCAATTCATATAGAGAAGGCGTTGAACCGGGATCCCTTGAATAAAGTGTTCTTCGACGATGGTTTCCACATCTTCAACTGAAAGCTCACAATAGGTTGTGTTATCGGGGTGAATCTCGATCATAGGCCCTTTTTCGCAATAACCAAAACAGCCGGTTTGGAAAACATTAACCTGTTCAGATAAACCTCGTCTAGCCAATTCTTCTATAAGAAGTTTGGCGATATCATTACTGCCTGAGGAGCTGCACCCGGGCCCCCCGCAGACCATAACATCCCTTGGCATGCCTAGAGCATCCATAGTCGTGACAGGGTTGATTACGCGTCGATTTTCAAGGAGATGGTGATTTTGCTGTTTTAACTCATTTAGTTCATTGACATTGTTTAGTTTCATTTATGGCTTCACTTCCTTTAGTGATCGTACTAGTACATCTAGGGCGCTGTGCCAGAAAACTTCTTCAGCATTAATATCTACAAATTTAATCGTCTTGTCGGTATTGTTCTAGGATTTGTCGAATTTCCTCTGGCTCGTGAAGGCGTCCGTATGTCTTTCCATCGATCATCATGACCGGGGCAAGGCTACACGCTCCGATACAACGCAGAGAATCTAGCGAAAAGAGATTATCCTCCGTGGTTTGACCAGTTTTTATTTCTAATTGTTTTTCAAGTTCTGCCTGTAGTTTGTCCGCTCCTCGCACAAAACAGGCGGTGCCCATGCATACATTGATCGTGTGTTTTCCCCGAGGCTTCATGGTGAAATAGGAGTAGAAGGTAACAACCCCATAGACCTTAGCCGCAGGGATGTCCAGTTTTCGGGCAATATGCAATTGTAACTTATGGGGCAGGTAGCCGAAGAGCTCTTGAGCTTGATGCAGGATTCCAATAAGATTTTCCTTTTTGTAGGGCAGCGTGTCTATATAGTCGTCTAACTGGCGAAAGGGAGCTTCGAGCGTTGCATTATCACACATGGGAATCCTCCTTTGCTTTATTAAGAACACATTTTGAGCAAATAAGCTGCGATGAAGTCCGCTTTAGACCACAGTACATAGAGTTCCCAATTATCTCAGAATATACGTATTCATCGCGCAAAAAGTGCCAATTAGCTCTAAGTGGGAAGACGTTTCTCTTGACAAATCTAACAACTGAGTCTATACTTCATGTATACCCCCCAAGGGTATGGGCGGACGAACGATAATGCTGGAGCGTTAGGGACTGACAATTTTACCGGGGAAAAGAAAAATAGTTTAAAAGGGAGTGAGTATTATGCAAATATCAGTTGATAAAAATAGATGTCCTCAAAATCATTCTTGTCCTGCAATTCAAGTTTGCCCAGTTTATGCGATAAGACAATATGGATTTGATGTGCCGACCATTGAACAGGAAAAATGCACTAAATGCAAAAAATGCGTAAAATATTGTCCGATGGGAGCAATACTGGAGCTAGAATAAATATGAAAAACCCCCGCAGCACGCAAAACGTGTCGCGGGGGTTTTATTAAAGTTTTC
>DATCQU010000013.1:0-10078 GCA_036569365.1 Desulfosporosinus sp. | reverse complement strand
AATGTATTACAAGGGGGGACAGTATACTTTGGTTTTTATAAGTGGAATTATTGAGGGATGGTTCGCTGGTAAGTTTATTAAAGGATATTGTTTAGAGTTTTAGGTTTCAGTGCCCAAGGAACCATTGGCGAAATTATAATGGCAACTATAGGGGTGATTGTACTGCTGTGGATTATACGATTTTTTTTAATTAAAAAGGAGGCAAATAAATGAGCACGATCATAATGAAAGATGGTACAAAGATCTATTATAAGGACTGGGGTATAGGACAATCTGTGGTGTTTAGCCACGGCTGGCCCCTCAGTGCCGATAGCTGGGAGGCGCAGATGATGTTTCTTGCCTCGAACGGCTTTCGCTGTATTGCCCATGATCGTCGTGGTCATGGACGGTCGAACCAGCCTTGGAATGGCAACGAGATGGACACCTATGCCGATGACCTCTCGGAGCTCATCGAAACGCTTGACCTGAAGAGTGCTGTCCTAATTGGCTTCTCCGCAGGTGGCGGCGAAGTTGCCCGCTATATAGGTCGACACGGAACGAAACGGGTGGACAAGGCCGCCCTAATATCCGCAGTCCCGCCGTTGATGTTGAAAACACCGTCCAATCCCGCCGGCTTGCCGGTGGAGGTATTCGACGGGATCCGCCTTGGCTCTATTACAGACCGTTCGCAGCTATACATGGATCTCGCCAGCGGCCCGTTCTTCGGCGCCAACAGGCCCGGCTCCAAAGTCTCGCAAGGGATGATCGATTCGTTTTGGCTCCAAGGGATGCAGGCCGGTCACAAGAACACCTACGACTGTATCAAAGCGTTCTCCGAGACGGATTTCACCGAAGACCTCAAGAAGTTCGACGTACCAACACTGATCCTTCATGGCGACGACGACCAGATCGTGCCGATCGGAGCTGCTGCACTCCGCTCATCGAAGTTGGTCGAGAACGCGACCCTAAAGATCTATGTGGGCGCACCTCACGGCCTCGCGTACACGCACAAAGACCAGCTTAACGCCGATCTGCTGGCATTCCTTAAGACTTGAGGTCGCACAGAGGGTGGTTATGAAGATAAGTATGATTAAAAATACTATCATAACAATGCCGGGGATATTTTAGGATATGGGATAAATTGGAGTAATGTCAGAGAAAGTACAAATAAACTCAAAGTTTTAGTTCCGATGATTTTGCAGAAAGGATGATGAAACATATTATAGATAATTGCTGTTATTCTCGTGGTTTTATGGCTTCTTTAAAAGTTAAGCGTATGGCCCCCAAAAAGGTGTGCACCTGTCAACACCAAATTTGAAAAATAACGGTTTCAATATTTACCTCCAATACACAATTTTTGGAGCACCATTTGCTTAACTTTTATTTTACCGAAAACAATAAAATTAACATTTACAAATAAATTAAAAGAAAGAATGGGTTACAATTATGCTAAACAAAGCCAAAACACTAAGGAGCTACAAATTGCACTGCCTTGACGGGGAAATAGGGAAGGTCAATGAGTTCTACTTTGATGACCACCACTGGACGATTCGCTATCTGATAGCCGACACCGGGAACTGGCTTACGGGCAAGCAGGTATTGATCTCCCCACATGCGCTGATCGCCGTGGATAAAGATGAGCAAAATATCACCATTAATCTGACAAAAAAACAGATTGAGGACAGTCCCCCGTTGGACAACGACAAGCCCGTCTCGCGACAATTCGAGGAGGAATACTACGGGTATTATCAATGGCCGATGTATTGGAACGGCCCATACATGGGGGAAGTTTATACCAACATCGAGTATGAATCCAATAGGAAAGAATCAGACCAAGGTGAGAAAACGTGGAATCCTCATTTGCGTAGCACTTACGATGTTAGTGGTTACCATATTCAAGCTACAGATGGCGAGATTGGCCACGTCGATGATTTTATCATCGATGACGAGACGTGGGCGATTCGTTATCTAATCATCGATACACGAAACTGGTGGCCGGGTAAAAAGGTTTTGATTTCACCGCAATGGATTGAGAGCGTTAGTTGGAACGAGACGAAAGTATTCGTCAATCTTCTTCGTGAGACCATCAAGCAGTCACCAGAATACTTGGAGGAGTCTCAACTTACTCGGGATTATGAGACCGGACTGCATCGACATTACAATTGCCGGGGATACTGGGTCGATGAACTGACTGGCAATGAGCATTCCTGTTAAGGCAAACATGAGATTTGATGATGTAAATTTAGCTAAATATACGACAAATGTTCGTAATAGGCGACATCAAATTAAGAGGGGGACTATAAATGTACGAAGATATTTTTAAAGGTAAATTGAAAGAGCTAAAAGGTCGTGTTAAGGAGAAGTGGGGAGGTCTTACTGATGATGTCATCACCGAAGTAGAAGGCAAGACAGAAAAGTTAGTTGGTATTCTTCAAGAAAAATATGGTTACGGAAAGATAATGCCCAAGAAGAATATAACAAATTTATGAATGATAACAAGCAGGTACAATAATAAGAAAGTTAAAATCCAAAGGGCCTACTACAAAAGAACAAAGAAGTCATAAAAGGAAGGATGACAAAACCGTCCTTCCTTTTATGACTGGCACTTTTACCAGATAAAATTTGATTGAGAAAAAGCTATATTAAAATGATTGGCATTAATTGCTTGTATGGGTGCAGTGCTACTAAACACGATTTTAGGGAACTTCGAAAGGGGTTCCTTTTTTGCTGCTCAACAGTTGAGAAACTAGCGGCCCTGTGTCGCCATACGTTGGCTTTTGTGGCGATTGCATTTATACGTTGGCCAAGAGTTCAGACTGTAGGAAATGGTAGGATCACAGGGCAAGGCCCCCCGGACATGCGATTGCCTCTCTTACGCGCTGCCATGTGCCCAACCTCTTGCCGCCAACGGAGCAGTTTTTCATGCAATACTCATTCAGTTACCTGATGTAAAGAAACATGATTTTTCGTTTTAAATATTATAAAATAATATCTCCAAAATGCTAGAAAAATGTCACGTTATTAGCATTTTTTTCTGCGATAATCCTAAATAGTGGGAAATATATACTGCTTAAACTAGATAATACTATCTAGTTTCCGTAAGGGACGGTCAAAGGTGAGGATTTCAAGGACTTCATGCATCCCGCCGGTAGTATAAAAGTAATGGTACTGTTTGCAACCTCTAAATATTTAAGTCGTGATCCAAAGGATAGGGTTATGAAAGAAGAGTCGATTGTTGATAATGAAATGAGTAGCAGAAAGGTGTCAATCATTTTATCGTGTTATCAGTCATACTTTTCATAGGTATAGCCTTAGTGCTTAAATCAGTTTCAGTATTAGTACCATCATCAGTAAAAGCACAATGAAGGGAGGCGTCGAAACGGTTTTGCTTCCTACCTAGTATCTGAAGAATGATGGAGTCTTTGGTTAGTATGTAACGAAGAGAATCCTCATGGCGGTTAAGAGGCCGACGTGAGGATTCTTACGGCAGGTAGAACATGCAGGGTAACCTTAATAATCATTGACATCACGGCCCGCCAGCCTCAAAAATCGCGCGGTGCAAGTGGGTGGAGTAATACCACTACAAATGAAGGATGTGCATAATGAAAAACAAGGATACCAGACCAGAACAAGCCGACCCTTCTGCAAGCTTAAAGCAGGCTCTGCGCCAGCAGGGCGAAGTGATGGCTCGCCATAATGCAGGCCAGCCGCCCGAAGACCTAAAGGTAATGTCACCTGAAGAAATGCAGCGGACGCTCCAAGAACTTCGCGTGCATCAAATTGAGTTAGGGATTCAGAATGAAGAGTTGCGCCGGTTACATGAGGAACTTGACTCCGAGCGGGAGCGTTATTTCTACCTGTACGACCAGGCACCTGTGGGCTACTGCACTATCTCTGAAAAGGGGTTGATCATGGAGACCAACATCACCGCCGCCAACATGCTGGGAGTGTTCTGTGGCGCGCTGACCAAGCAGCCGATCTCCCAGATAATCAACAAAGATGACCGGGACATCTACAATCTGCTTAGAAAAAAGCTCGTTGAGACAGGTAAACAGCAGGAGTGCGAACTACGGATGATAAAAATGGACGAAACTGCGTTCTGGGCACACCTAGCGGCGACCGTCGCGCCTGACACCAATGGCGCGCAGGTGTTCCTTATCGCACTGACCGACATTACAGATCGAAAAAAAAGGGAAACGGAAATTTTCTATCTAAGCTATCACGATCAACTAACGGGTTTATTCAACCGTATGTTTTACGAAGAAGAGTTAAAGAGACTTGATACAGAAAGGAACCTTCCTTTGACCATTGTTATGGGTGATGTAAATGGCTTAAAACTTATCAATGATTCCTTTGGACATGCTGTGGGTGATGAGCTTCTGAAGAAAGTAGCACAAGTCATAACGAAGGGATGCCGGACCGATGATATTATCGCTAGACTGGGAGGGGACGAATTTGTAATCTTATTACCCCAAACTGATGCTGATGAAACTGAACGAATTATCAAACGTATCCAAGCTCTGGCTTTCAAAGAAAGAATTGAATCCATTGATCTTTCCATTTCATTTGGCTATGAAGTTAAACGGGGTATGGGTAAAAGAATTCAAGAAGTCTTTAAAAATGCTGAGGATAAAATGTATAAACAGAAAATTTTTGAAGGCGCGAGTATGAGAGGGAGAACGATCAATGTCATAATTAATTCCCTTCAAGAAAAAGACAAAAGGGAGGAACAACACTCCCATAGAGTTTCAGCACTATGCAAAAGTATGGGAGAAGCCTTAGGACTGCCTACGAGTGAAATCGAGGAACTTAAATCCGTTGGATTACTTCATGATATAGGGAAAATAGGTATTGATGAAACGATCCTGAATAAGCCAGGGAAACTTACCGTGGATGAAAGGAAAGAAATTAATCGTCATCCAGAAATAGGCTATCGAATACTTAATACGGTTAACGATATGTCTGACGCGGCTAACTACGTATTGTATCACCATGAAACTTGGAATGGAAAGGGATACCCAAAAGGCTTAAAAGGGGTTGAAATACCTTTTGTTTCAAGAATCATAACGATAGCGGATGCCTATGATGCAATGACGAGTGAGAGGAGTTATCGAAGCGCCTTACCTGAGGAGGTTGCCATAGGGAATTGCAGAAAAATGCAGGAGCACAATTTGATCCTAACTTAGTAAGGGTATTTATTAATCAAGTATTAGAGGATAAATCGGCGAATTATCACTAGTGATGTGGCTTTAATAAACTTAGGCAAGAATACCGAGGGCAATAGGGGGCGAATTTGTGAATAAGTTCAAAGTGGTATTTCATTTGGATAAGCAGGTTAAGGTCGGTGTAGTGCTGACCCAGCACTTTAGCCTCTACACAGTCAAACCAATGATTTCGCTGGTATCTTTACCGATTTCAAAAGTGTATCAAATTCGGAGTTATTTAACGTTTTTGTCCGACCTCTATTTCTGCTAAAATCAGAGGGGAAGAGAGGGTGAAATGAGACAAAACTACTTTGCAAAATTAGTAAAATATATGGAAAATGTCTACCACGTTGATCATGGTTTGAATAAACTATCTGACGGAAGAGTTAACCCTACTTATAGCACATTTCAAGTTGCTTTGCCTGTGCTTTTTGGTTTTTAGCTCAGGATAAAGAGCTTTAATGAACTGAATTTAATGATAAAGGATAATGAGTTTGGTAAACTGTTTCCCCGAGGAACAAAGCTGCCGCAGGTTGATGCGATCAGAGATACACTTAAAGTAATTGATATAAACGGACTAAACCACATTAATCATCACATCGTAAGAAAGTCCGTTGAGAATAAGGTTTTTGAAAACGGAACCATTGACGGATATACAGTGGTTGCTATAGATGGAACAAAGTTTTTCGGGAGCAACAAGAAAAGTTGTCCAGAATGCTTGAAAAATACCAAAGACGAAAAGATTCATAGTTTTCATAGTGGAGCTGTAATGTCAACAGTCGGGATTGGACCCAAACTGGTTATTGGCTTTGAGATGTACAAGCCCGGACAAGATGCCGCTTCAAAGGATGAAGGGGAGTTGAACGTAGCGAAAAGGCTGATATCAAGCGTCGTGAAGAGTCATGAAAAATTGATTGATGTTGTAGTTTATGATGCCCTTGCCTGTAATTCCATCTGGATTAACCATTGCAAAAGTTTTGGTATCGATTCAGTATTCAGAGCGAAAAACAACAATAATAGTAGTTTGCGTTTAGTAAAAAAGAAGGTCAATAAGTTGGAGGCAGTAGAGTGTTGGGAGTGCGAAAAAGGATTTGAGAAAGTTGAGGTTTTCGAGTCTACTTTTACGATGGACAACGTGGAGCAGCCATTGCGATTTGTGAAATTTGCGATTAAACATATGAACAAACAACGCACACAGATTATGATTGTAACGACTTGCATGGATATGGCGCTTAAAACATTGTTTAAAATAATAAGAGCACGCTGGGATATAGAGAACTCTATTTTTAATAACCTGAAAACTGAATGTGGCTTGGAACATTGCTTTGTGCATGGAGGGAAGGCAGTAGAAGCTGTACTATATTTGATCTTTATTGCATCGAATATCATGCAATTGTTTTTAGTTAGACGACTGAAACAACATTTTACGACTCAACGAGAAATGGTAAGACTTTTAGTAAAAGGTCTATATTTGCTGAAGTCTGAAGCTGAATTAGTTTTTAGCAGCTCATAGAGATTGGACAATATAATTGGAAGAAATAATTTTGGGGTAGGGGGAGGTGTATCCATTTTTAAGGATAATTAGGCAAATGGGCGGATAATTTACATAATAACTGAAATTAACAACAAGAGGCTACGAAATTCATAGAAAGGCTAAATTGCTGGGCGTACTCAGCACTAATAATCCCGATGAAGAAAGTGCATTGGAGTTGTTGAAAGAGGTCTTGCAGGAGAAGAATTCATGGGCTGGCTAAAAGGTGTGCTGATTGAGAATTTTGTTAGTTACCACCTTTGCATCTTGATTTGTGATTAAAGAAATAACTAAACGACAGGCCAATTAACATAAGTGCAGTAGCAAAACGAGCTAAAAAATATAGCCCAATAACTTGATGCTGGCAAAATCAAGTTATTGGGCTATTTGGACTCTATACCCTCGCACGTTCTTAGCGTTCAGGCTTAATTTTCTAAAGTTAGTTTTAGAGCAGGAATATTTAGTAAATTTGTTGAATTATATAAAACATCGACAATTATTGGAGGTTATAATATATCAAGTGAACAATTCGATTCGATTCAGTTCCATCAATACCCATTTCAACAAATGCATATTTCGGTGTGGCAGAGCCACCATTCCGTTTTGTACTGAGCCACGTGTCCGGGTAAATTGAGCCAGTGTTCCAGGATGGAGGGCCACCAATAAATCAGTGGCTCTCCATAACTTCATCGATAGGTACTAGTCCTTAATGCCTTTACGCTTACGCATAGATTCTTCTCCGTCAATTAGTATGGTGTAAGAGTCATGAACGATTCTATCTTGGATTGCATCAGCCAGTGTGCCTTCACCGATTTTCCCATGCCACCCGGCTGGCGAGAATTGTGAACTAAAGATAGTGGATGAGTTTTTATGCCTTGCTTCAACAATCTCAAGCAGGTCCCTTGCTTCGGTGTTGTTTAAGGGGAGAAGAAGCCACTCATCGAGGATCAGTAGTTTAACCTTCTTGTATTGACTCATCACTTTTTTGAAAATACCTTCTCCACGAGCCACAGCAAGCTCGTCCAATAAATCAGGTAGGCGAATGTATTTTGCGGTGTAGAAATTTCGGCAAGCCGCAATTCCGAGGGCACAGGATAGATAGGTTTTACCTGACCCTGAGGCGCCCATTATGATGAGATTGTGATGTTCCTGTATATAGTTGCAAGTGGATAATCTAACGATCTGGACCTTGTCCAACTTACGATCAGGGTGATACTCAATATTTTCTGCACAAGCATCACTTTGCTGGAAATCAGCCTTGCGAATTAACTGGGTGAGCTTATTATTCTTTCGTCTGGCCCATTCAATATCCACCATGAGATCAAAACGTTCCTCAAAAGAAAGCGCATCAAACGAGGAATCGTGCAGTTGGTTTCGATAGGATTCAGCCATGGCTGTTAGACGCATTTCATTCAGCTTAGTTATGGTTGTCTCATTAAGCATTATGAATTCCTCCCATAGTAGTCTGCACCCCTGGTAAATCCATGGTCCGCAGAAGTGTTGTCGATTGAAGACGTTTTTTCGACTCTCACCTTATCCTGGCCAGTTGTTAGGATCGTTTTAATATTTTGGTACCCAGGCCGTGGCGTATAGGTTAGAGCCTTGCTGCAGGCTGCTTCTAAGCGGATAATGGACCATTTGTCCGCTAACTTGAGAAGTGCCATGCAGGTTCTATAGCCTTGCTGTTCAATCTTATGAGAGGAAAGAATTGCTTTAACAGTAATGGCTGTACTTGGGCCAACGCTTTGAGCCCATGAAATAAATCTTTCTGAATTCCACTGGATGTATTTTTTATGGTCTTCTGGCATATGTTCTGTGACGGTGCTGTATTGTCCCACACGGCCATGAAGCCTAGGGTGGGAACAGATTCGGTGAGTATTAAAAAAAACTTCAAGAACATTGCGTGTAAGACGCACATCTACCTTATGCTTTATATACTCATAGGGGACGCTGTAGTGCATTTTATCTACAGATATGTGATAATTATACTGTACAGTTGCAATTTTCCAGGTTGCCAACTCGTATGGGGTAGCAGGTAAAGTTAGCAGCATTGGTTTTTCTTCCTCAAGAAAGACGCTGAGCCTGCTGCCTTCTTTCTTTTGGAATGGTTTGTTGTTAAATATCTGAAGTTTTTCCGCTATAGCCATATTGAGCTCAGATAAACTGAAGAACTTCTGATTTCTTAAAGCAGCAATGATCCAGGTAGATACAATACCTACAGTTCCCTCTGCGTTGGGCTTGTCTTTAGGTCTTCTGACACGGGCTGGAATAACTGCAGTGCCATAATGCTCCGACATCTCGTGGTAGGTTTTGTTAATAGTGGGGTTATACCAAGAAGCTTTTTCTACGCCGGTTTTCAGATTATCCGGAATCAAAATTCTCGTAACCCCGCCGAAGAATTGATACATGTTTACATGAGCTGCAATCCAGCACTCTTGGTTTTGAGATAAAAAAGCTTCTACGTAAGCGTATTGGCTACTAGATAAACAGCCTATGAATACGGAAGCTTCAATAATCTCCCCTGTATCCCGATCGATAATATGTGCCTTCTGACCTGCCCAGTCAACCTCTGCCTGCTCCCCGGGTTTACGCTGAATATGCATGGTAACCTTGGTTTTCACGGTGTACTGTTGGTAGTAGTAACAAAACTGGGAATACATGAGTGGAATCTCATTGCTGAGACGACAGGACTCACAGTATTCATGCCATAGCAAACTGAGTGTAACCCCGCTTTTTGCCATTTCTTTGTGCATGAGCTCACAGTCTGGACGCTTTCTTAAGGACGATATGGCATCGTCTGAAAAGAAAAGCCGATGGATTTCACCGTCAGTAATGCTTTCCTTTAACGGCCATGAGACATTCATCTCATCTGCTCGCAGTAACACTTTTGCCACCGTGTTACGTGAGCAGGCACAACTGGTAGCGATACTGCGTTGGCTGATCCCTTGGCTATGGAGCCGAAGGATTTCTCGATAATTGGTCATAGAATGACCCCCTAAGAATGTATTTACATTACGCGCAGTAATGCATAATTACATTCTACAAGGGGGATGGACTCAGTGGCTCCCCTTACCGGAAGGGTGGCTCAAATATTACCGGAGCCGTGGCTCTCACTTTCCGGAACAGTGGCTCATTTTGACCCGGAGTATTCATGAGTACTTTAGACGTAGATTTCGGATATTCGGTTCGAAAGTGTGATTTTGCTATGGATAGCCTTAGTTTTTTTTGTAAGCATATTTTTTTCGAACTGGAGGGTAATTCTATATGAATGATAATTATTACAAACAGTTAATGGAAGATTCACCGATAGGATATGCCTATCACAGAATAATATGTGATGAAGAAGGTATTCCTTGTGAATATG
>DATCQU010000012.1:0-50327 GCA_036569365.1 Desulfosporosinus sp. | reverse complement strand
AAGATTGCTACATTAGAGCAAGATGGGCGACTCCTCATGGAAATGACAGTAGAGCGTGGCCGTGGCTACGTTTCTGCGGAGAAAAATAAGGCGTTAAATAATGGCGTCGGAGTTATTCCCATTGACTCCATCTTTGCCCCGATCTATAAGGTCAACTACGAAGTAGAGGCAACCCGAGTTGGTCAAATCACGGACTATGACAAGTTAACCCTCGAAGTATGGTCTAATGGCAGTATCTCGCCTGAGGAAGCTACCAGTACGGCAGCTAGAATCATGAATGATCATCTTTGCCTTTTCATGGGACTCACTGATACATATGATAATGTTGAAACTATGGTAGGAAAAGAGGAGGACGCAGAAGATAAAATCCTCGAGATGTTGCTTGAGGATCTTAAGCTGTCTGTTCGATCATACAACTCCTTGAAACGGGCAGGGATAAACAGAGTTGAAGATTTGACCCAAAAGACGGAATCTGACATGATCAAAATGCGTAACCTTGGTAGCAAGTCATTGGAAGAAGTAAAATTTAAACTTAAAGAATTGGGATTATCGTTCCGGCCAGAAGAGGAGTAAAACTAAGTGCGAAAATAGTGCCGAACATCGTAAGCTTCACTTACGATGTTCGGCACTGTCCACAGCCACAGGATAAGACGTGACCAGAATAGGAAAACCACACACAAACACCATAGTAAATCGACGTGAACGCGAGTAATACAGACATCGGCCTTGCGAACAAAAACACGTTCAGAAAGTGCAAGTTTAGAGGAAGTGAAAACAGGTTAATCGGCTGTCAGGTAGGAATTTGGCCAAAAACGAGAAAATAGGTTTTGAGTTATTTGTCATACTGTGCATTATCGGACCCTAAAGAATAAAGTCTACAATGTTCGTTGAGATTACACTTATCAGTTAATAAACCACTCGCTAAAGAAACGATTAGTGCAGAGGAAAAAAGTAGAAATAGCCTTGGATGTGACATTACATTAACTGACTTTATCACGTTCTTGAGTTGAGCCACAAGGGATTGTAAAACGTATGCGGAAGACTGTTCCTTTAGGGCTTGAACTAACATCTATCTTGGCGCAATTTGACTGAGCAATCCGATAGCAGATGGCTAACCCAAGACCCGTTCCCTGATTTTTTGTTGTAAAGAAGGGGGTCCCTAGTTTCGCTAGATGTTCTGTAGGGATACCACAGCCTTCGTCCTCAATAGTGAGTATCACTTCATCAGTCGTAGAATGGGTTTTGATTGTTAAGCAGTCTCCATCGTTCATCGCATCAAGTCCATTTCGGCATAAATTTAAAATTAACTGGATTATTTCTTTAGCGTTTAATGGAAGAAAGTTGGGAATATCACTTAGGATGATTCTAGCGTCTTTATTTTGAGTGAATGCATCCGCCTGAAGTAAGGGAAATAGGTTTTTGATAATCTCATTTAAATTCTCAAACCGCAGGTCGGTTTCTTGGACTTTGGCAAGAGACAAGAACTCTGTTATGATTGCGTTTGCTCTGTCCAATTCTGAAATCATCAGGTCGAAGGTGGTCTTCTGATGTTCATTTGCAGGTCTTGCCCCCAACAGTTGGAGATAACCACGTACTGTTGTCATGGGATTCCTTATCTCATGACCGATTCCCGCCGCTATTTGTCCCACAAGGTTTAATTGTTCTAGGCGAGCCATTTCTTTTTCTAACACCCTTTGTTGCTGCTCCATGATTACCAGCTCAGCTGCTCGTTTTTCTTTCTCTTCATTTTGAAAGGCCAGCTCTTTATTAGCAATGGCTAATGCTGCTTCCAAACGCCCGCGCTTACAACTCTCTTGTGATATACCCATCCTAACCCCATCCCTCCTACTGTGCTACCTACCCCCCATTATAACTCGAATACTGGCGGAAAATTGTCGTACTGTTGTAAGCACAGAGTCGAGGGAGCTTTACGTAACATCTCTTATCGGACTCAAGCCAAAACAGTGGTTTGCAAAAATCGTACCCCGAACTTCGCTTAAGCCGTCCCCCGCTTGTGCAAAATCAACGCCGCAGCAAATAGGAAGAGTTCGAGGCCAGTCTCGACGAAAGCCCCCACAATAGGAAAAGTATAGTGCAAAAAACTTGTATGTTGCAGACTACTTGGGAATGTGACTATGCAGAGTACCATGGAGAGTAAGGTCGCTGGATAAATCAGTGGCTTATAGGTCTTTAGTCCAGCTATTTGTGCGACCCCCTGTCCGAACGCCCAAAGCAGGGTAGATGAGGCCACGATTGCCGAACCGACAAGGATCAGTAACCAAATCATCTCAACTCTTTCAAAGTAGTTACTGAAATTGATCATCTTGGTGAGTTGAAGCCCGGGTGAGAACATGTATTGGGCATCCTCGATCCCGAAGACGCCCACTGATACAGCAGTAATCAGGCACAATACTAACGCCCCCAAACTGCAAGCGCTAAACTTGGCCAGAAAGCCTTTTTCTGGCCGGTTGCAGAGTGGGATATACATTCCCATCATAATGCAAACACCTAAACAGACCAGAGCTAAGGATGAGCCCACCAGAAAAGGCGCCATACCTTCGTCAAACTGAGGTTTCAGCTTGGCGATGTGAAAAGAAGGTAGAACTAGGGAGCTAAGAGTGATAATACTGAGAAAATACAAAGGCCCTAGGATTTCAGTTATTCTAGCAATTACTTCAATCCCTTTACGTCCTATATAAGCGCAAACCAGGTAACTAGATACCAAGATAACATTGAAGGGGGTTTGTGGCAGAAAGACGGTGCCAACTAACTGGCTTAAGCCCCGCAACTCTAAGGCGCACACCAGTAAGAAGAACAGGGGGAAGAGAATTCCGACCATCCTTCCCAGATACTTTCCCAGGATGGTGATGCTGTACTGCACGAAGTTTTCCCCAGGAAAGCGGATGCCCATATATGCGTAAACTAGTGCCAACATGATATCGCCAAACCAGCCGCCAATAGCTGAGAGCCAGGCATCCCTCCCTGCCTGCATTATTAGCATACCCGGGAGTTGCATAGCTGCGAAGGATGTTATTATTAAAAACAGCATCCAGACAAACTGCTTTGTGTTGATAATTCCTTTTTCAGGCATCCAATCACCTTTCCTGCACCAATCTGAAGTATAAGTTTCGGGTGGGTCCCTTCTCGTCTTGTTATTACAGGGACACTTGGCCATCCTTGGCCGGCCCCATAAAAAACGGTTCTCTCCAGCAGCAAGGCGACGATTCCCGTTAGTATTACAGAAAATAGAAGATTCAATACTGTTAACGGGAAGATTAAGCTGTCTTATGGAGTGGCAGCGTCATATAATTCATGGATTTGCGAGTTCATAAAACAATAGCATCAGCATCCTTATTGATAGAATGCTGGTGCTATTGTCATAACCGTCATGGGTAATCTCATATTAGACAATCTCCTATTTCATTTTCTTAGTTTCCTTGTACATGACTATCCCGGTTACAAAAGCAGCTCCTATAATCATCGAAGTCGCTATCAATGAAAACCATACACCTATTGTAGGATCATAGTTCACATTCACATTGAGTGCCTCCTTAAAGACTTAGTTAGCTTTATAGTGCCTTCAATAATGAATAAAGATGTAACAGGGTGCTACTTGTCATAGTCGCCATTATCGGACGCAAGCCAAACAGTGGTTTAAAAAGGGCCTAAGAGAAAGAAACTGGACTGCCGTTAGGAGATCCCGGTTTTTTTCTATTTATTAAGGAGAACATTCAACATAATTGTTGATATATAATAAAAATCCGCGACAGTATCTGACATGAAAGTGTGTAAGCTTGTTATATAATTCTTGATAAGGCGTTAAAACGCTAGATTTTGGCTATTTTTAAGTATTCAAAACTATTCCCAATACCTACGTATCAGAATGCTGGCATTCAACCGTTTTATGTACTTATTTATAGATAATTACGGCTTAACATGGTTCAAAATCATATTTTTTTCCACATATTGTCTTAGTGTGGGTTTGTCGGTTTATTGGCGACACCCATATATCAAATACCAAAAGGAGGCAGCTGTTTTGTACTTTGAATTTCTAACTAATATTATAGCTGTTTTATTCTTTGTGGCGTTGTCATATTGATTAATTTGTCCATCAATAAAAGATACTCTCGCTACATTTTAGGTGTTATGTTCGGTCTTATAACTATATTTGTAATGCGAGATCACCTCATGGTTGCAGAAGGTCAATTTTTCGATTTTAGGCATATCACCATGACTTTGGCTGGTTTTATCGGGGGTCCAGTTACCGCTGTAATAGCGGTTTTTATAAGTTCTTTATATCGTTATTATTTGGGCGGAAGTGGTATTATGGGCGGTATCATAATCTTTATTATATTTGCTTTTTTTGGGAGTATATTGCATAAACATTTTAGAAGCAAACAAAATGGAAAGAAACCGCTGTTTTGGTTTATGATCGGTATTGTCATGGCATGTCTTGTGGTATTTTTTATGACATTTATCTCCCCCTTGATAAACAAAACAATACCTGCTTTCGGAACTGTCTCCGTCCTTTATTTAATCATCACTCCATTTGCAACGACCATAATATTTAACTTCTATTTCTGGGCCCATGAATTTTTTACTAAAGCATTGATCCTGGATACCATAATTAAAGACAGTCCAATAAACTTACTGATTTTTGATACCCATGGACCTATTCTTTCCAGTAAAACTCTAAAAACGGAACTCAAAGCTTATCCTTTTATTGAAACCTTTTTTCCATTGTTGTGCACGGATGAATCATCGCTGAATGTGACAGAATCACAACGTAGAGACATCCCTACAGAAGACGGCAGGCACTTTGTCGCGAACTTGACTAATTTTCATCTGCTAAGTGGTGAATACGCATGTTTAGCGATTGTTAATGACATTACTGAACAAAAATTAGTACAGGATAAATTGATTAAATCTCAAAAAGAGATGGCATCTATTCTCGGAAATATGACAGATGGTTTTGTGGCTATTGATGAGAATTGGATAATCACTAATGTAAATCGCGCAGGAGAAATAATCCTTGGAAAATCTCGTGATGAGATATTAGGCAAAATACTTACTGAAGTATTTAAGTGTAATGAGGTTGCCCGACTACACTATCATGAAGTAATGAGCGAAAAGCGGTCGGTTACTTTCGAAATCCTTGCTAAAGTTATAGGTAATAAATGGTTCGAGGTAAGCGCATTCCCTATAGAAAACGGAATTGCTGTTTATTTCCGAGATATTACTAGCCGTAAGATAGCAGAAGAAGCTCTGCGCCAATCCGAAGATAAATTCTCCAAAGTTTTTCATGGCGGACCGATTATGATGACTTTGGCTACTGTTGAAGAAGGTAAATTCATAGATGCCAATGAGGCATTGTGTTCTGGTACAGGCTATACCCATGAAGAGATTATAGGTCGCACTACTAAAGAACTGAATTTTTTTGTAGATACAGGCAGAAGGCAGAAGATGCTTATGGAACAAGGTAAGCTTGAAAATGAAGAACTTGGCTTCCGCACCAAGTCAGGCGAAATCCGCTGTGGTCTTAGTTGGAGTCAATTAATCTATTTTGATGGTCAGCCTTGCCACATAACAGGACTTATTGACATTACCGAGGAAAAGCGTCTTCAACAAGAGATGGCTAGAATTGATCGTCTCAATCTCGTGGGACAATTGGCGGCAGGTATCGCCCATGAAATAAGGAACCCCATGACTACGGTGCGTGGTTATCTCCAACTGCTAGGGACAAAACCCGAATATGAAGCTAAAAAGTCTACCTTCGACCTGATGATTTCGGAACTGGATCGTGCGAACGCGATTATTACAGAATTTCTCTCTCTAGCACAGACAAAACAAATGGAACTGAAATCCGAAAACCTTAACAACCTTCTCAATAATCTATATCCTCTTATTGAAGCGGATACTTTTACCCAAAATAAACAAATTCGTATCATTTCGGGGGAGATTCCCGACTTAGAACTAAATGCAAAGGAAATCTGCCAACTAGTTCTTAATTTAACGCGCAATGGACTTGAAGCTATGGAGGAAAACGGTTCATTGACCATTAGAAGTTATGTAGAGGACAGTAAAGTAGTACTCGAAATTTCGGATGAGGGGTGTGGTATTCCCCAAGAACATATTAGCAAAATAGGAACACCCTTCTTTACGACCAAAGATACTGGGACTGGGTTGGGTCTAGCATTATGCTACAAAATTGCAGAATCTCATAACGCCAAGGTCCGCGTCGATTCTAGTTCTAGTGGGACAACATTCTTTATACTATTTCCTATCTCAGATAAGGAGCAGGAGAAGATCGCCTAAATACAAAAATAGCACATTGTTTACGGGACAGTTGCTTATTGTCACAACCGCCATTATCGGACCCACTCACATTTAAAAAGGTAAATTATTTGTTGATGGCGAATGATTGTGCTAGATTGATTTTGGGTTATTGGAGGGATGTTTTTTGAAACTAGGCAAGGTTATAACACGGCTAATTACTATAATTGTGTTAATCCTAATAACATTGTTCATTGTTTGGGCAACGTTGGGCAATGTACTAGACAAAGCATTCACTCAACCAAGTGGCAAGACCCACACCGAAATGATGTTGTGGAAATCACCAGGATATGCACAAGAATCACAACTCGATTTTTATAAGATACAAATTTACCCTAGTCAGAAAAATATACGGGTAGTTTATAAGATAACAAATACATCTAATAAAGCAACCGACATACAGGACTCGTTAGATATAGCAGTGGTAGCGGCAGATGCGAATAATATTGGTGACCCCGGCTCGACAGTTTGGCGCTGGTCCCAGGTTTATGGACAACGAAAAGTCAATACGATTAGTCTGGCCCCCGGTGAATTTTTCAATGAGGAAATATCAATAGATAGGAAACAAGCAATCGTCAATTTTCAATATTATATTAATGCTTACTACAAGGGCGAACTCGTTTTACAATACAAGATCATTGAAGGATTGTATGATAAATGAGGAAATGGATTTAGGGAGTGTCAATCATAGGACTTAAGGAGTAAAATAAAGGTAAATTATCCATTTTTGCCGAATAACTAAGGTTATGAAAATAGCCTAATATGGTATTACATAAGATGACCTTGATGGTATTTGTTTAAACCTAAATTTATTAAATCAATATTGGCAAAGGAGTTAATTTGTGAACACACATCTCAAAGACAAGTCAACTTTAGAAGACATCAGGAAGCGATTTGACAACGATGTTGATCGTTTCTCGAGTCTCGATACCGGACAGGTTTCCACAGTTGATGCTCCGCTTGCTATGGAGTTAATTACCCAAGCTGCGGTTTCAAGTACAGCAAATATCAGAAGAGTACTTGATATCGGCTGCGGAGCTGGCAACAACACTTTAAAACTACTTCAGTATGCTTGTCCTTTCGATTGTGACCTTGTTGACTTAAGTCAACCCATGCTCGACAGGGCACAAACTAGGATTGCGGCGGTCAATTCGGGTAAAATTAGGACTTTTCAATGCGATTTCCGCATACTCGATTTACCAGACCAAAGTTACGATATTATCCTGGCTGCTGCCGCCTTACATCACTTGAGAGATGATCAAGACTGGGAAAATGTATTCCACAAGATTTATAGATTGACAGCACCAGGCGGAAGCGTTTGGATCACGGATTTAGTATCACATGAAACTAGGCAAGTTCAAAAGATGATGTGGGATAGATATGGAGCATATTTGTGCTCAATCAGAGGAGAGGAGTACAAAAACAACGTGTTTTCATACATTGACCAAGAGGATTCGCCACGTCCCGCCACATATCAATTGGACTTGCTTCGAAATGTTGGATTTGACCATGTTGAACTATTACACAAGAATTCGTGTTTTGCAGCTTTTGGAGCTACCAAAAGAGGCTAATAAGCCGCTAATAAGCCGCTACAGCATAGCTGTTATACCCGTTAGTGAAGCCCCAAATTCAGAACCCAGAAAAACCATTTACACAAACTTGGGATTCTGCTACATGAGGATTCATGCTCAATAATACTAGTCATTATCTGAGTTAAGGGGCACAGATAGTCAAACTATTAGTTTAATAAACAAACAATAGCACCAAAGTCCTTCCAGTAAGAAGGATTTTGGTGCTATTGTCATAACATTTTTTATAGGGCCCAAATTTAACCAGTGAGGGCTCTTTTTGTCCTCAATTCTTCTGAGGGGGATACTCCGTCATTACAATCCGAGGTAAAATTATACTCGCATGGAAATATAGGACAAAAGTACCGGCAATTTAGGCCCAAAGGCCCATACGAAAAAAATAAAGAAACATCGATGTATAAATGTGATGAATTATGTCGTATTTTGCGGGAGAGGCAGAAAGGCGATCGACATTTTAGGCGAAAGGCTATTATGTCATGACAATGAAGACAAATAATTAGGAAGAGAAGGCGTATTATGAATAACAAATCATTCAAACGGCTATTGACATTAATTTTAAGTGTGAGCATGGTATTACTTTCATTTAGTTCAGCATTTGCAGCTGAGTCAACAGCAACACCAACACTTCTTACTGCACCAACAAGCCTTGTCGCGACTACTGGTGATTCACAGATCAATCTAACTTGGTCATCAGTTACTGGAGCAACTTCTTATAATATTTATCAATCATTAGACGATTTGACCTATGATTTAATTAGCACACCTACTACAGTTACTACGCAAACTTATACAGTGACTGGGCTCACAAATGGTACAATGTATTATTTCAAGACATCCGCAGCCGACACAATTGAAGAAAGTACGTATTCTGAGGTTGAAAGTAATACACCATCAGTCAGGACCGCTCCAGTCAACCTTGGTGCGGCTGGTAATTATGCGATCTTGGCAAAATCAGGGATTTCTTCCGTACCCCAGTCTGTGATCA
The DNA here is from genome assembly GCA_036569365.1 of Desulfosporosinus sp. Classification (GTDB taxonomy): domain Bacteria; phylum Bacillota; class Desulfitobacteriia; order Desulfitobacteriales; family Desulfitobacteriaceae; genus Desulfosporosinus. The sequence goes on along the minus strand of DATCQU010000012.1, from coordinate 41,420 downwards.
CTGGAAATATAGCAGTAAGCCCCATTGATTCGACGGCTATTACTGGATTTTCTCTGACACAGGATGCGACGAATGAGTTTTCAAGTTCCACTCAAGTTATTGGAAAGGTATACGCACCAGACTATGCTTCTCCAACTCCCAGTAATCTTACTACGGCAGTAGGCGACATGGGAACAGCATACACCGATGCTGCTGGAAGAGCTGTCAATTATACCGAACTGTATACAGGAGACATTAGCGGTCAAACACTTACACCTGGTGTTTACAAGTGGGGCACCGGTGTTTTAATAAATTCGGATGTTACTCTCAATGGCGGACCCAACGATGTTTTCATTTTTCAAATAGCTAAAGGAATCACCCAAGCCAGCGGCACTAAAATTATCCTATCGGGTGGAGCACAAGCCAAGAACATCTTTTGGCAGTCCGCGCAAACCGTTGAGATTGGAACGGGTTCACATTTTGAGGGAATCGTACTGGGGATGACAAATATCACCCTGGGAACGAATGCATCGATCAATGGCCGACTGTTGGCACAAACGGCAGTCACCTTGATTATGAGCACAGTCGTAGCTCCTTCAACGTCTGCAGGTCCTACGTCTGTGACGACAATGGAACAGTTACAAGCAGCACTGGCAGCTGGAGTAACAGATATTACGATCGCAAGTTCAATTCCTACAGGGATGACCACAGTGACCATTCCATCAGGAACGACACTTAGAGACTACTGGAAAATTGGGTTTGGTAACAAGATTGTAGTAAACGCTGGTGGTATGTTGAGATGGGGCACGGGTACAACAGATAACCTATTAGTAGGTGGTTCTGGCAGTACCGCAAATCTAGCTTTAGAACCGGGTGCAACGTTTACGATTGCTGGTGCAGTAGGTGATAAAATTGCAGCCTATGTTCTTAATGGTACAGCAACCGTACAACAACAAAATACTAATCCATTGGTTGTAGCAACCAATGAAACATTTACCATTGCAACGGGAGCGACCTTGAATGTAGCCAAAGCGACAGATACAGTCCTTGCGACGGTACAACCCATCTTAAGTGTCAATGCAACAGGGGGCAAACTTATCGTCAAGGGTACCTTGAATTTATTAGCTGGATCTCGTATTTTCTTAGGTAATGGACTGAGTAGCTTAGTAAATACAGGAACTATCACGAACAACGCAGGGACCTATGATGGTTCTCAAATAACGGGCGTGGTTGGAATCCTTGATGCAAATCACCTACCAGTTATTTAATCATTGCAGGTAGGCTAAGCTCACCACCTGAAGCACCGATATTAAGCCTTGGCTGAACAAGTTTTCTAGGATTTGGGACACACTCTTCCGTAAAGGCAAAATGAGAGGGGGCTTAGGCCTCCTCTTCTTTGTCGTGTCCATAAGCACACCGCCATTCGAAGGTTTTTTAATTGGGAAGGGCCCGAGGGATTGAAGAAGAATTCCAAGATTCTTTCATTAAGGTTATAATAAGCTATCACGCAAAAAGTCTACCTATGAACGTAGGCCGGGATATTAAAACGCAAGTAATGAAAGAGAGAACAAGGGATGGCAGTACAGATACTAACGGATAGTACGAGCTACTTAGGTGAGGACATCAGAAACGAGTTAAATATTAAGATGGTATCGTTAACTCTTTCCTTCGGTAAGGACAGCATTCGAGAAGTTGACCTAGATAACGAGCGATTTTATCAGATGATGGCTTCAGAGGGAATTCCAACTTCCTCACAGCCTTCCGTGGGAGTTCTGTATCAAGACATGCTTGATCTGGTAGAGACAGGCGATAGTCTATGCTGTATTTTCTTGTCCTCGGATATGAGTGGTACTTTCTCGACAGGCCAACTAGCCAAAGGGATGGTATTGGAAACGCATGAAAATGCCAAGATAGAGATTGTTGATTCTCAGTCAAACTGTATGCAGCTTGGCTTTGCTGTCGTCATGGCAGCGAGAGCAGCAAAGGCAGGTCAATCCTTGGAGGAGGTTAAAGATGCAGCGTTAGAAACTATCAAAAGAAGCCGGTTCCTATTTATCCCTGAGAATCTCGATTACTTAAAAAAGGGTGGAAGAATCGGCGGCGCTAGTGCTTTGATAGGAAACCTATTCAAAATTATTCCGATCTTGACCGTAGAAAACGGCAAAACAACCCTTTTAATGAAAATTAGGACTAAGAAAAACGCCATAGTAGCTATGACGGATAAAATGCTTCAGGATATAAGTAACTATGGGTTAGGTGAGATAGTTGTTCAGCATATCAATTGTCTGGATGAAGCAAAACAGCTGGCAACAGTGATTAAAGATACGTTGAACGTTCTTATCGAAATCAGGGATATCGGTCCAGTCATCGGACTGCATGTAGGACCGGGTACCCTCGGAATCGCTTATTATACGTTAAAGGCTATGAGATAAGAGTGAGCCAGTGGCCACGGAAATCCGGTTGCGTCCTTCGTCTTTAGAACAATACATCGCCTCATCAGCCATTGCCACAACTTGCTCTGGTGATGCTAACTCCGTCGTGTATACGGTTACAACTCCAAGGCTGACTGTAACGAATTTCGCGGTCTCGGAGGCAGAGTGGGGAATAGAGAGCGCTTCAATTGCCTTCCGAATTCGTTCTGCCAAAGCTTTCGACCCAATGTCGTCTGTTTCAGGTAGTATAATTACGAACTCTTCTCCACCATAGCGTGCCACAATGTCAGGTGCACGCCCAACCATCGTTTTAAGCGTCGTTCCAAGCTGTCGTAGACAATCATCGCCAGCGACATGGCCATAGTAGTCGTTGAACTTCTTAAAATGATCGACGTCGAGCATGATGAGTGACAAAGTAGACCCAGAGCGCTTCGACCTGTAAAACTCTATACCGAGCGCCTCATCAAAACATCTTCGATTCGCCAATCCAGTCAGACTGTCCGTCATCGAATTCAACTGAGCGGTGTTTCTCTCGATTTCAAGCTGTTGAACCAGTTCTTGTATCTGCTGTTCAGCCAACTTGCGTTCAGTAATATCGCGGACAATAAAGACCATCTTGGTCGGTTGTCCATTGGCATTACGAATAAGTCCACTATTTACCTCTATGTCAAAGAGGCTTTGATCCTGACGCACTCCAGTGTATTCATTCGTCCCTGGAGAGTCATCTTGGTACATTAGCCTGATGTTGGACTCGGCTCTCTCATGATCCTCGGGCACGATGAAGTCATGGACCCGCATACTTGTAAATCCTTTAAAATTCGGTTCGTAACCAAACATCTTTTTGGCAACAGGGGAAATCATCAGGATGCGTCCTTCCAGATCACTAATCGTGATATCATCGGGAGAGGCGTTGAGGATAGAGCGGTAAGTCTCTTCACTTTCCATAAGCGCCCGCTCACTCTGCTTGCGCACAGTTATGTCGTGAATCACGCTGACAATATGGGGTACGGTACGAATTGAAATAATTCGAGCGGAGATCGTACCAAAAAATGGACTTCCGTCTTTGCGTTTAAAGACAAATTCCATGTTGGTGATAATTCCTTTATCCTTTAACTCAGTTATTAAACTTTGTCGATCCGCTATATTATGCCAGACACTCATCTTTAAGGTGGAAATTCCAATCACCTCGGCCCGAGTGTAACCGGTCATTACTGAAAATCCTAAATTGACGTCGACATATAAACCCTCAGACAGGCTTGTTATCATTGCCGCATCAGGGCTCGTGTTAAAAACTAATTGTAATTTTTCTTTCTCTTCGCGATTTTCGGCATTCAGGCGCTGATTAACCATGATGATGAACCCAAAGGTCCATAGTGTACTGGTGATGATCGGAACTACAAAGCCAGCTATAAGAATCGGAGCTTGGTCAAGATACGATCTCATGGGAGGCAACATAAGTGCCGCGAAGAAACGTATTGTGACAAAACATCCATAGGAGAGAAAAACAGCGGCGGTAAAGTTGGCTGAGCCAGAGATACGTACGTCTCTTTTGAAAAAAAGCTTGTAGGCTGTCATGAATGAAATCGTAGCTAAGGCAGCATTAATAATCACGGTACGTGAAGAAATGTCATTTTCAACGAACATAAAATAATAATAAGAAATGTCAAAAACGACAAAAATTATACTGAGGAGCCATCGATTTTTTTTTCATTAAGCAACTGCATAATGCTGACATAGAGGAAGAGTTGTCCCAAAACCATCAGTGGGTTAGCGACCCTGGCGAGCAGCTCGAGTGACTTCACGTTTACCATTGGCATTAAGATAACTCCGAGTGCCATTAAGGCAGAACCCAGCAGCCACCATCCAACCCCGCGATACGTTCTATTCAATCTATACTGGACAGAAAGAGCGATAACCTGGGTGACGAACGTTAGGCTCAATATGAAAGCAAGGGTTTGAATGTCTAGTTTAATAAATACCCCTCCAGTCTAGCAAGTCTAGGCTATCACTCTCATCGTAACTGCTATACTGAGAAATTACAACATATTCCGCTAGAAAAAATATTGATGCGAAAAGGATAAAAGTTGTAAACGTATTGGAGTCGTCAAGAAGGACGTCCTCTCGATAAGTTAACAACTAATCTGAGTTTGTGTAAAATGGCACAATGTGTCGAAATGTGATACTATGTGTCGAAAGACGTTTTTAGTCTTTTTCATGTAGTTAAGTTCTTTGTCCTTCCGCTTAAGGGGCGGAGGGACACTTTTTCGTAAATCTTGTCCCATACATTGATATGCCTAACTTATGGGACATGTGCAATAAGACCCCCGGACGCGGGGGTCTACGTATTTCTAAATACCAATTAGACGGTTCAGCCGACGTTGACTGACTGTCTTTGGCTTAAATCCACTCGCATTTTTGAGCATCGGTATAAGGTGTGACGTCGTTAGATCGGTAGAGGGAGGGTATCGAGCAATTAGAATACGTAAACAAAGCCCAGCAATAATTCGAAATTATTGCTGGGCTTTGTTTACACAAGGCATCGTACCTCTACGTCATGTTAGCTGAGTACTGCTAAGGTAGACCAATATTCTTTAGTTTGTGTAAGATCGGTATGGGCTACTTTCATTACACTCACCTTAATTTCGAGGGGTTTATTTCTTCTCAGCATACTGATCAGTCTTTCAAAGTAATTCGGGGTGCTTATTTGATGGTTAATCATAGGACACATCTCCTTAATTTCTATCGTTCTTTTCTCGTTGTCAGTGTCTTTATTCTAAAGGTAATCTTACTATAAGTAAAATATATAGTAGTAATGTTTACTATGATCAAAATAGATAGTAGACTGTGTTTGGAGGTGTTTACGATAGATATCCGACATTTAGACTATTTTGTTGAGGTCGCCCGTCAGAAAAGCTTTAGTAAAGCCGCTCTGATTTGTCACGTATCTCAATCAGCCATTAGCAAGATGATCAAAGATTTGGAACAAGAACTAGGAACGACCTTATTTAACCGGACCTCTAAGTATGTGCAATTAACCGATACGGGCTTAATTTTTTTAAATCAAGCACAACAAGTCGTGGTCATGTTTCACAATCTCACCACTGAATTTGAGACTAAAATTAAAATGGAAAAGGGGAAAATTTCGATTGGCTTACCTCCGATCGTTAGCTCGACCATATTTGCTGAGCTGCTGGGAGAATTTAAAAAGAAGTATCCGCAGATCGACATCGGTCTATCTGAATATGGCTCAAAAAAAATAGCCCTCGCGATTCAAGACGGAACGTTGGATGCTGGCGTCATTTGCATAGTACCAAACCATCACTATTTCGATTCCCTCTCTTTTTCCAAGGACCCTCTATGTGTGATTGTCTCCGCTCAGAATCCCATAAGTCTGTTTCCGTCGATCAAGCTGGCATCATTATCTAACGAATCATTTGTACTATATAGTCAAGACTTCAGTCTGCATGATGAGATCATCAATCAGTGCAGAGCAGAAGGCTTTTCCCCAAACGTTATTTTTGAAACCTCTCAGCGTGATCTTATGACGCAAATGGTGGCCGCTAATCTGGGAATCGCCTTCTTACCTAGTGCGGTGTGCAAGGGATTAGACGCTCGTCGCATTGTCACCGTACCATTAACACACCCTCAGATCATACACGACATGTCGATCATCTGGAAAAGAGGGCGCTCCATGTCCCACGCTGCGCGGTTATGGTTACAGTTCGCCGAGGATTATTTTACGTCCAATGAACATACACGATAAAACACCTCCTCCTTATTTTAAAATAGGGAAGAGGTGTTATCGTAGTAGCAAGCAAGCACCCATCCAAAAGTCATTGCTCTGAGCTAGTATCTTTATTTGCTCCATCATTAGATACACTAGTGGTACCCTGTGGATTAGCAGAGATGTCCTTGCCCATGGGTTGCTTCATCAGGCGTGCTTTTCGTTTGAGTCTAAGCTCTCTCCAAAAGGCCAATAACCACATGATTAAAGCTCCGATCGAGGCAGAACCTAGGATAATAAGAACTAAAGGAACATCTGCGGTGAGCCAAAAGAGCTGAATTGCCACCGGTGCCGCATTTTGCAGGGCGAAAATCGAAATAAGTAAGGCAAATGTCAGGGATAAGACGAGTATAAGCATGTTAGGAAAACCCCCCTTGCTTTTCTTACGAATTTCGCCATGTATACACTAGATTCCTCCTTTAGCGAAACAGTGACAACAGACCTACTGTCCTCAGGCTGCCCTGAAATAGCCTAATAGTCGGTTAGATTCTTCGTGAAAATTAGCTGTTTTATATGCTATAATAGTACAAAAAAATGCCATCTGTCGGAATAAGGAGATCGTGATGCCAGATATAACCAATCCTGTGATTGTCCAAAGTGATCGTTCAGTTCTCTTAGAAGTACATAACCCTCTGTTTGAAGAGGCTCGTGATAGCTTAGCCATCTTTGCTGAATTGGAAAAAAGCCCCGAGTATATGCATACGTACCGCATTACCCCCTTATCCTTATGGAATGCTGCCTCCAGTGGGGTTACGGTTGCTGACGTATTAGCCGGTCTAGAGAAATACAGTAAATTTCCTCTGCCTGCCGCCGTGTATACGGAAATTCAGCAGCTCATGGGTCGATATGGCCTCGTTAAGCTAATTCGGGATGGAGAGAAGCTCTGTCTGGTAGCGGAAGATCCGGTAGTCATGTTGGAAATCATCCGGCACAAAGAAGTGAAACTATTGCTGGCCTTCGGTGAAAGGGAAAGAAACTACGATTCCCTAAGCCCGACTGCAAAGCGAGTCGAGATAAACCCTGAAGCACGTGGTCAATTGAAACAGCTCCTCATGAAACTCTTTTACCCAGTCGAAGACCTGGCGGGTTATATCGAGGGTACGCCTTTAGAGATCACTTGGCGGTCGGGCAAGCCGGAGGAAAATTCGGAGGCGAGTTCGGAGGCAAGTTCGGAAACTAATTCGGAAACTAATTCGGAAACTAATTCGGAGGGGGATCCGTTTGCTCTGCGCCCGTACCAGCTTGAGGCCGTCGCAACCTTCCACCAGCAAGGTTCAGTCCACGGTGGCAGTGGAGTGTTAGTGTTGCCTTGCGGGGCGGGTAAGACGGTGATTGCCATGGGCGTGATGGTGGAATTGCAGTGTGAGACGCTAATTCTGACAACCAATAATAGCGCTGTCAAACAGTGGCTGCACGAACTTGCGGAGAAGACTACCTTAGAGTCTAGCCAAATGGGGGAATATACCGGTGAGAAAAAAGAGATCTGTCCGGTCACCGTGGCCACGTACCAGATCCTCACTCATCGCACATCGAAGACTGCTGAGTTCAGTCATTTCCACCTCTTTAATGAAAAGAACTGGGGCCTCATTATCTATGATGAGGTGCATCTGTTACCGGCGCCTGTTTTTCGCGCAACCGCTGATTTGCAGGCCAAACGCCGCTTAGGGTTGACGGCAACCTTAGTCAGGGAAGATGGCAAAGAAGAAGAGGTCTTTAGCCTGATCGGACCCAAGAAGGTAGACGTTCCTTGGCGGCTCTTGGAAGCTCAAGGCTGGATTGCCACCGCCGAATGCACAGAGTGGCGAATTCCCATGAGTCCATCTCGCCGTATGGACTATGCGTTAGCGGAAGAACGAGAAAAATTCCGGTTGGCAGCGGAAAACCCGCGCAAGCTAGATCGAGTATTTGAGCTACTGAAGCAACATCAGGAGGATCTGGTGTTGGTGATCGGGCAGTACGTACGTCAACTAGAAATACTGGCTCGTGAACTTAACGCCCCTTTAATTACAGGAAAAACCCCGCAACGAGAACGGGACCGTCTCTACGAAGAGTTTCGCAGCGGTCGAGTGCGTCGTTTAGTGGTTTCTAAGGTGGCAAACTTTGCTATCGATTTACCGGATGCCAATGTGGCGATTCAAGTTTCAGGCACATTTGGTTCTCGCCAGGAAGAAGCGCAACGGTTGGGCCGAATATTGCGTCCCAAGCAGGGGGACGGCAAGGCCTATTTCTATAGCTTAGTGTCTAAAGACACCAAGGAACAAGAGTTTGCTATGCACCGTCAGCTTTTCCTCACGGAACAAGGGTACGCTTATAAGATTATGATCGAGGAGGAGTTAGAGTAATGAAGGAACCAACGACTCCCAAGTTCCGACCGGTTTTTGGCCAGAAATTACCCTCGGGATTTGCTCCCCCCACCGCTGCGCCCCATAAAACATCGACCACTAACGCCTCGTCAAAAAAGGATTCTGCACAGAAACGGCTTAAACCCGTGGAATGGCCTAGTTATTTTGCCACGTTGAACCCTACCGAACGTATCCTCCTGGCGTATACCGTCTATCGACAACCTGAGGACTGGGGGATGAGTGACTTCAATAGTTATACCTCTAGCAATTTCAGCTCCTTAGATATAGATCTGCCCGGTCTCGCTTATGACGAGGTTGTGAGGTTAATAACCAAGTGGAGAAAAGTGGGCTTCTTGGAGGCCGGTCGTTCTTATAATTCGTACACTCTAAAAGACGGTGTAACCCATGCGTACTGGAAGTGGTTGAGGAAGCAAGCCCCGCTAGAGAGTTTCAATCTCGAACCGGATAAAATCTACCTCTCACATTTATCAGGCACCTTGGATAACCTTCTAAATTTCCTGATGATGGTCAATCAGGGCGAGGTGATGTTGACCCGTACCCGTGAGATCAACAAGCATTCTATGAAGCGCATATTGGCTTCTTTGACGGAGCCTGCAGGGCCACCGGAGCTATTTGTTCTGGTAAATTATTTCTATTGGCTGTTGGGCGTTGCACAGATTTTTCAACTGATTGGCGTAAAAGGGGATCGGCTGGTTTTGACGAAGCGCGGAAAGGACTTGCCAAAAAGTATTCAAGTCGAGGACTTACTATGTCGAATCCTCCCGACTCACCTTAGCGCCATTCCTCTGAAAGGATTTTACTTAATATTACCTATATTGGGCCGTTGCTCAGGTTGGACAAGCTGGGCTCAAATGGTGAATGGTTATATTCCTGACGGGAAGGTGGGTAACCTAATAAGGCGAGATCGGGTGATCAGTATACTCGATCCCCTGCGATTTCTCGGATTACTGGACTGGGGCGAGTTTCAGGACGATATCATGGTTCGGGCTACCCCACTGGGTCAGTTGTTGTTTCCTAAGCTGTTGCTGGGGGATGATCTTAAGGAGTTTGGCCCTGAACTTAAGAGTCTGACTGACGTTGCCTACCCAATGAGCGGTCCAGATACAGGTTATGTTCAACCGAACTTTGAAATTTTAGTCCCGCACTCGGCGTCTTGGGCAGTTCGTTGGAGCCTTGGTCAATTTGCTGTGCTTGAGCAGCAGGATCAGATGCTGAAATATCGGTTGGATAAGACGTATCTCATGAATGCTCTGAAACGGGGTATGCCCGCTGGAGATGTACTAAACCTACTTACCAAGCTAAGCCCTTATCCCTTGCCCGAAAATCTTGTCCTTACAATCCAGCAATGGATCGAGTCTTTTGGCCAAGTCACCTTCGTGCATCTCAGTCTGTTGGAATGCACCACACCGGAACAGGCGGCCTCCATCGCTTCAGCCCGTAAATACAAGGAGTACGTGTTCGGCTTATATAGTCCTACGGCGGTGATCGTCCGCGAACCGGAAAAGCTGCGCAAGCTCTTGGAGAAACAGGGCATTTATCCCTTACCAGGAATTCTTGATGGTGAGGGTGTCGCGGGACGCAAATGAAACTAGAGATTAGGGGAGGTAATTGGCATGAAACTATTTTTCATATCGGATATACATGGTTCGCTCTTTTATTTAAAGAAAGCCTTACACGAGTTTAAAAAGGAGAAGGCTGATTACCTCGTGATTCTAGGTGACCACTTATATCATGGCGCAAGAAACCCACTGCCTATCGACTATAATCCCAAAGAAGTGGCGCAGTTGCTGAACAAAGTCTCGGATAGGATTATAGCTGTCAGGGGAAATTGTGATAGTGAAGTCGATGAAATGGTGCTTCAATTTCCAATGATGTCGACATATTCAACGATTCTATATAATAGTCGACGATTATTTTTGACCCATGGACATGTTTATAATGAGAATAAGTTGCCAAATTTACAGGACGGTGACGCCGTAATTTATGGCCATACCCATGTGCCGAAGTTAGAGAAAACAGGAAATATATACATGATTAATCCGGGTTCTATCACATTTCCGAAGGAAAACAATCCTAACTCCTATGGTATTCTCGTCAACAACACGTTCAAAATCAAAGATTTCGAAGGAAACGTGTTCAAAGACCTAGAACTAATTTAGAGCAATTAACTCAAAGCCCTAACTTTTCAATAATATAGGAATCTTCGATTGCGTGGGTAAGAAGATCTTGCCAAGAATCAAATTTGGTGGTTTTTGCCACGTGAGCGTCTATCGTTTCATCAGGTATTGCCTCGTAATCCTCGGCTGAATTTATGTTAAATCCACCAGATGATAACAATTCATCAATGGAGTCAAACTGTGTGTATTGATGCATAAATCCAGATGGGAAAAGGTCTGCGAGGGGAATTGAACCTTCTAAATCCTCAATCATAGTTGTCACCTCCTCACATCACTTGGGCGTGTTCACGATTCCGACGAGAATCGGGGGGTCTTTGAAATAAGGTGTGCTTTAAAACGCAATATTATACGTTGCCACACGCTAAGTAAGAGCAGGCTACCCTAAAGTGGGCAGCCTGCTCTTACTACATATTTCGATGCTGTAGAGAACCATAGGGATTACACTGAACAAGGCTGCGTTAGTTCACATCGATCACCACGCGCGGGCCAATAGGTTCAGGTAACGCCTTGTGAGAGGGAGTGGATTGCTCATGAGTCATGTTGTCTAGCTTAGCTTTGCCCATAAATAAGCTAACTGCGACACCTAACATCATTACTCCCATAGCAACCATGAATACCAAATGAATAGAATCCGAGAGTGCCAGTTTAAGAGGTGGAAACATGATTTGCTGTAATTGTAATGGAATTTGTTTGATTGCTGACGGACTCAACAGAACATTGAAGGAGCCACCAGGATCTAAATGCATTTTAGTTAATATACTACTGAAAGGCCCGGTAGCTAAACTAGGAATTTTCTCAACGACGGGAAAAAAGTTTTGATTCAAAGATTCTAGTGAACGGTTATTCATGACGACGCCTAGAATAGTTACACCGAGAGTACCACCGATACTGCGGAAAAATTGAGTTGTCGAAGTGGCTACCCCGAGTAACTTCGCAGGAAAGGCTGACTGAACAGCGATTGTCAGCGTTGGCATGACTAAGCCCATCCCTAGTCCTATAACGACAATACCGGCGACCGCGTTCAGTTCGGTACTGTGCATCGTCAGTGTGCTTAATAAATAGAAGCCTAGAGTCATGATGCTCATGCCCGCTACAAACATCGTTCGGAAGTTCACTTTAGCAACGATACGCCCTCCAAGCATACTAGTGGTCATCATTGCCATCATCATTGGAATCATAATATTTCCAGAGCTGGTGGCACTCACACCGATCACGCCTTGTAAATAAAGAGGTAAGAACATTAAAGAACCCATCATTCCTATACCCATTAAAAATCCGACCATATTCGTTACAACAAATATTTTGTTCTTAAAAAGGTCCAGGCTCAAGATAGGTTCCGGAGCCCTTTTCTCTATAAATAAGAAGGTTGCAATAAAGACTACGGCTGTGCTTAGCAACCCAATTATTTGCCATGAGCCCCAAGGAAAGTCTTTACCTCCTAAACTCAATCCCAACAAGAGGGATACGATACCGACAATGAGTGTACCTGTCCCGGCGTAATCGATAACCACCTTATCCTTCCTGCGTTTTTCACCATGAAGGCCTATATAGATAGCGATTGCAGCAAAGACTCCGACGGGTAAATTAATATAGAACACATAGCGCCAGGTCGTATGATCGACGATCCAGCCCCCAACGGTTGGGCCGATAATGGAAGAGAAACCAAAAACTGCACCAATCAGGCCTTGCCATTTTCCGCGTTGACCCGGAGGAAAAATGTCGCCAATGACAATCATTGCAAAAGGAATGAGGACTCCGCCCCCAAGTCCTTGGATACCCCTGAAGATGATTAATTGTGTCATGTTTTGGCTTGTTCCGCATAAAGCAGACCCAACTATAAATAAACCAATCCCGATAATGTATATTATTCGTCGCCCAAATAAATCACCCAATTTACCAGCAATGGGAACAACCGTCGTTGAAGTCAACAAATAAGCGGTAGTTACCCAGGCCAGAATATTTAGACCGCCAAGTTCTCCAATGATTCGGGGGAGGGCGGTACCTACGATTGTTTGATCAAGCGCAGCGAAGAATAACCCTAGAATAATTCCAACAAGTAAAATATTGCGCCTGCTTTTTTCTGTCATGATGATCTCACCTTTTCTCTTTGAAATAATTTAGGGACAAAGACATCAACCGTATTAGTTCTTGAGTGTCGTGTTCACCGAGGGAGTTGGTTAACCCTTTCAATGCTTTAAAGTGCTCCATTCGCATCGACTCGATGATTTCCTCCCCCTTAGCGGTTGCTCGCACGAGAACAATACGTCGATCTGAGGGATCGGAAAGACGTTCCAAATATCCGCCTTCTTCTAATGAGTTAATTGTATGCGTTACGCCAGCTGGCGTAATCAGGAGATGTGAACTCAAATCAGAAGCTTTAATTCCCTTGGCATCTGAATTCTTGCATTGAATAATGGTGTGCAGTAGAGTGAACTCGCTTGGTTTTATTTCATGTGTAGACTTGGCCTGCCTGACTAACCGTTTGATTTGGATCATCAGTTGAGCCAGGTCTTGAGCAAGAAGTTCCTGTTGATCAATTCCCATAGTTTACCTCCTTAATAATTAAATAAATGAATAGTTTACTTGATAAAGTATATGCTTGAGCGACATGAAAGTCAAGACAAAACTTAAACCCGCAGGTCAACATGCTACAGGCAATGTTTTGCAAGAAATAAGGGGAGCAGGTATAGTAAGGCTGAAGTGGGGGATGGAATGTTGTGGAAAGCAAGTATATAGCCTTAATCCGTGGTATTAATGTCGGGCGAGCAAAGCGCGTGGCCATGGCCGACTTGCGTGCCTTAGTCGAGGCGCTTGGGTGCAGCGACGTGCGTACCCTGCTCAATAGTGGGAACATAGTATTCACAGCCCCTAGCGACTCTGCAGAGAATTTCGCAGCTCGCATTGAGGAGGCATTATCCGAACGACTAGGTGTCTTCGCAAAAGTAATTGTACTCACGGCAGCAGAACTCGCGACGGTCGTCGAGGATAATCCCTTGGGTGAAGTTGCCAGCGATTCTTCACGTCTACTTGTCGCGTTCCTAGGAAATCCAGAGGATCGAACACAGCTGGAGCCCTTACTGGAGCAGGACTGGAAGTCTGAAGTTCTGGCCCTCGGTGTGAGAGTGGCGTATCTCTGGTGCCCCGACGGGGTACTGGCGAGCCGCTTAGTTAAAGCTGTCGGTCGTGTGCTAGGGGATACCACGACCACACGTAATTGGGCAACAGTCATGAAGATCCGTGGACTTCTTCCGCAAACTTAAGATGGACAGGATGGGTCGGTGGAAATGGAAACAACAAAAGGACTGCAGTGACAGTCCTTTTGTTAGGCCTCGGTCGAGGCGGGAAGTATAATGGAAATTCTGGTCCCAATATCCTGTCGACTCAAAACCTCCATGTGTCCACCATGACGCTCCGTGATCCACTTGGCAATCGATAAGCCCAGCCCTGTACCGCCCGTGGCTCTGGCGCGAGATTCGTCGGCGCGGAAGAATCGGTCGAAAATCTGAGGAACTGCATCAGGCGCGATACCAATGCCTTCATCTTGTACCGTCAGCCTAGCATAACCGTCCGTACCGGAAACAGAAAGGGTGATCCGTTTACCCGGGGGGCTGTATTTCATAGCATTGTCAATCAGTATCCGCATCGCCTGCTTGATCAGGCTTTTATCTGCGTTGATAAAAACCGGCGTAACATTCGAATTGTATTCGTGCCCAACGTCGATCATCTGCGTCTCCCGAAGTACGTCTACAGCAAGGTCGGACAGCTCAAAACGCTCTAGTTGCAGGGCTAAGGTGTTGGTGTCGCCTCGTGCCAGAAACAAAAGCTGCTCCACTAAGCCCTTCATATTTGCTGTTTCATCCTTGATGGCATCAATGGATTCCTGCAGCGTCTTTTCATCGTTCTTTCCCCACCGATCTAACAGATTAGCATACCCCTGAATGACGGAAATCGGCGTTCTTAGCTCATGGGAGGCATCCGACACAAAACGCGCTTGGGAACGGTAGGATTCGTTGATCCGGTCCAGCATCCCGTTAATGGCGGAGGCGAGGGTTTTCAGTTCACTTTGCGTATCATCGACTGGAATTCTCGTATCCAGTCTTGTGGCATTGATGTCGTCTAACTTACCGGTCAGAACCTCCAGCTGCTCCGGTGTAAAGACGCCGCCGGTCGTCAGGGTTTGCGCCGTTTCAGCCAATACTTCGATGGGTCGGAGGGCTTTTCGAATCGTTCTTGCACCCGATAAAATACTGCTGAACAGCATTAGTAGCTCTAGAGTCAAGAGCAGGGCAAACATCTCACCAATAATCTGTAAGCTCTCCTGAAGACGGATGGAAATAAGATACGATTGTCTGCTATCATCGATCGTCGCATTGTAGGTAACACCCTCTAATTGGTCCCAAAGCGTCAGGCCCTGCGCATTCGGCAAGTCGATACTCCTTACACCGGACACCGAGTGTTTGAAGAGGAGGGTCTGTAGGAATTGGGGTAGTTGAATTCCATTCGGTATTCCCGTCTGGAGAGAAACGCTGTATCCGGTGATCTGCAGCCAGTTTGCCGCATCCTGGGTAGGCAGCCCCGTTTGATGCAGCCGTTCGGCCGCCACCGCCACAGTTTGTTCGGCACGCACAATTAGCCCTGCCGCCGACATCAGGCACAGAGCTACATTAACGACCAAGAAAAGCCTCAACATACGGAACATTAGTTTAATGTTGAGCTTCCATACTAGGGAAAATCGCAGTTTATGGCCGATACGGTTCGTAGGACTGAGTAAAGGCTCACGTTTCATCCTTAATCACATACCCCACTCCTCTGACGGTGTGAATCAGCTTAATATCGAACACCTCGTCGATTTTACCACGCAGAAAACGGACGTAGACATCAACCGCGTTGGTTTCTCCCGCAAAATCATAGCCCCAGACATTTTCGAGCAGCGCTTCCCGGGAAAGAACTAGGCCCTTATTTTTAAGTAGATAGTGGAGAAGGTCAAATTCGCGTTTCGTCAGCTCGATGGGTGTACCCATCACGCTCACCGTATGGCGGCTTGTATCCATTAGCACTCCAGAGGCGGACAACACCACCATATCTTCCGGTGTCGTTTTCCTGAGGGCGGTGCGGATCCGGGCGAGAAGCTCCTCAATGGCGAAAGGCTTGGTGATATAATCGCTCGCCCCGCTGTCAAGCCCGGAGACCTTATCCACCACGCTGTCCCTAGCCGTCAGCATGATGATGGGAACGGAGGACGTTCGACGAAGTCTGCGCAGCACTTCCATACCGCTCAACTGAGGCAGCATAACATCGAGCAAAACGAGGTCGAACTCGCCGGTTTCGGCGAGTTCAAGCCCTGTTCTGCCATCAAAAGCTTTCTCAGTGGTATAGCCCTCATAACCAAGCTCAAGCTCGACAAATCGGGCAATCTTTTCCTCATCTTCGATAATCAGTATTCTCGAACTCATAGTAAGCCCCGCCATTTCAAATAGTTTTCTTTACTTTTCCATGGACTTCTTGAGGTTGATGGCAGCATCCGCCGCGCTATTCATCGCGTCATTGACCGTCTTTCCGCCACAATCAGGCCCGCTGAAACGATAGCGAAAACCTAGGAACAGTCCGATCACGATCGCTGGAATCGTCATCCAAGGGGTGAAGATCAGCAGCAAGGCGAGGGCAGTGACCGGAACCGTCGCTTTAATGTCCTCACCCTTGAGTACTTCAAAGCTATTGGCATTGCCCTTGCGGATCATTTTAAGGCAAAATCCTCCGAATTTTTTCAGGAGAGAAATGAAACCTTTTCCACCGTCGCAGTGCTTCGATTGCTGATCCCAGCAGGGCTTTTTATAGATCCCGTTGCAAGTGTCTGAGCCTTTTTCGCTGCTATAAAACCCGCCACCGGACGGAGCGTTTACCTTACCCTGTTTCTCTAGATAGATAATGGCTTCCAGCAAATCCCCGTTGGTTGCATCGAGGGCAGTCTTCGCCTCGTCGTAGCTTACATTGGCCATGGCACGTAGTTGTTCCACTTGTTCTAAAGTTGTCATGAAAGTTCCTCCTTGTTGTTTGTTATTGTGTTGCACTTGAGTATGTCTGAATTCTAACAAATAAAACTTCAAGGAGACTTTGAGTATTATTAAAATACGATTAAAAAAAGTCTATCTCATTACCGCTCGTTTTTCAAGGAACAATACTATGGTGCTTTCAAGTTCAAAAATGATATTATATAAGCGGAAGCTGTGCCATTTCGCAGCTATTAACAATCGCGGAGGATTGGCAGGGCTCAACATGGAATACATCAGTGGAGTTGTCGAGAGAATTACCTATGAAAATGAAGAGAACGGCTTCAGTGTCATTAAAATAAAGGCCAAGGGCTTTGCTGATCTCGTAACGGTGGTGGGAAGCCTGGCAGCTGTGACAGTTGGATCCATCATTCAACTTAAAGGCGAATGGAAGATGGACGGCAAGTTTGGGAAGCAGTTTGCGGCACAGGATTATCGAGAAACCCTACCTGCAACGGTGGCAGGTATTCAAAAATACTTGGGAAGCGGACTAATCAAAGGTATCGGGCCGGCGTATGCTAAGAGAATTGTTGAACATTTCCAAGAAGACACCTTGAGGTTGTTGGAAGAGGAAGCCGACTATCTAGTCAAAGTTGCGGGCATCGGGCAAAAGCGAGTAGAGATGATTAAGAAAGCCTGGCAAGATCAAAAGGAAATTAAAAATGTCATGCTGTTTTTGCAAAGCAATGGCGTATCCACTGCCTTCGCTGTGAAAATTTATAAGACGTACGGAAATGATAGCATTGAAATTGTGAAGACCAATCCCTATCGACTGGCGGATGATATCTGGGGCATCGGCTTTAAAACGGCGGACAAAATTGCCTTGCAGATGGGCTTCGAGAAAAACTCCTTCGAACGCTGTCGCTCGGGGATTGTGTATGTCCTGAATGAACTTTCCAATGACGGACACTGCTATGCTACCAAGGAACAACTTCTGGAAGAAGCAGAAAAAATCCTCGAGATTGAGACAACAAGGGTAGATGCAACGCTGGATCGGATGATCGAAGAGAAGGTCGTCATTCTCGACGGTGAGGATGCTATCTTTTTATTGCCCTTTTATCACAGCGAACTGGGAATCGCTAATAGAATGAAGGCGATTCTTGCAGTAGACACTCTCTACCACGCGACCGACGTGGAAGGAATTATTGAGACGATCCAAAAGCAGTATGACATTAGCTACGACGAGGTGCAAAAGGATGCCGTAAAGACTGCAGCAACTTCAAAATTCATGGTGCTTACGGGTGGTCCCGGAACCGGCAAAACCACCACCACTCTGGCCATTATCAAGGTATTTCAGTTACTGGGTGCTCGAGTATTACTGGCTGCACCCACGGGCAGAGCGGCCAAAAGAATGTCTGAGACCACAGGATTAGAGGCGAAAACCATTCACCGATTACTCGAGTACAAGCCACCTGAGGGTTACAAGAAAAATGCCGAATACCCCTTGGAATGTGATGTGCTGATCATCGATGAGACGTCGATGGTCGACACCATCCTGATGTATAATCTACTAAAAGCGGTATCCAATGAAACCGTGGTGATCCTGGTGGGCGATGTCGATCAGCTGCCCTCCGTAGGCGCTGGGAATGTGTTGAATGACATCATAGCCTCCGGTATCGTCAATGTCGTACAGCTCACCAGAATCTTTCGCCAGGCCCAGGGCAGTGCCATTATCACCAATGCCCACAAAATTAATCAGGGAGACTTTCCAGACCTGAAGGGTCATCGGGAAAGTGACTTTTTTTTCATAGAAGAAGAGGAGCCGACCAAGGTGGTCCAAACGATTAAGGAGCTTTGTACAAAGAGGCTCCCTGCTTTTTACAACGTTGACTCGATCAGCGACATTCAAGTGCTGTGCCCAATGCAACGGGGAGAAACAGGCGCGGTAAACCTTAATGTAGTATTGCAGGCGGCGCTGAATCCCTCCACCATTTCTATAAAATATGGCGGCACAGTCTACAGACTGGGTGATAAGATCATGCAGATAAAAAACAATTATGATAAGAACGTTTTTAACGGAGATATTGGAAGCATTTCTAAAATTGACACAGAAGAACGAACGCTTATCTTAAATTTTGATGGAAATTTCGTCGATTACGATGGGACAGAGCTTGATGAAGTCGTTTTGGCGTATGCTACTACCATTCATAAGAGCCAAGGCAGTGAGTATAAGATCGTCGTGGCACCTTTAACGATGCAGCACTACGTTATGCTTCAGAGAAATCTTCTGTATACTTGTGTCACCAGGGCTAAGCAGGTCTTTGTTCTAGTAGGGACTAAGAAGGCCGTTAGTATGGCAGTTCGCAACAATAAGACTTCGAAGAGGAATACCCGGTTGGCTGAGAGACTCTCACAGTGATGCAACTGGTAATATTTATCAAATCATGCTACGATATAATAAAATTGCAACACTGGAAGGAAAGGAGATATGTAAAATAGTTGCTTTTAATAGAATCGAAGAACTTTTACGTGAGTTAAATTCGTATAGACCTCTTACCGAGGGTGAGCTATTAAGATTGAGTGAGGAATTTTTGATCGATTTTACATATAACTCCAATGCAATAGAGGGGAATACCCTCACCTTGCAGGAAACCGCCTTAATCATCAAAGAGGGAATAACCATCGACAAAAAGCCACTGAAAGACCATTTAGAGGCAGTAGGGCATAAGGAAGCCTATCTCTATGTTGAGGAATTGGTACAGCAAAAGGTCCCGCTGTCCGAAAAGGTTATCAAAGACATTCACAGCCTCGTTCTGATGGACAACCGTGAGGATAGAGGAGTTTATAGACGTGTGCCAGTAACTATTATGGGCGCGGTGCATACACCGCCACAGCCGTATCTTTTGCCAACGCGAATGGAACAGCTTATTTCAAAATACCAGGAAATGACCTTACTTCATGCGGTTGAACGTTTGTCACAATTTCATATGGAATTTGAAGCTATACACCCATTTATTGACGGTAACGGTAGAACTGGCCGCTTGCTATTAAATCTTGAGTTGATGAAGGCGAATTATCCTCCCATCAACATTAAATTTGGTGATCGTAAACGCTACTATGATTGCTTCACAAGTTATCACACAAATGGAAAAGATTCGTCAGAGATGGTTTCTTTAGTCGGGGAATACCTTGAGGAAGAGCTATTAAAGTATGTAGAGATTCTAAGAAACGCTAATGAAATCTCAACAAGGCTAAGATAAAAGTATACTTATCGGGGTAGTATCCAAGTAACGCCAGTTTCTTGGATAGCTACCTTTTCTATTTGTCCTGATGCCGCTTGACGGAAACGAAGCATGGGTTCCTCCATGGGCTCTTTGGATAGTTTGAAAGCTCCCCAGTGCATCGGTATCACCCATTTTGCCGAGATTTCTTCGGCCATTTTCCAGGCCTGTTCAGGCGTGGAATGTTTGGCCTCGAAGGACTTTGGCGAGTATGCGCCAATACCCATGATGGCTAAGTCAATCGGTATCCCACTGAGTTGCTGTTGTATGAGTTCAGTGTAGCCTGTATCCGCTCCGAAAAATAGATGAACACCGTTTTTCGATAAGAGAAGACTATTCGCTTCCATCCCTTTCCTCCAGGGTATCCGGGCTCCCCAGTGCTTTCCCTCGATAGCCTTCACATTGACACCGGCGACCGACTTACTATCTTGCCAGTGGAGTTCCTCGACAGCTTGGAAGTTCATACCGTCCCACAACGGAAGGGTATTCTTGGCAGTGATGGCAACAGTGCTGGGGGATTGCAGCGTGCGGAGCGTCGGATAATCAAAGTGGTCAGTATGAGCGTGGGATAGAAGTAGTAGATCGATTGGGCCAACGTCAGCGCTGCTCAAGGCGGACGCGATATGACGGCTCGGCCCGAAGGTAAGGTTGCCGATGGGTGTAATACCAATATGTGAGTTTAAGACAGGATCAATAAGGATGCGTGTACCAAAGAAGTTGATTAGAAAACTGGCGTGACCGAGCCAGGCAACCGTCACGTCACGGTTAGACCAATTGAGAGGAGTAGGGTTATAATTCGGTTTTATCAAGGGGATCACTCCTATTCTGCCACCCCATAAATCTGTAACTTTCGATAGAGATTCCTAACACTGATTCCTAATAAGTTGGCGACTAGGGTCTTATTACCCTTCACCTTTTTGAGAGTAGCTAAAATGTAGTGCTTTTCAACATCTTCTAGGGAGGGATAGCGATTGTCGCGGAATATATCAAAAAATCGTTCATCTGAATCGAAAGTGGGGAGTATCTTCAGGACTTGCTCTGATTTTCCCCAAATATCTATAGGCGCAATCAATCCACCGATTGACAAGATTTGTCCGCGTTCAATGAGATGGAAGAGTTCGCGTACATTTCCTGGAAAATCATAATGTAGCAATTGCTCCTTCGTTTCCGGTAGTAAACGATAATCGTGATGGAGAAATTTTTTTTTGCTCTGGGTCTGCAGGAATTGCTCTACAAGAGGAAGGATATCCTCCCGCCGATCACGGAGAGGAGGGACGATTAAGGTTAAGCCGTTTAAACGATAAAACAAATCTTCTCGAAACCTACCGTGATGTATTTCCTGCTGAAGATTTCTATTGGTTGCGGCGACAATCCTGACATCGACCCGTCGGAGTCGGTTATCTCCAACACGCCGAAATTCTCCGCTTTCTAAAAAACGAAGAAGTTTTACTTGAATAGATAAGGGCATTTCACCGATTTCATCGAGAAAGAGGGTGCCATTATCAGCCATTTCTACTAATCCCATCTTCTGTGAGCTCGCTCCAGTAAAGGCACCTTTCTCATGTCCGAAAAGCTCGCTCTCTATCAAAGCTTCTGGAATTGCGCCTGCGTTCACCGGAACGCAGGCGCGGTTAACCCGCGTGCTACAGAGATGGATTGCCTGAGCAATCAACTCCTTACCCACGCCACTTTCTCCTAGGATGAGCACCGAAGCATCTGTTTGAGCAACCTTACGGGTCATATCAAGGAGCGTAATCATGAGTGCACTTTCGGCAATAATTTTCAGTTCGGGAGTTTGGCGATTCACTACCTGTCTGAGACCCGTATTCTCCGTCAGTAACGTCTGTTTTTCAAGGGCTTTTTGCAATGTGATTTCGAGCTCAGCTAAGTTACATGGTTTGGTTAAGTAATCATACGCTCCAAGTTTCATGGCTTCGATGGCGGACTCAATCGAACCATTTCCAGTTAACATGACGACTTGGAGATCAGGCTGTAATTGTTTAATCTTAGGTAATAGGATAAGCCCATCGCCGTCTGGTAGCTGGATATCCAATAGGACAGCATCGATTAACGTAACTTTTAGAAGGCATAGACCTTCTTCGGCGGTGCCAGCTTCCAGTATTTCATAGCCTTTACGCTGTAAACGCTGGGCAATAATCGCGCGCAAGGCTTCCTCATCGTCTAAAATTAGAATTTTTCGACAGTGCTTCATCTGCTCTAATCTCCTGCCTTATGGAGAGGCAAGGTTATCTTCACACAGGTTCCTTGACCTTCCGTACTTTCTAAGGCCATCTCGCCTTGCATCTTCTGAACGATTCCATAACTTACATATAGACCTAAACCTGTTCCTTGCCCTACGGACTTCGTGGTAAAAAACGGATCGAAAGCTTTTTTTAGATTAACTTGTGCAATTCCTTCCCCGTAATCCTTGACCATGAAATGAATTTTTTCGCCTTCACGGTAGCCTTTAACTCCAATCATATTATCTTCCGTGGAGGCATCCAACGCATTCGTGATCAGATTGACAACCACCTGCTGCCACTCATTTTCATTTCCTAAGATAAAGAGACTATTTTCCATTTGGAGCTCAATTTTCACGTGCTTTTGTTTCGCCTTGTGTTCTAAGAGCCCGAGGGTTTGAACGCTAACAACGCCAATATCGATGAGGTCACTCTCATTAATACGCTTACGGGCAAAACCAAGTAAACGATCCGTAATCCGCTTACATCTGACAACTTGCTCCAAGACAATGTGAAAGACAGTCTTGATTTCTCCACGAGTCGGCCCCAGCTCCTCCTCATTCAAACGGTCCAGTAAGTCCTCACTATGAGCCGCAATGATCGCTAAGGGATTGTTAATTTCATGAGCGACCCCCGAGGCCAAAAGTCCAATGGCAGCCATTTTGTCCGTCTCAATCATGCGGGCTTCCATTTCCACTTCTTGGGTAACATCGTCGAGTAAGAGCAGGTAAGCTGCACTCTCTGGATTATCAGGAGACAACTCATAATACATCTGACGGAAATGTCGGCGTTCATCGTTCATATAAACAGAAATAGTATGGCCGTTTTCCAGGTATACGGCTTCCATTCCTTCTCCGTTAACCACTTGATCCCACGGGAGATTGACTAAGCTATGTCCAAACCATTCAGTAAACTTTACATTCCACCATATAATCTTCCGATCAGGATCTAAGAGAACCATTCCGGCGCCAACCCCGTCGACGACGGTGGTCAACAGCGCCTTTTCATCTTTTAGGTTTTCATTCTTTTGATCCAATGAATTTAACAACTGATTAAAGGATTTGACTAATCTCCCGATTTCATCCCAACTCTCGATGGGGATATGGGATTCCAAGTCGCCAGTTGATATGATTTGCCTGACTTGACATTCTAGATTTTCGATCGGATGAACAACTTTTAAGCCAAAGGCAATACTCAAAATCATGACGAGTGCCATGATTATGATAGCAATCACAATGAGCCGCAAAGCAAATTCGAAGATTGGTTTATTCGCTTCACTCGCTGGTTGTTCAATAAATACTGCCCAATTCGGGGTGCCTACGGAGGCATACGCCCCGATAACGGTCACCCCAGCGAGATTTTTGTACTCACTTCCGTGGGAAAAAGCCTCACCTTCCAGAAAGGTTTGAACTGCAGGATCTTGACGAAGTTCCTCAAGATGCAAACTAAGACTGGAGTCAGTAGTTCCAATCAAATTACCAGCTTGATCAACTAAGAATACGGACTCTCCATCACCTAACTGTATCTTAGCAAATCGGCGAATGATCCCTTTAAAGTCAACCTTAGCTTGCAGATATCCGATTCGATTTCTTGTGGTGGGGTCTTGAACGGGTACCGTTAAATAGATCTCCGGGCGCCTGTCACTGGAGAAGAACACGTCACTTATTACTGAGGATTTGCCCAGGGGTATCGGGTTTTCAATTTTTGTGGAAGATGTAGTAGGGGAACTTCCTGCTTGGTCAACAATTTGATCGATGACCATAAAATTCTCATCTGCCACTTTAATTTCTTCAATAAACGAATCTTTTTGCAAAAGTGTTTCTAAAATGATCTGACGGGACAGTTTATCTTTCCCGACAAGAGCATTGGCACTCGTAGCCTTTGTAAGGGTTAAACTGTTCTCCACATTGGTGACGAAGTTTCTCATTTCATTGGCTAGTACTGTCACCTGTTCGAAGTTTTGTTCATATATATCTTTTTGTAGATTTTGTCGCACAGATGTAAAACCTAAATACCCGAGAAAAAACAGAGGTAGGATGGACATAGTGACTCCAAATAACAGAAAATGAACTTTAATGCGCATCCACCAAGGAATTGAACTTTGTTTCAACAGTTGGCCCCCATCCGACGCTCTTCTCCCACATATTTTCAATGACCCAAGTGTTAACTCCTAGTGTAGCATGAGCTCAATGATTTTTGTTATCTCAAATAGAATTTGCATTAAAAAAGGTGTCAACTTAATTTCAGTCAACACCTTTTTTAATGCAAAAATGGATTCTGAATCTCTTTGGCATACTAGGGAGCTTTTAGCGTGAAACTAAATCTATCAATATTAGCAAAATTATTGCACAAGTATACGTGACCAATACCGGAAAGCAAAAGTCGAGGATTCTATTGACAATAGAACTCTTAGGATCCAAGATGTTCAATTCTCGCTCCTCCTCATGCAAGTAATCGCCTGTAAAATATCAGCTAAGCTCACTATAAGTATACTATAAGACTGTTCAAATTTATGTCGGATTCTAGTCTCACATTAAAACAGCCCTCACAAATAAAGTGAGGGCTGCGTTATTGTCTAGATGATAATAAGTTAACTTACTTGACCAATGCCCAGTAGCCGCCCATTACGACGACTGAAAGGAGATAGCCAAGAGGAACGTTGACTAAGACACCTGTGGTAAACGCTGCAAACGGTTTCCAACCCACTGATGTAAGGTCTTTGAAACGAGTCGTTAGGCCGATTGAAAGGAAGGTAAAAATAAAGGCCCAACCTCTTAATTCCTTAATAGGAGCAATGATTTGAGCAGTAATCCCTTTCGAGGTCACGGCATCAACGCTGGCCACTAAAACGGTGATGATGATAGAAGCGACAAAGAATCCTAATACGAATTTTGGGAAACGGGTCCACATTTCACCAGCCTTCGGTTTGGAGCCATCCTCTCTCTTTTCCCATTTTGTAATGGAGATATAAGCCATGATAAAGCACCAGATTCCAACGAACATATCACGACCGACAACTTTCATGAGGGTAAACGTTTTAATCGCTTGCTCGTTAATCGAGGCGGCAGCTGCCATTCCTGCAGCATCGGCGAACTCGGAAGTTCCAATCCAAGCTCCAGCAGGGCCAGGAGCAATTCCCAACAGTTTAATAAATACTGGTAGGGCGAAGATCATGACGATAGCCCACACAATGACTAGGGAAATAGAGACACAAACATCTTGCTTTTCTGCTTTAACGGCACCCCCGATAGCAATCGAAGCGGATACCCCGCAAATCGATCCTCCGGCCGCAAGTGTGGCTGCAAAGCGCTTATCTAAGCCAAAGAGACGGGTTCCCGCCCAGTAGATGGTGAGATACGTGGTAACCGCGATGATTGTTGCTTGAAGAAACGCCATCGGGCCAGATTGCATAATCAACGTAAAAGGAAGGGTCGCACCCATGAGTACAATACCCGTCTTAACGAAGAATTCAGTGCGTAAAGAGGCATCCATAAATCTAGGAAGCTTAACAAAATTACCAATAATAAGTCCAACAGCAAGGGCAAGCAGAGGGGCTTCTAGGTTATATCGTTTCATGACATCCCAAGAACCCACAACGGTAACGATGAGGCTCATGAGGAATAAAACAGTAAAACCTGGAATAAACTGGCTTAATTTGTGGCCAAGCACCTTTATTGCGACGGCAAACAATATTAGGAAAAATAAATAGAGACCAAAGATACCACTGATATGGCTGTTGATATAACCTGTAGCCTTGCCAAAATCCGAGTAACTGGGCACGCTGATGGCAATCCATTTCATGAAAGTATTGCCAGAGAGCCAAAGTAAAATGGCAGCTGCTACTACTCCGATACCAAGCCAAACTGCCCAATAGTCTTCTTTTTTCCATAGATCCGACAAGCCACCGGATGGTGTGGTCGGTTTCTTATCGCCTTCTACATTACAACTCATTTTAACACGCTCCATCTTTCGAATATCGTTGAGACCCCTTCACAAATTCTATAAAGTAACTATAAATGCTCTGGCTGGTTCACCCGCCTTTCTTCCGATCAAGTGATCATGGTTCATCTCCTTTGTAACTATAGCAATTACTATGCCAAGTCCCTGATTTTCTTAAAACTCGCTTAATATAGCGCTTATTTCCTGCCTAAAGGGCTTAGATTTAACTCGGAGACCATGACAATTTGGCACTTATGACAAAATGGCATGACAAAATGTCATGTATCAAGAATATTAAGAAAAGGGGCGCCTCAGCAAAGACATGGACTTTCTTTGCTGAGGCGCCTCTTCATGAAGGGCATTGGATATTATTTTGTAACAGGCCGTTGCTACCGAACGTTATAAGACTCCCCATTTACGGGTATATTCAACTTTTAGAATGAATTCGCTCTCGTCGAAGCCTTGTTCTTTTAGAATCTTGATTGCAGCGTTAAAATCATAGGTTTCGGTTTCCATCAGGATATAATCCTTCTTACCTGTCATTGCCCAGTCATCATGGGCCTCAGCTAGCAACTCCATCATAGTAGCGATCCGCTCTAATCTTGTGGTCAAGAACTTACTTAAAGCTCGAACTGCTTCAGGCTTTACCTTTTTTACTTTAACAATATCCCCGAAATGGGCTTTCTCACTGGGCTTCTCGAAAAAGTAGAAAAAAAACCGTCCTCTTTGTACACAAGTCTCATTATCTTGGCGCATACTCTTTATCCCCTTAATCTATAAACTATTGTTTATCAGCCTACTAAAGCCTATCTAGCTAGAAAAGGTTACTTGATTGTTGTCCAGTAGTTACCCATAATCACAACGGATAAGAGGTATCCAAGTGGGATATTTACCAACACACCTGCGGTAAACGCTGCAAACGGTTTCCAACCGACTGAGGCAAGTTCCTTCAAGCGACTGGATAGGCCAATCGAGAGAAAGGTAAAGATAAAGGCCCAATTTCTTAATTCTATAATCGGTTTAATAACGTTATAATCAATTGCTTTGGAAGTCGCTACACTAGCAGAAGCAGCTAAGAGCGTGATGATAATTGAGGCTACAAAAAACCCTAACACAAATTTAGGAAACCGAATCCAGATATCAAGAGCATTTGGTTGGGAGCTGGCATCCCGTTTCTCCCAACGTGTGATCGAGGTGAAAGCCATGATGAAACACCAGATCCCAATGAACATGTCGCGACCGACGACTTTCATGAGGGTAAAGGTTTTGATTGCTTGTTCATTGATAGCAGCAGCTGCGGCCATTCCAGGAGCATCAGCAAATTCTGCGGTGCCGATCCAAGCACCCGCAGGGCCGGGTAGAATATTTAACGCTTTAATCGCGAAGGGGAGGATGAAAATCATGATGATGGACCAAAGAATAACCAGAGAAATGGCAATCGACACGTGCTGCTTTTCTGCTTTTACAGCACCACCGATGGCAATAGAAGCAGAAACTCCGCAGATCGAACCTCCGGCTGCCAGTGTAGCAGCAAACCGCTTATCTAACGCGAAAACTCTTGTACCAGTCCAGTAAATGGTGAGGAAAGTAGCTAGTGCAATAATGGTTGCTTGAGCAAAAGCGGTCGAACCAGCTTGGACAATTAAAGTAAAGGGTAAGGAAGCACCCATTAACACAATTCCTACCTTTACGTAAAATTGGGTCAGGAGTGCGGAACTTAGCCAAGTCGGAATCTTTAAAAAGTTACTGATCAAAAGTCCTACGACGAGTGCGAGCAGTGGAGTTTCAAAGTTAAATCGTTTCATGACATCCCAAGAACCCCAAGCAGAAACAAGTACACTAAGTAAAAAAAGAAACGTGAATCCAACTAAAAATCGTTTAACTTCGCCAGTGAAGGCTTTCACAGCGATTGAAAATAGGCTGAGAAAAAATAAATACAGCGCCAGGAGAGTGCTCATATGGTCACTAATATAACTAATAGGCGTTTTATAGTCACTATAGTTTGGTATCTTAAGTACCATCCAATTCATAGAGTTATTCCCAATACTCCAAAACGCGATTGCTAACAGTACAATCGTTAGACCAAGCCACATAGCCCAATAATCTTCCTGTTTCCAAAGGTCGGACCAGCCCCCGGAAGGGGCTGTTGATTTCGTCGCTGTGGATACATAGCCCAATCGTTTACCCCTCTCCCTTTAAGCCCCCATTACATAGACTTCACCTTTTCACAGAAGTAACCATGGCTTAATATCGTCTAAACCAGGATATGTCTCAGCAAAGGAACTATGTTGTTTTAAGAAATTCAAGCCCTTTGATGTAATTTCAGCCGAATCAAGCAGTACCATGCGGGTAGGATTTCCTTGTCCGCACTTAGGCATGGACGCTCCCTTGATTAAATCATCATCTTGAATTTGATCAATTAAATCTCTAAACTCTATGAGGCTCAGGTTTAAATCTGCGGATTTTGGTACAGTTTCGCCTCTTTCAATTTCTCTTAGAACACTATAGATAATTTTCTTCTTTTTCAAACCTGATTCCCCCTTACGCTAATATTCTTCGACAAAATGAACAATATTCCTTCAATGTTCACCCGATGCTTCTGCATCGCATAGCAAACGGATCATTTGAGCGACTAGTCATTATTATACGGTATGTATTCCAGCAAGTCACCTGTTTGGCAGTGGAAATTGCAACTCATGTAAAATAATACCATATACCTTTTTTATACGCATCTCTCATGATATAATGTGGACAAAGGGGGGGTAATGAATGCGAAAGGTGCCCGTTGAGTTGTTATCCTGGCAAAAATTCTTTCAGTCCCGAGTTGAAATTGCTGCTGTTTATCTGTTTGGATCATTTGGGACTGAGTTTGAACACCCGCAAAGTGACATCGATTTGGGAATAGTTTTCACTCACCCTGTTACGCTACCGGAGGAATTGGAGCTAGATGCGGCCTTGAGCCTTCATGTTTGTCATGATCGAATAGATTTGGTTAATCTGAATCGGGCTCCTATTGCTTTACAGTTTCGCGCACTCCGAGAAGGCATACTTGTCTATGAAGGAGACTATTACAAACATAGTAATTTTATTGAGTTCGTCATAAAGACTTATCCGGACTATGCTGTTAAGTATGCAACATTCGCCCATGATTACGAGCAGGCACTTAAGGAGGAATACGACAGTCATGGTGGATAAGGATATTATACAGCGAAAACTATCATTTATTGATTTAAGGTTACAAAATTTAGAGACGTTAAAACTAATGGGACGCCAAGATTTTTTAGCTAGTTTTCAGGCGGTTGATGCTGCGAAATATAACCTTCAAGTTTGTATTGAGGCCTTAATAGATGTTTCTAATCATATTGTAGCAAGAGAACGATGGGGAATCCCTAGTACGTCTGCAGAAGCGGTAAAGCTAATAATTCAACACGGGGTATTGGGTAAGGATAAAGAACTTTCGCTTGTGCAAATGGTGAAGTTTCGTAACCGAATCGTGCACCTGTACCAAGAGGTTGATGACTCTGAGATTTACCGAATCTTGCAAGAAAACCTAAATGATATCAAGTCTTTCATTCAGGCGGTAATGAACAAATTCTTTTAAGGCTATTAGTATAAAAGCAGCTGATCTCTCACGCAGATTAGCTGCTTTTCGTTTTTGAAGAATCATTTTGGCACATCACGCTAAATGAGACGTTATTAGCAAATGGCGGGCTTTGTTCTACTTATCAGAAAGTATAACTTAAGTTACATACTGCAAGAAGGCTAATACGTGCGAAGACAGTGTCTTCGGGCGCCAGCCAAGTTTTCTTTATACCATGATACCTAGGATCGTGATACCCTTAGTGTATCGGCGATTTTAAAATCGTTCAGACAGAAAAGAGATAAAGATCCAATGAGGGGTCTATAGAGATTAAAGATTGTCGCAATATTTACAGGTTAGTGGGGAGCTGCTTCATTATAATGATGATTAGTATTAAAAGAATGGTTCTAGCAGGTTTGATCATAGCTTTGCCAATGCTAATATCCTGTTCCAACGTGGCAAAACAGGTACTGCCTCCAGTCATCAATAATAATGGCAAAGTCACTCTAGAATGTGTGGTTCCTTATGACGATGTGAAAAAGAAGGAAGCATTCAAAACGTTCGAAACTGATATGAAACCGATATTTCCCAAGGATGATATCCATTTGAGTTTCGTGAAGGGAGATGAGAATGCCTATCATACAAAACTAAAAGTCAGGATGTATTCAGATACCCCTCCCGATATATTCTATTCTGGGGACGGAAACTTTACTATTGACTTAGTCTCCGCAAAGAGGGTCCAACCCTTAGAAAATAATTTAACGGATTTAGATTACTGGAAGTTGGTTGTTCCCAGCGCAAAAGTCATTGGAGACGCTGGTCACCTATATGCGGTACCTATCGATCAAGCATCGTATAACGTGATGCTCATAAATATAGACATGTTTTCTAAGAACCATATCAAAATTCCGGAAAGTTTTGAAGACCTTAAGAGCGCGGTAAAACAATTTAAAGAAAAGCGCATCACGCCCATAGTCATTAGCGGTCAGGATGGGATGTCTGTATATAACATGGTAGAGGGTTTTGCCTGTACTCTAGACAATGGAATAAGTAGTAAAATAATAAAGGGCGATGACACATTCTCTGGAAAAATATTTACCCAAGCAGCATCCTCCGTAACGCAGCTGATTAAATTAGGCGCATTTCAGCAAAAATCGGAAACCATTTCTGACGAAGCCGCGGGAAATCTTTTTTATTCCTCTCAAGCAGCTATTTATTGTACCTCTTCGGATAAATTAACCACGGCTAACAATAAATTAGAGGGGAAAGTTGCAGTCTTATATTATCCTAATCTTGGCAAAACGGATGGATCAATTCCTAAGACGATCGTATCAGGTGGAACGAAGAAAGATTGTGGCTTATTAATCTCATCGTCGACAAAGTATCCGGCCGAAGCTGCAAAACTTGCAGTAGAAATGTCGAAGTACTACAACAAGTATTTGTATGAAAAGCAAGGCGAAGGTGCCATCATCTACAACCTGGATAATATGAAATGGACACCGAGTAAAGCTCCCGACCTGGGAACAAGTAGCTTAATGATCAATGTGAAGCAAAAAGGTCATGTCAATACCGGACTTTTTGAAGAAAATATATCACCGGATAAGGAAAAATCTATTGAAGAAGCATCTACAGCATTTATGACAGGCCTTTTATCTGTAAGTGATTATTTGCAGGAAATGGATATCAGCATGAAGTTGAAATAATGTTTTGGGGATGGATTAATGAAAGTAGTAGAAGCCGAACTAACTGTGAGGAGAAGCGTTCTGAAGAAAAAGCATAAAGTGCTGATCGGGATGTTGATTGTTCTTGCCATGGTCACTAATGTGTTTGGACTATATATAGGAAATATATATTATCAGAAGGTTTGCAGGCTGAACGTAACCACAGAAGCTAAAGGACTGAACTATTATAAATCCAGCTTCAATTATCAGAGATTTACACAGTTGGAATCCTATAATGTGTCTATAAATTCAAGTTTTGGCTATAAGCTCTCAGGTACCTATATATTTAACCCCAAACCAACGAACAATACCGTGATTTTAGTTCACGGTATAGGCTGTGACCGATGGGAGGCTATGAAATATTCAGATATGTATCTTGATATGGGCTTTAATGTCTTGACCTATGATTCAAGAGATACTGGTAGCAGCGGAGGGCAGGACATCACTCTTGGCTTTTTTGAAAAGACAGACCTTGATAACATTGTGAAATGGGTTAAATGGGTTAATCCGAAAGCTGTCATAGGAGTCCATGGGGAATCTCTGGGGGCAGTCACAGCACTCCTTCAGGCAAACTTAGATCAGAGTAAAAAGGATGTAAATTTCTATGTAGTCGATTGCCCATACTCTGATTTATGGGAATTAATGAATATTAAACTCTCTGGTGACTTCAGTCCGAATTTTCAACCGGCCGCAGCATTCATATTATTCTATGCGAATATTATTGCATTGGAAAAGTCGAATTTTTCACTGTATGCAGTATCGCCAATCACGGTAATCAGTGATATTAAAACCCCCATCATGTTTATCCATGGCAGTAATGATACCTTTATACCAGCGTCCATGTCCTTAGAATTATATTTGAGGAAGAAAGGATCAAAGGGGATATATATATCACCTGGAGCAGAACATGCCATGTCTTATCTCACCAATAAGCAAGAATACACGGCTAAAGTCAAGCAATTTCTCACCGAGAATAAGATGCTCAAGAGTTGAGTAGAATCCTTTTCACTGAAGTGAAAGACGGAACGCCCACCTATAGAGGTGGGCGTCTCGGTAGTGATTAATCTTCTAGAATCCTTCCATCTGTTGATATTGTTACGACATTCCAAGGAATCATTTTTCCGCTGTTTGACAAAGCCTTCTTTGCGGCTTGAAGGATCCCTCCACAACAGGGCACTTCCATTTTGAGAATCGTTACGCTTTTTATTTCGTGTTGTTGTAATATGGCCGTCAGTTTTTCTGAATAATCAATGTCATCCAGCTTGGGGCAGGCAATCAGGGTGATTTTATTGCGCATGAACTTTTCGTGGATATTTGGATAAGCAAAGGCTGTGCAGTCAGCTGCTATCAGCAAGTGTGCGTTGTCGAGGTAAGGTGCATTGATCGGCACTAGTTTTAACTGGCAAGGCCACTGAGCAAGCTGGGATTGTACGCTTTCACCAGATAGAACAGGTGCGACTTCAGTTGGTTTTTTAGCAAGCAGTTTTGCATGGGTACCTGGACAACCACAGGGAACAGTAGCTAAAGGCGGCATTGCTTTGCTTTTACTCATATGTTTCTTGACAGCCTCTTCGTCATATTCGGCAGTTTCTCTTTCCTCAAGAACGATGGCATTGGTGGGGCACTCAGGTAAACAGTCGCCAAGACCGTCACAATAGCTTTCAGAAACAAGTCGAGCTTTTCCATCGATTAATTGTAAGGCACCTTCATGACAGGCGCTAACACAAAGGCCACAGCCGTTACATTTTTCCTCATCTATTTTGATAATGTTTCGTTTCATTATAATAACCCCTTTCAGACATTGTTTTTCACTCGGTTTGACTAAGCTTAGTATATAGCGTATCCGTGGATAGTTCTGTTATTCAGGTGATACTTTTGGTGTGAGATAAATCACACCAAAAGTATCACCTGTTGAGCTCTAATGAGATAAATGTCCTTGAATAGAAAATCGGTGCTGGCGTATAATATCCCTCATCACCCAAAGGGGAGATGAGGGATATTAAACTGATCAAGAGAGGAATCATATTCATATGCACCACAATAAACTTTGGCGTAATTTGATTGCCGCTTTAATTATTACTATAGCGGCAGGTTATCTTTTCTCAGTATGGAGTACGTCCAATAAAGTAAACCCTGCAGTTCCATCCTTTGCGGGGGAATGGGGGAAGTTGTCTCACACTTTTTCCAGGCACTGACGTGACTAAATACACGCAGAGATGTGTTTGTGTTTAGTGTCACGCTCAGTGAATGGTGGCAGTGTTAATCCCTTCCTTGTGTTTAATACTTGATCGCTATAAGACCTTTATAAGCTCTACCTTAAGGAAATTTTAGGGTAGAGCTTCTCTTTTTATGGGCTACTACTGAAGAAACGATTGAAAAAATATGTCGAAAAATATAAAGATTAATAAATTTCTGAATATGTTGGATCCCCATAGAATGCGCTTCAGAGGTTTCTTCGTCAGAGATTTCATTACCAAGATTTTGTCGAACAATTAAGAACATCTGTTCCAATTGCTTCGATTACGCTATAATACAAAATATATACAGAAAATGATTGTTAGGCAAGAGCACGAAGGGGGAGATGAGGGGATGAACGAAAAAAGTCAAGCGATTTATGGTGGGCGAAAAATGAGAGACGCACGTCTAAACGCGGGCATTAGGAGTCAAAAGGAATTAGCCGATAGGACCGGTATTGCGCCCAATATCATCAGTGATCTGGAACGTGGACAACGCTCGATGAGCCCAAATTGGGCTAGACGAATTGCAGAGGCGATTGGGGATTACTTAATAGAGGTCGTTGAATAAATCCGACGATCCTCGGAAAACGATTGAGACTAGAAAGGGGCAAGGGGCGATGGATGCATGGGCAGGGATGGAACGATTTCTAAATTTATCGTTGGGTAGTCAAGTGGGAGCGAGTGGTGTCGCACTGATTGCAGTGCTTGAGTTAAAACGGTTGCTTCAGAATCAGGTAGGTTACCACAAAGAACCGGGAACAAATACGATCCGACTCACTGCAGAAGAATGGCGTACGATAGCTGGCATTCATGAGCGTAAAACGTTTGAACGAGCCAAAGCTAAGCTTGAAGAGCTGGGCGTACTGAAGATAGAACACGATGGAAAATTGTTAGAAATCTCACTTTGGCCCGATCCAATCATCGTGGAAGAGGAAATAACGACGTGCGATCAACAGGCCGCAGTGGAGTGCGCGAAGGGCGAAGTCGTTACTGAGCTGGATTCTGAGCCAGCCTCAGAGATGAAAGCCGCTCAGGAAAAAGGCACAAGGCTGAGGTTAATGGAAACTCCACTGGTAAGTTCAAGGACAGGTCGCGAGGCAAACGATGAGACAGGGTTTGAGACGAGGTCGGGGACAACTAGTGGGACAGGTTGCGCGACGAGTTGCGAGACAAATCATGGGACAAGTTGTGAGACGGAAACTGTCTCACCAAGTGAACGCGTCCTCCGTTTTAGGGAAGACGAGGTCTTCCCTAAAACGGACGGTCCTATTAACGTTGGTCCCTTAAGGGAACCGTTAAACCGTTCTTCGTTATCCGGTTATTCTTTGAATCGTGAATTGATAAATAATAATAACGAGATGAACGATACAACGAAGAACGATCAACGTTATGATGGAAAATCAGAGTTTGCGACCCGTTGGGTAGAAGAAGTGGGGCATGCTCTAACCGCCTATGAGAAAGAGGGGGTGGCCCGTTTTCTTCGTCTAGGATATACGGACGAACTCTGTGTGGAAGCGCTCCGCTGCGCCGTGGCCGCCGATAATCGCCAGATGGGTTATGTCCTGGGGATACTGCGGAATTGGTATCAAGAGGGAGTCCGGTGCTTAGAAGATGTCGCCCTTGCCAAGAAGGAATGGGACGATCTACGCTTTCTTAAACGTGCCGCGATTTGCAAGGCGTGATTCATTACCAAGTTTTGGACAACCTATTGACAGAAATATTTACCATCGAGTATACTGAATTTAGAACAAACGTTCTCGGGCAGGGAACGGTTCGCGTGATCTCTACCTGCCCTAGAGATCGGTGAATATCCCTTCCCAAACGAAGCAGTCGGCAGAAGCCGGCTGCTTTTTGTTGAAGAGAATGTTTGTTATACACAAGAATTAGAAAGAAAGGAGGTGAATTAGATGGCTGTTACTGCAAGTGCCAAAGACACCTTGATGGTGGTAACCGTACAAACTGGATTAACTGCCCAAGGCTCTCCCATCCTCAGTCAGCGCAGCATTGCGAATGTGAAATCCGCAGCGACGGATCAAGAGGTCTTTGATGTGGCGAATGCCCTTTATGGACTCCAGAACTACCCATTGATCAGTGTACGCCGGGACAATCGTATTGACTTAGCGGAGTAACCCAGAGGGATAGACGCAATTTTATAGAAAGGAGGGAAAACCATGGCTAGTGTTACTAAGAAAGTCTTGCGCATCACCTTTAACAATGCCTTAGGAAGCGCAGTAAGCTTTACATTACCGGAGCCCAAAGCAGATCTGACAGCGGTTCAAATTGAAGCCGTAATGGATCAAATCGTCGCCAAAAATATTTTTCTAACCACCGGTGGCGCGCTCATCTCCAAACGTGATATCAAGATCATCGACACCACAACGGATGACTTGTATGATGCTCCAGTAGCGTAATCGATGTTCGAGCCTGGCTTGAGCCGCAGTGGATCATTGAGGAGGGGTAACGGTCAAAGTTTCTCCTCCTCACATAAATAGAATCACTTAGATGGAGTCACTGGCATATTTAATTACTTGAATGTGCCTTCGTAGAGAATTAACTGAAAGGGAGGGAATCGCATGGAAGAGATGCTGAAACTCGTGGGTAATTTTGGCTTCCCGATGGTAGTGACTAGTTATGTACTTATTCGAATCGAAGGGAGACTCAACGATCTATCTGCATGCATCACGGAACTTGCCAAAGCTGTTGCTGTCCTGAAAGCCTAAGAAAGAGGAGGGTGCGGGGTCGTTGTGTAGAAGGAAGGCCCTTATATAGACCAGGAGCGCATTGCAATGTAGGGCACCGAAATTAATCACACTCTAAATTACTATAAAATTAAGGGCTAATTGTAATAAAATAACATTAGCCCTTAATTGCATTTTCAAGTTCTGACATGGCTAGGAGTTCTACTATTCATCGTCTTATAAAGGTTTCTTTTTATTTATCTATTCCGAGACACCCACTTCTTCAAGTGGGTGTTCCAATTTCCGCTTCGGTGGGGGTAGACTCCCCCACCGAAGCACCGATGTTCAGCTTAAGCTGAACGAGTTCACTCTCCGATAGCTTTAACCCTGTTCTAAAAAGATCCCCTACAACCTCATTTAAGCTATAATAGCTTGCACCCATCATAATAATGGGATTCAGTTTCAACGGGTTTGGCTTACCATCTGTGATGCAGTCCTCATTAACATATACAGCAACAATCGAATACTAGGGTGGTTAGTGACTCAATTGGCCAGAGTATTAATTGAATGCCCTGGCTGTTTTTCTTTGGCTAATCTGGTATCTTGACAGGAAATTAAGAATTTATGTAGAATATTAGCAAGATAAATTGAAATTTAAAGAATTTTGTCGTCAGACTTTCTGGGATAGTGCATGCCAAGGTTAATTTTAATAGGAGATTCGCCCGACTATGCCCGTGAATTCACGCACTGATTGGACATTCTTCAGAGCATTGAGGTGATATTTTTGCTTTTACGAAAAGGTGTTTTAAAAGTTTATGAGTCAAGATCTTTAATAGTAAAGAAAAAAGCTGAGTATCTCTTAACTGGGCTTTTAATTATTATTTTCGCGATTAGCATAGAATTTTTTGTTGATTCATTTGTAGCCAAGGATTTAATATATTCTATCGGAGATATGTCGTTCATCTTATTTTGCGGATATGCTGTATTTTCTTTAAGAAAAGGGAACCTCGAACATTCAGTAAACATATATATTTTTGGATGTATATTGTTTACATCTATTGGTGAAATTATTCGTAATTTATTATCAACGGAGGTATTAACACAATATAATGTATTACTTATCGTGACATTTTTTGTTTTCAATTATCTAGTTATTAGTTTAGTATCAATTAAACGCTACCAATTATTGCTAATAATTGGTCTCAGTTGTCTAATAACAATATTGGATTCTAGTATTATTTATTTAAAGTATTATAGTCATCAGATAAATGATACTATAATCATAGATTTCATAACATATTTTCTTATTGTTTTCGGAGCTAGCATCATTTCTAATTCACTTTTAAAGATTAATGATGAAGCTATTAAAATTGTTGATCAGGAGAAGGAAAATCTTCAGATAAATAAAGATAAATTAGAAGAAATGGTTAAAAACCGTACCAATGAATTATTTATCATGAATGAAAAGCTCATAGCACTTGCCTATACTGACTCACTCACAGGTCTTCCTAATCGGAAAAAAATTATTGAGGACTTTAATTTATTACTAAATAATAAAGTTGGAATATGTGCTGTTCTTTTTATAGATATAGATAATTTCAAAAGTGTAAATGATAATTATGGTCATCAAGCAGGCGATTATGTTCTTGTAAAGATTGCAGAAAGATTACAAAAAATAGTAAGAGCAAAAGATATAGTTGGTAGAATTAGCGGAGATGAATTTATTATTATATTAAGCGATATAGAATCTCCTATAAATGCTGAAAAAATTGCGACCAAAGTTGTACAAACATTAAGCTCATCATTTAGTTATAACGAAAACCCTATATTAGTTGGAGCAAGTATAGGCATAAGTATTTACCCTGAGCATGGAAGCAATGTAGATACTTTAATTAAAAATGCAGATTTAGCAATGTATGAAGTCAAGCACAATGGCGGTTACGGATATTCAATATACTCCGATGAAATTAATGATAATACTATAAATAAATTAGAAATGAAAGTAAAACTAAATAAAGCAATCGAAAATAATGAATTTTTTATTAACTATCAACCTATTATTGATTTAAAGTTAATGAAGGTGATAAGCTCTGAAGCCCTGATCAGGTGGTTTCACGATAATAGAGTAATTCCCCCTATCGAGTTTATTCCAATTGCAAAGAATATTGGCGAAATAGTAACAATTGATAATTGGATGTTAGAAAATGCCTGTATCCAATGTAAAAAATGGCATGAAATGGGTGCTAAAAATTTCTCCATCTCAGTAAATACGTCTTTTAAGCAACTAAAGCAAGAAAATTTTGAGGAATTAATTTTGAATTTATT
The DNA here is from genome assembly GCA_036569365.1 of Desulfosporosinus sp. Lineage (GTDB taxonomy): Bacteria > Bacillota > Desulfitobacteriia > Desulfitobacteriales > Desulfitobacteriaceae > Desulfosporosinus. The sequence continues at coordinate 2,697 of DATCQU010000012.1, read as the reverse complement.
AGATACTCATTCACTGCCCCCAAAGTATCTAAATATTGAAATTACTGAAGACGAAGCCATGGAGGACCCTGAGTTAATAATTGGTAAATTAACTCAGTTAAGATCTCAAGGTATTAAAATTTCCTTAGATGACTTTGGTTCAGGTTATTCCACACTTAGCTATGTTAATAGACTTCCCATTGATATAATTAAGATCGATAAATCGCTTTTGCTAAATTTAGAAAACGACTCCAAGAATCAATTAATCATAAAATTGATAATAAATATGGCACATAGCTTAAATATTAAAGTTACCGCTGAAGGCGTTGAAACAGAAGCGCAGCTTAACACTCTAAAGGAGCTCCAATGTGATTTCGTACAAGGCTACTTAATTGGAAAGCCTGTAGTTGCATCTATTTTTGAAAAATTATTTATCATTCCCATTTCACCAATTGAAAACATGATAAGATTAACGAACCTTTTGAGTATACCAGAGAAAGCTATTACCAATTGATTAACATTTCGTCCTCCCAATACCATAGTTATCGCAAGTATTAAAATATTTCAAAAGGTTGATTCAATGAGAGTCCTAGCTTTAAGCTGGGACTTTTTGCTTAGGTATATTTACTCCAGTTCACAAAAAGTCAAGACAGTAAGGAAGGTGACACGCCGTGAAAGTTAGTAAAACAGTATATAATTCGATATTCAATATATTAGTAGCAATTATTATGTCTGTGATGATGTCTTTGGTGCTGGAGGAGTGAACCGCTTTTGCGCCAGCTTGAAGTAAAGGGTGTTATCGATTGATAGGTGACGGCACTGGAGATTCATTACTTTCCAATTAGTTGATGGACAATTGTAACAAGTTATCGTCTGTGGTTATAGAATAAATAGGGAACTGCAAAAAACGGAAAGGGGTTGAACACGATGAATGGTTTAATAAAGCTGACACTTTGTCAAAATGGCTGTTGTCCAACCGTAGAATTTGATACTGACAGTGTAATCATCAAGGATGATTTTGGTGGAAAAGTATCCCTGACCACTGCTCAGTTTAAAATTCTATTAGATCGATGCGCGAATTATGAAGGTGAAGCGTAATGCTTTTTCAAATGCTATTAACATTAAGCATTCGATTCTTTCTATTCGATTTCATTCTGTTTAAAAGTTTAAGAAATTACCTTAAAACAAAAGGGTATTTCTTTAGAAAACTCCTTAGCTGTCCTTTCTGTCAGGGATTTTGGAGCGGTCTGGGAGTATTCCTGACTACTCACTTAATCTCTTTTAATCTGAGTATTTTACTACCCATGCTTAGTTTTGGTTTTGTCACAGCTTATCTGAGCATGATGACTACTGCCATATTTTATCCCTTGATTGATAAGTTTGAGAAAAATTATGGCACCCTTTGATAAGCACAAATAATAAAATCTGAATACAGTGGGTCAGTGTAGTCCCGCACTACATCAGGGCCATAGACGTATCCGTATCCCAACGTATCTCAGAACACTTCAAGCACTGTCTGGGGGGGACCTGTGGTAAGGACATACGTACTGAACGTGCGGTCAGCATCATAAATATCGTTATTATGGAAGGTGAAGATCATATCTGGGGGCGTGGCATCTTCTTGGATAAACCGATAGTTGACCGTCTTAATGGGCGGTTTGGTGCCCCAATAATTGTCATTGCGTTCTAAGACAATACGTTGACCCTTCGTCCAACTCGCAATTTTGTAAGGCCCTGTTCCTGAGAGAGCAGTCTTAATTTTATCCGGAGAGGCTATCATTTCTTTTTGGTTGAGAATGTCCAACATGGTCAGTCGGGTAGGCATACTCGGATCAGGACCAAAAAAGCAACAACGCTTTTGAAGAAATCAAAAGCGTTGTTGCTTTATTGACAACTGGCGGGTTGGGTTAAAGCCCCATGTCCTCGTTAATCACTAATACGCGTATATCCGTCAGCCTAGGCTTATACTCTATAATGGTGGTGATGCGGCAGATGCGCTCCGGAGAATCGCAGTCTGTGCAGAAGCCGGTTTTAGCGCAGGGAGTGTTATAGTTCAATCGTTTGGCATTGGGAGGGGCGGCGTAGGTCTTGATGCGTTTGAGGGCGTCTTCTGTATCGGCCACCACTTTATTGCGTCCGACGACGACAATGACCTTTTTGGGGCCGAAGCCCATAGAACCCACCCGGTTGCCTAGGCCGTCTATGTTCACCAGAGAGCCGGTCAGAGTGATGGCATTGGTGCCCGTTAAATATAGATCGCAGGTTGGCTGCCGGCGTAAAGTTGCTAATTTTTCTTCTGGCGAAAGCCCTGGCATATTGTGATTGAACAGTTCTTTTCCCAGCTCTTTCAATTTCTCTGCCACGTTTAGGCTGGCAACGGTCAGCGAGCCGCCCAAGCCGACAGTGTTTGCGTCCGAGGCTTCTCTGATAATGTAATCATAGGCAGCTTGCTTTTCTCGGCAGAAAATTGCGGTGAAGCCTTTCTTACCCAGGGCTGCAACAGCTTTTTGGCATTTCTGTTCTGAAACCCAGTTTAATAATTCTTCCGTTAAGCTCATGATAAACCTCCTTAGTGACTAATAGCCTCTCGGCATTCGCCGAGGCGGTTGGGACAAGGGTTTCCTTGAACCAACTTTATTGCATTCCTCCTACTTTTAGTGGGAGGATATTTGTTTTTATCGAGCTAAACTGGGAATTCACGTGGAATAAATAGTTCTT
>DATCQU010000011.1:0-12327 GCA_036569365.1 Desulfosporosinus sp. | reverse complement strand
GGTAAACGACGACGATGAGGGCACGACGCATCGTGCCCGACGGACCCAAACAGACTAGAGAATGAATAATACCGCTTGGATCTATGGACCGAGACGGAAGGGGACAAATGATGTGCCTTCACGCTTGTGGAGGTGTTTTTTCATTAAAGGTCCCAAACGGTATTTGAGTCAATGTGTGCAAATGTTAAGGCGAAACATGCACGTCGGGGCACGATGCACCGTGCCCTAAGAATAATCCTTGGAATGACGATCAAATAATAGAAGGATTTGAGGGGGAGAGCGTCATGAAATTTGGGATTATAGGCGCAGGAATCGTGGGTACATCCTTGGCCGTGCGCTTAGAAGAAGCGGGGCATGAGTGTCTAGGCGTTCATACTCGAAGCCGCCCCTCCTTTGAACGGTTTCGCAGCTATCTAAATAAAGCCCATCTCTCAATAGAAGAGCTGGCTTCTACTGCGGACATGTTGTTCATTACGACACAAGACGGTATGATTCGAACGGTTGCAGAGAAACTGAGCGCTATGGCATTCATAAAACCTGGACAAGTATGGATTCACTGTTCGGGATCACTCCCTTCAGATATTTTACGAGTTAAGGAGAGCGTACCAATACGGTATCTATCGTTACATCCCCTGCAGGCGTTCGCGAGTGTAGAGAATGCGCTAGCCATCCTTTCAGGAACTCATTTTGGAATTGAAGGCGACGAAGGGGCACTAGGAGAAGGGATTGTGAAAGATTTAGGGGGAATTCCTCATCGCATCTTGGCGGCGAATAAGTCACTTTATCATGCAGGCGCAGTGGTGGCCTCTAATTATTTGGTAGTTCTAGCTTCTGTGGCTGTGGAGCTTCTGATAGAAGCGGGATTTCAAGGAGAGGACGCTTTAGTTTCCTTGTTGTCGCTTATGAGAGGGACACTTTCTAATTTGGAGCAGGTAGGACTTCCACAAGCATTGACGGGTCCGATTGCACGTGGGGATACGCAAGTGGTACAGGGTCATTTAGACCACATGCCAGTTAAACTTGTGAATATTTATCGGGTGTTAGGCTCAAAGGCTTTAGAGATGGGAGTAAATAAGAAAGCACAGCTGGGGGTAACTTATCCACAGGAGGAATTAAACCTGTTGAAATTGTTACTTTCTCCACAGCATGAGCATTGATCGCAGTAGGTTATTGATGAAAGGTGGAGATAGCAGTGAGGAGAACGTCGCATATTCCTGAACTGCGGGAGATAATAGATTTGGAAAAAAGCGGGGGTCGTAAAATCGCCCTTATACCCACCATGGGTTATTTGCATCGGGGACATTTGGCGTTAGTAGAGCAAGCCAAACAAACGGGAGCCTTTGTCGTGCTGAGTATTTTCGTCAATCCATTACAATTTGGGCCGTCCGAAGATTATTCCACTTACCCCAGGGATTTGGAGAGAGATGCACGCTTGGTAGAAGAGGCCGGAGTTGATGCACTCTTTCACCCGACCGACCAGGAAATGTATCCTCACCCGATGGTGACCTATGTCGAGGTGGGTCAGTTGGATACGGTGTTATGCGGAGCAAAACGTCCCGGACATTTTCGTGGGGTAGTGACGGTTGTAAGTAAGTTGTTTCATATTGTACAACCTGATTTATCCTTCTTTGGGCAGAAGGATTATCAGCAATATTTGATCATCCAGCGTATGGTAAGCGATCTGAATCTTCCGATCGAGGTTTGTCCGGTCCCAATTGTCCGTGAACAGGATGGGCTGGCGATAAGCTCGCGTAATGTCTTTTTAACTCCGGAACAACGCCAGGAAGCCTCAATTCTGTCTAAGAGTCTTTACGAGGCGGAATTGAGTATTCGAGCAGGGGTACGATCAGCTCGAGAGATTGAAAGGCAACTACGAGAAATAATTACCCGTGGAAGTCATGGTATAATCGACTATGTTGAAGTCAGAGATGCCAGAGACTTATCTGAAGTAACCGCTATAGAGAGCACAGTAATTATCGCGTTAGCGGTTCAATTCGGATCAACCCGTTTGATTGATAATAAAGTGGTGGGGGTTGAAACTTTTGTTTAGGATGATGATGAAATCCAAAATTCATAGAGCGACCGTAACAGAAGCCAATCTCCAGTATGTAGGAAGTATCACGATTGATACCGCGCTGATGGAAGCAACGGATATTTTGCCGAATGAGAAGGTTCAAATTGTGAATAATAATAACGGTGCAAGGTTAGAAACGTACGTTATTCCAGGGGAGAGAAACTCGGGAGTGATTTGCTTGAATGGCTCAGCAGCGCGACAGGTTCAAGTTGGGGACCAAGTCATTATTATTTCTTATGCCATGTTAACGGATGAAGCAGCCCATGAGTATCATCCAAAAGTCATCTTTGTCGATGATGAAAACCATCCAACAAAGATTGCTTCAGAAGAGGTCCATGGACAAATATCTTGACAAGATGAGCCGGAATGGACTAGTATTTAGAAAAGATTCTGTCATTTTAGAGAAGGTGGGGGCTTTATGAAGCATACTATTAGCGAAGAGTTGTTTCAGACTTTAGCCGGTGAGGTTGAAGTACTCAAAAAAGAACGTAAAGCAATTATCTTGGCCCACTATTATCAAAGACCCGAGGTTCAGGATATTGCCGATTTTGTCGGAGATTCCCTGCAATTGAGTCAACAGGCTGCCAAAACGGACGCTGAAGTGATTGTGTTTTGTGGTGTCCATTTCATGGCAGAGAGCGCTGCCATTCTATCACCGGATAAAATCGTTTTATTGCCTGAGTTGAACGCGGGTTGCCCTATGGCGGACATGGTCGATGCTGAAGGCTTACGGGCCTATAAAAAGAGGGTTCCTGGAGTTCAGGTGGTCTGTTATGTTAACACCTCTGCAGAAGTCAAAGCGGAGAGCGATATCTGCTGCACATCGTCTAATGCGGTGAAAGTATTACAGTCTTTAAAAGGCAAGGATATCCTCTTTATTCCGGACGAAAATCTTGGCCGATACGCTGCGAATATCCTCGAGCGGTCGATTGAGTTCTGGCCTGGGTACTGTAAAACTCATGACCGATTGACGAAGGAAGACATCTTTAAGGCCAAAGAAGAGCATCCGTTGGCCAAAGTGATCGTACATCCGGAATGTCGGGAAGATATTTGCCAGCAAGCCGATTATGTAGGGTCTACTGCGGGCTTAATCTCGTATGCGCAAAATTCAGAGGCTAAAGAATTTATTGTGGGCACAGAATCTGGGATTTTACACCGGCTTCATCAGGTTTGCCCAGATAAAGAATTTTATCTGGCTTCAGAACGTTTGGTTTGCCCGAATATGAAGTCGACAACCCTAGAAAAAGTGAGAGATGCACTTAAAACCCTCTCTCCCCGAATTACGGTGGAAGAGGAAATACGAGTCAGAGCCAAAGAGGCACTCGACCGAATGCTAGCCTTGTAAGCAGCAGAAGAGCAGGGGATGGGCAGATTGAGACGGTATTTATACCCTTGGTCCAAATCAGGGATAAAGGTCTTTGATTCAGACGTACTTGTTTTGGGAAGTGGCATTGCCGGTTTATATACGGCGATTAAGGCAAGTGAAAATTTTCAGGTTACGGTTCTTACGAAGAAAACGATTGAAGAAAGCAATACCGAGCATGCGCAGGGTGGGATTGCGGTAGCCATTGATGTATCGGACTCCCCAACATTGCACCTTGAGGACACCTTGCGGGCAGGTGCCGGACTTTGCGACCCTTTAATCGTGTGGGCTCTTGTTGAAGAGGGGCCTGCCTGTGTAGAAGAACTTATGGGCATGGGTACTCAGTTCGACCGCAATAATGGGGAACTCGCGCTTACTCAAGAAGGTGCTCATAGCCAGCGTAGAATACTTCACGCGCTTGGGGATGCCACGGGGTTTGAAATCGAGCGGGCTTTAGTTGCCAAGGCGAAGGAAAGTCCGAATATTACCGTTGGTGAAGGCTGTTTTCTGGTTGATCTCTTAGAAAATAATCAAGGGGATATTGTCGGAGCACTTGTTCTTAACGAGGGAACAGGTGAAATTGAAGGACACTTAGCCAACGCCGTGGTTTTAGCAACTGGAGGCTTGGGTCAAGTGTATCGTTTTACGACGAATCCTGGTGTGGCAACGGGTGATGGAATGGCAGTTGCGTTCCGTGCTGGGGTAGATTTGATGGACATGGAATTTGTGCAATTTCACCCTACAGCGTTGTTGATTCCGAATGCACCCCGTTTTCTAATATCTGAAGCGGTACGTGGAGAAGGGGCCCATTTAATTAACGCTGCAGGGATACGCTTTATGGAAAACGTACCAGGCAAAGAACTGGCTTCGCGTGACATTGTCGCTCGGGCCATCTGGAAAGAAATGAACCAAGGCACAGTTTACTTAGATTTCCGCCCTGTTGGACGAGAAACGATTTTGAAACGATTTCCAAAAATTTATGAGACTTGTTTAAAATATGGGGTGGATGTTCTCACTACACCGTTGCCAGTTGCCCCAGCTGCCCATTATATGATGGGTGGGATTGCGACCAACGAATACGGAGAAACAAGCCTACCTCATCTTTATGCAGCTGGGGAATGTGCTTGTAATGGGGTTCACGGCGCAAATAGGTTAGCAAGTAACTCCTTGCTGGAGGGTTTGGTTTTCGGGGCACGAATTGTAGAGAAAATGAAGGACAAGATCGGACTAAAGCGCCCTTCCTGGGAGGGGGTTCTCAGCCCCGAAGAAAATCTAAGGGCAACAGGAATAAACGGATCGGTAACACCTTTGGATGGTCAAAGCTTACGGAACCGAATTCAAGCCTTAATGTGGGACGCTGTAGGTATTTTGCGAGATGAGGCTGGCCTCAGGAAGGCCACGGAGTTATTGATGGCTTGGGAGCAAGATAATATCGTAGCATGCTGTGTGGAGGAGCTTGAGACAGCCAACATGTTGACAGTGGGAGTGGCTATTGCCAAGGCCGCTTTCGATCGTCAGGAGAGTCGAGGCGGACATTTCCGATCGGACTATCCGTCGCGGCTTGACGATCTCTGGCAAAAGCACTCTCTGCAACGTAAGGAGGGAAATCATGTTCGCTACGTACCAGTTGCAGGAGTTGATTGATCAGGCCTTGAAGGAAGACATTGGGTCGGGAGACCTCAGTACGAGGATTTTGCCGGAAGACTTAACTGGGTTAGCAAAACTCTACGCCAAGCAAGAAGGCGTGATTGCTGGTCTTTCGCTTGTTGAGCAGGTCTTTCAGCGTGTCGATCCACGGATTCGGGTCCACAGGTTGGCTAAAGACGGAGATGTTGTGAAGGTCGGAGGAGTTGTATTAGAACTCGTAGGCTCTTTAAGCAGTATTTTGCAGGGTGAGCGGACGGCGTTAAATTTTTTACAACATCTCTCAGGCATCGCCACCGCAACAAAACGAGCGGTCGATCTGGTCTCTGGTCTTTCAGTGAGCATTGTAGACACACGGAAAACCCTTCCAGGATGGCGCAATTTACAGAAATATGCGGTCAGGGTGGGTGGTGGTCAGAACCATCGATTTGGACTTTATGATGCAGTGATGTTGAAGGATAATCATCTCGCTGCAGTTGGCGGATTGACAGTGGCCGTCGAACGGATCAAGGCTCAAGTCGGGCATATGACTAAGATTGAAGTTGAGTGTGAAACCATCGAACAGGTGAAAGAAGCGGTAACCTGTGGTGTCGATGTGATTATGCTAGACAATATGGGCTTAGCAGAAATGCGGGAAGCAGTCCAATATATTGACAAGCGGGCAATCGTTGAAGCATCAGGGGGCATGAAAGAAGAACGCCTTCGCGACGTGGCTGAGACGGGGGTCGACCTGATTTCAATTGGTGCTTTGACCAACTCGGTGACGGCTCTAGACTTTAGCCTAGATCTCGGTGAGATTAAGGCTACGACAAGGGCAAGTTGGGAAAGAGGAATCTGAATGGTACGTCATGACATCCTTCATCTCCTCTCCGAGCACGCTGGAGAATACGTGTCTGGCGAAAAGATTAGTCAACAATTGAAGGTCACACGGGCAGCCATCTGGAAACAGATTAAGGTTTTAAAAGGCGAAGGTTTTGAAATCGAGGGACAGACCAAAAATGGTTACCGCTTACTCAAAATGCCCCTTTCCTTAAATGAGTGGGTCTTAAAACAGGTTTTGACCACCACGTCATTAGGAGGCACAATCTGTCTTGAAGACGAGTTGGCGTCCACGAATGAACGAGCCAAAGAACTTGCTCGCCAAGGCGGAGTCCATGGCCAGATTGTCCTGGCAAAGTATCAGAATGCAGGACAAGGTCGGCTACAGAGGCAGTGGGAATCCCCGAGGGGGGGACTATGGATGTCCGTGGTACTACGCCCTAATCTGTCCTTGGCAGATGCCTCAAAAATAACCCTCGCTGCCAGTGTGGCGATCGTCAATGCATTTAGGGACCTTTTTCAGCTTCGCATCGGGATTAAGTGGCCGAATGACCTTATTTTCAACGGGCAGAAAATAGCCGGAATTCTCGGAGAAGTAGTAGGGGAATGGAATACCGTTCAAACGTTGATTCTAGGCATGGGGATCAATGGTAATTTTGAGCGTGAACGATTAAGTGCTCCCTTAAACGCAACGACTCTCTATGAAATCTTGGGTTATGAAGTAGACCTAAATATGTTGACAGCTACAATCTTGAAGCATTTAGAAAATGAATTAATGTCTCTCGAGAGAAAAGCATTCGAGGAGCTAAGGTTAAGTTGGTCAGAAAGGGCAGTTGGTTTGGGCGAAGAAGTAAGAATCCTACGGGGAGAGCAAGTTTTTCAGGGCATCTTTAAAGGAATTTCAATTGATGGAGCCTTACTTCTGGAAACGGAGGAAGGAGAACAAAGCTTTTCAGCGGGAGAAGTTCAACTTCGCTCCCCACTAAGTAACTATTTTTAAGGGTTGAGGATTATTCCTTGATGGGTTATGCTGCTCCCTGTTAGTGTAAGACTAAGAGGGAGCAATTATATATTTTGAAATAAGTAACTTGAATTTTTTGTATACATAAGGAGAATGCATTGTAAGCGGCTCCGTTTTATTGTAAACTTTTAATATTGATGGAGTTTACAATAGGAGGAGGACTTGGAATGAAAACAAGGAAATTGGCAATGACATCCGTAATGGCGGCACTGATGTGTTTAGCGGGGATGTTACTGCATTGGGTGTCACCGGCATTGGTTCCTTTTAGTGTTTTACCAGTATTGGTCTTTATGTCGGGTATTATTCTAGGGGCTGAGTATGCCGCACTGGCCATGTTAGTCTATTTGGTGTTAGGGTTATTTGGATTACCTGTCTTTTCGTCCGCACCGTTCGGAGGACTAGGTTACGTCCTAAAGCCAACCTTTGGCTTCCTTATAGGTTATGTGGCCGCAGCGTATGTGATCGGTCAAGTGTACCGAGAAGGGAGTCTTTGGCGGGCGATTGTAGGGGTACTCACTGGGATTGTCACCCTGTATCTCGTCGGATTAAGCTATCTCTATATAATTTTACACTGGGTGTTGCACCGACCGACAAGTATTACAGGAGTTATAATGATTGGGTTTGTCCCCTTTATTCTGGGTGATCTGTTAAAGGCCGCCATCGCTATCTGGGCGGGTCAGGAAGTGGTTCGCCGCCGAGCTGCCTAAGGGTAGTAGCTCATTTAACTCAAAAGGAGCGTTATAATGATTCTTGTATTTGATGTGGGTAATACGAATATTGTGTTGGGGGTTTATAAGGAGAAGACTCTGACACATCATTGGAGGGTGTCCACAGAAAAATCCCGTACAATGGATGAGTATGCGGTGGTTATCAAAAATTTATTCGATTTTAGTGGCTTAACCTTTCAAGAAATAACAGCGGTTGTTATTTCTTCTGTAGTTCCTCCAGTGATGCCAACGATTGAAGACCTTGCCCGGAAGTACTTTGGCGTGGAACCTTTTGTTGTGGGGCCCGGCATTAAAACGGGGATGCCTATTATATATGACAACCCTAGAGAGGTCGGAGCCGACCGTATTGTAAATGCCGTTGCTGCGTATACCAAATACGGTGGGCCGCTTATCATTGTGGATTTTGGAACCGCAACGACGTTTTGTGTGGTATCGAAACGCGGGGAATATATGGGTGGGGCAATTGCTCCAGGAGTCGGAATCTCGACAGAAGCATTGTTTCAAAGGGCGTCAAAGTTACCTAGAATTGAACTGGTTAAGCCCACATCGGTGATCGCAAAAAATACAGTGGCTGGAATGCAATCTGGAATCTACTATGGTTTTACCGGCCAAGTGGACGGAATTGTTAAACGTATGAAAAAGGAATTAGGGCCGGAGACCAAGGTAATTGCGACCGGCGGATTAGCAGAAATGATCTCGCAAGAATCAGAAACAATTGAAACGGTCGATCCATATTTGACGCTTGAGGGACTTTTATTGATTTATGAACGTAACTTGAAATAATAAATAATAAATAAAAGGAATTGAGACATGAAGTTAGGGCACTATGAAATGGGGGTTCCGGTTTTTCTCGCGCCATTGGCAGGGGTAACGGATAAAGCTTTTCGAGAAACGGTTTGTGCACTGGGTGGAGAGTATGTTTGGACCGAGATGATCAGTGATAAAGCGTTAACTTATCAAAACTCAAGAACATTGAGTATGCTGGATTTAAACGGGGAGCCGGAACCGAGAATTGTACAGCTTTTTGGTTCAGACGCAGATACAATGGCACGTGCAGCTCGAATGGCTATCGAATGCAGTGCCAATGTCATCGATATTAATATGGGATGCCCCACGCAGAAAATTGTTAAAAATGGCGAAGGGGCGGCACTACTACGAGATCTTCCTCGTGCGCAAGCGATAGCTTCAGCGGTTGTGCGGGCAGTTAACGTACCAGTGACAGTAAAGATCCGTCTTGGATGGAACGACGATGAAATGGTGGCCATCGATTTGGCAAAAGGCCTCGAATCTGTTGGGGTCCAAATGCTGACGGTTCATGCGCGAACCCGCGAACAATTTTACTCGGGACGTGCTGATTGGGAATGGATTAGACGAGTTAAGAAAGAAGTGAACATTCCTGTCATTGGAAACGGAGATGTTTTTAAACCAGAAGATGCCGCAAGATTAATCGAGCAAACGGGCTGCGACGGGGTTATGATCGGGCGAGGCGCGCTCGGAAATCCCTGGATCATTCCACGCACTCAGCATTTTATAAAGTATGGCCGTGCATTGCCCGAACCATTGATTGAAGAACGCATACAGGTCGCCTTGCAGCATTTTGAGCGCGTGCTAAGTTATAAGGGTGAGCGAATCGGTCTCAATGAAATGCGAAAACATGCGGTGTGGTATATCAAGGGGGTTAGGAAGGCGGCCCAACTTCGTGATGAGATTATGCAAACAAGATCATCTGAAGAAATGCGAACGCTCTTCAGTCGAATCTTGCAACAAGAAGAATAGTTTCTGAAAAAAAAGAAAGAATATGAGAACGTCGCTCGTTAAAGTCGAGATCAGTAGCCTTGACAATATTTTGAAGGGTCCTTATAATAACGAGTAATGCACTTGAGGAATCTTTAAAGAAGTTCCTATATTTAAGGTGAGTACGCATGTAAGGCCACTAAAAAAGCGCGCGGCACGATGAGACGCGCAATGCGTAGGACGAGAAAAGGGAGCGAGAAAATATGCCTGAAAAAGAAGTCATTCTAACTTTAGAAGGCCTCAAAAAACTTGAGGAAGAGTTGGAACTATCGAAAACTGTAAAGCGGCGTGAAGTTGCAGGTCGCATTAAGCAAGCCATTGACTTCGGAGATATTAGTGAAAACTCAGAGTACGATGATGCTAAGAACGATCAAGCCTTTATCGAAGGGCGGATCATAACGATCGAAAAAATGCTTAGGAATGCACGCATTATTGATGAATATGAAAGTACCGATGTCGTGGCATTGGGCGTAAAAATTCTCCTGAAAGACATTGACTTTGGGGATGAAGAAGAGTACTTTATTGTTGGTTCAGCTGAGGCGGATCCGGGCACGAATAAGATTTCTAATGAATCACCTGTAGGGAGAGCGGTTCTGGGCCAAGCCAAAGGAGCTATCGTTGAAGTCAATGTTCCCGCAGGTATCTTACACTATCAAATCCTAGATATTAAATAAGGGCACTTAGGTTTTTAGAGAATGATTAAAAGTTATGGGCTAAAATAGGTTGATAGAATAAATATTTGAGTGCAGTGTTTCTGTCATGGGATTAACCACGTACAGATACTGCACTTTGTTTATTGCTAATAATAAATAATGGAGGAATCATGAATGGATAATACCAACGACCTCTGGCGAATTCGGTTAGAAAAGCTTGAGATGCTTCGTCAAGCCGGAATTGAACCGTATGCTGATCACTATACACGCACGCATAAAGCACTCGAGATATTGGAACGTTTTGAAGAGTTAGAAGGTCAGGAGGTCAGTATCGCTGGTCGGATCATGAGCAAGCGAGATCAGGGGAAGGTTATCTTCACACACATCCAAGACTTCAGTGGCCGCATTCAAATTTATATCCGAATGGACGAATTAGGGCAGACGTTATTTGATCTAATCACAAAATTCGACGTAGGGGATATTATCGGGATCGTAGGAAAGGTCTTCCGTACAAAACGAGGAGAAATATCGATTCACGCACGTGTTGTGAAATTGCTTTCTAAGGCGATGCGTCCACTCCCTGAAAAATTCCACGGTCTGACGAATGTAGAAACACGTTACCGTCAACGTTATCTGGATTTGGTCATGAACCCGGATGTGCGCCAGGTGTTTGTGACACGGAGCAAAATTATTCGGTTCATGAGGGAATTCCTCGAGGAGCGAGAATTCCTCGAGGTGGAGACGCCGACACTTCATACAATCGCAGGTGGAGCGGCAGCACGACCGTTCAGTACACATCACAATGCTCTTGATATGGACCTTTATTTACGAATTGCCCTTGAGCTTCCCTTAAAACGTCTGATTGTCGGCGGGTTTGAAAAGGTATTTGAAATAGGAAGAACCTTCCGCAACGAGGGCATTTCAATTAAGCATAACCCGGAGTTTACGATGATGGAACTCTATCAAGCGTATGCGAATTACGAAGATATCATGAAACTAACGGAAGACATGATTGCCCATATAGTACAAAGAGTTCATGGCACACTTGAAATTACCTATCAGGGGCAAGCCCTTCAATTTAAAACTCCATGGCGTCGTCTTTCGATGTTGGATGGTATTTTAGAGTACTCGGGGGTGGACTTCAGGAGTATAGTAACTGATGAGCAGGCACGTCAAGTGGCTCAAGAGAAAGGTATCCACATTGATCAGGATGCGTCACGAGGAAAAATTATCAATGAGTTCTTCGAAGAGTTCGTTGAACCTAACTTGATGCAACCCACATTTATAACAGGGCATCCCGTAGAAATATCACCGCTGGCAAAGCGTAATGCGGAGCAACCGGAATATACGGATCGGTTCGAGGCGTTTATATTTGGGCGTGAACTGGCGAATGCATTCTCTGAGTTGAATGACCCCATCGATCAGCGGCAACGGTTTGAAGCACAGAGCGCTGAACGGGTTAAGGGGGACGATGAGGCCCATATGATGGACGAAGATTTTGTACAGGCTCTGGAGTATGGGCTACCGCCGACGGGTGGACTTGGAATCGGTATCGACCGCTTGGTTATGCTATTAACAGATTCTGCGTCGATTCGGGATGTTATCCTCTTTCCAACCATGCGTCCCAGAGACGAAAACGTCCGTGACGAAGACATTGAAGAATAGCTTGGGAGAAGTTTAGAAGTGATAGGGTTGGTCCAATTTAATGAGGCCAACCTCTGGCTTTTTGGGCGTGAAATTCAAAAGGATTGTTCTAAGCAGTCAAGAGACATATTTATTAATAAATTGAGCATAGCAGAGGATAGAATAGAATATTAGAATATTCAAAGCATAAACAGGTGTAGTGGGGTATATGCAGGTTTGGATTATCGCATATAGTCGTGGTATATTACTATTTGTTCGCTCGACAAACTAATAGAGCGGGCGAGAAACTAAACCGCGATCCCCGTAAAGGGGAAGCAAAACAGAGTAAATTAGTTATTGACAACATAAGTCGGAAATGCTAATATATAGCTCTGGGCCAAACGGCCAAAGAAAATCCATGGTCTTTGAAAACTAAACAACAAGGACAGCCAATGAGAGAAACTCGAAAGAGTTTCAAAAAACAATGAGCGAATCATCTTCTTCAATTAGAAGTTGAAATAACTTTTTATGGAGAGTTTGATCCTGGCTCAGGACGAACGCTGGCGGCGTGCCTAACACATGCAAGTCGAACGGAGAATTTCAATAAG
>DATCQU010000010.1:0-38758 GCA_036569365.1 Desulfosporosinus sp. | reverse complement strand
ATCGGGACGGACGTCTCCAAGATGTTAAACCAGGGTCTAATTGCAGCCATGGACGAAGTTGGCCAGCGGTATACTGAGGGAGAGTTTTTTGTTCCGGAAATGTTAATGGCGGCTAAAGCCATGAAAGCTGGGCTTGAGGTCTTAAAGCCCTTATTATCACAAGGCGAAAGTGAAAAAAAAGGGACGATTGTGATTGGAACTGTCAAAGGTGACCTGCATGACATTGGCAAGAACCTCGTCTCCATGATGATGGAAGGGGCTGGGTTTGAGGTCTTCGACCTGGGTGTGGATGTGGACACGGAAAAGTTCCTAGCCACAGCCAAAGAGAAAAACGCCGACATCATCTGTATGTCCGCTCTTTTAACCACGACGATGCCGTTTATGGAAGTCACCGTTAAAGCTATTCGTGAACAAGGATTAAATTTAAAGACGATGGTCGGCGGAGCGCCTGTTTCAGAAGACTTTGCCCAAAAAATAGGGGCAGATGGTTGGAGCTCAGATGCTCCTGGAGCGGTAGAGACGGCTCGTCGACTAAGGGCCAAGTGAACTTGTTCAGCTAAAGCTGAACATCAGGCCTTCCACTGCTAGAGTGTAGAATCAAAGAAATTGACAAGGAGGAACAAAAAGATGCTTGTTGTTGGAGAATTAATTAATGCAAGCCGTAAGGCTATTGGGGAAGCTATCAAAGCACAAGACGTTGACTATATTCAAAAGGTAGCTAAGGAAGAGGTTGAAGCCGGAGCGGATTACATCGATGTCAATGCTGGTATCTTTGTCGGCAAGGAACCGGAGTACTTGAAATGGCTCGTTAAAACGGTTCAAGCAGCGGTTGATGCACCCTGCTGCATTGACAGCCCTGACCCAAAGGCGATCATGGAGGCTTTGTCCGTTCACAAAGGTGTCGCCATGATTAACTCTATATCCTTAGAAAAATCCCGCTTCGATGCGTTGATTCCGGTTGTTGCTGGAACGAATTTAAAGGTTGTAGCCCTTTGCATGAGTGATGAAGGGATGCCAGAAACCATGGATGCCCGGCTCAGAATCGCCGAAAAGCTCATTAATGGGCTCGTCAAAAACAATGTGCCGCTCAATCAGATTTATGTCGATCCATTGGTTCAACCAGTTTCTACAAACTGCACGTTTGCCGTGGAGTTTATTAATTCTGTTGAAGCGATTATGTCTCGGTTTAAAGGGGTCCATACCATATGCGGATTGTCTAACGTGTCCTATGGTCTGCCAGTGCGAAAATTCATGAACCATGCCTTTGCCATAATGGCCATTGCTAAAGGGTTGGATGGTCTTATTATTAACCCTCTAGACAAGATGATGATGGCGAGTTTAATCACGGCAGAGACACTAGCTGGACGGGATGAATACTGCGTCAAATATCTCAAGGCTTTTCGTAACAAGCAATTCGAGTTTTTAGGCTGAAGTAAAGTGCATGTTCCCCTTCTCTCACAAGAGCAGTGGATACTTTTTCGTGGTTCGTGGTTCGAATATGGAATATAGAGTAGTGCTTTGAGACGCGATTTAGGAGGTAAAAGTTTGGCACTCATAATGTTTGATTATGATGGAGTTATTGTAGATTCACTCAAAGTTTTTACGTCTCGTTTTTCACAAGCCTGTCAGGAAAATGGATTCAAAGAGGTCAATGCGCAGAAAGATGTCCTCGGCCTCTTTGAAGGTAATGTTTACGAAACAATGATGAGACGTGGCCTGGACGAATCAACTATCGACCATATATTGAAGCGATATGAAGTTTTACAGGGTGAACACTTAGCAAGTCTCGAACTCTTTACAGGCATTAGGGAAGCTCTAGAACGAATCTCGGAGAAACACCCGGTCTATGTGATTACTTCGAATCTTTCCATTGCCACGATTCGAATTTTGAACCAAAACAGAATCGAATGCTTTGACGATGTCATTGGAGCTGAAAAGGAAAAAAGTAAGATCAAAAAGATTCAGAACACCATGTCGTTACATCCTGGTATCCCTGCTTATTATGTGGGGGATACAAAAGGAGACATGTTAGAGGGAAAAAAGGCGGGAGCGCAAACGATTGGGGTTACATGGGGTTGGCATACAACCTCTAAACTCAAAGAAGGTTCCCCAGATTATCTCTTCGATACCCCGAAAGAACTAGCAGACTTTTTAGTTAAAGGATAGAGTGCAAGTGGGGACAGTGCAAGTGGGGACGGTTCTTGCTTGCATTCAAATCAATCGGTTTCTTCACGACTTGCAAAGTAAGATACACCTAACGCAGGAACGTATTTTCGTCCCTATGATAGGTGTATCTTACTTTGCACCAGACAAGTCTTCTTTACGATTGCACTTAACTTATTGGAAGGCTACAGTAAGAGACTCCTTCTGCAAATCACTACCAATAAAGCTTACAACCCCTGTCGAAACACCCGTTGAATCAGAGATAGAATAATGCCCATCGATATATTGAAATTCAAGAAAGCCATTGTCCGTTTTGATAAATCCTTTGCCTCTTAATATATTGCCGTAGTCTCCATTTTTACACTGCTGGAGGATGCTCTCCAATTGCTCATACCTGAGAATTCTGGAGGTCCTTAGTCCTATCGACTCAAAGTCGTGACTCTGTGAGAGCGCTATGTCATTTACCATTGAGACTGTTTTTTTGTCTACTAGACCAAGGAGTTCATCTGTAGATAGCTCGTCCCAATCCTTGGATAGTATCGACGCTGTTTCATTTAACATGCGCAACTCTAATTCGAGCTGTGAAATATCTTCTGCCAAAAGAAACTGTGTTTTACTAATAACTAAGGAGGATGCGCTACAAATCTGACTCTTAAAGAAGCTTGAGTAACTTTGTATATGGGTTGAAAAATTCTGGGCATCAACAACGGTTGTCACTGAGTTAATAAAGCATTCGGAGGAAATTATAGGGTCCTTAAATAGGTCGAAGATTTCGCCGATGATGAATATGCCGGAGGGCTCAAAGATTATTCTATCAATCTTTTGAGTTAAGATTTGTTTCAAAGTGAAAATAAAATCCCCTTTAAGTTTACAACAAACACACCCGTTGGATAGTTCATAAATCTCGAAGCCCTTAATTTCTAAGACTTCACGATCAACACTGACATCTCCGAATTCGTTTTCTATTAAGACAACTTTTTCGTTATGATTGAGAGAGTTAAGGATTTTCCCAATTAAAGTTGTTTTACCAGATCCCAAAAAGCCTGAGATTATATCGAATTTTACCATATGCTCAATCCTCCTCGATTGTTGGATTACCGCCCGATTAGTACCTTCTTAGTAAGCTTAAAGATAATCTAGTAGGGTTAACATGGATTATTATGTTTTTCCTTGGATTTTATTAAACTATTTCTTCTACTACAACTCTAATACTAAAGTTCGACGCGAAGCAGTTTGCGTCGTTATGTGGCAGAAAACCAAACTTCTGAAATTAAATTGTCATATGGAGGATGACTATCTGCAGTCCCTGTGCAGTTCAACAGGTCATGATAAATCAAGATAAATCAAGATACTCCATAGCGAAGAAAGTCTCCTCAGAACTATAATATAAATAACAGATTAATCAATTAATTTTCAAAAAAGTCAAGAACTGGGAGCAGAACATGTCTAAGCAAAAAAACTGTTAGGAGGGTACAAGATGTTTGATTTTTCAGAAATAAGCAAAGCAGTTATCGAGGGTGACGAGGATGTAGTGGTTGATCTAACCCAAAAAGCTATTGATGCAAAAGTTGATCCGCTTTCAATTATTAACGATGGACTTATTGCAGGAATGAACGTAGTGGGTGCTCGTTTTAAAGTGAATGATATGTATGTGCCAGAAGTACTAATGTCTGCTGCTGCCATGAAAACTGGTGTTGCTCTCGTAAAGCCTTTGTTAATGAGCGGTGAAGTTACAACTAAGGGAACAGTTATTATAGGAACAGTTACTGGGGATTTACATGATATTGGAAAAAGTTTAGTTGGAATGATGCTTGAATGTTCCGGCTATGCAGTAGTCGACTTGGGCGTAGATGTCTCGGGAGAGGATTTTGTTGCGGCAGTTAAAGCCAACAATGCGGAAATAGTGGCGCTTTCCTGCATGTTGACTACGACCATGTTGCAAATGAAAGCAACCATTGAAGTACTAGCAGCAAAGGGTGTTCGAAAGGATATAAAAGTCATTATCGGCGGCGCTCCGATTACCCAAGAATTCTCTGATAATATTGGCTCAGATGGGTATGCAACAGATGCAGCCGGGGCTGTTGATCTTGTAGCATCGTTACTAAACTAACTATAAGAATCATTAGGGAGGGAATATTGTGACTGTAAAGTTTACTGAACTAGCTTACACTAATGTGGATGAATTCCTGTACGGTACTGCTAAAAAACCCGTTAAATGTGCTAATGGAATGGTTATTGGCGGAGGAACACTTTATCCGGAGCTAAACTGTACTCTTCCTATGATGTTAATAACTGAAGAAACCATGCCTAGGGTATTGACACAGTACGAAGAGATGATTCACGGCGTCTGTTCTATGGGAGTCGAACTAAAAGTTCCGGGAATGTTAGTGGAAATTGAACTTCTTCCGCCGTGTACGTTTAATCCTCAATGGGGAATTGCGGTTACCAAAGTTGTTAAAGGCGTAATGAAAGAATATGAAACCAAGTTCGGTCTCAAGAGTTTGTTAAGAATGACACCTGTTGATGTTCGAGAAGGTAAGACACTTAAACATATGTACAAAGGCGCAGAATGGGATCAGGTTATGGATACTATGAAGGGTTGCGCTGCAAACGGAGCAGATTTTTTAGCTATTGAGTCCATTGGCGGAAAACACCTGCACGATGAGTCCGTCATGAATATTGACCTGCCTAAGGCTGTATTTTCTTTAGGAATTGTGGGCTGCCGTGATATGAAAATTTTGTGGGATGAAATTGTTAAAATTTCAGCGGATAATAATATTTTGCCTTCTGGAGATACTGCCTGCGGTTTTGCCAATACATCAATGGTAATGGGGCACAAGAACTTTATTCCTAAAGTTTTTGCGGCTATCGACAGGGTTATGTGTGCCGTAAGGACTATGGTGGCAGTTGAGTCTGGGGCAGTCGGGCCAGATAAAGATTGCGGGTATGAAGGAGTTTATCTCAAAGCGATTACGGGAACACCCATTTCTATGGAAGGAAGAGTAGCTGCCTGTGCCCATTCCAGTGCAGTCGGTAATGTTTCCTTAGCCTTGGCGGATTGCTGGAGTAATGAATCCGTGGAGAATGTAAGATTGTTAGGGAATATGGCACCTACCGTATCCATGGAGCAACTCGTCTACGATTGTCGCCAAATGAACGTAGCTACATCTAAAGGATTGGCACGTGAAATGAGAGATATCCTTGTGGAATCCGATAATAAGTATGACCCCACAGCCTATATAATGACTCCGAGCGTCGTGTTGAAAATAGCAGGTGAGATTGTTAAAGGAAAGACTCACTTTGAACGAACGAAAATAGCGGCAGGGGCAACGATCACGGAATTGCGTGCAGCAGCTCAGGCTGGTATCTTAGAGCTTGGTCCTAAAGAAATGAAGTATCTTGATATTTTTGAAAAGCAACTCAAAAGTATCCCAGATGACGAAGCTAAGTTTATCACAGATATGATTAAGGCTAATCCTAAACACGATCTAGGGATGTATGACATTTCTTAGAATACTTATAGACCATTAATTAAAAAATACTCTAATGGCGCTCAAGCTCCCGAGGCTAAATAAAATTGGTAACGGGTAGAATATGAGCGCTTTTTTGCACCTGTTGTAGAAATTATACTAATTTTGTAATATATAACAAAATAATCATCGCAAGTGTTATGATATAACAGTGCTCTACTCCGTAAACATATATTCTAGCAAAAACCACATGGGCAGTTAGGACTAAGTGGTTTGCTGTTCTAAAATACTTGTTCCGACTATGGAGGTGGTAATGTGAATCAAGCAAACATTACTCTAGAAAGGGAATCACAATGGCTAGAGGAACTAGTAGGACGGAACCTGCTAGAAAAAATGTTATGTTCTTTTTCAAAATCTACTGGATTAAAAGCGATACTTGTTGATACACGTGGAA
Organism: Desulfosporosinus sp.; assembly: GCA_036569365.1. Taxonomy (GTDB): domain Bacteria; phylum Bacillota; class Desulfitobacteriia; order Desulfitobacteriales; family Desulfitobacteriaceae; genus Desulfosporosinus. The sequence goes on along the minus strand of DATCQU010000010.1, from coordinate 32,671 downwards.
ATACACTGATTTCTACGGATCATGAGATTAATGACTGTAATTTCTGTAAAAAGATCAGGTCTGATAGCTCTGGAATACGAAAATGCCTGCGTTCCTACGCACGAGCGTGTACTGATGCAGCTAAATATGGTGAGCCTTATATCTTCAGATGTCATGCTGGATTGATAATGTGGGCCGCACCGATTTTATTGGATGACTATGTTTTCTCGATTATTTGTGGGCAAGTTCTGATGTGGGAACCAGAAGATTATTTCTTGGAAGAAATTGAGGAAATGGTAAAGGGACTTGACGTAGACGTTGCGGCAGTTAAGTGGGCTGCTGCCCAATTAGAGGTAATGTCAAGTGATAAGGTTCAGGCGGCGGCCGATCTGTTGTTTATTGTAGCGAACCAAATCATGAAAAGCGGCTTGACAGTGTTAGAGCAAAGAAGAAATATTGGCGCCCAACAAGCGAGATTGGCAGAAGAAATACAGGCTCGTAAGCGTTCTGAATTTGCCATGCGTACGATTGAGTCAAGGGCTTTAAGTACGTGTTCCGTGGACAAGGAACACGTACTTAAGACGATGGTGCGTAATGGAGAAAAGCGAGCCGCCCAACAACTTCTTGAAATTTTATTAGTTGATATCATAGAAATTAATTCGGAACATCTAGATACGGTTAAGACAAGAATTGTTGAATTAGTCGTCATTATATCGAGGGCAGCAGTAGATGGAGGCGCTGACTTGAGTGCTATTCTACAGCAAAACGCTTTATTCTATCTGGAGTTGCTTAAAATAACGAATACCGATGAACTTTGCCTATGGTCCAGAGATATGTTAGAAACATTTATGAACCAAATAGATATTAATAAAGACCATAAAAATCAGCAGATAATTCAAAGAATAGCCGAGTATATTCGTCTTAATTTTCGTAATAAGATAACTATTGACGATCTTGCTCAGATAGTTTATCTCAGTCCATGTTATGTCAGCAGAATTTTCAAACAGGGTCTCGGCTGTACTTTGATGGAATACCTCACTCAGGTAAGGGTAGAAGAAGCTAAGAAAATGTTAAAGAACCCCAAATATAATGTTATGCAGGTTGCTGAAGAGAGTGGCTTTGAGGATCCTGCCTACTTTACCAGGGTTTTTAAGAAACTTGAGGGTATTACGCCAAGTAAATTTAAACAACATTCTCTGTGACTATGCTGTTACCAAGGAGTGAGCTGTGATGAAAGCAGAATTAGAATTAATAACTAAAGCCTTAATTAAGGGACAGGCAAATAGGGTTAGAAATCTCACTTTGCTGGCGATTGAGAACGGGATAAATCCCCAAACAATCCTTGTAAAGGCGTTAATGCCAGGAATGCAGGAAATCGGCGGACAATTGAGAGATAACATAATTTATATATCGGATGTTTTAATTGCCTCCCGGGCAATGCATGCTGGACTGCATATATTGAAACCTCTCTTGTCCAATCCTGAGCAGTTTTCACTCGGTAAAGTAATTATTGGTACGGTCGCTGGGGATTTACATGATATCGGGAAAAATTTGATCGTTATGATGTATCGCGGTGCCGGATTAGAGGTCATCGATCTTGGCGTTGATGTTCAACCGGAAGATTTTGCTCAAGCAATCATAGATCACCAACCCCGCGTTCTAGCAATGTCAGCTATGCTTACTACCACTTTAGGTATGATGTCAGAGACGATAAAGGAACTTGAACGTCAAGACCTACGTAATAAAGTGAAGATAATCATTGGCGGAAATCCCGCGACAAAGGATTTTGCGCAGGCTATCAATGCAGATGGTTTTGCAGATGATGTATTTAAAGCTGTCGACCTGACAGTGCAACTTGTTAAGTGAGAAAATCGTGCTTGGATTTAAGTTGTAATAAAACAAGATTAAGCAAAATAATCCATGTGAAAATGAACGATTCGATACTAAAATTATACTATCACAAACTGTTCGCACTAGTCATACTAAGCAATAACCACAGCTGCTTCTTAGTATTCAGTCAGTAAGAAATCTGCCTAATTAATAAGCCTGAGGTAAAAGTAGGTAGCTTATCTGTTATAAGGCTTGCGCAAGGTAGTCAAGAAGAATTTGCGTATTGAAGGGGGAGCTGAAATGTTAATTGTAGGAGAACTTATCAATGCCAGCCGTAAGGCCATTGGAGAGGCCATCACAGCACAAAATGTTGAATATATCCAAAAGGTGGCAAAGGATCAGTTCGAGGCTGGAGCGAATTACATTGATGTTAACGCAGGTATCTATCTCGACAAGGAGCCTGAGTACTTGAGATGGCTTGTGAAAACTGTTCAGGAAGTGGTTAATTGTCCCTGTTGCTTAGACAGCCCTGATCCAAAGGCGATCGAAGAGGCCTTTGCCGTACACAAAGGGGTTCCGATGATTAACTCTATCTCTCTAGAAAAAGCGCGCTACGATGCGTTGATTCCGGTGCTTGCCGGATCGGACCTGAAAGTTGTGGCACTTTGCATGAGTGATGATGGGATGCCTGAGACAATGGCTGATCGGTTAAAAATTGCCGATAAGCTCATTAATGGACTCGTTCAAAACAATGTGCCGATCAGTAACATTTATGTGGATCCATTGGTACAACCGATCTCAGTAAATAATACGTTCGCCATGGAATTTATTAATTCCGTTGAAGCTATTATGACTCAATTTAAAGGGGTTCATACGATGTGTGGCCTATCTAACATATCTTATGGCTTGCCAGAACGTAAATTCATGAATCACGGCTTTGCGATTATGGCGATTGCTAAGGGATTGGATGGCATGATAGTTAACCCCTTGGATAAGATGATGATGGCGAGCATCATCACGGCCGAGACGTTGGCCGGACGAGATGCCTACTGTGCCAAGTATCTTAAGGCATACCGAAACAAGCAATTCGAATTCTAAGGTTCATAAATCGTTGGATGATCCCCTTCTCGATCAAGAGTGGGGGATCATCAGCTTTTAATCGCATAAATTATTGGAAGCACAAATTTGTTAAGGTATGCCCATTGAACTCGATTTTCAATTATCCTCAAAGTAGTTAAAGAGAGAGAGACCCTTGAATGGGTCTCTCTCTCTTTAACTAAGTATCAACGTTATCTCATCACATGGGGAATAGTTAGCGTACATTATCGAATATTTGGAATATTCCATGCAAATATGCCTTATTTTAGCATTTTAGTAAGTAAAATGTTAATTCATCATACTTACTAGGGATTATTCAATAGTAACTGGGATTTTCCGATACGTATTATTCAATTTATTCTATAATAACATAGTTAGCTTAAGATTCGTGGTCGAGCCTTGTCCCAGAAACTCGGTTTTTTTAACGTAATAGCCCATTAAACTACAAATTTCGCCCTTATTAGTGCAAAATAGTACAAATAACAGGCTGATATCTAGCAAGATAAAACAAGATAGTCCATAGAGGCCGAGGTAGCTATAGGACTACAATAGTATTAACAGAATAAAATAAACACTTTTGGACATTCATGAATATCCGAAGCGTAATGTAGATGTTGGAGACTAATGAGGAAAGGAGTGCCAAACGTCATGCGAGTGTCCAATTAGTAATCTGTTATCAAATAAATTATTAGGAGGATAAATATATGTATGATTATTCAGAGTTAAGCAATGCTGTAATCGAGGGTGATGAGGATCAGGTTCAGGTGTTAACTAAAATAGCGCTTGAAGCAAAGGTCGATCCACTGGCAATTATTAATGAAGGTCTTATCGGCGGAATGAATGTCGTTGGTCAGCGTTTCAAAGTGAATGATATGTATGTTCCTGAAGTATTAATGTCTGCTCGAGCGATGAATGCTGGCGTGGACCTGGTTAAACCACTACTTGCTGGTGGGAAGATGACCAATAAGGGTACTGTTGTCATAGGAACCGTTAAAGGCGATTTGCACGATATTGGAAAAAGCTTAGTCGGTATGATGCTAGAATGTTCTGGTTATAAGGTCATTGACTTAGGGGTCGATATTTCTCCAGAAGAGTATATGACTGCCATCAAAGAGAACGATGGGAAAATATTAGCCCTTTCAGCCTTACTGACGACGACAATGTTGGCTATGAAAACCACGATTGATGAGTTCTCTGCAAAGGGTATGCGTAACGATGTTAAAGTCATTATTGGAGGGGCGCCTATATCCCAAGAATTCTCGGATCAAATTGGTGCAGATGGCTATGCAGGTGATGCGGCCGCAGCTGTAGACCTGGTTGGTAAATTACTACAAGATGCGAAAATGGTAGCTCGCTAATAAATAGAATTAGGGGAGGGTCTTTTATGACTGATCTTAAGTTTACAGACGTTGCGTACGCTAATTTAGAGGAGTTTATTTATGGATCTGCCAAAAAACCCATAAAATGCAGCAACGGAATGGTTATTGGTGGAGGAACTGTTTATCCGGAGGTTAATCTTACTCTGCCAACCATGTTGATAAATGAAGAAACAATGCCGAAAGTATTGGCCCAATATGAAGAAATGATTCACGGTATTTGCTCTAAAGCTAATGAGCTCCACGCACCGGGCATCCTTATAGAAATTGAACTTCTTCCGCCATGTACCTTCAATCCTCAGTGGGGAATTGACGTCACCAAAGTCGTTAGAAAAGTTATGGATGAATACTCTACAAAATTTGGACTGAAAAGCCTCTTGAGATTGACAGCTGTCGATATCAGGGAAGGTAAAACACTTACTCATATGTACCATGGCGATCATTGGGACAATTTGATGAAGACATTCAGAGGATGCGCTGAAGCAGGGGCAGACTTTTTAGCAATTGAGTCGATTGGAGGAAAACATCTCCATGATGAGGCTGTAATGAATTGCGACCTACCCAAAGCGTTGTTTTCTCTAGGGGTTGTAGGTTGCCGTGATATGGTAACTTTATGGGATGAAATCGTCAAAATTTCTAAGGAAACTAAGTGTTTGCCTTCTGGAGACACTGCTTGTGGCTTTGCCAACACATCTATGGTTATGGCCCACAAGAATTTCATTCCAAAGGTTTTTGCAGCTATTGATCGGGTTATGTGTGCCGTTAGAACTATGGTAGCCGTAGAACGTGGTGCTGTCGGACCAGACAAAGATTGCGGTTACGAAGGGGTTTATCTCAAAGCCATCACAGGCACACCAATTTCTATGGAAGGTAGAACGGCCGTCTGTGCTCATTCCAGTGCAGTAGGTAATATCGCAGCCTGCTTGGCTGACTGTTGGAGTAATGAATCCGTGGAAAATGTTAGATTGCTAGGGGGAATGGCCCCTACCGTCTTCACGGAAGAACTTATTTATGATTGCCGAATCATGAATGTCGCAACTTCTCGTGGATCAGCGTTTGAAATGAGAGATATTCTAGCGGAATCCGATAGACTCTATGATCCACAAGCCTATGTATTAGATCCTAGAGTCGTCTTGAAATTGAGCAAGGAAATCGTCAAGGGGAAAACTCATTTTGAACGCACGAAAATCGCCGCGTCCGCTACGATTACTGAATTGCGGTTGGCCGCCAAAGAAGGTTTCGTGCTGCTCGATGCGAAGGAACTAAAATACCTTGACATACTTGAAAAGCAGTTAAAATCTGTACCAGATGACGAAGCTAAATTTACACAAACTATGATTAAAGGCACGACAAAGGAAAAATTCGATCCAGCGAAATATGACATGCATGTCGATACTGCCGCCAAATAAACTTGTGAGAAAACAGTAATATATCTGAACCACCCAGGGCACTCTAGTCTTCCTAGGCGAATTAATCAAACCTAGCCAAAGACAAGAGTGCCCTATTTAATAACCGTTTGAATAAACTGAATTATGAGAAATTATCTAATAAAACAATTAATTGTGTTATGATGGTAGTTGAGTTAGAGTCTCTAAATCTACTCAATGTTGTACGCATTTGCTGTGTGAAGTCTGCTTCGGAGGTGGTAGTGTGAATCAAGAGGAATCACAATGGCTTGAGAAATTAGTAGGACGGAATCTCCTTGAAAAAATGCTCTGTTCGTTCTCAAAGTCTACTGGTCTAAAAGCAATATTTGTTGACAACAAGGGAAATACATTAATATCCACCGACCATGCGATAAAGGACTGTCGCTTCTGTGAAATAATAAGGTCTGATAGTCGTGGTACAAAAAAATGTCAGCGGTCCTATGCTCGCGCGTGCACTGAAGCCGCGAAATATGGTGAGCCTTATATTTTCAGATGTCATGCGGGCTTGATCATGTGGGCGGCACCAATATTAATCGACAAACATGTTGGCGCAATTATCTGCGGACAAGTACTAATGTGGGAACCGGAAGATTACTTCCTGGAAGAAATCGAGGAAATGGTCAAGGGCCTTAATGTTGATGTTGCTGCGGTTAAGTGGTCAGCAGCCCAATTAGAGGTATTGTCAAGTGATCGGGTGCAGGCAGCATCAGATCTATTGTTTATCGTCGCAACTCAAATTATGCAAAGCGGTAAGACGGTCATTTATGAACCATTTGGAAGATAATAAAGACCAGAAAAATCTGCAAGCTATTCAGAAAGCAGCGGAATATATTGGACAGAATTACCGAAATAAGCTTACAATTGAGGATATTGCTCAGGAAGTGTACCTTAGTCCATGCTATGTCAGCAGAATTTTTAAGCAGAGTCTGGGCTGTACGTTGATGGAATATCTAACTCAGGTACGGATGGAAGAAGCTAAAACCATGTTAAAAGACCCGAAATTTAACGTTATGCAGGCGGCTGAAGAAAGTGGTTTTGAGGATCCTGGCTATTTTACCAGAGTTTTTAAGAAACTCGAAGGAATTACTCCAAGCAGATTTAAACAAAATGCTCTGTAAACTGTAATTGCCGAGGAGTGAACGCTGTTGTTAACAACAGAATTAGAATTAGAATTGATAACTAACGCTCTATTGAGAGGGCAGGCTAATCGGGTGAAGACTCTCACAATACTTGCCCTAGAAAGCGGGATCGCTCCTCGAAAGGTTTTTGAAAAGGCATTATTACCAGGCATGGAGGTTATTGGTCGGCAATTTCGTGATAATACTATTTTCATTTCCGAGGTTTTAATTGCTTCGAGGGCAATGCATGCGGGGTTACATGTCTTAAAGCCTCTTTTGTCTGACTCACAGCAAGCTTCACTCGGTAAAGTAGTCATCGGTACAGTTGCTGGGGATTTACATGACATTGGAAAAAATTTGATCGTGATGATGTTTCGCGGAGCTGGCTTAGAGGTGATTGATCTAGGCATCGATGTTGAGCCTGAGGAATTCGCAGAAGCAATCATGGACCACCACCCGGACATTTTGGCTATGTCGGCTATGCTCACTACCACGATGGGTATGATGGCTGAGACTATGAGGGAACTTGAACGGAGAGAACTACGTGATAACGTTAAGATAATTATTGGCGGAAATCCTACGACCCAAGATTTTGCACAATCAATAAATGCTGATGGTTATGCTGGTGATGTATTTAAAGCAGTTGATTTAGCATTGGAGCTATTAGATAAGTTAGAATATTCAAGATAAAACAAGAAAATCCCTGTGAAAATACCCGACTTGAGACTAAACTTAACTAAGGCGAACGAAATCCTATAGTTGGAAGTCACAATCAAGTCTGTATTTAAACGAGGGAGGAAAAGATATGCTAGTAGTTGGAGAATTAATTAATGCGAGTCGTAAGGCCATCGGGGAAGCCATTAAAGCGCAAGATGCAGACTATATTAAAAAGGTAGCCAAGGACGAGTTAGAAGCCGGAGCGGATTATATTGATGTGAACGCAGGTATTTTCGTCGGGAAAGAACCAGAATACTTACAATGGCTAGTTAAAACCGTTCAAGAGGCTGTTGAGGCACCTTGCTGTATTGATAGCCCGGACCCAAAGGCGATTGAGGCTGCCTTGTCGGTACACAAAGGCATTGCGATGATCAATTCCATCTCGCTAGAGAAGGAACGCTATGATGCGTTGATTCCTGTCATTGCAGGCACAGATTTAAAAGTTGTGGCGTTATGCATGAGTGATGAAGGAATGCCTGAAACGATGGTCGACCGGTTAAGAATTGCCGATAAACTCATCAATGGGCTTGTCCAGAACAATGTACCAATCGATCACATTTATGTAGATCCGCTGGTACAACCAATCTCTGTTAACAGCACATTTGCTGTAGAATTTATTAACTCCGTTGAAGCCATTATGACTCAATTTAAAGGAGTTCATACAATGTGTGGCCTGTCTAATATATCCTATGGACTACCTGAGAGAAAATTTATGAATCATGCCTTTGCTATTATGGCGATAGGCAAAGGGCTCGATGGTTTAATTATTAATCCCTTGGATAAGATGATGATGGCAAGTTTGATCACGGCTGAGACACTAGCGGGACGAGACGCATACTGTGCTAAATATCTTAAGGGTTATCGTAAAAAGCAATTCGAATTTTGAGTTTAAAATTAGTTTCATGATCCCCTTCTCAATCAAGAGTAAGGGGATTATATTTAATTATGGACATGGTTCTTTTAAGCGTACTGAATCAATAAAAAGTAAACAAGGAATGAGGGGCTGATCATTAGGATTAAACTGATTGGATGTGATTCAACCAAGAACGAAGTTTGTTGGCTGGGAATTACAGAAACAATGGATTGTGAGTTCCTGGATTTCAACTACCATGGCAAACCGGATCGTCTTCATGTGCGACTTCAGGAAATTATTGACCAAAGCCAGGATTATGATCTGATCATTACGACCTATAGTCGGTGTTCAAATGTTGTCGTTGGTTTGCTTTCCCAGCGGGTACCGTTACTTTTGCCAAGAACCCATGATTGTATTTCCCTCTTGCTTGGGTCGAATGAAAGGCAACTTAAGCTACTCAAAGAAAATCCGGGTACCTACTATTTTAGCAGAGGATGGCTGGATCACGGTCGGACTCCCTATGCTGAGTACCTAGAGTACGTCGATCAATACGGGCGGAAGAAGGCCGCTGATCTTATTAAAATGTTGTATGGTAGTTATAATAAAGCAGTTCTTATTGTTACTCCGGGAACGTTAGATATCGAGATATACCGAGAAAAAGTTCGCACTATTGCGGACTTCTTCGGGTGGGACGTGGGCGAAGAAAAAGGGGATCTTCTTCTTTTAAACGCTGTATTAAATGGAAAAATTGAGCAAGATACTGTCTATGTGGAACCAGGACGGATGGTGACAATAGATATGTTGGCAGGAGGTAACTATGAAAATAACAATACTCCCCATTCGTGAAATAACGATTTGGGAAAATGAAACATTAATGGAAGCACTAATTCGTAATCGTCTTCCCGTACAAAATATTTGTAACGGCGAAGGAACTTGCGGTAAATGTAGAGTTCGGATGACTGGATATGTCTCACCACCAAGTGAGCGTGACCTAGAGCATCTCAACAAGCAAGAGTTAACGTCCGGAGTTCGACTAGCCTGTGCTGTGACACCTGAAGAGGGTATGGTCATAGAACTCGATTTTGTAGAAAGTCAGGATCGTAAAGAAGGTGTTCATCTTGGACTAAAGGCAACCGCCTTAGATCCCGGAATGAGAAAGGTGTTTCTGGAGGCTACTAAGCCGTCACTAGCCGATGAGCGAGGAGACTTGGATCGCATTGTCGATGCACTAAGCACCGTCACGGGCAAAGACTATGGCAAAGCAAGTCTATATGTCCTAGGTAAAGTCCCAGACGTCTTGCGTAAGGGTGAATTTACCCTCACCGCTACGATTTCTGATCATGAAATTTTGGATATCGAAGCGGGGGATACAACAAACCGATTTTATGGTGTGGCAGTGGATATTGGCACAACTAGTGTGGCGGTAGCCTTAGTCGACCTGAATCAGGGCAACATCTTGAAAGTTGTCTCTACGGAAAATGAACAGACAGTCTTTGGCGCAGATGTAATTTCCCGGATTTCCTTTGCGATGGAAAGTCAAGAGAACGCCACGGCCTTACGCGTAGCGATCCGAAGAACCATTAATCATTTACTTGAAGAACTCACCGCTCAGACTGATGTACGTAAAAACGATATGTTCAAGATGACGATCGTTGGCAATACTACGATGCATCATCTCTTTATCGGCTTAGATATCTCTCATCTGGCAGTTTCCCCATTCGTTTCAGTTTGTAACAGACCACTGGAATTCACAGCGGGTGAGTTAGGCGTGGAAATCAATAGCCAAGCAAAAATTTATATATTGCCAAATATTGGAAGTTTTGTAGGGGCTGACACGGTAGGCGCAATCATGGGGGCGCCCGTGGTTCAAGAACAAGGCAATCATTTGCTCATTGACTTAGGAACGAACTGTGAACTGTTTCTAAAAACAGAAAAGACTTTGATGGCTTGTTCTACGGCAGCAGGACCAGCCTTTGAAGGTGCAGGCATTGCCCATGGTATGAGAGCAAAGCAGGGGGCCATTGAAGGTGTCTCTATTACAGATGAGGGTGTGTACTGTGAAGTGATCGGAGGGCGGGAACCCATTGGGATTTGCGGGTCGGGCCTTATCGAGGCAATCGATGAGATGAGAAAGGCCGGAGTTGTCAACAAACAGGGGAAGATTGTCGACCCTGAGAAGGCTCCAGCGCTTTCACCAGAGCTTCTCAAACGTATTCAAAAGGGTGAAAAAGGCCGTGAATTTGTCTTGGCTTATGGGACTGGACAAGGGTTTGACGTGACCTTGAGTCAGAAGGACATTGGTGAGTTGCAGTTAGCCAAAGGGGCTGTTTGTGCAGGGATTAAAACGCTCGTAGAAATGGCTGGAATAGCCGTTCCTGAACTCGATTCTGTGACTCTTTCTGGCACGTTTGCAACTTATCTGAAGGCTGACAACATTTTAAATATTGGGCTTGTGCCAGATATCGTTCCAGAAAAAATTAAGATGGTGGGCAATGCTGCTCATGTCGGTGCACTTATGGCGCTCCTTGATCATCATGAACTGGCTATGGCTGGCGTTCTATACCGAAAAATTAGTCATGTCGAATTAGGCGGAAGTTCCACTTTTTCTAACTATTTTATGAACAGTATGTACCTTGAACGGTTAAAATAAGAGATATGTGAAAAATTTCTTTAAGTTTCTTTACCATTATATCTCGCTATAGGTTATAATGGGATATAGTATAGGGAAAATACGTGTGTGAAGGGGGAGGAACTAAGGAATGGAAAACAAGTTCAAAGATTCAATACTTGATAAGAACGTGCTATCCGTGACATGGGAGCTCGTACCAGGCAGAGGTGCAACTGAAAAGGCTCAAGAAAGCGCTATGGCCTCAGCAGTTCAAGCGGCTAAGGGCGGCAGAGTACACGCACTAACGATTACAGACAACCCAGGGGGCAATCCGGCAATCCTCGCAGATTATTTAGGGATGGAAATCATAAAAATGGGGATTGAGCCCTTGGTCCATTTCACGTGTAAAGATAAGAACCGCAATCAAATGGAAAGCCAACTACATGCCTTAGATCGTGCAAAAGTACGTAATCTCTTAGTAATGACGGGAGATTACACAGTTTCAGGATTTCAAGGACGTCCTAAACCGGTGTTTGATCTCGATCCCTCTAATACATTACAACTCATTGGAGAAATGAATAAGGGATTGGAAATTCCGGGCTTTAAGGGACCGACCCATAACCAACCTAGTGATTTCTTCGCAGGAGCAGCAGTATCACCATTTAAGGCTACCGAGGCTGAACTGATGATTCAGTATTATAAGCTGAAAAAGAAAATCGCAGGTGGAGCTCAGTTCATCGTCACCCAGCTTGGTTATGATGCCCGGAAGTGTCATGAGGTCATCCAGTTTTTGAAGGTTAACAAACTGGACATACCTGTTGTGGGAAATATTTACGTTCTCCCTTATGGAGCAGCAAATGTCATGAATCAAAACAAGCTGCCGGGTTGTGTTGTCACTGACAAACTTTTGGCTGAACTTGATAACGAAAAAGCTGCCCCAGATAAAGGGGTAGGTGCACGGATGTTGAGGGCAGCCAAATTATACGCAATCTTAAAAGGTATTGGCGTTGCTGGAGTTCATATTGGAGGGCACAACCTTAAATACGAACAATTGGAATACATTCTTGACAAGGGAGAAGAGCTCAGCCCGAATTGGCGCGATTTTGTCAAGGAATTTGACTATCCTCAACCGAACGGCTTCTACTACTTCGAAAAAGATGAGAAGACGGGTCTGAATACAGATCGCCCCACAAGTCGCGTAAATCTCCCCTTAGATGCTCCTGGCGGTGGAATGGCTACGATCATGCGAGGAATGCATAGCCTCTTGTTCACACCGGACAAGAAACTTTTCGGCATGATGCGCGGGATGTACCGCGCGGCGGAGGGCAAAAAGAAAACTTCACATGCAATGCATGCGGTTGAGCATCTCGCTAAAGTTGTAATACTGGATTGTAAGGATTGCGGAGACTGTGCTATGCTGGACATAGGCTACCTTTGCCCCATGTCCCAATGCCCTAAAAATCAACGCAACGGAGCATGTGGGGGGAGCTTTAATGGCTGGTGTGAGGTTTTTCCTAATGAGAAGAAATGCGTATGGGTGAGAGCTTATGCGAGACTGAAGAAACATGGGGAAGAAGCAACATTAGACGTTCTCCCAGTGCCACCTGCCAATTGGGATTTCTATCAGACGTCCTCTTGGTCAAATTTCTTCCTAGGAAAAGACCATTCGGCACCAATCTTAGGAATCAAACGTCCGGAGAGTAAAATAAAAAAAGCCTAACTGGACGTGTATAGGCGGGAAAAATGACAAAAAGTGACTAAAATTTAACTATCGGCTTGTGGAGGATGAAATATCTTCCGCAAGTCATTTTTTTATAATATAAAGAAGGAATTAATAATAAATATAGAGAAATAGTAATTTTATACAATATCGGAGGGCCTAATGATAAATAGGCAAACCAGAAGAAGCCTATTGCTTGGGGTATACGTACTTCCAAGGGTATTATTTTAGCCAACCAATCATTCTCTCAGGAACTGAGATTCCAACTTGTAAACTCACTTATCTTCGCTTAATTCACGATATTAACCAACCAACCATTGATTTTGATGACCTTGAAAAGATATTGAGGGGCGATGTCTCACTGTCGTTTAAACTCTTAAAGTTTCTCAAGGCACAGCACTATACTGGAATATGAAAAGGGTAGATAGTTTTAAAAACTATCTACCCTTTAACTTTAACTATTGATGCAAGGAAGCATGTTATTAAAGTATAAATAACATTTCTGCATAGGTGGGAAGTGGCCAAAGTTCTGCGTCAATCATTGTTTCCAGCTGGTCTCCATCGGTACGTAGGGCTTGCATCGCGGTGAATACGACATCACGATAGTAAACTGCTTGTTTATAGACATCTGTTATGGTAGTTGCTTCTTGAGTGTCTTTTTCAAGAGTAGTTAAGTTTGCCTTGAAGGAAACTAGGGTCGAGCAGACATCTTTGAGGAGTTCTTCTTGAGCGGAATAATCGACAGCGGCGGATGCGGATTTAATTGCATTAATCGACTTCGCTAGTAGGGTAGAATACTTAACTGCAGCTGGGAAAATCATATTCTTAGCCATGTTGATCATGGTTAGGGCCTCGATGTTAATTTGTTTGGAATACTGCTCTAAGTTGATTTCGTAGCGAGATTCCAGTTCGATCTTGCTTAACACTTTATGCTTCGCATACAATTCAACAGTGGACTTGCGAAGAAGAACAAGAGAGGCATCTACGGTTGAGGTGATGTTAGGGAGCCCACGTTTAGCGGCTTCTTCAACCCACTCTTGAGAATAACCGTTGCCATCATAAAGGATCCGTTTGTGCTTCGCGGCGGTTTCCTTGAGGAGGTCTTGCAGGGCTTGATCGAAGTCTGACGCTTGTTCTAGTCGATCCGCAAACTGAGAGAGAACTTCGGCTACGATTAGATTAAGGACTACGTTCGGGCCAGCAATAGATTGAGAGGATGCGACCATCCGGAATTCAAATTTATTTCCTGTAAAGGCGAAGGGAGATGTTCGATTACGATCGGTCGAATCTTTTTGGAAGGTAGGCAAGGTCTTAACGCCACTGGCCAATTTTTCTCCTTGGATGGACCGATTGAGTCCTCCATTTTGGAGTTGCGCAAAGATATCGGTAAGCTGGTCGCCAATAAAGATGGAGATAATCGCTGGTGGCGCTTCGTTCGCGCCGAGACGGTGATCATTACCAGGGTTAGCTGCTGAAACTCGGAGCAATTCCGCATAATCATCAACCGCTTTGACGACAGCACATATCATTGTAAGGAATTGAAAATTTTCATGAGGAGCTACGCCAGGTTCGAGGAGGTTCTGACCATCGTCGGTGGACATAGACCAATTGTTATGTTTACCAGAACCGTTAATTCCAGCATAAGGCTTTTCATGAAGTAAGCAAACCATGTCATGTCGCAGAGCAACTTTTTTAAGACTGTCCATAACGAGCTGGTTGTGGTCAGTGGCGATGTTCGTAGTTCCAAATATGGGTGCCAGCTCAAACTGAGCGGGAGCCACTTCATTATGTTGGGTTTTGGCAAGAACACCAAGCTTCCACAATTCAACGTTTAATTCATGCATAAAAGCGGCGACACGTGTTTTGAGGCTTCCGAAGTAATGATCTTCTAGCTCTTGGCCCTTAGGAGCCATGGCCCCAAATAGGGTGCGACCAGTAAGCATGAGGTCCATCCGTTGGTCGAAGAACTTTTTATCGACGAGGAAATACTCTTGCTCTGGACCTACAGTACTAATGACACGCTTAGTTGTGGTATTACCAAAGAGACGTAAGACACGAAGGGCTTGTTTGGAGAGTGCCTCCATAGAACGTAAAAGCGGTGTTTTCTTGTCAAGTGCTTCTCCAGTGTACGAGCAGAAGGCCGTAGGGATGCATAAGGTTAAGATACCACCATCTTCTTTAAGGAAAGCAGGGGACGTGCAGTCCCATGCGGTATAGCCTCTCGCTTCAAATGTGGCACGGATACCACCACTGGGGAAGGAGGATGCATCTGGCTCGCCTTGAATCAGTTCTTTGCCAGAAAACTCCATAGCAACAAGACCATGACTTGTTGGAGAAATAAAGGAATCGTGTTTCTCAGCAGTGATGCCAGTCAAAGGCTGGAACCAGTGGGTAAAATGCGTTGCTCCTTTTTCAATTGCCCAGTCCTTCATAGCATTGGCCACAATTTCAGCAACTGCGGGATCTAGAGGAAGTCCCCCTTCGATCGTTTTACGCAGAGATTTGTATGTTGCTTTAGGTAAACGCTCTCTCATTACAGCTTCATTAAAGACGTTTTCTCCAAAAATTTTCATTTATTACTACCCCTTTCGTTACTTTGAAGTGGAACCGACACATAGAAACAAAAAAAACCCCCTTAAAGATTATTCCCAAATCTTCAAGAAGCATCATTGCTCCATTTCAATATAAATAAATTTACCACTTTATGAGTCACCTGACAAGGGAATTTTCAAAAGTATACAGTATTTATCAATTTACTTTGCCTTAGCCTGATACGCGTATATAATAGTATAGCAACGGACAAAGCATGAATTCTTAATTCACGGGTAACCCTACGATTATGGATAGCTTGAAAAAGGAGACCAAGATATGATAGAAATTGGAAAATTTCAAACGCTCAAAATTGCGAATTTTACATCCTTTGGTGCCTATTTAGATGCAGGCACGGGTGTTCGACATGACAATATTCTTCTGCCCATAAAGCAAGTTCCTGAAGGTGCCGTAGTGGGAGACGAATTAGAGGTATTTATCTATCGAGATTCTGAGGAGCGGTTAATTGCTACTCTAAACAAACCCTTGGCCCAATTAGGAGACTTAGCCTACTTAAAAGTCACTGCAATGACAAAAATTGGTGCCTTTCTGGATTTAGGATTGGAAAGAGGACTATTTTTACCGTTTCATGAGCAGAAATATCCGATTCAAGTCGGTAAAGGCTATCTGGTAAAGGTCTATTTGGATAAGAGTCAGAGATTGAGCGCCACGACTAAGATTTATGAGTACCTTTCGGCAGAAACCCCCTATCAGAAAAATGATAAAATAAAAGGGACCGTTTATTCTCTGAACGTTGATATCGGGGCTTTTGTTGCCGTCGATAATAAGTACATGGGGCTAATTCCTAAAAATGAGTATTTTACTGAGCTACATGAGGGCGATCAAGTTGAGGCTCGGGTCATCAGGGTTCGAGAAGATGGCAAGCTCGATTTGTCCCCGCGACAGCTTTCCTATATACAAATGGACGATGACACCCTAAAGATACTACAAGGGATTAAGAACCACGAGGGATTCATGTCGCTCAATGATAAAAGCAGCCCTATAGAAATCCAAAGTCGCCTTCATATGAGTAAAGCAGCTTTTAAAAGAGCAATGGGTAAACTGCTTAAAGAGAATAAAGTGGTTCAGACAGAAGACGGAATTAGAGAAACATCGACAGATGTATGAAGGAACGTGTTGTTGCCAGTTCTTACACCACGTGGAATGAGGGATGGAATTGAAAATCATTGTGGATGCCGACGCTTGTCCAAAGGCGGTCTTACAGATTTGCATTAGCGTGGCCCTCAAATATGCTATACCTGTGTGGACAGTGGCTAGTTTTAACCACAATATTGTGTCAGACCATCATGTGGTGGTAGGTGACGCATCTCAAGAGGCAGATATCCGGGTGATGAATCTTGCGCAGGCAGGAGATGTGGCTGTGACGCAGGATTGGGGTCTTGCGGCCATGTTGCTGGGCAAAGGGGTTCGGTGCTTAAATCCGATTGGGCGAGAGTTTAGTTCTGCGAATATTGAGTTTTTACTAGAAGAACGTGAGGCGAAAGCAAAGCATCGTCGTGGTGGTGGCAGAACCAAAGGACCGAAAAAGAGAATGCCTGAAGATGATCGAAAGTTCGAGTCCTGCCTACAGGATATACTTTCGCGAAATGAGTAGGAACACGATGCATCTTGCCCCTACTTATTATCCCAAGCGCTCTGGTTGCACTTTTGACAAAATATGATTAAACTAAGGGTTATGGGCTCGACTAAGTCAGTGTCCACTACTTATATTAAGATAAAACGCGATGGAGGCTAATAATGAGTACAGTAGTAGAAACAAAGGAATTCCAAACAGAAATTCGGCAATTGCTGGATATTGTCATTCACTCTCTCTATACTGAACGTGAGATTTTCTTAAGAGAACTTATTTCTAATGCGGCAGATGCCATGGAAAAAATGCGTTACACGCAGTTGACAGGTCCGGAGACTAAAGATAAGGATTTAGCCTTGGAAATACATATTGATACTGATGATAACGCGCATACTCTGACCATTACGGATACTGGAATTGGGATGACAAAAGATGAGCTTGTCGAGAATTTAGGGACCATCGCCCATTCAGGCTCCAAAGAATTTATCAAACATCTGAGTGCCAAAGGGGATCAAAAGGATCTTAACCTCATCGGACAATTCGGGGTTGGTTTTTATTCCTCCTTTATGGTTGCTGATCGGGTTACGCTGTATACTCGTTCCTATCAAGTGGAGGGCAAAAGTTTTGTCTGGGAATCTGATGGGGTCGGGAGTTACACGATCACTGAAGGAGAAGACCAGAGTCGGGGCACAAAGATGGTCCTCCATTTAAAAGAAGATGCCTATGATTTCGCCAAGGAAGAAACTATCCAACGAGTAATAAAACAATATTCTAGCTTTGTACCTTATCCCATTACCGTCAATGGACAGAAAGTGAACACAGTTGATGCCCTTTGGACTAAAAACAAAAATGAGATTACTGATGACGAGTACAACGAATTTTACAAATTCATAGGGAACGCTTATGATGAGCCACTTTTCCGCTTGCATTTCTCCTCAGATGCTCCGATAAATATCAACACCTTGTTATTTGTCCCTAAGGAAAACCTAGAGCAATTTGGTTTTGGTCGAACGGAGCCAGGGGTTAACCTTTATTGTAAAAAAGTTCTAATTCAAGAAAAATCAACAGTGGTCTTGCCTGAATGGCTACGCTTTTTAAGAGGAGTAATAGACAGTGAGGAAATTCCACTTAATATCTCGCGGGAAACCATGCAGGACAGTGCTTTGGTCAGTAAGCTCAACAAAGTGGTCACGAGCCGATTTATCAAATTTCTGGAAAATCAAGCGACAGAGGAGCCGGAAAAATATAAAGATTTTTGGGAAAAATTTAACTTCTTCATTAAAGAGGGCGCAGCGAATGATTTTACACATCGCAAAGAACTCGTCAAACTTTTACAGTTTGAATCCTCGAATACGCAGTCGGGTGAGTTAGTCTCTTTAGCAGATTACGTAGGCCGGATGAAAGAAGATCAATCGGCTATATATTATGTCAATGGTCCTTCACGTGAGGGGATCGAGTCTGGACCGTATCTGGAAGCATTTCGCGAAAAAGGCTATGAAGTGATTTATACGTATGCGGCAATAGACGATTACATCTTCGGATCGCTAGGAGAATATGAAGGTAAGAAGCTCATTTCCGCTGATCAAACTGATCTGGATTTAGGAAATGAACAGAAGACTAGAAGTGAAGAGGCCTTGTCTGAAGAAGAGGTTGTGGCTTTGACAGGCTGGTTCAAAGAGGTTCTGGGTAGTAAAGTGACAGACGTACGGGAATCTAAGCGCCTCGTGGACAGTCCTGCCGTCGTGCTCAGCCCGCACGGAACAAATAGTATGCAGAGAATGATGCAACTCATGAATAAAGACTTAAATAACGTGGGCCCCAGTGTTTTAGAAATTAACGTGGCGCATCTGATGATTAAACGATTGGATGCAGCGCGGAAAAACGAAGAACCCTTTGCGAAAATTGCAGCAGAACAAATCTTGGAGAACGCGCAAATCGCCGCTGGGCTAATTCTAGATCCCAGGGGAATGGTAAAACGACTTAATGATATTTTGGAGCGTGCGCTAGGCTAAGGTGTAAGTGTCCGTGTTATTAAGCATTCGCTGCATAGGGTATTATATAGGTAGG
Source organism: Desulfosporosinus sp. (assembly GCA_036569365.1). Classification (GTDB taxonomy): domain Bacteria; phylum Bacillota; class Desulfitobacteriia; order Desulfitobacteriales; family Desulfitobacteriaceae; genus Desulfosporosinus. Next base: position 13,698 of record DATCQU010000010.1, on the reverse strand, counting down.
TAAGAGGAAAAGGGCTGTGGCTTATACGCAGCCCCTTATCTTAGCAAGCTGAAAACTGAATTTTCAAGGATTAATTTCCAAAGTTAAACATTGACTAATTCTCGGCTAATGTGATAATTTGTAGTAGGTTAAAGTTTGTCTTGCTTAGTGTAAATTACTATTTAGTTAACAGTAATAGCAAGTTCATAAAGGTGCTATTAACTAAGTTAATATTGCGATGCGAATATCTCATTGCGGCAATAAGGAATATGAATTTTACAAGCTAGTTAAAATTCCTTAAACTGAAAGTGAATATAAGAACAAACACATTTCAGACTACAGTAGTTTTAATTTTAAACATCTGCATTTTGCTCTGTAAACGTTCTAAGAGGAAAGGTCGATGTTGGATGGGAGAGATTAGCGCCATTCAGCATCGACTGAATTGTCTTAGACTAAGAACTTCGAGGTGATGTTATTGAACGGTCCTAGAAGGGATTAACAAAAGGTTTTTTGCTTATACTTAGACTACAAGGAGTGGTGAAAATGGATATGAAGCTGAAAGACCTTCTAGAAGAAAAAAGACCTGCTATTACTAAAAAGTGGTTCGATGCAGTCATGGAGACCTATCCCACGGATACCTCAGGCTTTTTAAAAAAGCAAAAAGATATGTTTGCTAATCCTGTGGGTCACGTCATCTCTCAGGGAGTGGAAAGTATCTTAGAAGCACTTATCCAAGGGAAAGAGCTTTCAGAAAGTGTACCCTTTCTCGAAGACATTATCAAAGTAAGAGCCGTTCAAGATTTTACCCCCTCTAAGGCAATGTCCTTTATATTCCTTCTCAAAAAGGTTGTTCGAGAAGAACTAGACAAAGAAATCAGGCAGAACCAGATGTATGATGCCTTGTTGGAATTCGAATCAAAAATAGATGATCTGGCTCTTTTCGCCTTTGATATATATTCTAAATGTCGAGAACAGCTGAACGAACTTAAGACAGACGAACTTAAAAGAATGACTTTTACACTGTTGAAAAAAGCAAATTTGATGTATGAGATCCCAGTTGAAGAGTTTGAACACAAAGACCTAAAATGTAATATATAAGGAAGGAGGTCGTAGAGTGAAAGCCTTGTATTCTTTTCTTGCGGTAATAGTTCTCATAATGGTCGCCACCTTCGGTGGAAGTGTGGTAGATACGCATTATCTTTTCGGTATCATTATACCTTATGTGGCATTTGTGATGTTTGTGGGTGGATTCGTATATCGTATCATAAAATGGGGTCGATCCCCTGTGCCTTTCCGTATCCCTACAACCTGCGGACAACAAAAATCACTCCCTTGGATCAAACAGGACAAGCTCGAGAATCCAACAAGCGCTCTCGGTGTTATTGGAAGAATGGCCTTAGAAATACTTTTCTTCCGCTCCTTGTTCAGAAACACAAAGACTGAATTAAGTGAAGGAGCTAACGGCCCGAAATTATCCTACGGTTCCGCTAAATGGCTTTGGATTGGTAGTTTGGTCTTTCACTGGACGTTCCTGATAATTATTATTAGACACCTAAGATTTTTCTTAGAGCCAGTGCCGTATTTAGTGCAATTATTTGATAGTGTTGATGGTATGTTGCAGATTGGACTACCACCTGTCTACTTGACGGATGCGTTCTTTTTAGTTGCAGTAACCTTCCTTTTGATCAGACGATTTGCAATTCCACAGGTTAAGTATATCTCCCTACCTGCTGATTATTTCCCACTCTTTATTATTATCAGCATTGCGATTTCAGGGATTCTAATGCGTTACTTCTATAGAATCGATATTGTGGCAGTCAAGGAATTGGCAATCGGGTTAGTCCAATTACACCCCGTGCTCCCAGAAGGAATTGGCGCTATCTTTTATGTCCACCTGTTTTTGATCAGTACACTTTTTGCTTATTTCCCAATGAGTAAGCTGATGCATATGGGCGGAATTTTCATGAGTCCGACTCGAAACATGAAGAGTAACAGTCGTATGGTTCGACACATCAACCCATGGGATCATGAAGTAGAAGTTCATACCTATGCACAGTACGAGGATGAATTTAGAGAAAAAATGAAAAAAGCTGGTATTCCGGTGGAAAAGGAGTGAGCGTAGATGGCAAAACCAGAAAAAATCAAAACTCCTAAGCCGGGAGAGATAACTAAAAGTATAGATTTTAAATCACCGGCAACGGATTGGATGGATACACCCACTGAAATCAAACCTGGTAATTTTTGCTGGGGCGCTAAGGAAAAAGATCTTATAACTCTTGACTTACCTAATCCAAGGCAGTGGTCGCCAGCTGACGAAGACTGGAAATTGCCAGAGGGCTGGAAAACTACGATTTTGGACGGAATCTCAGAGAGACTAAGTAAATATCGCTCCTTCAAGATATTTATGGATATTTGTGTTCGTTGTGGCGCTTGCGCTGATAAATGCCACTTTTATATTGGCTCAGGTGATCCCAAAAACATGCCTGTTTTACGGGCCGAACTGATAAGATCAGTCTACAAAAAGTATTTTACAGCGTCTGGTAAATTCCTAGGTCGTTTAGCTGGGGCAAGAGAACTTGATGAAGAAGTGTTAAAGGAATGGTGGTCATACTTCTTCCAGTGCACTGAATGTCGTCGCTGTTCTGTTTTCTGTCCATATGGTATCGACCAGGCAGAGGTAACAATCATTGGCCGAGAACTTCTAAACTTAGTGGGCTTGAACATTGACTGGATCGCTGGACCTGTCGCCAACTGTTATATGAAGGGAAATCACCTTGGTCTTGAACCTCATGCTATTACTGGTAACATTGAAACGATGTGCGATGATATTGAGGATTTAACTGGTATCAGAGTAGAACCATCTTTCAACAGAAAAGGTGCTGATATTCTCTTCATTACTCCTTCAGGTGACCTTTTAGGGGATCCGGGCATTTTCACGAATATGGGCTATCTCATGCTATTTCATGAGCTTGGACTCAATTACACCTGGAGCACCTATGCATCAGAGGGTGGTAACTTCGGATTCTTCACATCAAATGACATGGCCAAGAGACTCAACTATAAGATTTATGCTGAGGCAAAACGCTTAGGAGTGAAGTGGATCATTGGTGGGGAATGCGGCCACATGTGGAGAGTCTTGAATCAATATATGGATACCTGGAACGGTCCGGCAGACTTTCTTGAAGTGCCAGTATCGCCAATCACCGGTACGGTATTTGAAAATGCCAGATCGACTAAGATGGTTCATATAACAGAATTCACAGCTGATCTGATTAAACACAATAAAATTAAGCTGGATCCAAGCCGAAACGAACACCTTAAGGTTACCTATCATGACTCATGTAATACCTCTCGGGGTATGGGGCTTCTTGAAGAGCCACGGTATATCATTAAGGCTGCTTGCAATAATTTCTATGAGATGCCTGAGAACACGATTAGAGAAAAAACCTTCTGCTGTGGGAGCGGCTCAGGGCTGAACGCTTCGGAAAATATGGAACAGCGTATGAGGGGCGGCTTTGCTCGGGCAAATGCCGTGAAGTATGTTCAAGAGAAACATGGGGTTAACGTGCTCGCTAATATTTGTGCAGTCGACCGAGCGGCCTTCCCAGCACTCATGGACTACTGGTGTCCTGGAGTAGGGGTCTACGGTACACATGAGTTACTAGCAAATGCTTTGGTAATGACGGGTGAGAAAGAGAGAACCACGGATCTACGTGGGGATGATTTGCCAGGAAAGGAGGGCAATGATTAATGTATAAAGGTGGTAGAATTATTGCCTCGCTGATTATTTTCGTTGCCTTCCTGTCGTTCCCTTTCTTCTCTAATATGGGGAAAGTGAACGCAAGTCCGGATAAAGCTTTTGCTGCGAATCTCAGTCAGCTTCAGCAGGCTGGTAAGCAGTGCGTTGAACCAGCATCATATATGAGAGCCAACCACATGCAACTTCTTCTTAAATGGAGAGCATCAGATGTGCGTGAAGGCAAGACGATCTATGTCAATAGTCAAGGGAAGTCATTCGATATTAGTCTTCAATCGTGCCTAGAATGTCATGCAACTCCGGCGACTCAGGCTGCCACGAACCCAGTTGGAGTGAGTAACCCTGCATTAAATACGTCATCTGATCAATTCTGTGTTTCATGCCATAATTATGCATCGGTTAAGCCTACTTGTTGGAGTTGCCATGCTGGGCCAGAGGGGGTAGCAGCGCAATGAGCATTAACAGAAGACAATTTCTGAGAAGAGCTGGTATGGTTACCGCGTTAGGACTTGGGGGCTCATTCGTTATTACCGGTCTTCGTGGGAAAAAGGTCGAAGCGGCTTCATCTGCTGCTGAATATGAGACGTCTAAAGACGCTCTTGTAGCAAAACATTGGGCTATGGTTGTGGATATGAGTAAATTTAAAACAGAAGAAGATTTTAAAAGAGTTATTGAGTCGTGCGTTAGTATCCACAATATTCCTGACTTTGGAAATCTAAAGGATGAAGTAAAATGGATATGGCATGATGATTATGAGCACACATTTTCTGGTGGGGAAAACGAGTATTTGACTGAAGAGTTTAAAAAGCTACCTTTTGCGGTCATTTGTAATCACTGTGAGCATCCTCCTTGTGTCAAGGCCTGTCCTACTGGAGCAACATTCAAAAGAGAAGATGGAATTGTCGCTATGGATTTTCATCGCTGTATCGGATGTAGATTCTGTATGGGGGCTTGCCCTTTTGGAGCAAGAAGCTTTAATTATAGGGATCCGAAGCAGTTTATCAAAAAGATTGATCCGGATTACCCGACGAGAACGCCGGGGGTTGTGGAAAAATGCATTTTCTGTGTGGAGCGATTGGCAGACGGTAAAATGCCAGCTTGCGTGGAGGCCTCTAATGGTGGCCTAATATTTGGCGATTTGGACGACCCTAACTCTGAAGTTCGGAAATTAATCAGTACGAAATTTACCATTCGACGCAAAGTAGAGTTGGGAACCCAGCCGAGTGTTTACTACCTAGTGGGAGGTGCCGACCATGCTTGAAAAAGCTCTGACAGGTGGTAAAAAATATTGGGCATGGATCTTCTTCCTGCTCACCGTAATCGCTGTTGGCTTAGTGGCTTACTTTAAACAGTTTAATTATGGTCTTGGATTAACGGGTATGAGCAGAGATGTTTCATGGGGCTTATATATTGCACAGTTCACCTTCTTGGTGGGTGTTGCCGCTTCAGCAGTAATGCTTGTGACTCCTTATTATCTTCATGACTTTAAGAAATTTGGTAAAATGGTCATCCTTGGTGAATTCTTAGCGATTTCTGCGGTGATCATGTGTATCTTATTCATTTTTGTTGATGTTGGTCAACCAATGCGGATCCTGAATGTCCTCCTGTATCCTCAGTTACATTCAGTGATGTTTTACGATATGTGCGTCTTAGTGGGTTATCTCGTCATAAACTTTGTCGTAGGTTGGACTACGCTTGGGTCTGAACGAAAAGGAACACCTCCACCTAAATGGATTAGATTCCTTATTCTTCTTTCAATCCCTTGGGCGTTCAGTATTCATACTGTAACAGCCTTCCTATATGCTGGTCTTCCAGGAAGAGAATTCTGGGCAACAGCAATAATGGCAGCACGTTTTCTGGCATCTGCCTTCGCGGCAGGTCCATCACTTCTCATCCTTTTGGTCATGATTGTACGAAAGGTAAGTAAATTTGATGCCGATCCTCCGGGTGTTGGAGCAATCCAATCACTTGTAAAAATTATTAGGTATGCTATGATTGCTAATGTCTTCTTCTATATTTGCGAAGTGTTTACAGCCTTTTATAGCAGTGTGCCGGGAGAAATGGCCCCCTTCAAGTATGCGTTTGTCGGACTTGACGGACATGCAAGCCTTGTTCCCTTTATGTGGACAGCCACTATCTTAGCCTTTATTGGGATTGCATTGTTAGTTTTGCCGACACGTAAGAATAAAGTACTCTTACCGATAGCCTTATTATCAGTATTCTTTGCTAACTGGATTGACAAAGGGGTGGTCCTCATTATTGCTGGATTTGTTCCAAATTCCTTTGGCAGAGTTACGGAATATTTCCCGACAGGTAATGAGATATCTATTGTCGTTGGAGTATACGCTATTGGGATGTTAATTCTTACAATTCTCTATAAGGTAGCTATTTCTGTTCGGGTCGAGAAGGATCTATAATTCACGGTGGTTTTGTTGATACTTGTTTGGAGATTCTAGGATCAACCCAAGCAGCTATTAATTTTAATAAACACAAATAAGGAGGAAAATAAAATGTCACAACTCGTAGTAGGGGATTTAACGATTGAATTGGATGAAGATGGTTTTCTTGAGGATCATACAGCATGGAATGAAGATGTTGCCAGAGCTCTCGCCGCCACAGAGGAAGTTGAAGAGCTAACTGAAGAACATTGGAAAATGATTAACTACCTTCGTGGTTATTATGATCAGTTTGGTGTTGCTCCAATGGTTCGTAAAATGGTTAAAGATACTGGATTCGATCAAAAAAAGATTTATGATCTGTTTCCTGCCGGTCCTGGGAAAGGCGCTTGCAAAATTTCCGGACTTCCTAAACCAACCGGTTGCGTTTAATATTTAAGGGGGGGCTCGCCCCCCTTATGTTGACGTTGTAGATTTGACTTCGCTCATTCAACCTAGGCCTGATTGGTCTAGGTTTTTCTCTTTGTTTTAAACTGGTGGACTATCTTCGGATTTTTTCTGAGGAAAAAGCTTGCATATTCCTTAGGTAAATTGTTACAGTATAGTATATTAAGGTGAGCAAATCTGACGGGGGAGAACAAGATATGGATCAAATAATGCGTGCTCGCATAAACGTTGTCAAGAAGGGGCTCGAAATGCTCACAACAAACCTCACGGTGGGAACTTGGGGAAATATTAGTTGTCGAGTCCAGGGGGAAAACTATATTGCCATAACTCCGACCGGAATGAGCTATGATGTGTTAGTGCCTGAAGATGTTGTTATTTTGGATTTGAACGGCGACACGATCAGCGGAACCCGCAAGCCTTCCGTTGAAGTCCCTCTACATTTGGCATTATATAATGCCCGTATGGATATACAGGCAATAGTCCATACCCATAGTGCTTATGCAACTGCTATGGCTGTTGCCCGAAGAGAAATTCCGGGAGCGGTAGAAGATTTGGTTCAGATTGTGGGCGGAAATGTGCGAGTTAATGAATACGCACTGCCTGGGACCGAGCAACTCGGCATTAACACTGTCAAAGCAATGGAAGGACGCAATGCGGTCTTACTAGCCAACCATGGCATGCTGGGAGTGGGTCGAGACTTGGATGAAGCCTTTAAAGTTTGCCAGGTCGTTGAGAAGTCTGCTCAAATCACACTTCTCGCACAACTCATGGGCGGTGTTGTCGAATTAACTCAAGACGATATTGATGGAATGCGGAATTTCTATCTGCAGGGTTATGGGCAGGAATAGACCTAGGAGTCTATTGTAGTCTCTGGATAGTGGTTTAAAAATAGCTGTTTAGAGTATAATCAGTATATAATCATATAAGTAGTGACCCAAATGGCACACGCTGAATTTTCTAGTTGAATTTCTGCTTTAAAATAGTAAAGAGAAAGAGGGTATATCAACACATGAAATACACTATTCGAGACATTGCATTAGCACCACTTGGTCAGGCTAAAATTGATTGGGTAGCACCACGTATGCAAGTGCTTAATATGATACGTAAAGAATTTGAGGAACAATTGCCCTTTGCCGGAAAGAAAGTAGTTATCTGTTTACATCTAGAGGCCAAAACAGCCTATTTGGCCCATGTGATTAGGGCCGGAGGAGCAGAAGTGACAATGGTGGCTAGCAATCCACTTTCTACTCAGGACGATGTTGTAGCTGCACTAGTCCAACAAGGAATTGAGGCACATGCCTGGTACAATGCAACGGAAGAAGAATTTAATCAGCATATGCAATTGGCTCTCAATAATGAGCCGGATTTTATTATTGACGACGGCGCAGATCTTGTCACAACAATCCACACAACTCGCCCTGAACTTCTGCAGAAAATTAAGGGCGGCGCAGAAGAGACCACGACGGGTGTACTTCGATTACACTCTATGGAGCGTGAGGGGGTTCTAAAGTTCCCGATGATTGCTGTCAATGATGCTCAGTGCAAGTACTTGTTTGATAATAGATATGGCACGGGACAATCCGTTTGGGACGGGATCATGCGGACAACTAACCTGGTAGTGGCTGGTAAAACAGCCGTCGTCGCTGGGTACGGATGGTGTGGTAAAGGAGTTGCTCTTCGTGCCAAGGGATTAGGCGCAAGAGTTATCATTTGTGAAATTAACCCTATTAAAGCGAACGAGGCTTTAATGGATGGATTCGAAGTTATGCCAATGGTAGCTGCAGCGAAGTACGGAGATTTCTTCATTACAGTTACGGGCAACACGGATATCATAAATAAGGAACACTTTGTTCTCATGAAATCAGGTGCTATTATGTGTAATGCTGGGCACTTCGATGTGGAGGTCAACGTAGCTCAACTGAAAAAAATATCGGTCTCGGAAAGAATGGCGAGGACTAATATAACAGAATACAGTCTTCCTGGTGGTCAACTATTATACCTTCTGGCCGAGGGGCGATTAGTCAACCTGGCTGCTGGTGACGGGCATCCAGCGGAAGTAATGGACATGACGTTTGCTTTACAGGCACTGTCCCTTCAATATGTTGCTTTAAATTATGACAAACTCTCTGCTAAAGTTTATCAAGTTAATACGGATATTGATGAGAAAGTAGCCATGATAAAACTTCAGTCGCTTGGTTTATCGATTGATAAACTAACCGAGGAGCAAGTCGGTTATCTCGCATCCTGGAGCTCTGATGAGGCCTAATTGATAATTAGGCGTAACGATTACAAAGGTAATTATCGGATATACTCGATAATTACCTTTGTTCGTTGTCTTAGCTGGGGATAAGGATGACGGAAGGTTAGTAAATACTGAACTGGATATTTCAGAAAGTTCGTAGAACTTAGTATACAATGTGAGGAAATAGGCTAGAAATTAGATAAGAAATTAGATAAGAAGTTAGTAAGAGGTTAGTAAGAGGTTAGTAAGAGGGAGTTTGTATTTTGGAAGATCAGGTTTTTTTTGAACGCCTTGTGAGGGAAACCGGGGTGGAAATGAATGACGTGCAGAAAGAGGCGATCTGTCATCCTGAGGGTCCGCTACTGCTCTTAGCAACCCCTGGAGCAGGAAAGACCACTGTATTGAACGCTCGGATACTTTACTTAATCCTTCGTCAGGGCGTAAATCCGGAGAATATCCTAGCCTTAACGTTTAGTAAGGCTGCGGCGAAAGAAATGGATGTGCGCTTTCAAAAATTATACGGGCTGTTAGTGAAACGGAGAGTCCGTTTTTCCACAATTCATAGCTTTTGTTATTATATTGTGAGAGCCTATTTCCAAGAGAATCGTATCGCATTCACCCTGATTGAGAATGAGCATGGGGCGCTTAGCAAAAATTCGGTCCTCAAACGGCTCTACGAAGAAATAAATCAGACGATCTTGACCGAAGATAAGCTGGAAGAGCTAGCTAACGCAATCTGTTTTATTAAAAATAGCATGATTTCAATGGTAGATGTTCAAAAGATGGATACCAAGGTCAAAGACCTTAGGTTAATCTATGAGGCTTATGAACACTACAAGAATAACGCCCATCAGGGGAATAGATTGATTGACTTTGACGATATGCTTACTTTGTCTAACCAAATACTCGAAGAAAATCCCTCGATCCTGTCAAGGTATCAAAAGCAGTTTCCATTCGTATTAACCGATGAAAGCCAAGATACGTCGATCATTCAGAATAAAATTATTGAAAAGGTTACCAAGCTGAGTGATAACCTTTTTGTAGTAGGGGATGATGATCAGTCCATTTTTGGTTTCCGTTCCGCGAATCCAAAGTATCTACTGAATTTTAAGACGGTACATCCTAGCGCCCGTATCTTAATAATGGAACAGAATTATCGATCTACGCCTGAGATTGTTAAGGCAGCGAACGTATTCATCAGTGGTAATCAGCAGCGCTATAAAAAGACTATGTTTACAGATAACCCTTCAAACAGAACAATTAGGATTCACTCCTTTGACTATGGTTATCAACAGCTTCACTATATTATCAAGGAGCTAAAAAATAAGAAACTAATCGGGCAGACGGCAATACTGTACCGAAATAATATTTCTGCCATTAACCTGATCGATCACCTTGAGGGAGCGACCCTCTCTTTTTATGTCCGGGATTCTGGCTATAAATTCTTTAATCACTGGGTAATTAAAGATATTCTGAACTTTATGCGGTTTTCCTATAGTGACAAGAACGTTGGAATACTGGAGACCATATATAGTAAATTCGACTCCTATATTTCCAAGCATCAGTTAGAATATTTGAAAAACCAAGACCAGACTATATCAGTGTTTGATCATTTGGCTGGGCTTCCGAATCTCCCAGGTTTTCGAAAGAAAAACTTCCAAGAACTTAAAAGACAGTTCAAAAAGCTCAATGCCATGAATCCCCTTGATGCACTCCGTTATATTCGAAAGGAACTGCACTATGAGAAAAAGCTTGAAGAGTTTAGCGAGCGCTTAGGGCTTTCCATGGAGTCCTTCCACGGGATCTTGGCCACACTCGAAAATATTGCACAGGGAATGAAGACTCACAAGGACTTTGCAGACCGCCTGAAACATCTTGAGCAATTAATGTACGAATCGGCGGGAAATAAGGATAACAATGCAGTGACGCTTTCTACCCTTCATTCCGCCAAAGGTCTTGAGTTCGAAAGCGTCTACATGCTGGATTTAGTCGATGGAATCCTTCCTAATCTCGAAAGTCTAAAAGGTGCGGAAAAGAAAAACATGGATAGCCTAGAAGAAGAAAGGCGTCTCTTTTACGTTGGGATGACACGCGCCAAGAAGGAGCTTGAACTTCTGACGGTTGAGAATCTCAATGATCAAGATGTAGTCGAATCCCAGTTTGTAGGAGAAGTTCGAGAGATTCTTTGCCCAGGGCGATCGCAAAACGGGGCAAAAGCCGTGAATTTGACCACATTTAGAGTGGAAAAAGGAGCAGATATTAGACACAAAGCGTTTGGAATCGGTCGGATTACAGTTGCTGATGCAGAGAGCGATCTACTCGAAGTAAACTTTCGAAAACTCGGCATCAAGCAATTTTCGCTCAAAGTTTGTCTGGAAGGCAAGCTCGTGAGTTCGGTATTATAGCGGTAGAAAGATGCGATGATCGCCTATTACAATAAAATGTGAGATTGTGTTAAGATATAATGATGTTGTATGTTCAGCGTAATCGCTCGTTAAACGAGTTGAGAAGTCTTAGGTAATGGTTTGCTTCGCGAAGTACGTGGTCACCTAACAAAGGCACAGCTAGCGCCTTAATTTTGCAATGAAGTAAGCCTTCTGTAGCTGCTGTTTTAAAATCCCTAAGACTGGCTGTAGCCTTGGAGGTTTTACTACTGAGTTGTGGTAATATAGTCGTCTGGTCTGTCATTGTCAAGGCTTGCTTGGTGAGCTCATCGAACACTTTACCATAACGATTGGCCGTATCAAAGAGTGCATCTTCTGTGGGGTCTAATAAACCTCGAATAAATTTAGCGTGCTCGGCCATAATTCGATCCCAAAACTTCTCTTGTTCGATGATATCGTCAAGAATATTGACCAGTTGACGGTTCTGTAATTGATAGAGTAGTTTTAGGTAGAAATGTGCTTCACGGAGTATGTGATCGATCAACAAAGGGTAATTGAACGTGAAAATTTTGCAACATAATATGTCTTGAAGGAGCTTGGATTTGTAGTCGGCGAAGACAGTCGTTGCCGTAATTGCTTTTTGGTTCAGTGCAGAGATCTGATCAACCAACAGGGAGCCTATCCCGGAGTTTAGATTCTGATCCAGGCAAAGTTCCATACGGGTTAGTTCTGAATCAAGCTGGATACCTGAGTAGAACTCTGTGGCATGCTCAGCATCAAAGGTGAATTTAGTAACTAATTCCCCCGAAGAGAGAACTTCAGGACTAATCACCCCATCGGCAAACATTATGGCCTCTGCCAGTAACGTGGTAAATTCGCACTTAAGGGTATTGGCTTGTTGGGCGAGGGATTGCTCTTTGGGACTGAAGGCGGCTTCGATGAAAAAAGCATGTTCTTTCATGATACGCATAAAGAAAAGATTTAGTTCAAGGGATTGCCGAATGAACTCTTCATTTGATAACATACGAAATACCCCCCTAGTTTAAATTTATGGGTATTCATATATATGCAAACTCCTGTTAAATTATTGTAGATAGTCTACTGTGAAATTGAGGATAAAGTGAGGCCTAGGCATGGGAAAGACTCTTATAGTAGCAGAAAAGCCGTCTCAAGCTCGCGAATATGCTGCGGCCTTGGGAGTTCGGGGCAAAGGGGACGGATATCTCGAGAATGAGCAGTATGTGATTACGTGGTGCTACGGACACCTTTTAGAGCTCGAGCGCCCAGAAGCTTATATGGACCTTGATCGGGTCGGGAAACGTTGGAGTTTAAACCGTTTGCCAGTTCTGCCCCGCTTGAATGCATTTCGCAGAGTAGTCAAATCTGGGGCCATCAAACAATATCAAGTGATCCAACGGTGGTTAGGGTCTACGGATATCCAGGCAGTAATTTGTGGAACGGACGCTGATCGGGAAGGGCAGTTGCTCTTTCAGGAGGTGTGGGATGCCTCCAAGTGCAATAAACCTCTATCTAGACTGTGGATTTCCTCGCTGACGACTGCGGCAATATTGGAAGGATTGAAACAACTGCGCCCTGCAGAAGCGGTGGCTGGACTGGCATCTGCCGGAAATGGCCGTGCGTATGCAGATTGGGATTTTGGTATGAATCTAACTGAAGGGTTCACCGCTTTATTTGGGAGCTTTGATGCCGTGCGGAAAAAACCCAATGTTATTTCGATAGGGAGGGTCCAGACCCCGACACTCGCCCTGATTGTAGAGCGAGAATGGGAGATTGAGCGTTTTGTTGCCCAACCGTACTACGAGGTGCGGGCTGAGTTCTCAGCGACTCTGGGAGAATATCCTGGTAAGTGGTTTGATCCAAGTGAAGAATCGAAACGTATCACGGATCCCCAAGACGCCGAGAACATTGTGGCTAAAACGCAGGGCAAACCAGGAAAAATATCTAAAATGGAGCAGAAAGATGTGCAGGAGCCAGCCCCGCTCCTTTTCGATCTGACCTCCCTGACGATAACTGCCTCCAAAAAATATGGATTCGGCGCGGAAAGAGTTCTCCAGCTGGCACAATCTCTTTATGAGAAGAAGGCTATTACCTATCCTCGAACCGACTGTGCCTATTTGTCGGAGGACCTTGTCTCGAAGTTACCCGATCACTTGATGGCTGTACGCCAAGAGCCCTACACGAATTTGGTAGATGAGGCGGATGTTTTGGGAGTGCCTAAGGGTAAGCGCGTAATCAATACGATCACCGCCCATCATGCCATCATTCCAACGACAGAGAAAGTTGCCCTCGGGAGACTCACTGGTGAGGAACAGAAACTGTATGACTTGATCGTTCGTCGTTTCCTAGCCGTCTGGTTTCCTCCTGCCCGCTATCACCAGACTGATGTGGTAACAGTGGTCGAGAATGAGCCTTTTCGCACGAAAGGCAAGGTTCTGTTGAGCCTAGGGTGGAAGAAGGTTTACGGCTCGGAGG
>DATCQU010000009.1:0-12057 GCA_036569365.1 Desulfosporosinus sp. | reverse complement strand
ACGAAAGTATCTCAGACATCTGGTGATCATGCCGGAGGGGTTCCACCCGTTCCCATACCGAACACGGAAGTTAAGACCTCCAGGGCCGATGATACTTGGGGCGCAAGCCCCTGGGAAAGTAGGTCATCGCCAGGTAAACAAGCAAAAAGGCTATCTCTTAGGAGATAGTCTTTTCTGTGTTAGTTGTGGGTCAGTATTGGGTCCCACACTGCAGGAGTCTGCGTTTTGGTTTGCAGTGTGGCGAAAAGCTCGTCCGCTTTTCGTGTTCGATCCACACTGCAGGAGTCTGCGTTTTGAGTCTCAGTGTGGCGAAAGGCTCATCCGCCTTTCGTTCCAGGGCCGATGATACTTGGGGCGCAAGCCCCTGGGAAAGTAGGTCATCGCCAGGTAAACAAACGAAAAGACTATCTCTAACGAGGTAGTCTTTTCTGTGTTAGTTATACTGAAAGAACGAGGTACCGGGGTTCCACCCGTTCGGACCCACATTGCTGGAGTATGCGTCACGAGTCGCAATGTGGCGAAAGTCTCATCCGACTTTCGTCACACTGCTGGAGTCTGCGTTTCGGGACGCAGTGTGGCGATAAGCTCGTCCGCTTATCGTATACCGAACACGGAAGTTAAGAATCCACACTGCCGGAGAATACGTTATAAGTCGCAGTGTGGCGAAAGGCTCTCCTTCGCCACTGGAGTCTTCCTCTATGGTTGGTGGCTCGGCGATACTCTCCACTGGAGACTATCGTGCCTTTCGTTCCAGGGCCGATGATACTTGAGGCGCAAGCCCCTGGGAAAGTAGTTATCGTTCGGTAGTATGCAAAGAGACTACCTTATGTTAGGTAGCCTCTTTGCGTTGAGTATGAACCTTTCTAACAGACCTCTATAACTACTTCTTTGACCGTAGGGCTTCCTCACTAGAAAGGCCATGGCCATCCCTGGAATCCATGCTAGGTTGATGATTGTTCGGGGATGGTAGGGTGTTAGGATTAGGATTTTTGTTCGGCGGCATTTTCTTTATCAAGGTATTTGTCACTTCCTTTCTAGATATTTTAATTAGATTGCTACGATAACTATTCTGCCCTTTTTAGAAGAGGAATACTACTTCACAACATTCCCAGTTGAAAGGATAAAAGATATATCCCTAAATCATTTTCTTTATACTTTTAGGAAAGAGTAGGAAGAAAGAGGTAGTGCGCAGAAACAAGCGTGGGAGAGAAAGACAGGCCTGATAATGCCTCAAGAGAGAGTTGACACACAACATACAGTGTGGTTAAATTAAAAACATACTATATATGGGGGTGGAGCGGTGCACTGTCCATTCTGCGGAAACGAGGACACGAAAGTTCTTGATTCACGACAGGTTGAAGAAGGAACAGCGGTTCGTAGACGTCGAGAATGTGATCGTTGTTTGCGACGGTTTACTACCTTTGAAAAGTTCGAGGATTCTCCCCTCGTCGTTGTAAAGAAAGACGGACGGCGAGACGAATTTTCTCGCTCTAAAATGATGGCGGGCATGCTTAGGGCGTGTGAAAAACGGCCAATTTCTACAGAACAAATCGAGGATGCAGCTTACGCGGTTGAAAAGAAACTGCGTAATAGCCACGAGCGTGAGGTAACCAGTTCCGACGTCGGCGAGGCTGTGCTGGAACAGCTGTTTGGCTTAGACGAAGTCGCCTACATACGTTTTGCTTCCGTCTATCGCCAGTTTCGGGACATACAACGTTTCATGGATGAATTACAGCTTATAGAAAAGCGGGCGACCATTAAGAAGAGGGACTAGTTGAAATAGTTATAAAGGAAAGTTGGGATTCGTGTTGAGTTTCGAAGGACAAGTACCAATAGACTGGCCGAAGGCTAATCTGATGCCTAATGCACGCGTTGTATTAGAAAAACGATATTTAAAACAAGAAAATGGAAAAGTAGTAGAAACTGCGGAGGACATGATTTATCGCGTAGCCACTGTGGTTGCGGGAATTGAAGAAGAAAAATACGGCAAAGGGCAAGAGGAAACCGAGGCCCTAGCCAAAGAATTCTATACCATGATGGCGAACCTCGAGTTCATGCCAAACTCGCCGACACTTATGAATGCAGGCCGGGATCTTGGACAATTGAGTGCTTGCTTTGTCTTACCAATTGAAGATAGTATGGAACAGATTTTTGACGCGATTAAAAATGCTGCCATTATTCATAAATCTGGTGGAGGGACAGGCTTTAGCTTTTCCCGTTTGCGTCCGAAAAACAGTATGGTTCGCTCTACGGGCGGAGTTGCCTCTGGTCCTATTTCCTTTATGAAGGTTTTTAATGCAGCTACGGAAGCGGTCAAACAAGGTGGAACCCGGCGTGGTGCAAATATGGGAATTCTACGTGTGGATCATCCGGATATTGTGGATTTCATTCAGTGTAAAGAGGATAACAAAGAGATCACGAACTTTAATATTTCAGTTGGGGTTACGGAAGACTTCATGCGTGCCGTCAGCGAAGGACGTTCCTATGATCTCATAGACCCCCATAGGGGCGGTCCTGCCGGGCAATTATTCGCGCCGGAGATTTTCAATAAAATTGTAGACCATGCTTGGAAAAACGGCGAACCTGGAATCGTTTTTCTTGACCGGTTAAATGAGGGAAATCCCACCCCCTTGCAGGGTGAGATTGAAGCCACGAATCCTTGTGGTGAGCAACCCTTGCTACCAAATGAAGCGTGTAACTTAGGCTCCATTAATCTTAAGTTAATGGTTACTGAGCAAAGCGGAAAAATGGTGATCAACTGGGAGCGTTTGAGTGCTGTTGTCAGATTGTCCGTTCGTTTCCTTGATAACGTGATTGATGCAAATCAATATCCGCTCGCCATTATTGATGAAGTAGTTAAAGGAAATCGTAAAATTGGCCTTGGTGTAATGGGCTTCGCCGATATGCTTATTCTGCTTCAAACGTCTTATGCTACGGAAGAGGCGGTTGAGTATGCGGAAAAAGCCATGAAATTTATCCAGACCGAGGCTCGTATCGAGTCCCAACGCCTAGCTGAAGAACGCGGCGTCTTCCCAAATTATAAAGGCTCAATTTATGACGGGGTCATGAAACTGCGTAACGCCACCCTGACGACGATTGCTCCGACTGGAACTATTTCCATGATTTGCGGTGCGTCAAGTGGGGTAGAGCCCCTCTTTGCTGTTGCCTATACTAAAACTGTGTTGGATGGCACCGCATTAGTTGAAGCCAATCCGCTCTTTGAAGCGTTTGCCAGAGAATATGGTTTCTATTCTCAGGAGCTTATGCACACTATTGCAGAACAGGGAACCGTTCGAGGGATACCTGAAGTTCCAAGTTGGGTACAGGAAGTCTTTACAACGGCTCAAGAGATCGCGCCCGAATGGCACATTCGGATACAGGCGGCCTTTCAGAAATATACGGATAACGCGGTCTCTAAAACGGTTAACTTTGCTAACTCTGCAACGCATGAAGAAATAGCCGAAGCATATCGGTTGGCGGACGAACTCAACTGCAAAGGATTAACGGTCTATCGAGATGGCAGTAGGGAAGAACAAGTGCTTACCACTGGAACTTCAGAGGCGCTGAACCAGGCCCTAAATCAAATGGATGGAAGCGAACAACAGGCAACCGGACCGGTGATCCCAACCACACCGTTTATTCCAGAAGTAAATACCGTCGTACCTCGTCCACGACCGACCACGACCATAGGGGTTACGGAAAAAATAAAAATCGGGTGCGGTAATCTCTATGTCAGTGTTAATGCTGACGAGAAAGGTATTTGTGAAGTCTTCACCAATACGGGTCGCGCAGGAGGTTGTTCTTCCCAATCTGAGGCGACAGCCCGTTTGATCTCCATCACTCTGCGGTCCGGCTTATCGGTCGATTCAATCACTGAGCAGATTAAAGGAATTCGCTGCCCGGCCTGCATGAGGCGTGAAGGGGTCAACGTTACATCCTGCCCGGATGCCATTGCCCGCGTGATTAAGAAATATAATGAAGTTGGTATCAATTTTGATAGTATTCAAAAGAAAACTAAGGAAACAGTCCCAACTGCAGAAAGCTCAGGCACAGTTGGGCGAGTGGCTGCCACTACCGGAAAGGCAGCTGGTAAAAAAGCCCTTACAACCGTTGCGTCAGCGAATGCTTGTCCAGAGTGTGGTAAGTCGATCAATCATGAGAGTGGTTGTGTGGTATGTACACACTGTGGCTATTCTAAATGTGGTTAAAGTGTTGTGTTCAATTATAATTAATTCTGCCACTCGGTCATAGAGCTTTTCATGGATCATTTCTGTTATCTAAGTCGCCTGGAACTGTTAAGTGGGTCCAGCTGTTGCATTCAAAATAAGGACTGCGAAGAAATTTAAGGAGTCTCTATTCCATTGGGAAATGGAATAGAGACTCCTATTTTACTTAAAGCCAAGGGGGTAACGGAAGATAAGACGGTTGTGATCTATGATAATCAAGGGGAACAGAGCGCACAGGCAGCAGACACACTGAAAAATGGGGTATAACAAGATATTAATCTACAAAGGCGGAATGGCAGAGTGGCAGCTGACACAAGTACGGATTAAAAAACTACTCCGCGCTGGTCTCGCTAGGAAATACCATAAAAAGAAGGCTCCATACTCCCTGTTAAAGTGTCTCATTTAATAAGTTTAGCTCTTTCATACATGTTTTTTAGTGATAATATAAAATAAGTAAATTGTTATAAATGGGGGGGAAATCCAATGTCCTTTACCTACCTTATCAGCTCAGATACCATTGGCCATCAGGACCCTGAATTGGGTAAACGCCTGATGCACAGTTTCTTTATGAAGCTCTTGGAAGCAGCCGAGAAACCGTCCCATATTCTTTTTCTCGAGAAAGGGGTGCAGCTTTTATTACCCAATTTTTCCGCTGTCGATGCCCTGAAAATTTTAGCGGAAGAGTCCGGTGTAACCCTGTTGGCTTGTGTGACTTGTCTGGATTTTTACGGTATCAAGGATAAGATTGAGGTTGGAGAGATTTCCAGTATGCCTGAGATTATCACAGTCTTGCATGAAAGCGATAAAGTGATACATGTCTAATTGTAGAGAACGAGGAGGATAAAAGAATGGATAATAGAGAATTATGGACTGCCTTAGGTATGGACTTGGAGAAACACGATGAATTTTTGGCCCCTGTACCAGCGATCTTTACGAGTCTTTTTTTGGATCGACCCAATCGCCCGAAAGCGATGGGGTATTTTGATGCTGTAGTTGGAGATGTTCATGGGATTCGTGTGCACGAGCTCTATGCTATGAAAGAAGCTGGCGCTAAAGTGTTCTCGACCTTTTGTGTCTATGTTCCTGAGGAAATTGTCGCAGCGACGGGCAGTGCCAGCATCGGATTATGTGCAGGGGCCCAGTATACAGTTTCTTCGGGAGAAAAGGTCTTGCCTCGCAACCTCTGTCCCTTAATTAAGTCGACTATGGGCTTTAAACTTGACCGGATTTGTCCGTACTTTCAAGTGTCTGATTGGGTAATTGGGGAAACGACCTGTGACGGGAAGAAGAAGGCGTGGGAGATTCTCAATGAACATATTCCGACCTATGTGATGGACCTCCCACAAAAGAAAGACGCCAAAGATGCCCGTCTGTGGGAAGAAGAAGTGCGTGAATTTGCCACCTTCATTGAACGCGAGACCAAAGTGAACTTAACCACGGAGAATCTTGCTCATGGAATTCAGACGATCAACACTAAACGCCAGGCGCTCCAAAGGTTAGCTAACTTAAGAAAACATATCCCAGCTCCTATTCACGGCTTAGACGTGCTACTCATCAATCAACTCTCCTTCTTTGATGATCCGATTCGCTTCGCTGCTCAGGTCAATACTTTATGTGATGAACTCGATGTGAGGGTCAAAGAGGGCTTCGGGGTCGCACCAGTTGATGCACCAAGGATTCTGGTGACGGGAACGCCACAACCACTTCCTGCATGGAAACTTCATGCTTTAATCGAACAAGCCGGGGCTGTCGTTGTCGGGGAAGAAACCTGCACAGGTGAACGCTATTATAAGGATGTCACTGAGCCAGCGGACAACGTATCAGATATGCTCTCCAATATTGCCAAGCGTCCTTTAAAGGTGAATTGTGCTTGTTTTACTCCCAATCAAAGGCGCATGGAAGATATATCATTCATGGCTGAAAACTTAAAGGCAGACGCCGTGATTGGTTTCACCCTCCAGTTCTGCCAGCCTTATGGTGTGGAAAGCTATTTCGTGGGCAAAGAAATGGAAAAGAAAAAGATCCCCTTCCTGCGGCTGGAAAGTGATTTTTCCGGAGAAGATCAGGGGCAACTCTTGACTCGGATTGAGGCTCTAATTGAGATGATTGGTGCATGA
Source organism: Desulfosporosinus sp. (assembly GCA_036569365.1). Classification (GTDB taxonomy): domain Bacteria; phylum Bacillota; class Desulfitobacteriia; order Desulfitobacteriales; family Desulfitobacteriaceae; genus Desulfosporosinus. The sequence continues at coordinate 5,714 of DATCQU010000009.1, read as the reverse complement.
AACAAGCTGGTCTGAATTGCGCAAGATAACAAATCACTGCAGTGGTAGTTAGGACAATCGCTAGGTTTACGATTAACTCTACAATAGCGACGATAATCATATCAGCAACCAAGTGACAAACTAATGATCTTAACAGGATTCTCTAATAGAGAGAAGGGGATGTAACGAAATTTTCGTTACATCCCCTTCTTTGGTCTGGAATAATTGACCATCTATTGTCAAATAATAACCATATCGAGTGCGCCTTTAGAGGAATAACCCAAGAATTGAGGGAGGGGTAGGATTGTCTGAATCCGAGAGTTATTACCAGTTGGCCCGTCGCAGAGGAGTAACGCGAAGGGACTTTCTCAAATTTTGCGCCTTAGCCGGTGCCATGCTTGGACTCGACGTTGCCGAGTTCCCTAAGATTGTTCAGGCCTTACAGACCAAACCGCGGTTGCCTGTGATTTACCTTAACTTGCAGGAGTGCACATGTTGTACGGAATCGTTCTTGCGTTCGGCGCATCCCCTTATCTCAGACGTGATTTTCAATATGATTTCGTTAGATTATATGGAAACATTACAAGCTGCTGCCGGAAAACAAGCGGAAGCGGTTCGTTTAAAGACGATGAAGGATTACCCTGGAGCGTACTTGCTGGTGGTCGAGGGAAGTGCAACTCTAGGTGATGGTGGAGTGTATTGTACGATTGGCGGTCAATCGTCTACAGAGTTGTTAAAGGAGGTCGCCAGCGGGGCTGCGGCCGTCATTGCCTATGGATCGTGTGCCACAAATGCCTGCATACAAGGCGCGTACCCTAATCCCACGCAGGCTGTTCCGATTCGGAAGGTTGTGAAAAACAAGACAGTCATAGATGTCCCGGGGTGTCCGCCTATTGCCGAAGTTATTACGGGGACTATAGTGCACTATCTTACCTATGGGAAAATACCAGAGCTGACGAACCAGGGGAGGCCGAAGGCCTTCTATCAACATCGAGTCCATGATAATTGTGTTCGAAGAGCCTTCTTCGATGCTGGCCAGTTTGTAGAGACGTTCGATGATGCGGGCGCAAAGCAGGGATGGTGCCTTTACAAGGTAGGGTGTAAAGGTCCAACAACCTATAACGCTTGCGCAATTACAGAATGGAATGACGGGGTGAGTTACCCCATTAAATCAGGTCATCCTTGTATGGGATGTTCGGAGGATCATTTCTTCGATAATACTCCACTCTATACCCACTTGGCAAAGATACCCAACAACGCTATCGGAAAAGATGCCGATACCATTGGGACCAGAGTTCTTGGTCTAACAGGAATCGCAGTTGTAGCCCATGCGGGAGTAACTGCCGTTGTGAAAAACCACGAAAAGGACGGAAAGGAATCCAAACATGACAAGAATCGTGATTGACCCCATCACCCGAATCGAAGGACATTTACGTATTGAGGCAGTGGTCGAGGGAACTCGCATTGTCGAGGCGATTAGTTCAGGAACTGCCTTTCGAGGGATTGAAAAAATTGTGGAAAATAGAGATCCTCGTGATGTATGGGCGTTTGTACAAAGGATCTGTGGCGTATGTACTCATGTTCATGCCCTAACATCGATTCGTGCGGTTGAAGACGCGTTGAATATACGCATCCCTAAAAACGCCAATCTTATTCGTAATATCATGACCGCAACCCAATTTGTCCAAGATCATGTGATTCATTTTTATCATCTGCATGGTTTTGACTGGATTGATGTTCTAAGTGCCCTTAAGGCTGACCCGGTTCAAACGAGTGCGTTGGCACGGTCCATCTCCAATTGGCCTAACTCCTCGGATGGATATTTCCGGGATGTGCAAACGAAAGTGAAAACACTCGTCGAAAGCGGCCAACTAGGGATTTTTGCGAATGCCTATTGGGGACATCCGGCTTACCGTTTACCTCCAGAGGCCAATTTGATGGGGGTTGCGCACTACATAGAAGCCTTAACCTGGCAAAAAGAAGTGGCCAAGATTCATACCATTTTTGGTGGTAAGAATCCGCACCCGAACTATTTAGTGGGGGGAATGGCCAGTACTCTGAACATGGATGACAATGATGTTATCAATATGGAACGCTTGAATTTGGTGAAGACTAAGATCGATGAGGCTCAAATCTTTGTGGATCAAGTGCTTATCCCAGATATTTTTGCCATTGCGAATTTTTACAAGAAAGATCTCTATGGCGGAGGAGGCGGTAACTACCTTGCCTATGGAGGAATACCGACCACTGATATACGTGACCCGGAAAGCTTCTTGTTTCCCAGTGGAATAGTCTTAGATCGAGACCTCAGCAAGGTGTACGACATCGACCTCAAAGACCCTAAACAGATCCAAGAATTTGTGTCTCATTCCTGGTATCAGTATGATGATCCTAAGGCGGGATTACATCCCTGGCAGGGAAAAACAGACCCCTCTTATGATGGGCCACGACCGCCCTATGACAATTTAGATGAGAAAAAAGGGTACAGTTGGATAAAGACACCACGTTGGCAAGGGCATGCGATGGAAGTCGGTCCCTTAGCGCGGTTTGTAGTTGCGTATGCAAGAGGAAACAAAGAAATAAAAGAGCTTGTTGATGAGTCACTCCATCGTCTAGATCTTCCTGTTGCAGCGCTATTCTCAACGTTAGGCCGAACCTTGGTACGCGCTTTAGAGACCAAATACTTAGTAAATCAATTGGCAGGTTTTTATACAGATTTAGTGGCTAACATTAAAGCAGGGGACAGTCAGACGTTTAACGGAGAAAAATGGGATCCGCAGACCTGGCCTGCCCAGGCGCAAGGAATTGGATTCTCAGAAGCACCAAGGGGTGCTTTAGGTCATTGGGTTAAGATTAACAATGGAAAAGTCAGTGCTTATCAAGCTGTCGTTCCGTCGACTTGGAATGCGTCTCCAAGAGATGACTCTGGTCAGAAAGGGCCCTATGAATCCTCGTTGTTGGACACCCCGATCATGATTAAAGACCAGCCTTTGGAGTTACTACGCACCCTCCATTCGTTCGATCCCTGCTTGGCATGTGCCACTCATTTGATGACACCGAACGGGGATGAAATCGCAAAAGTTAGAGTGCTTTAGAGAGGAGGCGTCTCAAGATGAGTATTCTTCGACATCCGGTGTATGTCTGGCAATTTCCAGTGCGTTTTTTTCATTGGCTCAACGCAGTGGCCATCACCGTCTTATTTATGACTGGAATGTATATCGGACACCCTATCTTTCTCTCACCAGGCGAGGCTGTTCAGAACTTTTCTATGGGAAGTATGCGTTACGGGCATGGTATAGCCGCCTTTGTGTTCATAGGCAATCTGTTATTTCGACTATATTGGTTTTGGGCAGGAAATGAGTACTCTAAATTGAGATTTTGGCACAAGAATTTCTGGCAAGAGATTCTGGTGTCATGTAAGCATTATTTATTTATAACGAGAGAGTACACTGTGAAAGCGGGGCATAACGCCCTTGCTCAACTAATGTATCTCATCTTTATTTGGATTTCTGGCACGTTTATGATTCTCACGGGTTTTGCTATGCGTGGAGGGGGTGACCCCAATGGACTTGTGCAAGTCCTCTTTGGCTGGGTTGTTCCTACCTTCCAGGGCGAGTATCAGGTTCGTAATCTTCACCACCTTATTGCATGGGGTTACGCAATTTTTTTATTGAGTCACCTTTATATGGTGCTACGCCAAGATCTCCTCGATAATAACGGGACAATATCATCAATGGTTAATGGATATAAATTTATGATATTACGCACAGATGAGCTAGAAGAAGAGAAGCAAGAGCCTGGTGAACAGGTTACAACAACGGGCAAGATAATGAAATTATTATTCAAGTCCTTGTTTAAACGTATTATTCAATTAAGAATGAGACGATAAATATTATCATTAAGACGTTAAAAGAAGAGCGAATCGCTTCAGATTTCAACTCTTCTTTTTGATTCTAGCGAGAAAGTATTACTAAATGCACGAGGAAAAATTTGAACTTCATGCATCGACTATTACACACTGACGTATAAATGTTGGGGAGGAGCGGTATAATCCTCTCTTCCCACTGAAGGAATTACTCGAAATGTCATCATAGTCATAAATTAATATATTGAGACGTCACTGAAAAGGATGGGAATCTTATCTCGCCAAAGCTGTTGCCGTCTTGAAAGGATAAAAAAAGGGGGAGAAGAGGGATGGAGTGGCAAAAGATCGTTATTCACCACACGGCCAGTCCCATAGAAGTGAGGCGTTCGGGAAAGAACGTACCTGTTGATGCAGCCATGATTCGGGAGTGGCATAAAACGAAGGGCTGGAGCGATATCGGGTATCACTTCATAATTATGCCGGATGGTCGTTGTGAAGAGGGTAGACCTCTATACCGGCCAGGAGCACATTGCAGCGTAGGCAATCGTAATTTTATTGGGATCGGACTTTGCCTGGTAGGGAATTTTAGCGAGACCGAAGTGCCTGATGCTCAACTTGTCGGGGCAGTGAACAAAGTTGTACAACTTATGGAGGCTTTTAAGCTGGGGATAAAGGGTGTAGAGTTGCACCGCGATGTGCCAGGAGCTGCAACGGAATGTCCAGGACGGCACTTCCCAGCCGATGTGCTCCTAAAGAAACTAGAAGAGAGTCTTAGTTGAGCAGATATGTAAGCTGAATAAACTGTCTAATGGAGCCCTGCTGTTTAAGCTAAATGAGGGGCTCTATTTGAATTTAGGTGGCAAGGGTTTTTAAAATAATGATGTCTGTGCTTAGAGTTAGACCGAGGCAGATTAGGAAGTAAAAGAGTGCCTATTAGATTGAGACCAAGGTTTGGATACAAAAGGTCCAAATATATTGCGAATTGAAACATTAATTGGCAGGGATTGACAGTAAAACGCAGAATTTAAGTTAATGGACGTTAAAAGGAGTTGATTTAATTTGGGAATGCCCCTAATCATTAGCATTTTATCTTGGATATTTTTGGGTATATTTTTCTTGACGGGTCTTATTAATTTTATAAATCCAAGGTTTATGTGGGAAATGCATGAGGGATGGAAGGCAACTAAAGAACCGCCAAAATCCCTGTTCATAATACGTAGAATCATAGGATGCATTATAATGTGTATAGCTATAGCGTGGTTAGGTTTTATATATTACATGGCGCATCAGTAATAATATTCCTTTTCTAAGTATAGCGGAGATAATATTTAAATAGTCAATAGCCTCTCATTTCCTATTATTCAAATGTTATGTCGCTTACGTTGAATTATTTTACAGTTAACTTCTTTTATAATCGATGTGAAAGGAGCGGGTTAGTTTGAAAGTAATTGCAATTATGGGAAGTCCTCATAAAGGAAAGGGTTATGAAATTGTTCAAAAAATAGAAACTGAGTTGAAACTATTGGACAATATAGATTTTAAATATATTTTTCTAAGCGATATTGATTTTAAAATGTGTAAAGGTTGTTTTGTCTGTATATCCAAGGGCGAAATATTTTGTCCCATAAAAGATGATAAAGAAAGTATTGAACAAGAAATATTAAAGTCAGATGGTATAATTCTTAGCTCACCAGGATATGCACATAATGTTACTTGGTTAATGAAAAATTTTATTTTCAATGCGCCTGGTTTAATACCCCCGACTTCCAGTCGGGACAGCTTCTAGCGTAGAACAAGTGGTAGCAGTCTGTTAAACTATATTAAAGGGGTGACAACTGCTATGGTAGATTACAAAAAAGGAAGCCACACA
>DATCQU010000008.1:0-26074 GCA_036569365.1 Desulfosporosinus sp. | reverse complement strand
AGAATTACGATTAAGCATGTTCAAGATAAAAGAGGGTAGATCTTTTACGGATCCGGAAGTCATCACAGCAAGTCAGATGTTGGATGCAGTTTTAGATAAGTACCAAGAAATGCTGATGAAAATTAAAAAAACGGATAAGGAGAGTAATTGCAAAAGCTCTCATTGTTCAACTTCCGGAGGTGCTTAATCCTTTCTCCTTGGCAGTTTAATGACCTCCGTTTGTACAGGAGCGTTTTTACTTGCGAAAGCAGGATTATTGAAAGGCAAAAAAGCTACTACACATTGGATAGATATTGACAGGTTAGAAAGGGAGTTTGACACTATTACTATAAAACGAGACGTCAAGTATGTTGACGAAGGTTCTATAATAACATCAGGCGGGATTTCTGCCGGAATTAACATGTCTTTTCACATAATTAAAAAGCTATTAGGGGAAGAGATTGCTCGAACCACCGCAAAAAGAATGGAATATGATATAGACATTTAAGAAAAACGTGGCTTCGTCTTCCCAAAACTGGGGCGTATGGATATGGCTTGAGGTCTGGGGTGACAGCAATGATTGTAGGTTTGAAAGGAGAATAACATTGTGATTCGACTATGTGAATTGAATGAGAGCGAAATTATTTTTAATATAGTAAATGACGCTGCCCAAGCTTATAAAGGCATTATTCCAGTTGACCGATGGAAAGAACCCTATATGACAAAAGAAAAGCTTCAACACGAAATAGAGGAAGGTGTTGAGTTTTGGGGCTACGAAGAGGATGGGCAACTGCAAGGAGTCATGGGCCTTCAACTAGTCGATGACGTTACGTTGATCAGACATGCTTATGTCCGAACTGTAAAAAGAAATTCCGGAATAGGTGGTAAACTATTATCGCATCTCAAAACTCTAACGAATAAGCCCATACTAATAGGGACCTGGGCAGCTGCCGATTGGGCTATTAAGTTTTATGAAAAGTATGGGTTCAAGGTTGTGTCAATGGAAGAAAAAAATATCTTGCTAAGAAAGTATTGGAATATACCTGATCGACAAGTCGAAACATCAGTCGTCTTGGCGGAGGCATAAAATCTAAACTGGTCAACTCTCAGTCATCCCGCCAGCTCGACATATTTCCACCTCACAAGATCCCCCCGGGGTGGTTGTCTGTCCTAACCCGTTCGTTGGGATATGTGTCGGTGACTGGTATATCTAGCATGGACGATTAAAGTCAAAATAGGATTATGCCTCCTAAAGTATCAAGTCGTGAGAAGGGTTAGGAGTGAGCGGTTATAGTTCGTATTACAATTGAGAAATTTGCAAAGAAGTACGTTGAAGGGAACCCCGGAGAAAAAATAGAAGATGTGAAATCCAGATTGAAAGCTGCTTTAAAGGAAAAATTGAATGGTGGCAAATGTCAGGTTTGCGGGTCGACAATTTGGGCTATTGGTAGTGCATTAGGCGGATTTCAGGGCTGTTTCACTTGTATTACCGGCGAGAGTGACGACTCAGAAGATTATGAGATTGACTAAAAACGACATTGCGTCTTACCGTTCAAATTCCCCCCAAGTTTGTACCCTGAAGGATGGCTCAATCTGGGGCTTCATCCTTTACATAACAGTTAATTCCATAAAAATGATAATGCGAATGTCCAAGGCTTGTTAAATTTTGATTTGTGTCTGGATGAAAGGAGTTAATATGGTTATAGATGAGTTTGAAAGAATAAGAGGGCGTTTGGGTTTTGATGATACTTTATAAAAGTTGAGCCTGAAAGGTATAGTGTACAAATTAAAATTAATCCATCTTATACAGATAAAGAAACAGGTGAAGCAATAATTCTATTGCCTTCCGAACAATTAGGGTTGCCTGATATGTATAACAAGCCATGGGGTAGTTTTAAATATGGAGTTTTCGTCTATAAAACTGATTATGGCATTATATGGGGGATTACATCTAGATTGATATATGATTTTATGAGTAAAATTAAAAAGTTAAGTAGTGTTGGTCAAAATAATGGCCTCACCCGCTGAGGACATTCTTACCATCGACACTATTAGTGCAATATACATAACGCCGCCGGGGTGGCTTTCTTACTGGCCGAAAAATAATGATATTAAATGCTAATCATGGGGTAATATTTAATGAAATTACTATTAATAACTGCATCCTCCAGGAAAATAAAACGAATCAGGAAATCGCGGGTTATCGGTTTTCAGCAGTTAACGATGCCATATATAGCTGCTTTAACTCCGTCACACTGGCAAATTGAACATATTGATGAGGCTGTAGAAGAAATTGATTTTGACAAGGATGTAAATCTTGTAGGCATAACTTTTCACACGCCAAGTGCAGCGCATGCATATGACATAGCAGCTCAATTTCGGATCAGGGGGGTTCTTGTTGTTTTGGGTGGACCCCACGTCACGTTAATGCCTGAGGATGCAGCTAACCACGCCGATGTGATTTTTGTGGGGGAAGCAGAACAAATTTGGCCCCAATTTATAAAAGAGTTTGAACAGGGGAAATGCAAAAACTACTATGAACTGGCCGAGCCCCCTACCCTGGACAACATCCCAAGCCCGAAAAAAGATTTGTTTCATAGACGGGACCATGCCAATGGAATTGTCTGTGCCACCAGGGGATGCCCAAACAAATGCGAGTTTTGTACCATAAGCGTGATGTACAAGAATAGTTTTAGAAAACGCCCTCTGCAGCAGGTAGCCGCAGAATATGGTTCATACAAAGGGAAAATAATCATTTTCTGGGATGATAACATATCGGCGGACCTGAACTATGCCAAAGATCTCTTTAAGGCCATTACCCCGTACCGTAAATGGTGGAGCTGCCAGGCCAGTGTTCAGGCTGGCGTGGACGAAGAGTTTCTGGAATTAGCCGCCAAGAGTGGCTGTAAACAATTGTTTCTCGGTTTTGAATCCATCTCCCAGATCAGTTTGAATCGGGCCAATAAGGGATTCAACAGAGTTGAAGAATACTTTGAAATAATCCAACGGATTCATTCTTATGGAATTGCTGTACAAGCCGGGGTGGTTTTCGGATTTGATGATGACGATGAAACTATTTTTGAGGATACAATAAGTTTTCTGGAGGAGGCCGGTGTGCAAAACGCCACATTTAATATACTCACTCCTTACCCGGGGACCCCGTTGTTTAAGAGGTTAGATAGGGAAGGTCGTATTTTAACCTATGATTGGAGCAAGTATAACGCCCGAACAGATGTTGTTTATGTTCCGAAGAAGATGAGTTGTCACGAGCTTTTAGATGGTTTCAATTGGGCCAATAGAAGATTCTACTCCATGAGAAGTATTGCCAAGAGGCTGGCCAAGTCTCCTACGGGACTTTGGTGGACTCTGCCTTTGAACTTGATGTACAGCGCTTCTCTAAAATTATACGGATATCATACGATTGAGCAGGAGAGTGACGATGATGGTGCAAAAGGCGGGGTTTTGGTTAAGAGTGTCTGCATTAACCATAGATGAAGTGGTATTGGTATCTCTGACTTATATTTTATTATGGCTAGTCAAACCGTACATCCCGCAGGATCTTAGCCGTTCGATTTGGTTTGTTCTTCTTTTTTATGAAGTAATTGATTATAACTATTACACTTTGTTTTGGGTTGCCACCGGGCAGACTCCTGGAAAGAAACTCCTCAAAACCAAACTAGTAAAAGCTGATGGTACGAGATTCACTTACAAAGATGCAGTGGTACGATACTGGACATGGATGCTCGGGATGGCCCTTTTCGGGATAGGCTATTTATGGATTGCATGGGACAAGAATAAACGAGGCTGGAATGATATAGCCGCTAACACCTATGTTATTAAGGTTTAACCACAAAATTCTACCCCCGCTAGCCCCCGCCGGGGTAGCTGTCTTACTGAACTGCGAAGTATGAGTAAATGATGGCTAACTGGAAAACTTCTGATGAAGGTTCAAAAATATTGATTTAGCTAAGGAGTGAGAAAATGAGAGAAGTTATTGAAAGGCTTAATTATCTTATCGAAGCACTTCCAATAAGAGTCAAACAGTTTTCAGAACAGGAATTCTCGACACAGTTATTAAACAAATGGTCAAAAAAGGAAATCATTGGGCATCTATGCGATTCCGCTACCAATAATCATCATAGATTTGTTAAGATCCAAATTGAAAAGCAACCCTTTATAGTCGTACCTTATAACCAAAACATCTGGGTCTTGATTCAAGACTATCAAAACTTACCAACTTCTGAAATTGCTAGTTTTTGGACAACTCTTAATAGACAAATCGTTAGAGTCATTTCAAGGATTCCAGAAGAAAAACTATCGTACCCGTGTGATATAGGTGATAACAAATTCATTACGCTATCCGAGCTAATTCAAGATTACTTGAGACATATGGATCATCACCTAATTCAAATCTTTGGTACATCTGACCTTTAAGTAAAATGTTCTTTGCCTCAGTATTGGATAAACACCGTATTCCCAGTCCATCCTACCTACTCACCACATTCTACCATCGCAATAACCCAGTCGGGGTGGCTGTCTTTCTAAACATGTTCGTTTTTGTATATTTTGGTTACTTGTATCTCTACCATGGAGAGATAGGACATCCAGTCCAGGGCGAATCCCGCCGGGTACCAATCGACCCGCTTCAATTGGACAGCAGGTGAGCCTTGGTTGTATTAGAATGCATAATAGAGATGTAGAGGAAGTTTACGAACAGGTGGAAGTAGGTACCCAGGTCCGCATTATAGGTCCTTTTACTTATCGGCTTTCTGTCAATGGTTCGCGCGGTAATCTTGTACAATTAATCCAGCAGGCATTACAGGAGCAAGGGTATTATCACGAGGCATGTGACGGGATATTCGAAGAACTAACTGAGAAGGCTATTTTCCAGTGGCAACAAGCAAAAAATCTGCCGATAACAGGGCAGGTCAATAAGGCCGATTTACTAAATTTGGGTATAGTTATATAATTGCGAGTATTAAGGTTTTACAGAGGGTGGGTGAATCCCACCAACTCCCATATTTCTACCCCCGCAGATTCCCGCCGGGGTGGCTGTCTCTACTAACTGGCGCGTTTTTATATAGTTGGGTTTGATCCTGAAATTATTTGCCAGATCGTTTTTTGACTGTCTGACCATTTTTGTTTTATCTTGGATTATTTCAATGATCCAATTTTTGATCACTTTGAGGTTGTTGGGGCAGGCAGTCAGACAAAAGGTACCAATCTACCAGGGAAACAAGCAATTAGTTTACTATTATTAGTCAGCAATTCTCACGTTTTTGTATAGATCACCTTTCACTGCGGGATATTATCTTAATGTAATAGTCTACGCTGAAGGGGAGGCACCTTTGTGCATGCAACCATCTGGTCGTTATTACCTTTTCTTGTTGTAATTCCTCTTGCCTTACTCACTAGGCAGGTACTGCCCGGTTTAGTCGTAGGTTTATTGGTAGGAGCGTATATGCTCAATCCTACGCCCCTTGGCGGCATTGATACTGCCTTACAATATATTCTGAAGGAACTGGCAGTTCCAGATAACCTGCGGCTCATTGTCTTTATGTACGGCTTTGGCGCTTTCGTTGGATTGGTGCGCATTACCGGGGGAGTCAGCGGCTTTGCCCGCCTGATGGGAGAGAAGATAGATTCTGCTAGGGGGGCTTTTGTTGTAACTTGGTTGTCTGCTTTGCTCACCTTTATGGCGCCTGACTTTCGGATTATTACGGTGGGTCCGGTGATGAAACAGGTGTTTTCTCGGCTTGATGTGCCTCTCAATAAAGTTGCTTTCGTTATTGATGCCACCGCGACGCCCTTGTGCGCTATCATGCCCCTTGGTACAGTGTTTATTGGTTATACGCTTGGCCTCTTGGGCACGGTAAGTCGGCATCAAGGGGTTGTCACATCTCCTTATAACTTGTTCTTGCATAGCATTCCCTTTAACTTTTTTTCCTTGGCTATGTTGGTTTTTACTCTGTTCTATACGTTCAGTAAGTCCGATAAGGATCGAGTAAAGGAGCCAACTTCTCAACCCACCGAATCTGTCGCCAAAATTAGGGCCTTGGGCTCGGCCAAATTGGCTTATGCAGAAACATCCATGGAGCTAGCTATGCATCTGCCGTCAAACAAGCGGCAACGGAACATTAAGGGTGAGTCTGACGATTATCCAGACCCTGTGGAACTGGTCGCCCAGCATGTTCCGCTTAACTCGCTCAACCTTATTGTACCGCTCGCCCTTTTATTGGGGCTTACTCTCTTTTATACGTGGTGGGACGGGCGCTTGCATTCTGCCAATTTTTTAGGGGCCTTAATTCAGGCCAATGCTGCCAAAGCGATGTTGGAAGCTTTGCTATCTACCTTAATTGTCTCCTTTGTCTGGTATGCTTTTCAAAAGCAACCTATCCAGCGAACCCTTTTTGGATTCCTGCAAGGTGGAAATGAGATGATGGCGGTTAACGTTCTCTTGGTGTTCGTCTGGGCTGTTTCCGCCATTTCAACGGATCTAGGTTTTGTAAGCTATACAGAACAGACCGTGGGACGGTTGGTACCGGCGGCTTTTATCGCACCAGCTTTTTTTGTCTTCGGTTGTCTTCTTTCTTATGTCATCGGTTCTACGTTTGGCACCTGGGGTATTTTGTTGCCCTTAGGATTTTCTCTGGCGACTACTGAGCATGCTGCCTTGCCCTTAATCGCAGGGGCAGTGTTTGCCAGTGGCACCTTCGGTGGGTTTGTTTCCCCTCTTAGTGATAATACCGTGGCTATGGCCACCGTGATGAAAATTCCGGTTATGGACTATGCTAAGCTTAAGTTGCGCTATGGGCTAATGGTTGCCGCCGCCTGCACGGTTTTATATGGTATCGTCGGCTGGTTTTACCGTTGATTTTTGTGCTCGGGCTCGGCGTTCATCGCTAAGGGGTCTCTAAAGTTGCCTCGGCAAGGGCCTTCCGTACGCACTGTCGCTCCTTGCCAAGGCCCGGATGAGGATTGTATATCAATTCCAGGAAGGTAATCAAGCGGATAAAAGTAATCCTTTAATTTTCTTGGTCCTACCAGTAATTCTCTGCCTATGAACAATGTGCCATCATTCTTTGTAAGGCGGCAAAATATAGATTTTGGTTCTTTGAAAAATCATCTGCCCAGCTTCCATCACCCCTATGGACGTTACTCACTAAAATAATTTTCGAGGAGTCGTCAAAAAGAATTTCTGCTGCCGACTCAAAGACTTTAGAAATACGTTTGTCTCATAATTATGGAGTAGCTAGAATGTGGGCGAATTGACTCTTACTAACATAAGAAATTTATCAATAATAATTTTGGGATAGAACGTAAATATTATTAAGGAAATAATAATTGGAGGTTGAAATAATGGAAAAAAAGGTTATAGGCTATTTTGAAGACAGCAATCAAGCAGGGCAAGCAGCAAATGAACTAAAAGCCAAGGGTCACGAGATTTCCATTCTAGGAAACGAGAATGGCGGAAAAGAAGACAGTAAAGGTAGAGACAACAATGCAATGAGTTTTGGAGATCAGAACCTATCGAATGGCACTATGACAGGTGGAACTATAGGTGGATTAGCAGGATTAGGTCTAGGCGCCGGAGCTTTAGGGGCTTTGGGCGCCGCAGCTCTATTAATTCCAGGAATAGGACCAATCGTCGCCATGGGACCTTTAGCTGCTGCCTTGGTGGCGCAGTAACTGGCGGTGTTGCTGGAGCGTTGATTGACTACGGTATTCCAAAGGAACGTAGTGATTTTTATGAAACTAAAATAAGAGAAGGAAATACGGTTATAGTTTTGAAAACTGATGAACAAAAGACTGATGAAGTAGCTAGAATGATGAGAAACCATGGTGCCAAGGACGTCATGGTACACTAATAAACTCGTGTTGGTTGATTGGGTGTCCACTAGAATTTCCCCATTCTACATGCTCCCAAAAGTGGTGATCAACAATAAAGGGCGCCTATTTGAAATCAGGCGGCCTTGCTAATCTGCCCCTTTCTCCCGACCGTTCCAACGTAACAAATAAAGCAGTCTAAGCAACCCGGCGGCTTTGAAGGAATGTTAGCGGATTGGGTGTCTCTGGGTGAGGTGGGGGATACGAAGATAGGCTCAGCAGTAAAAATCTGCTGGGCCTATCTTTTTGCGCCTATTTTAATGTCCAGCCATGGGTAAGTAATTCCACAACGACATTAGTACTCCGGTGAGGAAGAGCAGGGCCATAATCAATCCTAATACGCGATCACTGCATGGTTTTTTCCCATTCCTGGCGGGCACGTTCTAAAACTTGCTCTATTGCAACGTTTTCGATACCGCTTTTTTCTTCCTTCGAAATGTGATCCAAAAGGAAATGTTTTTTCTGCATCGCGTAAAAGTTATCATACAGTTCTATTATCTTCGCTAAATCCATTTTTCGGGACTCGCGATCAGTCTTTAACTGTACTATCATTTCGGGAAAGTTTGTTCGAAGATCAAGTTCCCGCCGGAAAATGTAGTCATCAACCATTTTTGAAACCCTCCTTGGTTACATCTTTGCCAATTTGGGTGATGCATATTTACACCTATATCAAGAAAACTGAAATCAAATGTTGTAAATAATTTATCAGCTTTGTCGCTGAAAACCCGCTATCTAAGTAGCGGGTTTTTACTATTTTTAAGGAAACGGGTGTCCATCATGGGGGAAGTACGGGTACATAGAGTCAATCATACCTATGAAAAAAATAAGATGTGTAAGTATCAAAATTTATCTTTACAACGAAGTCCTAATCTTTTCTATGGTTAGGGTTTGTTTACTTTTGGAAAGCGAATGAACATTCAGACAGCTTGTTTTTTTGGAATTTTAAACATAACTAAAAAGGTGGTCCCCTTAGGACTGGTTTTTATATTAATAACAGCGTTATGCCTGGCAGCAATACCATAACAGACTGCCAACCCTAAGCCTGTCCCACTATCTTTGGTCGTGAAGAAAGGAGTACCAATCTTTTCAAGTATATCGGGCTCGATCCCTTTACCTTGATCCTGCACGGATAAAACCATCTCTTGGCCTTCTATATAGGTTCTGATAGCCAGATTCCCACCGGATGACATTGCTTCCAGCCCGTTGCGAACGAGGTTGAGAATAAGCTGGCGGATTTCTTTATCATCCAGGGGTAATTCGGGAATTTCCTCCAGTTGCAGATTAATATATTTATCAAATTGCATAGCGTCCGCCTGGATTAAGGGGGATAGATTCGTCAAAATTGCATTGAGGTCCTGAAGAGTTAAATTTACAGCCCTATTTTTAGCCAAGGAGAGGTATTCAGTAATTATTGAATTCGCCCTGTCAAGTTCATCGATCATGAGATCAAAGATTTCCGTGTACTGAATGAACGAATCTTTTTTTCTGTACAGTTGTAGAAAACCACGCACAGTAGTCATCGGGTTTCTGACCTCATGTCCGATACCGGCAGCCATTTCTCCAATTAAATTTAAGCGGTCAAGGCGAGCCAGGTCATTTTCATAGCGCTTGCGTTCGGAAATATCCGTGATCACAGTCTTGTAAAAAGAACTGCAACCATGAGCACTCTTATAAGGGACGCTCAGGAGTTGCACCTGGACCGGTGCGCTATATTTAGTCGCGAGGCTTAATTCTGTGATTACTTTCTCATCCGTTCTCTTGCAACGACGCAAATGATCCAGGAACAACTTCAAATCGCTCTTAGCTACAATAGTGAACATTGGCATACCGATCAATTGAGACCTTTCCAAGCCTATTAAAGATGCGCCAGTTAAGTTTATCTCCTGTATGCAGCCTTTATGATCGAAAGTGACATAACCTACCGGGGCAAAGTCGTAAAGAGCCGCATAGCGATTCCGGGATTCCTCCAAATCGTCATGGGACTCTTGCAGCGCTTGGCATTTCGTCTCCAAGACCAGTTGATTGATTTCTAATTCATCGATTAGGTTCTGAATTTTGCCCTCGTAAGAATGTTTAGTTTGCTGGGACATGTCGGACTTGATCATCCTATGCATATCGCTCTTTTCGAACTTTACCACGAGCATTCCTCCAAAAACTAAGATTTTCTTAACGCGTCGCAAGCTAATTATCCATCGGAGATTTTGGTGATGTCTTCAATAGCCATAAGAATCAAATTCGTTTGGTTATGCGTACCAACAATCCGACGGGCATTGACCAGCATCTTCTTGTAGCCGACGTTTGGAAAATCATGGACGACTTCAAAGCCTTCAAACACAGTTTCTTTACAGAGAATGTCTTCCAAAAGGACACGTAGAGAGGGGATATTCCACTGTCCATTTCCCAGATCGAAAATGATCTTATCGTCTGTTTCCTCTGGCGAAACCAAGAAGGTCCGAAAAAAAGCCTTATTCGCTGATTTAACATGCAAATTTGCGTCGAGAACTAGGAGAGGTTCCCGCACCGTTTCCACAATCGCTTCTGCATATTCGCGGGCCTCCTGGGCTAACACGAGGCTTTTTTTACTTATATCAATATCTACATAGGTAATAATAACACCATCTATTTTGTTTTCTAGGGTCCTGTAGGGGCGAATTTGCACAGAATACCAGTGACCATACCGGTTTTGCACTTCTTCTTCTTTGCTGATTAGGGTATCGATCACTTCCAGGATTGCTTGCTCTAAATCATAGTTGTTGAAATTTGTATTGATATTGGTAATAGGCCGTCCGATGTCAGTGGCAATCAGGTTAAATATTTTTTCCGCCACAGGGTTAAAATTTCGGATAAGCAAATTGTTACTGAGCATAACGACTGGAATATTGATGCTCCGGAACAGATTATATAAATCACTGCCAGTTTTGCTCAATTCCTGATTGCGGCTTTGCACTTCATCGTTTAATGTCATCAATTCTTCATTGGAGGATTGAAGCTCTTCTTTGGCGGTTTCCAGTTCTTCATTCATGCTTTGCAGTTCTTCGTTGCTAGATTGAATTTCTTCGTTTGCAGCCCGGAATTTTTCATTGGTTAACTCATACTGTTCTATAACGCATTGAAGATTCTCTTTTGTAGCAACAAGCTCATGTTCCAAGCTTATTAGTTCCCTACTTTCGTCTCTCCATGCCGTCGGCTCCAATCCTGCCACAACACTATCGGCTTCCTTCCCCTCGGGCAAAGCTTGGGGGGCAACGTTCTTAAACAATACTAAGAAGTATCCTTCATTGTCCTGCATCTTTCCGATTGGGATCACATCTACATCGACACGATTGGCTCGACCATTATTTATGACTTGCAAACCTTCTTTTCTAACCAGGATATTCTCCTTCTTCGCTTGATTAATGGCACTGTGCAGCCCAAGAGACAAGCCATCCCGGGCCATCTTAAAAAGCTTCAAGCTCGGCCTTCCGGCTGTATGTTCGAGATAAGCTCCGGTACGACCACGGAACTGAATAATTTCCAGATCGCTGTTAACAATCACTCCGGCTGGGGCATATTGATCGAGAACAATACGGTCGGCTTCTCCTATTACATTAAACTTCAAACCAGCGTCCGGACTGCTCAAGCTCATCTTATCGACGTTTTCTATTGCCGCCGCCGTATATTCGCTGGCGCTAAACTCGTATATTAAAGGAATTGTGACTGCTTTTTTCGAATAAAGCTTGTGCTTTTTGTCCACCAAATTAAACAAGTTTGCATAGGTGCCAACGGACTCCGAAGCTCCCAGGAAGAGAAAACTATTTTCCTTGAGGGAATAATGAAAAACCGGAAAAAGTTTCTTTTGCATTGCTGACCCGAAATAAATGATCACATTCCGGCAACTAATCAGGTCCATACGTGAGAAAGGCGGGTCTTTGGCCAGTTCTAGCCTGGCAAAAATGCACATATCGCGGATCGTCTTATTGATCTGATACCCTGCATCAACTTTAATAAAGAAGCGGCGGAGACGCTCAAGTGAAACATCCGCCTTAATGCTTTTCGGGTAAATGCCTACCCGCGCCTTCTCGATGAGCTTTTCATTAATATCTGTAGCAAATAGCTGTATTGGAGTATTGACAGCATCATCTCCCAAAAACTCCGTCAAAACAATGGCTATGGAATAAGCTTCTTCGCCAGTTGAGCACCCGGCCACCCATATCCTGACAGGCTCCCCAGACACCTTATTTTTCATAATGGCCGGGAAAACAAGGCTTTTTAAAGTCTCAAATGCTTCGGGATCCCGGAAAAAGCTAGTGACATTAATTAGGATGTCTTGATATAATTCCCCAACTTCCATAGGGTTTTGCCGCAGGTAATCGACATAGTCATCTACACAATCTATCTTATTCAAGACCATTCGTCGCATGGTACGCCGCTGTATCGTTAATTCTCTATACTCGGAGAAATTTGTGCCGCTGGTTTTTCGCAGTATGGTAAAAATTTGTTTTAGTTCATTGGAATCGGCAGCAAATATTTTTTGGGGTTCTGCTGTTTTGGTGTCACTGGAACGGGCGATTTCTGCCAGTTCACAGGCTATATCTTCCGGAGGCGATACAAAATCTACAACACCGGAAGTGATGGCATTGAGCGGCATACTGTCGAACTTTGCCGTTTGTGGTTTTTGGGCAAAGGTAATGCCTCCAACGTTTTTGACTTCTTTCAATCCCAGGGAACCGTCTGTAGCTGTTCCTGATAAAATTACACCGATCGCCTTACTGCCTTGATCCTTTGCCAGTGATTCCAAGAAATAATCAATTGGCATAAAAGGCCTCGCTATCTCTTCCCGTGGCACAAGGTTCAAGATCCCTTGAGTAACCGACATAGCCTTACCAGGTGGAATGATGTAGACATGGTTAGATCTCACAGCCGTTTTATTTTCCACCTCGCTGACCGTCATAGTAGTAATCTTGGAGAGAATGGCGGTTAATGCGCTCTTGTGATGGGGTTCCAGGTGCTGAACAAGCACAAATGCCATGCCGGTATCGTTGGGCAGTTTTTCAAGCAGCTACGTAAAAGCTTCTAGCCCCCCTGCCGAGGCTCCAATACCGACTATGGCGCAGGGTTCTTTTTCGCACCGTTCATCATGGGCGAATTCTTTGTCTAGGTTGGAACTGCGTTTCTCCGTCAACATCCTCATCCCATCTTTTCGAGTAATAACCCGTTATTGTGCTTTGGCCTATCCAAGCCTTTGAGCGAATCAAAAAAGTCCGCAGATTATTCACTTTGTCTATAGGACGGATTCTTTAGGTCAATAATCTGGAGGGATAAATTCCGTAATGTTTTTGCATTTGATTCATATATTAGACAGACACCAGCAGATTTCCTTTGGTAAAAAGGTCATAATTTGTCTAAGATAATTATATATTTTTAGAACTTTAATTGACCTGCCTAATCAGGACAAAAAATAGTGGTTTTGAAAACACTTACGTAATCTACTCTAAGAAGGGTAGAGTCGTTAGAATGTGGATAATAGTAGATGAATTGGGATACCGGAGAAGCTTATTATTCAAAAGCAAGCGTTTGCTAAGCCCAACCAGGGTTTATGAGCTAATTGAGATAAAACCGTCATAGAATCTGATGAATATACCTGGATCTGAACGACGCATATTGCGGTTGCTAACAGAATAAAAACATAATAACTAAGGCCAGCCTGTTTGAAGTCAGGTGGCCTTGTGAATCTGTCGCTTTATCCGACCGTTCTCACACGCTACAAATACTGCAGTCTCGGGCACCCGGCGGCATTGAAGGAATGTTGGCGGATTGGGTGTCCACTAGAATTTCCCCATTCTACATACTCTCCAAGTGGTGATCAACAATAATAAGGCCGCCTATTTGGAGTCAGGCGGCCTTGCGAATATGTCACATTGTTGGCTGTTCTCATGCTGCGAATAATGCAGTCTCGGGCATCCCGGCGGCTTTGTGAAGGAGTATTGCAACATTGGATGTCTGGGTGAGGGGGATACGTAGCTTTGAACGAATCGGTACTTGAGGGTTGTTGGCAATTTAAAGATAAACTGCCGGGGGACCCTTTGCAGGTTTGGAGCGCTCTATGTAGTTTTGGACGTGTAAATGGTTTGTATAAAAGGTAGGTGTAGTATAAATGATTTTCCGTGCTACATACTAAATCAAATCACAAGCAGAATATAATATATTGTTTCCTCCCAATTTAGGGTTCTCATTTGAAACGGTGGGGGCCTTTCTTTGTACCTAAATGGTATCCGTTTAAGATGTAGGGGATAGGAACAGGCTATATTTAGGGTGCGTATACCAGTGTATAGTGTGGAAGAATCTAAAATTAAACCTACAATAATGGTTATTAGCTGATTAATGTTTTATAAAAGAGGACCATTATCCAACAAAGTGGATAATGGCCCTCGAATTCAACTCGAATTGCCTTCAGTGTGCGGCATCCCTCGTGGCACAAGGAAAACTAACCCGAAAGTTAAATCAAACAACCTAGGACATTCCGGATACGTACGTTGTTTTCTTACTGTTTCCTTAGTATACCTGGCTCTTTATTTAAACGCCTGTATTAGGCAACGCCACCGCTTTGGCTAATCAACTTGCTGACCTTACTATGGGAATCGGTAGCTTCGTTGGCTAAGCGCATATAGATATTTCTCAGATCCCCATGATGTGCACGCGTGGCTAGTGTCATGTATCCCATTGCAGCAATCGCAGCGTCTTTTTCATAATCATAGAGCATATCTAAGTCCGTAAATTGACTCATATTCGAAGAAGCCCCCTTTCTATTGTAGTTCGGCCATTCCTTTGTTAAAATACCCCAATACGTCTTCTAAACCTTTGGCCTGTTCTTGAAAAAATCCCTTTACAGCAGCATCTTGTGCCATTTCATTGTACATTTGACATTTTTTCATGGCGGTTTCGGTTTCAATACGACTTCGAGTTAAAAAGCCTTGGTCAAGGATTTTCTTCATTTGCATATCATTTAGTTGCATCTTAGATCTCTCCTTTTTTTAGAAATTAGTTCCAGATAACAGTCTCAGGATGTGTAAATAGACCGTAAATTATTCACAGTAGTAATGACAAGGATGCGACCTACCGCAATAAGGCAGTAAAAAGCATGTGGGCTATGTCATAAATCTAACGGAAACCTGTGCTGATGACAATCCGGTTCAAGAAACGGCTCCCAAAATGCCCTAACTTCACCCGAAACTTAGTTACGCCATCCGTCAATGGCGGTTCCGTGGACAACAACCATTAGACCGCCTGTATGAAGTCAGGCGGCCTTGCTAATATGTAGTTTTGTCACCCGTTCCCGCGCTAAAAATAAACCGTCTAAGGGCACACCTGGCGTCTTGAATCGAATGTTGGCGGATTAGGTGTATAGGTAAGGTGGGGGAATACGTTGTGACATCAGACAAAAGCAAAGGCCTCCGCATCTCATGCTGGGGTCTTTGCTTTTTTTTTGCAGGGGATTATATTATTCGTGAATGTCTGCAGAAAATCCCATGTGAATAAATCTATTATTCTACTACATGATGTGGCTGTGATTGATCAAACTCATTACTAGACCCAACTGAATATGGATAACTGATCTCCGGTTTAACTTGTCTATAGGTCTCTTTATTAATCTCATTCTCGTTAGATGATGCAAATATAGTTGGGTCTGCTAACAAAATTATGGCCTGTGCAGAAACTAACCCATAAACAAGATGGTTCCATATTGCAGAGTAAAACGTCTTTGTCAGCCCGAACTTTTTTAATATACCAAATTTTTGCCCACCGATAAGAGTACCTAGAGAAAGTATTGATATAAACGTGCCTTTAATCAGATGATGATCTTTTCCTGTTTTCTTTAAAATATAGGTTAATAGAACTCCCCAAATTGAACCTATGCTTAAATGTGCTATTTCACCTAAGATAAAATTCTTCCTTTTTTTTGTTCTGAAAGGGGCTACAAATAACCCGCCAGCTATATATCCATACAACGTTTCGGTTTTTCCTGCCTTAAATATTAACAGATTAGATATATCCATAAAGATTGCTCCTATTAAGCCTCCTAGAAGCCCAATAGTAATTGAGTCCTTCATCTTACCAATTTTTTGTAATGAATCTGTTAATTTCATAAAAGACCTCCACATATTAAAACCCCCTTAATGTTATTAGATTGCTCCTTATTAAGGTGTTCTAATATTGTAATATTTACCATTCGATAATATTTGACTTCGCTTTATCACATTTTCCATTATAAGGTTTTACATTTTCTTAATACGTAGTTCATAAAAGTGTAGGGAATAGACCGTCTGTTTAGAGTCCGGCGGCCTTGCTAATCTGACGTTTTGCCCACCAGTTCTAACTAACAGACCAGTCTAGGAACCCGGCGGCTTTGAAAGAATGTTGCCGGATTGGGTGTCTTAGGTGAGGTGGGAATACGAAGATAGGCTCAGCGGAAATAATCTGCTGAAAATTTAATTTACAAAAACCCGCTACCTGCGGGTTTTTTGTTGTCCTATTGTTGGGGTAGGTACTTAGACAGTCCCGCGGGGACGGGTACTTCCCGCAATTTGTCGAATGCCTTTAGGGGCTGGTTGATGTAACTCTGCCCGCTCATTTATTACATCAACGAAGTCAAGCATCTTTGTCCAAACCGCATTTTTTTATGGGTGAATAACCCTCACGCTTGTCTGGGGCTCGGCATATCCTATAGCGGTATCTGAAAAGACATTCCGAAAAAAGGATGTGCAGCCGGTATGAGGACGGCAATTTCCAACAGGACGCCTGAGCAAATTGCGTCGGAGATTAACTTTATCAAGGAAGAAAGCGGCAAAATGCTGCTTGCCAACGCCGTGGAGATCGGAAGGCGTCTGACGGAAGCCAAAGAGATGGTACCCCATGGGGAGTGGCTCAAATGGCTGACTGAATCCATGAGGTACTCCCGGAGCACGGCCTGCAGACTGATGAAAACCTTCCGGGAGTACGGGCCTATACTCTCCTCCGCTGACGGGGAAGAGAGCCCAAATGGTGCATCGATGCACCATTTGAACTACACCCAAGGGCTCATCCTTTTTGGGATTCCGGTAGAGGACCGAGATCATTTTATAGCGGACAATGATGTTGGGAACATGAGCAAGCGGGAGCTGTTTCCAGGGACCTCGGTGCCTGACACCAACATATCAACTTATTGTTTAGCTTGTGAAAACTCAAAACTCGAGTTCGATAGTCTGGGAATTGTAGCCTGAATGTACAGTCCTTATAGCAATCCGTTACGGTTTTAGATCAGGGGTGTCGGTTAAACCTACACCCTTATGATTGATGTGATTGAAGGGTACAGGGGTCGTCTTTAATTGGTCCGCTGGGATCCGATAGTGGCCCCCCGGAAGTGCCTATGGGGTCTGACATTTCGGATTCATTTATCCATCCCCTTTGTCATGGCTGCCCATTCATCGATGGCATGAATCTACCTGTGCCTGACACCAACTTATTAACTTATTGAGCGTTCTGATTCTCGTTAACGTCCAAAAATCGACTCTCTCTTGCCATATAATGTAATAAAGCCTATGAGGTACTCGGGCAAGGCTCTCCCGCCGGTCGTCCCTTTGCCTCCGGGGCTGACCCCACAAATATTCGACAAATGTTTCAATACCGCCCCAGAGCCCGATTCCAACACTCCTTAAACACTATAATACGATCTCTGGAGGCCTATAATGCTGTATTCCAGAAACCCTTTCTATGCTCAGAACAAGCCCGCCCTTCCTGTAGAACCTGGGGAGAATTAACGCAATTTTGTCCAAGTCGGGCTCATCGGGCGTTGACTCGAGAGAATAAGGCAACCCAGGGATTCTTCAACACTCCACGATGGAGTTGGGTAAAGTTATTCAGTGCATTTTAAATACTGGTTAATCAAATCTATATATTCCAGATAGTATTCTAAACAGGTACTAATGGAATGATAAACGATTTCATCATTAATATCTTCGTATTCATGCACCAATATATTTCTAAGCCCGGTGGAAGGCGCGATCTTAAGTGCGAAATTCGTAGGAATGATGTCTAATTCAGCGATATCGATGAAAGAGTTAAAATAGTCAGTGGATCCCTTTTGGCCATGCATCTTGAGCAACATATTGTTAATGTCCGTCGCGCATTCTACGATTAGTTGCACAGTTCTTTCGACGGCCCGACGGTAAAGTATATTATGATTGTATTCATCAAAGGAAATAGTAGATATGTTTTTTAGCTCTTCATAATAGGCATATAGTTTGTCTAACTTGGCACAAATTCTATCACTGTCGGACATTTTTCAATTCCTCCGCTAGTTTTATTTCGAAGATTGCTCGTTTGACCTGCCGAAATTTTCGTGTTTCATAGTAGCTTTTATAGAGGTAAGGGCAAAGTTTATCAAAATACCCCTCTTCATCCTCATAAAGAACCTTTCCATCATTGGCAATGGCCTCTTTGAGCAGACCAGAAGCGGTTGATAGATTGACCAGATCAATGGCGCTCTTGCTATGCAGAACGATTAAATCTGTCATCAAATCAAATAGTTGCTGTCCATCAAGTGGACTTTTGGAGACAAAGGCAATATCTATGTCGCTTTTGGAGGGGTCATAATCTTCCTTACGAGCATAGCTCCCATAATAGACTAAGAGACGTAACTGATAACGATGTGCCAATTTCAGCAGTTTATCTTGATCGATTCCAATCGTCATATGGGGTCTTCCTCCCCGTCCTTTAACTCATTTCGGACCATCTTTCTCATACACTTCTTTCCTGGTTTCATCAACAATGATTCTATCCCTGTGTAAAAATATTTAACGATTTTGAACATCGAGCTTTTCTTTCAAGCCTTCTTGTAGAATCTGCGAAAAATTTACCCCAGCTTTTTCGGCTAGGTCATTTAGCCAACTTGGCAAAGTTAAGTTTTTTCGGATTGTTCGATTATCGTTTGCTTTGCGGTATGCATCTATATCAATATCTACTAGGGTAACAATCTCATTGTCTGCACATACAGGGTGAAGAGTAGATGGCAACGGTATAGGCCGACCCATATCCTCTTCACAGATCCCCCAAAGCCCGATCGCGTCGCGGGCCATTTCGATGGCGTTGGCTATATCAGTGCCTTCGGTGTTAATTTTCAAGTCAGGGACAAAGACAACATATCCCACGTCAGCCGGAGTTAAAACAACAGGATATACTTTTTTCATATAAACCTCCATTCCGCCGCTATCGCTGGCGGCACAAATAGTAATGAAAAAATGGTTTGCAGTTTTCACCACTTGGTTACAATTATTTTGAGGTGAAGATATACTACAAAGCACGGTGAGGTGAGTCGTAGACTGCTCTTCTCAGCTTAAATCAGTATATAAACCAGTGTAAGAATCATCTTTCAAGCACAAATAAGTGGTTCTATAAGACCGCACGCTAATCATTGCTTTAGCTAATTGTTAAATGTGTGATGATTCAGTCAATGTCTTCCTCCTCTACTATGAAAGGAGGCTTTGCCATGAAAGTTGTTTACTCAATCTGCTGTGGTGTCGATGTGCATAAGACTTTTCTCGTCGCCACAGTCATTACTTCTCAAGGAATTAATCCCCGCTATTCCAAAAAGAGATTCTCCACCTTTAACAATTCCATTCTCCAATTCAAGCAGTGGTTGATTGATAACAACTGTTTTGATGTGTGCATGGAATCAACCGGAAAATATTGGGTCCCTATCTATAACCTTTTGGAAGATACCATCCATGTTACTATAGCTAATCCCAAATGGGTGAAGGCTGTCAAAGGGAATAAGGATGATACAAAAGATTCCAAATGGATTGGCGACCTCTTCCGCCTTGGTTTAGTCCCAGGAAGTTATATCCCCACCAAACCAATTCGTATTCTTCGTGAATACACTCGCTACCGATCCAAACTTGTTTCCTGTAAAAGTAGTGAAAAGAATCGTTTTCAAAATGCCTTCACTGTTTGTAATGTAGCCCTTGATGCTGTCGTCTCTGACATGTTTGGCAAATCTGCCTCTTCCATCACGGACTACTTGGTTTCGTCTGACTCTTTTGACCCTGAATACTGTTCATCACTTCTTCAAAGGTCTTTAAAAAAGAAAGCAGATACTGTCATTGAATCCATTGAAGGTTATCAGATGACTAAGGAACAAAAGGAACGTATTCTAATGGTTCGATCCCATCTTGAATTCATCCAACAATCTATTGCTAATCTAGATGAAAAACTTGATGAAATGGTAGCTCCTTATGAGAGTGCCATTACTCTTATTCGTACCATTCCCGGAGTTGAAAGAGCTTCTGCTATCACCATCATCTCCGAGATTGGTACTGATATGTCTCAATTTGCCAATTCCAAGCGTTTATGCTGCTGGGGGGGACTAACACCTGGCAACAATGAATCTGCCGGTAAGAAGAAATCTGTTCGTATAACACGTGCTGGCGTCTACCTCAAACCTGCATTGGTACAAGTTGCCCATGCAGCCGTGAAATCGAACCATTCTCCTTACTACAAACTTAAGTATGAACGCATTAGTAAAAGAAGAGGCAAAAAAAGAGCCATAATCGCTATCGCAAGGATGATACTCACCGCAATATACCACATGTTTATTACGGGTGAAGTGTTCAATCCAAGTGATCTGTATAAAGTTGATATGCCACAAGAAATGGTGGAAAAGCAGAAAGAGAAAGCTATTAAACAAGCAGCAAAACTTCTGATTTCCCTTGGTCTAATAAAAGCTACTGACATTTCTATGGCTTAACCTAAAGGTAAATTTTTTTGGGCCTTTAAAGGCCTTATTTAAGTGTACCCTTTTTTACTTCAACCCATAGTATTTTTCACGCTAAACACCTCCAAATATTTTCAAAGCGAGTTACAGGTTTCATTTCAGACCCTGTCGCTTGATGATAGCTCTTGCTAGCTTTTCATCGACTTCTTTATGGCGAGGAATAGGTTCACTGTTTATTCCATTGGTATATATGTCATGATTTGCACCGTTTCGAAATAACCACCAACCACCATCAATTAATTTTTTTATTAAGTCTTCCGTTTCATCTCCTCACCTCTTAAATATATCATACACATCTGATGCGCATAAGTCAATTATTTATTTCCATTTATTCCTTTTTAAGGGACTCGGTATTGACCAATCGTGATGCCGGAACTTTATTATAAATGCTCGAGCCAAGCGACTCCTCACGTCGCCCTTGCCTATGGGTCTGACCCAAACAACTTAGGCACTATTCTGACAATTAAAATCAAGCCCTAAAAGTCGTACTTGCATGAACAAAATAGAAGTAAGATGCACTGTGCATCTTACTTCTTTATTTTTAAACCCTTAAGCATATCCAACTCCGATAAATCCTTGGGAACAGCAGCTTGTTTGTTTTCTGCCGCGATGGCATCAAAGATCTCACCACGGTAGATCTTAATCTCTTTGGGGGCCTCAATTGCCAAGCGGATGCTATCCCCTTTGATACTGACCACCGTCACCACGATGTTGTCACCGATGACAATTCGTTCGCCAACTTTACGGGTAAGTGCCAACATATTACACTCCCCCTTTGACAGCCGCTTCCGGTAAGCCATCAGGAAACAGTTTGTAACGAATAGAATACTCCGGCTTGTCCAGAATGACCTGCCTGCCAGTACGATTGACCCCATTCACCACCACCGGCGCCAACAGATTCACCGTCATATCAGCCAGTTTTTCTTTCACAGTAGCGATCAAAAACACCTGGGGCGGATTTTCCAACGATAAGTCCAATTCTTTAGCAACGTCGTCCTCGAGGACAAATTCATAATCATTGATAAACGTAAATGGATCAGCCAATAAGAACGTTAAATTGACTTCCATTGTGGACTGGAGGTACGAAAACGGGCTTTCAGCGTCATGTACTATATGAACGAACGTCTTTTCATCAGGAAAACCTGGGATACCGTAGGAGAAGTGGATGAGTTGCTCTTCAGTTACTTCCAATTCTCCGAATCTAGTTGACTCTATTTTCATAAGTATAGCCTCCTATGGGGTTCAAACTCTAACATCGACTGTTGAGAACTGAATACTCGGGTATTGAGCAACCCGAAATTCGACACCTCCGGGCTGATAATCGCCTTGTACGGGGCTAGGTTGTATGGTGCCATTCAGTTTTCCTAAGGTAGCGTTGAACTGAACGGGATTCGCTTGATAATGAATGTCTGGCGCCTCAATATGAGCTAAAGTAAGACCCGGTGCTTCGGAAAAGCTAGCGTTGGCAGCTATGTCAGCAAAAGCATCAGATTTGCTCTCAATCCGAGCATATTGGGTGCCTTCTTGCGCAATTCGTGCAATAGCGTTCATGACGGTCTGCCTACCAAGTGCAGCATTATCCCGGGCAAAGTCCGCGTTATTCTTTAGACCAATTGAGTACCGGCAGGGGTACGAATCGATCGTCAATTCCCCACGAGGCTGACGAATTTCCAACGTTGCCGCAGTCGTCTCCGTTTCGACTTTAGGCGGCGGGGATTGCAGGATTAACTTAGCATTTTGAATAGTATAATCCAGTCGAGTCGGCTGAGTAGATATGTTGATTTGGAGCAAATAGACGGCCTCCATTCTGTTGCAAACTCCCTAGCAAATGAACTACCTGCCCCGACACTCCAAGACCCGGATGTTTTAATTAACACGGCGAGAAGCCTTAGACTGAGCAGTCGCCAAACTTAACGAAGACGAGGACCCTAGAGCAGAGGGGCCGAACACACGGACGTGTGAGGCGGCCTACTGAGCCAGGGAAGGCGAATTAGGCCGGTACCCCTACAGTATGACCGAAGTCTGAGTTCTAGTTTGGCCTGCGAGATCTGGCTGAACAAGTGTTAATCAAAACATCCCGTCTCTAACGCATAAAATCCACCAAACTTGGCTGAATAATCTTAGCCCCAACCGATAACGCCGCCTTATAAACATTTTGTGCATTCGTAAAATCCGTAATAGACGTAGCCATATCCGCATCTTGGATACTGGAAAGATTATCCTGGAGATTACCTGATGTATAATCCAATTGTGCCTGAAGTGCTGTCATCCGATTCGTACGCGCCCCGAGGCCCGCACGAAGAGTTACGACATTATCAATATTTGCGTCGATATTCCCCAAGGCACTATTAACGCCTACTGAATTACCGCTCCTTAAGTCCGCACTTAAATTATTCAAGGTAGCTAACACTCCCGAAGTAGAATTTCCAAATAAATTCTGTCCACTAACTGAAACGTCAATAGATAAATTATTTCCTACCTCGAAATTAACAGGCATGCCATTTGCCTGCGATACGCTACCATCCAAGGGTATAAGTTCCTTATCCGTTGCCGTGCCGGAGAAAATATATTTTGACCCGACTTGTGTATTGGCCATCATCTTGAGTTGATTTGAGATCTGATCCACCTCATCGGCAATGGCGCCTTTGTCGACCGTGGCTAATGTCCCATTGGCCCCTTGGACCGTAAGCTCCCTGACTCGTTGCAACATTGACGTCATATCCCCAAGGGTGCTGTCTGCCGTATTCATATAATCCAGCGCCTCATTAGCATTGCTCTTCCACTGCTCAACGCTAGAAATATTACTCTTCAAACGCATAGCATTTTGAATCCCTACAGGATCATCGGAGGGACGATTGATTCGATGCCCAGACGACAGCTGATTTTGCAACTGATCCATTCTTCCCTGAGCCGATTCCAGATTGCGCAATAGGTTTTGACTCAACATATTATTCGTTATCCGCATTAATTTTCACCCCTATCTCGTGATCCCCATATTCATAATCGTACTTAACATATCATCCATCATCGTGACCATTCGCGCAGCAGCCGAATAGCTTTTCTGAAACTTGACAAGGTTGGTCATTTCCTCATCCAGCGATACGCCGGAATTAGATTCCCGCTGATTCGTGACATTTGTGAGCAAGACATCTTCTCCCGCTTTCATCCGATTGGCCTGTTGAACATCGACGCCAAGCTGAGCAACCGTGGACCCATAGTAATCACCTAATGAGGTTCCATAAGTGGTTTTATTAGCGACCTGGCTTGCTGCTATTAGACTGGACCACCCTGACGATAATGAGGAAATCGCAGTGGCTATGCTCCCATCACCCGAGGCTCCAGCACCAGTGACAATATTATTGATATCCGCTGTTATTGAACCATCCAGTGAGATCGTACTCGCTGTCAGATTATTCGCATCAAAAAATGAAACATTCGTCGTTCCCGTTCCTGTTGTCCCAGCCTGGTGAAGCTCATTCACCGCTGTCACAATCCCCTTAGCTAAGGTATCATATTTCCCTTGCAGAGCCGTCAAGAAGGTGTCACGGGTCTCGATATTCGCTTGCAGTGTACCTAAAGCTTGGCCGAGAACAAGAGAATCACCAGCATTATGATTATTGTTACTGTCTTTCCACTGAACCACCGTAATTCCATTCCCCCCCAAACCGGTAGCAGCGTTAACCCCTTCTAATTCGCTAGCCACTCCATCATCCACCAAGGTCTGAGCTGGATCTCCAATATCTACTCTGTAAATATTAACCTGCCGGTCCGTAAAATTAGGGTCTTTCGTTTCCGTCACCCGCACATTCACGAGCTTCGATAGTCCATCAACCAAGCTATCGCGACTGTCCCGAAGATCATTCGGATTATCTCCAGATACCTCCGCCCGTTTGATTTGATCGTTAATGTCTTTAATCTGATTCGCATAGACGTTGATTTGGGAGATTTGGACATTCACTTGCGAGTCGAGGTCATTTTGCCTATCACTAATCTGGGTAGAAATAGCGTGTAAACTATCAGTAAGCGTTAGTGTGCGTTCCCTAACGACCGAGCGAGCCCCCGAATTTTCCGGGCCTTTCGAAAGGTCACTCCAGGCAGTCCAAAACTGATTCATATCATTACTCAGACTATTGTCTGAAGGTTCATTAATTATATCTTCGACCTTCGTTAGGCTATCCTGTTTCGCTGTCCAGTACGACTGTTTTGACGTCTCCGAACGAAACTGACGATCCACAAACGAGTCCCTAGCCCTTGTAATCGTATCCAGCGTTACCCCTGATCCTAAGCTCAGATTCCGACCCATAGCTGGTAAGGTATCTGGCATCGTTGCCGTCAAATTTGCGATCTGCCGAGTATACCCTTGCGTATTGGCATTGGCAATATTATGTCCCGTAATATTTAAAGCGACTTGCTGGGATTCCAGCGCTCTTCGCGAAAGCTCTAGACCAAAAAAGGTGGAATTCATGAATTAAGCCCTCCGATCTATAAGATGCAGCTTTACATTTCCTTCATTTTCTTTACGGCTTGGATGCGTGTAGGTATTTCTTTCCTGATGAGTGAACATCCCCACGGTAAACTCGACGACTTTCATGGCCTGCTGCAGAAGTTGGGCGTTGATCTCATGAATCTCTTGTAACCGGCCAACGACCCGGTCTAGATCATGACGCACTCCCTCTAAAACGGGGAAATGTTCCGCCAATTCTGCTAGAGTGAGATCCTCCGGTGTTTTTCCAAGGTCACGTCCGATCTGTTCAGCCCACAGAAGCCGTTCTTTTTCCAGACGACTGGCCTCATACATGAGGTGTTCTTCCCGAACCGAGATTTCCTCAATCTCTTGAAGATTGTTCTGAAGCAAGGCTTTTTGCTTGTCTCTTTCCTGGGCATTGAATTCCTCATAGAGTGTGACTTGTTGTTTTAAGTTTTCGTTCAAATTCTGCAGTACTTCAGACACGGGATCTCCCCCTTGCGTATGGGCTCTCATTAATCAGGCGAAAATAATTTTTCGGCAATTTTCTGTGCGTCGACTTTAAATTCCCCACGCTCAATTTGTTCAGTGAGGGTCCGTACACGCTCTTCTCGGACCGAGGGAATCTCTTTAACTTTCTGTAATAAGGCCTGATAAACTTGCGCTTTGTCCGAGACCGCTACTTTATCTGCTTCGGAAACTGGCGTCTTCTTCTGGGTTTGATTGATGCGATTAGTCGCTTGCACGCTCCCTATTGGGGACATATTTGTTCCGTCTATTTTCATTTCGCTCACTCCATGATATTTATTCTTACTTTCTCTATCGAACATAACCCAGCAAAACTGAAGAGGAATTTATTTCAAGTTTCTTGCCCTTACTGATACTGCTTGCTCTTAATTGATACTTTCTCAGTGAATACAAGATTTTCAGCTCAAACTCGACTTTTACTGTATAATAAT
>DATCQU010000007.1:0-8772 GCA_036569365.1 Desulfosporosinus sp. | reverse complement strand
TACAAAAAAATCGAATGAGTCTGGCTATTATTCAGCCTATTATATTCTTACTTCAAGTAAAGAAATTTGGTCATTAGCAAAAAAACATACCCAATTAGAGGAAATTGATTTTGATAAAATTCTAGAACATGGCTTAGTCAGTAGCTATAAATCATTAGTTTTGCTCGCGCAGCACCTATTCATGGCAAGTAGTAGCTTTGACCTAGATCGCGCTTTAGAAAACTGGGATCAACCGAGTTACAGCGTTGCCTTGCAAGCAATCAAGCTACGGTGGACGCTTTCACGCGAAAGTATGGAAAATTTCTAAACAAGAGACCAGACTTGTCTATAGTAGAGTTGCGACATAATTGTATTTATCAAGAATGAAGCCGGTTACCCCTTTGCGGAGTAACCGGCTTCATTCTTGATAAATACTTGGTGTGGTTTCATAATGTGTGTTCTATAAAAGAGGCGAAAACAGGCGCGCGCTCGATTCTTTAATGCGGTTTAACAACGGACGCTTCCTATACTCTTCTAACAGTAATTCCTCACTATTGTCAAGGTCTTGTCGAAAGTCGTGTTCTAGGCGCTGCGCAAAGTTAGAATCATAGATAAAGGCACTGATTTCAAAATTTAAGCTAAAACTGCGGATATCAAAATTAGTTGATCCCACCACTCCAATTTCTTCATCGAGAATAAGGACCTTAGCATGGATTACTCCTTTTTGATAACGATAAATTCGGACGCCTGCTTCCAGTAACTCTTCAACATAAGAATGAGAAGCCCAGTATGTAATCTGGTGATCTGGTACTCCTTGCAGGATAATCCTAACGTCTAAACCACTGAGTGCAGCAGTTTTCAAGGCCATGACCGACCCTTCATCAGGAACAAAATAGGGGGTCTCAATATAAATTTTCTTTTCTGCACTGGTTAAGGCCACAAAAAATATTTGCAGCATTGATCCCCAATCCGAATCGGGACCAGTAGCTGCAATTTGGGTCATTTGATTTCCAAAACACTCTGCTTGCGGATAGTATAACGCATCATTAATATCCTGTTTAGTCACACCATTCCAATCGTTTAAGAAGACTGTCTGCAGAAAATTAACGGAATCTCCCTCAAGCTTGAGAAATGTGTCCCGCCAAAATCCAATTTTTTTATTTCGTGAAAGATATTCATCGCCGACGTTTAATCCTCCGAGAAAGCCTACCCGACCATCAACTACGACAATCTTACGGTGATTGCGTAGGTTAAGTCGCCTTGATAGGAATGGAAAACGGACCGGATAGAACCCTTCCGCCTCAACCCCAGCTTCCTTCAACTCTCCAAATCGTTTCTTTAGAGATCGGTTACCCAATCCATCCACGAGGACACGTATCTTTACGCCCTCCGAAGCTTTACGAATTAACAGTTTAAGAATATCCTGGCCAATCGCATCATTATGAAAAATAAAAAATTCCAGATGTATGTGTTTCTTGGCACCTTCAAGCGCAGCAAAAAGAGCTTTGAACGTCTCTTGCCCGTTGGTTAGAACCTCAGAACGGTTATTGAGGGTTAGTGGTGCATCGGCATCGTTTAGTAAGAGCCTGGCCAGCTTTTTATTCATAGAAATGGTTCCGACTTGGTCAATATCCTCCGCCCTCGGCCTAACCTGTCGGTCCTTGAGAATTTCCTCAGTCTGTTCCGCTCTTACTTGTTTATGACGAGAAAGCTGGTGCTTCCGCACAACACGTCCTAATAGCAAATAAAGTAAAGCACCCAAAACTGGCAGTGCTCCAAGAATTAAGAGCCAGATAATAGTTTTTGTAGGATCCCGGTTCTCCAAAAAAATAACGGAGCCCAAGAAAACAAGCTGCATTAGAGTAATCAAGAATATAATTCCTAAGAAAATAACAATGTTATTTACCCCCTTTAGAAAACATCCTGCACAATCCGCTGTAAGTCGCTAGCAGAGCGGCACCGATAGACATTCGAACAATAATTTCGATACTCTTTCATCATATTATCCCGTTCATTCCACTCTTCAATCTCTAAGGGGTTTAGCCAATATATATTGCGTACTTTTTCGGAAATCTGTGATAGGTATTCTGCTTGAGCAGGACGGTAGTTGTTTTTACCATCTCCCAATATAAGCATCGTTGCTCTTGAAGACACCTCTCTTAGTTTGTCCTCAGCCAATTCTTTAAATACAGCCCCATAATCCGAAAATCCAGAGTTTTGTACTTGAGCCTTGCTTTTAATTTCTTGTTTTGCTTCAATAAGATCATCCTCCCAAACAAAATCTGAAACATCCGAGACAGAATCGATAAAAAAGAACACCCGTATTTTTCGAAAACGATCTCTTAGTGAGGTCACCAGATAGATTAAAAACTCAACGAACGAGGCCATCGAATTAGATACATCGCATAATACCACCAATTCCGACGCGCGTGGTATTCTCTGACGGTAACTTAAACGGAAAAGTAATCCATCCCACTGAACGCTTTGTTGAACGATCCGGGAAATGTCTATGGTACCTCGGTTACTAGCTCTCCACCGCGATCCTGGCCGAACCGCTAATTTACGCGCCCATTTCCGAATACTTGACTTTACCTGATCTTTTTCAATTTCTGTTAACGTACTTAACGACTTGAATAGCCAATGCTGTCGTGCCAGAGGCTCCCAACTGTTTTCGTTACGAACTTGCGCCGTCAATAACTGCTGACGAATTTCACTAATAATAGCTTCCCGACGATCCTGATGTTCGACCCAGGTTTCATCTGAAATTTCATTACGTTGATAGGCCAAATCATAGGAATTGATCCAAGTATAATATTCTAGTTCTCCCAAGAGTGTTTTAACCATATCTTCAAATTCTAATTCCCTGCAGGTAAGTTCCTCAAGTCGGAAAAAAGGAATTAGACTGGAAATGTGTGAAGACTCCAGGATATTCCCTTTTGCAGTAAGGCTAACCCCACCAGTTCCACGCCCTACTCCTTGCCCGCCTGCACCCGAACTGTCTTGCGCTTCTTCTAAGACAGCATTTTCCGTCCCGTCCTCCGCATAATTTTGAACATTCGGTTCTGGATTTTCTATGAGGATTCTCCAAACCGTCTCAAAAGTCGAGTAATCTTGAGATCGGTGAACGAATAAGGATTTCAAAATCTGTTTCTCCGACAGATAAGGAAAACGATGCAAAGAGATTTGGGCATCAAGAATATCTTGAGAGGAAACAGATATTGATACCTGTCTTAATGCATGAACTAATCTGATAAACTTCCAGCCATTCATAAGCTCCGACCCTCTACCTCAATCTCCCACTTTTTAAGACGTTCTTCTAACTTGGCAATGTCCTTAGGATATTTCAACAACACACTGAGGGTACCCAATAGATCACCATAGTTCAATTCCTCTTTGTGAAGCACGTTTAGTGCTCGAGCGAAGTCGATCGTTTCTGATACGCTCGGCAGTTTTTGTAGGGGAAGTTTCCTCACCCTTG
This sequence comes from Desulfosporosinus sp., assembly GCA_036569365.1. Lineage (GTDB taxonomy): Bacteria > Bacillota > Desulfitobacteriia > Desulfitobacteriales > Desulfitobacteriaceae > Desulfosporosinus. The sequence continues at coordinate 5,315 of DATCQU010000007.1, read as the reverse complement.
CAACAAACTCACAAACATCCTTTGTCAATCGCTCTGAAAGCTCAGGAGCTTGAGTATTCAAAATTGAGATTTCCCGTTCCAATGAAGGATAGGTCAAATAGATATGTATACAACGCCTTCTTAATGCATCACTAAAATCACGGCTATTATTGCTAGTTAAAATCACAACCGGCTTTGTTTTTGAAGAAATGGTCCCCATCTCAGGAATAGTGACCTGAAACTCCGCGAGCAGCTCTAAAAGAAAGCTTTCGAACTCCTCGTCACTTTTATCCAGTTCATCAATCAGCAAAAGAACCGGTTCTTCAGAAAGTATTGATTCGAGGAGAGGCCGGGAGAGTATAAACTCTTTTGAGAACAGATCAACTTTTATTTCATCCCAATCTTCCGTCTTAGCAAACTGCAAACGTAAAAGCTGTTTAGCATAATTCCAATCATACAACGCTTTACTTGAATCAAGTCCTTCATAACACTGTAACCTAATCAATTTGCGTTTCTCCACACGCGCAAGGGCCAAGGCCAATTGTGTCTTTCCAACCCCAGCGGGACCTTCAATAAGACATGGTTTTTCCAAGGCCAGAGAAAGAAACAACGTGGTGGCTGCTTCGTCATCTATTAAATATCCTTCTTCTTCAAGCGCCTGAGCTAACTCTAAAGGGGATGTCAGCATATCTTCCTCCTTATCATGGTATTTACGATAATTATACTACATTTGAACTAAAAGTAGTTAATAATTCTCTATCCCCTGCACACCTTGCCTTTTACTTAACGCAAGGTTTCGTAACATTACGCCATAGTAGAAGGATGTCGTTTACTACCTTTTTTTAAGGCTGCTTTTTTACCTGGATCGACTATCTTTCCAAGAAGCGTCTCTTTAGGATCAATGTTAATTTCGAACGTACTTTCAAGTCTTTTTAGAAAATACACTTCTTTAGCACTAACAATGGATATCGCAATCCCACTTTCTCCTGCCCGACCTGTTCTACCCACTCGATGAAGATAAAGTTGAGGATCTTCGGATAAATCGAGATTAAAGATATGCGTGATTCCTTTAATATCCAGTCCTCTAGCGGCCAAATCTGAAGCCACGAGTAAGCTGGTCTTACCGCTTCTAAAATCGTCCATGGCTTTCCGCCGGTCGGTTTTAGTTGCGCCTCCAAATATTCCTTCAGCTACCAATCCATGAAATTTAAGCGTCTCTACCATTTTCTCTATTTCTTCGCTTTTGTTGATAAAAATTAGAGCTCTAGTTGGTATAATCATCCGAATAAGCTTTCTTAGAACTTCAACCTTGTCTCTTTGTTCCGCTAAAAAATACATATGCGTAATGGTCGGAGCAATCATCACTTTATCGGTCACTCGAATTATTTCAGGGTTTTTTAATAGTTCCGAAGCCCGCTGCAAGGTCGCCTGAGGTAAGGTGGCTGAGAACATCAACAATTGCGTCCTACTTAGGGTTGTCTTAATGACCGCCTTAACCGTCTGGGAATTATTTTCATCAAGCAACCGATCGGCCTCATCAAGGACAATCGTCTTAATTGTTTGCGATGAGATTTTCTTTTTCTGAATGAGCTCAAGGATTCGTCCGCTTGAGCCCACAATAATATGCTGTTTCTCCCTAAGTTTTTCTATTTGGCGCGTGATATTCACGTTCCCGATGATGGCGGTTGACGTAACCTCAAGACCAGAATCTTTAGCGAGGGTTTCAATTTCCCTTTGAATTTGGATGGCAAGCTCATGCGTCGGCGTTAAAATCATGGCTTGTGTTTCTCGCTTTTGGGTATCAATCTTCTGCATAATAGGGAGAAGAAAGGCCAATGTTTTACCTGTGCCTGTTTCCGATTGACCTACAACATCTCTATTTTCCAATATAAAAGGAATGGTTTGTTCTTGGATCGCTGTAGGCTCATGGATGCCTTCGTGTTTTAGTGCAGTCACTAGAGCTTCGTCCAGCCCGAACTGATCAAATGATGTTTGCATTGATAATCTCCATCCTATCTATCGATATTCTATAACGCTCAATTGTTTCACCTAGCATTATCATTATATCCCACTTATCCATTTTGAAAAATCCGTATTCTAGCCCTGAGCCCTTTGTCGTCGTTGAACAGTCAGGAAACGCCCCGACAGACCAATGGCGCTGACTGCCAATCCTAGGATCAAGCCGATCCAGTACCCTCCTGCTCCTAGCGAAGTATAACTAGCCATATAATACCCTGCCGGCAATCCAATCATCCAATAGGAGACGAAAGCTGTGATAAATGTCACATTAACATCTTTATAACCACGTAAAGCCCCCTGAATCGGCGCGGCAATCGCATCCGAGAGTTGAAAGAATAACGCAAAGAGGAGAAAGTGTTGGGTCATTTGAATGACCATGACTTCCCGGGAATACAAAGAGGCCACTTGCTTACTAAAAAGTAATAAAATGATAGCACAGATACAAGCCATGCCTAACGACATCCCCATGCCCAGATAGCTGTATTGGCGAGCATCCTTATGCCTTCCAGCGCCCACTTCGAATCCGACTAAAATCGTTAACGCAGACGATATACTAAACGGAACCATATAAAGCAACGTGGCAAAATTCATCGCCGCCTGATGAGCAGCGATTGTTACTGTATTAAACTTACTCATGAGTAAGGCAACTACGGCAAAAATACTGGTCTCCACAAAAATAGCAAAGCCAACAGGCAAACCAATTGAGAGTTGTTTCTTCCACTCTTTAATTGATACTCTGAATCGACGCTCAAACACATGATACGAGCTAAATGATTCCTGCCGCAGGATTAGCATCAATGCGATAAAGGCCAGACACCAATAAGCGATCGCAGATGCGACCCCTGCGCCAACGCCACCTAAGGCCGGAAAACCAAACTTTCCAAAGATCAGGACATAATTAAGGGATACATGAATGGGTAACGAAAGTAAAGCGATCATCATAGTTACACGAGTTTTTCCTAGAGCATCGATAAATGAGCGTAGAACTTGATAGATAAACAAGGCGGGAATACCGAAGGCCAGAGCCATTAAGTAACTTCGCGATATACGGCGCACTGTATCCTCCAAACCCATGAGGGACAGAATTGGATCCAAGGCGAACGCCCCCACCGCAATCACGAGGGCAGAAATAACCAGGGCCAAGTAAATTCCCTGCACGACTTTGAATGCAATATCTTCTTTGCGCTTTGCCCCTATCAACTGAGCCACGATGGGAGTCACGGCTACGAATATACCACCTAAGCCTGCACCGATAGGAACCCATATACTCGAACCGATCGCCACTCCCGCCAGGTCTTGGGTACTCGCTTGCCCAGACATCACAGTATCAAAAAAACTCATCGAAAATATTGTAATCTGGGCAACTAAGATAGGGATCAAGATGACAAGTAACTCTCTTATCTTTTGGGCTATCGTCAAGGTTTGTTTCATGATTGCTCTAACTCAAATTTTAATTTAGCCTCGGAAGAATCCTCCCAGACCAGATAAGCAGCGAAGGATTTACCTGATTTAGATTTAAACCCTTTAATCAGGGGGGTTTTCCCTTTTTTAAGAAGGCTTTTAATTTGGTTGGGTGAAAGCACTTTACCACAAATCGGGGTTTTCCAGAGTACAAAGTGGCACCCCTCTTTCCAACTGGCACACCCAAATCCCTTCTGACCTTCGATCACTTCTCCACCACACTTAGGACAAATGCCTAACGCTTCAGCCTGGCTTTCGCTTGTTTCTGCTTTTGGCTCGACCTGCTCTGAAGCCATGTTCTGTTGCTTGCCATGTGCGACTGAGGTCTCTCCGCCAGCCTTCGCCGACGCCTGGGCTTTACTCGGTTTCTTGCGAGTAGCTTTCGTCCCAACCCCTTTCCCTGCTCCTGGAGCTTGAGCTGTAGGTGCCAGCGCTAGAGGGGTTTTACCATGTTTGTGTTCAAAGGAACGTAGTTCCTCAATGATTCGGCCAATAGCGTCTTCCACGTCCGCCATATAGTGTTCGATCGTCAGTTCCCCTTTTTCCACTTTGGAAAGGTTAAACTCCATCTGTCCAGTCATTTCAGCGCTGATCAAGAGCTGGGCCTGAGGAAGCCTTTCCTTGATGAGACGAATAAGTTCGGACCCTTTTTCTGTGGGTTTCAGGGCCCTTTGATCCTGAAGGATATATCCCCTGTCAATGAGGTTTTCCATGATGGCTGGTCTGGTCGCCACAGTACCCAACCCTTTGCCTTTCAATTGCTGTCGTAACACCTCATCATCAATCTGCTTGCCAGCTCCTTCCATGGCCTTCAGAAGGTCTCCCTGGGTAAAGCGTTTGGGCGGTTTGGTGGTCTTTTCTTCGCTGAAAACACGTTTCGTCCGAACATCCTCCCCCTTGTTCAAGGGAGGGAGTGTCGCGTTCTCATCGTCGACCTGCGCTCGGTCATCCTTCTTCTTAGCTTTGTGAGCAACCCCATCGTCCAGATCATCGGGGCCATATACCTTCTTCCATCCCAGGCTCAGCAGGACTTTCCCTTTGGTTCGAAAGGACTCTTCTTCAACCTCTGTGACAACGTCAGTCTGGTGATATCGGGCAGGGGGAAACCAGACGGCAAGGAAACGGCGAACGATCATATCATATAGTTTCTGTTCCTCACCGGTGAGTCTCGTGATGGTCACTTTCTCTGTCGTTGGAATGATGGCATGATGGGCGGTGATCGTATTGATCACGCGTTTACCATGAGGAACCCCCAAGGCATCCGCTTCATCCACCAAATTCGAGTAGGGCTCTTGGCGTACAGCCTTCAAGTGATCGGGTAACTTCGGTATAAGGTCTTCTGATAAGTAAGCGCAATCGGTCCGAGGATAGGTAATCGCCTTTTTCTCATAAAGAGACTGGGCCAATTGGAGCACCTTCTCTGCACTGAACCCGTATTTTTTAGAGGCGGTAATCGTCAAGGAGGTGAGATCAAAAAGAAGCGGAGCAGGCTCCTGTACATCCTTCTGTTCCATTTTGGTTATTTTTCCTGGTTTACCTTGCGTTTTAGCCACGATGTCCTCAGCAATTTGGGGATTCGTGATACGTTTCGATTCTTCACTTGGTTCAAACCACTTACCAGGATATTCTCCCAGAGTCGTTGCGAACTCAGCCCGTACTTCGTAGTACGGATGGGCAACAAAACGCTCAATCTCCCATTCTCGCTCTACAATCAGGGCTAGTGTCGGGGTCTGGACCCTCCCAATCGAAATAACATTGGGTTTTTTCCGCACGGCATCAAAGCTCCCAAATAAAGCGGTGAACCCTTCAGTTAGATTCATACCAAAATCCCAATCTGCATACGCACGGCCATTTCC
>DATCQU010000006.1:0-53628 GCA_036569365.1 Desulfosporosinus sp. | reverse complement strand
CAAGCTATTTGCTGTAATCAGATATAAAAATACAACAGGAAGGAATACTAAAAAAGCTGCTGCAAGAGCTCCTGGTATAAGTTCAACCCCGAATAAAACACTTGGAAAACCCACTAAGATGACAAAGGGGAAAAACGACAGCGAAAAACCTACTATTATTATTTTGAAAACCGGTTTGTGTATGGTATTCCTATAACGAATATAACGTGAGATTAAAATGTAAAGGCATAAAAGGATACTTATTGAAAAGACTGCAAGAAAGGAATATCTAATAATGGATAAACTTACTCCTAAGATCTGAAAAAATGAATTAATAACGAGAAGTAAACCATTGGATAAATAAAATGCAAATAAAATCTTGCGATTATACAAAGAAAATCCACATCGCTTAAAATAACTATTTAAAAATTCCAAAAAGAGTACAGGTATTAATGAAAACGTAATTCGATTGATGTATATCCCTAGAATATCCAGCCTCGACGAAGCTGGAGCACTTAAATAACTTAATCCAATAACAAGAAAAAAGAGAATTAGTATGAGAGCTGACTTATCATTCCATTTTCTTATATATAAGAAAATAGAAAAAATGAATAAAATAATAAACACTAGTATTGGCATCACGATATGATACTGTACTTGCTCTGGAATCATATTATTTGTCACCTTATGTAAGACCAATTCTCCGTTTCTACTGACGACTATTGTCTCTGCTTGTTCAATAGCACCATATTGAAGAACCGTTAAATACCCACTAGGTTGAATTTCGTTTATTAATGAAACAGTATCTCCAACTTTGATACCTTGTTGTTCTGCCCATCCTAGATGATCCACATAAGATATCTGCCATGTACCTAATTCGTTTTTTTCCACGCTTAGCCCAATGTAGGGGATGCTTAAAGTGACAAACAACAAGTGATAGGACAACATCAAAATGATTCCTACTGAAGCTAGTAACACGAAACTTTTTTTAAAGTTTCCCATTCGAAATTTCCTTCCCAAAAAGAGTCAGAAGTTATCTAATGACTCCTCGTGACTCTTTTATTTACAAATATAATAGTGGCGAGATACTACTATCTGAACTTATGAAAAGATAGAAACTGCCTTTAGTCCCAGATTAGTTTATCCTGTATTAAGCTTGCTGTACCCTCTTTCTCTATTCCTCCCTTCTTAATCTTTTAACAATATCATAAAATCTATCGCTTAACACCGCTAACAGAACTGCGAGTTTCCGCAACTATATTGCGGGGAATAGAAGATTTAGAAATAGTGCATAACTTTTCCTTCCATTCTTGCGCTATACCCATACTATCGATAATTTCCTGAAACTGATTTATCCTCATAATAATATGAGGATATTTAAGAGCACCGGATTTCTCGATTAAATCTTGAATTTCTACTTTGTCTTTAATTTATTCCTCTTGCCAAGGGCCTCATCGGTTTCGAGCAAGTGGTCTCATCTCTCTTGCCCTAATTATTACACATGATTTGGGTAAAACGTGTCATAAGTAGTCGAACCAAACAATATTGCCCCCACCTTTCGTATATAGACCAAAGATAGGGTATGACTTCACCGTATATACGATGCCATCCCCTTTCTATTTCAACTAACTTACCTTATTAATTCGCGACATAAAGACTAAACCCTTCCAAAGGAAAGCACCCCTTCTCCTAGTGAGCTGAGGTGCTTAATGATATATTGGCGAATCAAAATTCTTATCTAAATTGCTTGTCCAAGCACGGCTGATAGTACCATGTTCAAATACGGTAATTTGTTTATCGTCTGAAGAGTGTTATCTATGCCTGGCGCAAGGAAAACACTTTGCTATCAACCAATTCTTTAAAGCTTTTCTGATCATCCTTGCTGATCTTAATTGCTACATCGTCAATCATCAGACCGTCCAAATATACCTTGATATCAAACTCACTGTAGTCAAGGTCTGGATCTTCCCTTCTGACTATGTTAAGCTGTTTATTTGCATCTTCATATGAGGTGAATTCTTTGCCGTAGAACTTTATCAGTAACATTGTGGGACACTCCTCGTTAGTAACTAACGTTCCAAGCGAATCCTCTTCTTCTGGTTTGCCAAGATCTTCGACCATTTGTAGTGCTATTTTTAGACCTGAGTTAGAGGCCTTATGATAGATGTAAAGTTCTCGATCTGTTAAGACCCCTCCGATTTCCGGCAGATAAATGGAATTATGAGTGTCAGTATCGGTGGCTTGACCCTTTAAGATCCTATTACACTCTTCAGTTTTTTCAGCAATAGCTTTAGTCAATTCGGCAATAATCTTTTCCATTACCAACACTCCTCTATTGTGAACCGCGGCCTTGACATTCGCTATTCTTGCCCTCAATCTCCATTACTTGTGCTTTAAATAGACATCTAAGGTGTCTTGGGTGACCGTTGCCCCCGTATGGTCTCCAAGTCCATTTTGGATCCTCACGTACAATCCTAAGAAATCAGCACATGTCTGAGAATAGTAGCCCTCACCAAGTTTGGCATATAAATCCAGAGCATTATCAACACCGGGTAAGATTTCTGCAAAAATATTAAAGTCACCAGAGGCCTCTGCCTTGTCCACTTGGGCCTCTAGAAGTGAGACCATTGGTTTGGTGTGTGCTTCTAGTTCTCTGACGTAATTCTCCTTACTCATGTTGGTAATGCCCAGCACATTTTGGGATACTCCCATTATATAGGCTAGGACTTTATCATTATCATCGAACTTGGTACCAAAGTACTCTACCAATTTCGACTTGACAATCTCGGTCGTTCCCCGACCTTTGAGCAGAAGCAAAAACATATTCACCGTGTAGGGCCTGCCTTGGAGATCGAACAGAACTGTGTCTAAATTGATGCTGTTTTCTATGAATAATTGTTTCATCAAACTTCCTCCATTAATACGAATTTTTCAGGTAGATAGGCTCTTCCATTAATCGAATTTGCATTCCCTTAACTTTGTGTCCATATTTATCAATAATTTGCGTTCTGCTAGATCAGTCCCTAAATTCAGCAGTACTTTGGGTTCTTCTAGCTTGTTACTGAGATTTTCCAGGGCTACAGAAAGCATGAGCTTTATGCGATTGAGTTGATTAACTTCACTGGCACCTGGATCATAGTCAATGGGAGCGATATTCGCAGCGGGATAGGATCTCTTAATTTCTCTAAACATACCTTTGCCCGTAATATGGTTGGGTAAGCAGGCAAAGGGTTGTAAACACACAATGTTATTGACCCCACTCCGAATCAGCTCGACCATCTCTCCCGTGAGGAACCAACCCTCTCCCGATTGATTGGCGAGCGAAAGATGTTTTTCGGCATATTTGGCGATCTCTCCAATAGGTTTTGGTGCCTCAAAGCGCTTACTGGCTTCCAAAGCTTTCTTCATCTCTTTACGATAGGATTCAATTCTATTAATAGTAAGATTTCCTGACACCATTCCCCAAAAACTACCGGAGAGTTTCTCAAATTTAACGCGATTATCGAAAGCACCGTATAACAGGAAGTCTGTGAGGTCGGGAACGACAGCCTCTGCCCCTTCTGCCTCTAGAAGTTCCACAATATTATTATTAGCTGTAGGGTGGAATTTAACTAGAATTTCTCCGACGACGCCAACTTTCGGTTTGACCAGATCCTCATCTACTTCCAGAGTATCAAAATCCTTAACAATTTGTCGAATGTTCTCTGTGTATTCCTTCCTCTTCCCGTTCCGCAAAGATTCTTGGCACTTATTAACCCAATAGTCATATAAAAGATTGGCAGATCCGGGAAACTTCTCATACGGACGCACTCTGTAGAGAACGCGCATTAATAGATCCCCATAGATTAGCCCCCTCATTAATCTATTAAACATGGGAATCGTAAATTTAAAACCGGGATTACTCTCTAAATTGGGGGAATTACCCGTATTCAAGCCAATAACTGGGATATGTTCCATATTGGCGTCTTTTAATGCCTTTCTGATGAATGAGATATAATTCGTCGCTCGACAACCACCCCCTGTCTGAGTAATAATGACCGAGGTGTTGTTCAGATCATACTTACCAGATTTCAACGCTTTTATTAACTGGCCAATGACGATTATGGCTGGATAACAAGCATCATTATGCACATACCGCAATCCTTCGTCAATTGCAGACTTATCGACTGATGGCAAGAATTCAATCGTATAGCCCGCAATTTCAAAGCCCGCTTTAAAAAACTGAAAATGAATGGGTGACATTTGTGGCGCCAAAATAGTGTGTGTTTTCTTCATTTCCTTGGTAAATAGAATTTTCGAGGGCCTATCATAGAGCTTCTTGGGGATAAAATCCCGCTTATCTCGTTCGTTGATTGCCGCGATCAAAGAGCGCAAACGTATTCTCGCAGCCCCCAAATTATTAATCTCATCTATCTTCAAGACGGTATAAATTTTACCAAACTCCTCAAGAATCTCTTTGATCTGATCCGTGGTCACAGCATCGAGACCACATCCGAACGAGTTCAGTTGAATTAACTCTAAATCCTTCTGCTCCGCCACATAGCTAGCTGCTGTATACGATCTAGAATGGTACACCCATTGATCGACGATACGCAACGGTCTTTCAACTTTACCCAAATGTTGGATAGAGTCTTCAGACAAAATTGCGAACCCATAGGACCGAATCATCTCAGGTATTCCGTGATTAATTTCCGGATCAATATGATAAGGTCTCCCTACGAGAACGATTCCCTTTATCTTGTTTTCCCGAATATAGCGTAGGGTTTCTTCCCCTTTTCTTCTTACATCATCCTTATACCTGTCTAATTCCGCATAAGCCTTCTCAACCGCGCTAGCTATCTCATACTTCGGTATCCCCTCTGGTGCTAGCTCTTCAATCAACCGTTTTACCATTCTATTAGGCATATCCATAGGTAAGAACGGGTGATAAAACGTAACATTTGGCCCACTGAGGATGTCCATGTTGGCATTAATTGTCTCCGGATATGAGGTGACAATCGGACAATTATAATTGTTATCGGACTCTGTATCTTCCTTGCGAATATGAGGAATACAGGGGTAAAATAATTTAGTTACCCCTTTTTTCACTAAATCTGCAATATGGCCATGGACAAGTTTAGCTGGGTAACAGGCTGAATCCGAAGGTATGGTATCCATTCCAAGTTCGTAGATTTGTTTGGATGAACGTCCAGAAAGGAGAACCTGATAACCCAGTTCTGTAAAGAAAGTAAACCAGAAAGGATAGTCCTCATAAATGTTTAAGACTCTAGGAATTCCTACGGTCCCTCGTCTTGCCTTTTCCTTAGCTAACGGCTTGTAGTTGAAGACTCTCTTATACTTAAATTCATAAAGATTCGGAATTTTGTTTTGCAAGACTTCTATACCAGCACCGCGTTCGCAGCGATTTCCTGATATATAGTCCATCCCGCTTGAGAAATGCTTAACACTGACTAAGCAATTGTTCCCGCATAATCCACAGCGTTCCATAGATGTTTCTGTCTGAAAATTGAGCAAATCTTTCCCTTGAGCGAGACTCGTTTGATACTCAGTCTGATAGCGTTCTTTAGCAATCAATGCCGCACCAAAGGCTCCCATGATACCTGCAATATCAGGCCGGACCACTTCTCGGTTCACAATTTTTTCAAGGGCTCGCAGAACTGCATCGTTATGGAAGGTTCCTCCCTGAACGACAATTTTCTCCCCGAGATCCTCCACGTTTCTCAAGCGAATCACTTTGTAAAGTGCATTTTTAATGACTGAAATAGCAATTCCTGCCGAGATATCGCTAATTTCAGCCCCTTCTTTCTGAGCTTGTTTTACTCTGGAGTTCATAAATACGGTACAACGTGTTCCGAGATCAACCGGATGTCTTGACTCTTGGCCCAGTCTAGCAAATTCCTTCACATCCAAGTTCAGCGAATGGGCAAAGGTTTCAACAAATGAGCCACACCCCGAAGAACATGCCTCATTCAAGGTGATGGACTCGATAACCCCATCTCGAATCACTAAGCTTTTCATGTCCTGACCACCAATATCCAACACAAAATTAACGCCCGGTAAGAAAAAGTTAGCCGCAGTGTAATGAGCTACTGTTTCGATTTCTCCGATATCCACATTTAAGGCAGCTTTGATTAAATGTTCCCCATACCCCGTAACTGCAGAGTTTACAATTCGCGTTTTCGAATTTAGTTTTCCGTACAAACTTTTCAACGCATCTATAGTGGACTCTAAAGGGTTTCCCATGTTACTACCATAGTGTGAATATAATAAGTTTCCGGCAGCATCCACAAGAGCAATCTTAGTCGTCGTCGATCCTGCATCAATACCTAAATAGGCGTTCCCTTCATAGGTGTTAATATCCACTCTCCGGACTTTATGCTGGGCATGCCTGTCTTTAAATTCTACATATTCCGCATCATTGGCAAAGAGGATTTCCAGTTTTTCACTTTCGTCGTTATTAATCTGTTGAATTCTAGGGGCTCTTTCGAATAAGTAGTCAAGACTAAAAGGCGCTTTATCTCGCGATGACAGTGCGGCTCCGATCGCCACAAAATACTGTGAATTCTCGGGAAATATTACATTTCGATTTTCTAGGTTCAGAGTCTCGATAAAACGTTTTCTGAGTTCGGACATGAAATGAAGCGGCCCACCTAAAAAGGCCACATTTCCGTTGATCGGACGCCCTTGGGCAAGACCACTGATCGTCTGATTAACGACGGCCTGCAAGACAGACACCGCGATATCCTCCTTGGCGGCGCCTTCGTTCAACAGAGGCTGTACATCTGTCTTTGCGAACACACCACACCTGGAAGCAATCGGATATATATTTTGATAGTTCTTGGCCAGTTCATTTAAACCCGGAGCATCTGTTTGTAATAAGGATGCCATTTGATCAATAAATGCCCCTGTACCTCCGGCGCACGTTCCATTCATTCGTTGCTCCAGGGATTCACCGAAATAGGTTATTTTGGCATCCTCGCCACCAAGTTCTATGGCTGCATCCGTGTTAGGGATGACGATTTTAATGGCGTTTGTGCAAGCAATGACTTCTTGAATAAATGGGAGCTCAAGCCTATGAGCAATGTTATAGCCTCCAGAGCCAGTCACCATGAGTGTCAAGGAGTGCCCTTGCATGATCTTTTTGGCATTATTTAGTATCATTACTACGGTATCTCTTATATTTGAAAAATGTCTTAAATACTCTTTATGAACAATTGTTTTATCATTATCCAATACAACTACTTTTACAGTTGTAGAACCAACGTCCAGTCCGACATTTAGAATTCTACTCATTTTTTTCCTCCACTATGTCCAACATTTTACAACCTATAGTTAACTATGCTTATATATTAACAGGTAATTCCTTTGACGAATATTTTCACATAGCTTGAAATACATGCCACAATATCAGTTTCAAAGGTGAGGTTATTCATGACTAAAAAAGTAATAAATAGACCAAAGTTAGTCGCTAGAAAATTATTGGCTAACACTTTTGGATTTTCTTGAATTATTCCTCTGTTTCCCATTTCTGCAAAATAATCACTCAGAAGGTTTCTTAACTCGTTGGGAAACTTAGATAAAGTAGCATCAAACTGAGGATTTAATTCTTCGTTTTTAAAATGCATCAATATAATTTTTTGGTTCTTATATAATGTGTCTTGATAGGAAGAACATATCTTCGTTAAATCCCTTTCCAGATCCCACTCCAAGCTCTCAAAGAGCGCTAAAAATTTGGGGGAGAAGACAAATTTATCAAAGGCTTTTTCAAATAAGTTGTGCTTGTTCTCAAAATGCCTAAATAACGTCATTTCACTGACGCCAGCTTCTTTAGCTATTTCTTTAGTGGTTACAGCGTTAAACCCTTTTTGCGAGAAAAGAACCAGTGAAGCATTTAGAATTTTGTCCTCAGTATTTAAATTACACATAGTTTGTTGTCTCCAATTAAAGTAATCATACATTTTTCCGCCTATAATGTTAGCTGTTACTAACATTGGGTTTGAGATTAGTTTACCATTCTCTTTAACTATATTCAATCCATAACAAGAACTTGTTTCGTTCTCTGGATTTATAATTTCATGGAAAAACAAAAGAGCTGTTTGCTAATAGGCAAACAGCTCTTTTGGGACTAATGAGCATGCGCTGATTTTAATTGACTTACCAATGTTTCACTGAGCTTGCCTGGAACTTCTTCATATTGAATGAATTTCATGGTGAAGGTGCCTCTCCCTTGGGTGAGACTCCTCAAATCAATGGAATAACGCATCATTTCTGCCTGAGGAACATGGGCGCGAATAATTTGGTATTTTCCCCCGGAATCCATACCCAAAACTTTTCCGCGTTTTCCATTGAGGTCACCTATTACATCTCCCATGAAGATTTCAGGAACGCTCACTTCCACTTCAACTACGGGTTCGAGTAAGGTGGGCTTTGCTAACTCTACGCCCTTGCGAAAGGCAATAATTGCTGCTAGTTTAAAGGCCATTTCGGATGAATCAACGGCGTGGAACGAGCCATCACAAAGTGTGACCTTGATATCTGTCACGGGATAACCAACCATGGTTCCTTCCGTCATAGCCTCACGAATTCCCTTTTCCACAGCAGGAATATATTGCTTTGGCACTGATCCGCCAAAGATTGCCTCAGCAAACTCGAAGTCCTTGCCTTCAGCGGGTTCTATGTTAATCCAGACATGGCCATATTGACCATGCCCCCCAGTTTGCTTTTTGTGCTTTCCTTCGACTTTAACTGATTTACTGATGGTCTCTCGATATGGTACGCGAGGGACTTTCATGGATACTGCAACCCCGAATTTCCGTATCAGCTTTTCCTGCAGAATTTCAAGCTGCATTTCTCCCAGTCCCATTAAGAGCAACTCTCTGGTTTCCGTGTTTTTGCTAATTCTGATGGTTGGGTCTTCTTCTGCCAAACGCGCTAAGGTGCTACCTAGCTTATCTTCATCCCCTTTTGTCTTCGGCTCAATCGCCACGGATAAAGTAGGCACAGGAAAAGCAATACTTTGAAGCGTTACCGGGTGTTCCTTTCCACATAAGGTATCCCCTGTCTTTACCTCAAGTAATTTGGCGACAACCGCAATGTCTCCTGCCGAAACCGAAGCGACTGGTTCTTGAGTTTTACCACGTAGATAAAAGGGTTGCCCCATTTTCTCCTCTGTCCCGCGGCTAGAATTAAAGACCATCGTTTCAGCTGAAAACTTCCCTCCATAGACTCGGAAGAATGACATTTTACCGACGTAGGGATCAGCTAACGTTTTGAAAACTAAGGCTACTTTGTCAGCAAGGACTTCAGGCGAGGGTAATGAATCCTCCAAGAAATTCAACACATTAGCTATCCCTATGTTTTTATACGCTGAGCCACAAAGCACCGGAATCACAAGATTTTGCTTCATAGCTTCCCTCAAGGCTGTTTGTAAATCCTCATCGTTTAGACTTTCCCCATCAAGGTATTTCATCAAAATATCATCATCTGCTTCGGCAACGGCTTCAGCCAATTGATCTCTCAAAAGATCGGTCTCGTCCTTATATTCCGGAGGAATCTCTCGAATCGAAAATTTACCACTTCTATTGTCTTCATACTCATACGCTTTATTCTGAACAATATCAACGATCCCTTTAAAACTTGCTTCCTGACCGAGGGGGATTTGCAAGGGTACAAACCTTGCATGAGGATAAGTCTCTTTCAATCCTTCCAATACCTTATCAAAGTTGGCATTTTCTCGATCCATTTTATTAATAAAGATCATCCTGGGCAACTTTCGTTCTTCCATGTTATCCCATATGATTTCGGCTTGGACTTCTAATCCTGCGACTCCGCAAAGTACTAAAACTCCGCACTCAACGACGCGTAGCGCACTCTTGACTTCTCCAAAAAAATCTGAATATCCTGGTGTATCGAGAACATTCACCTTAACCCCTTGCCACACAATCGGAACAACACTCGTACTAATCGACACTTTGTGTTTCACTTCTTCTGGCAGATAGTCAGAGACGGTGTTTCCTTCGGCGATTTTGCCAATACGGTTGATGACGCCCGTATTGAAAAGAAAGGTCTCCGTCAGGGAAGTTTTACCGGCACCACTATGCCCAACCAAACAGACGTTGCGAAGTTGTTTCGTGTCATAAGTCTTCAAGACGATCTCCTCCTTGATATGTTATTAGAAAAAAGACGTGTGCCTTTTTACTTGCAACAGTATTAACGGAGTTTCCTTAGTCTGAAAATGCGTTGTACCTTATTGTATCGAGCAACATGGGTTAAGTATTCTTTAGCTCATAATTAATTTTCTTTTCGTAGGTGCCCCATACTCTTGTTTGTTTGTTGCTAACCATACATTTCCCCATCGCCCAGACATCAGAGACCTCCAAGGCTTCGTCAAGGGCAACTAGGTCAGCGTCGAAACCGACACGAATCATCCCTTTATTCTTTAGCTGGAGAACGTTGGCCACATTAGAGGTAATTGTGCGCAAGGCCACCTCCAACGGAAGTCCGTAGTGTAACACAGACTCTCTCACATCTCGCCACAGAACCTCTACCGATCCGACTCCCATCCCGATAAGCACACCTGCTTCGTTAAATTGAGGCATACTTCCATTTCCGTCCGATGTCACTGTAACCTGGTCATTCAGGATCTGGCGTTCGTTTAACATTTGTAAGACAGCAGGCACTTGCAGTTCAGTGGGAAAATCGTCACACCCTGCTGTAAGATCGATATGCCCCCCTGCTACAAGGAACTGAATCCCTTGTTCCAGTAAGGGATGCGTACGATTGATGTGCGTTGGCATAAATTGAGTAATAGGTATCTCAGTTTGGTCAAGGATCTTCCAAATCAGGTCTAATCCCCTCTTACCCCCTCCAACATGAAGGTGGATTATTCCAGCCTTTCCCCCGAGCATCCCTCCCACTCGGGCCTCAGAAGCTAAACGCTCAAGTTCAGCGATTTGAGGCTGGGCCGAACGATGGTCCGATATCGCGATTTCGCCGGCACCGATGATCTTTTCGATTAATGCCAGGTCTTGCTGTAACGTTGACAACAGTGTTCTAGTCGGAACTTGATAGGCACCGCTGTAAACAAACGTGGTGATTCCCTCAGCTTCGAGTGCATATGCCTTAGTGAGAAGTTCTGACATCGTCCGGGATACAGAATCTGTCCCTAAACAACCAACAACCGACGTTGTTCCGCCTCTCGTCAATTGAGAAAGTTGAATCTCCGGTGTACGAGATGCTGGTCCTGCCTCTCCTCCTCCTCCGCATATATGGACATGGGCATCAATAAACCCCGGCACTAACGATTTACCTTGTAGGTCCACCACCTCCCCTTCCACATTCTCGGGAAATACCAAGTTACGACCGATCTTAGCAATACACTTTCCAACGATCAGAACATCGGTATCATCTATAAGTTCCGGACAATAAAGCTTTGCGTTCTTGATCAGCTTCCACACTATGACTCCTCCTATTCGGAGGTATAATACCCCAATTCTGGTTCAATATTCTCCTCTAGAAAATCTTTCTCTATCTCAAGCCTTAAATCCTTTATTATCCAGAGAGTAAACAGAATTTTTTCTAAGCATTTCCTTTTTCGCAGAAGCATAAGGTTAGAAGTAACCGTAGAAATTTACTATATTTCTAACTTCGACTGTGGAGGATGACATGCCTAAAAGGACTTTTGTCTATGGAGCAACCATACTCTTAGGAGCGAATTTGCTGAACCGGCTACTGGGCATGGCTTACCAGTATTTAATTATGAACCATATTGGCGGTGAAGCCTATGGATTATTTACTATGGTATTCCCCATCTACATGCTGGCTCTTGTCATTACGACTGCGGGAATTCCACTCGCCATTGCTAAGATGGTCTCGGAAGAAGTATCCCTAGGACGTACTTTACAAGCCCAGGCCATCTTTCGTCTCTCACTTTGGCTTCTCGGAGTTTCAGGTGCCGTTGTATCCATTGGCCTCTATTTTCTTTCCCCATACATAGCCCATCGTATTTTTCCTGACCCTCGGGTGATTAATGTTTTTCTAATTTGCACACCCGCCATTTTTGTTGTCTCCATGTCTTCAGTTTTTCGCGGCTACTTTCAGGGTCTACAGAACATGGTTCCCACGGCAATAAGCCAGATCTTCGAACAAATTGTGCGTGTCGTGGTCGGTTATACAGTTGCGACGCGTCTCCTCGAATCAGGCGTTGAATGGGCTGCAGCTGGCTTAGCTCTTGGCATGTTGGTCGGAGAACTAGTGGGGTTAATTGCTATTATCCTTCAATATCAATGGTTAAAAGACAAAGTAACATTGGTAAAAGGTCCTGAAGCTAGTTATTCCACAAGGCTTATCTTGAGGAAATTATGGCACCTTTCTTCCCCAGTGACGGCCGGCAGACTTCTTTCCACAGGGTTATCTGCTTTGGATGCCATGCTCATCCCTTTGCGTCTTCAAGTGGCTGGATACAGCGCACGAGAAGCCATCACCTTATTCGGACAACTTGGGGGCTCTGCTTTTACTTTACTCGCCTTTCCAAGTGTATTTACGTTTGCGTTAGCCACTTCACTTGTTCCAGCTATTTCTGAAGCCGCGGCCCGACGGCAATTCCATGTTGTCCGAGCCCGTAGTGCTGAAGCCATTCGTTTAACGATCCTAATTGGAATACCTTGCCTAATTATCTTATTTTATTTTTCCCGGCCACTCACCACAGTTTTCAAGAGCACGCAAATCGCTCCTGTTTTACGAATACTAGCCATAGGTGGCATCTTTTCGTACATCCAACAAACCACGACGGGAATTCTTCAAGGGCTTGGAAAGGTTCAGCTTCCAGTCCTTAATTCCATCGTTGCGGCAAGCCTTCGAATCCCTATATTAATGTATCTGACTGGTCTTCCCCAATGGGGTCTCCGGGGAACAGCTTGGGCATATACACTGGGTTTTTTTATCATGGCAGTTCTTAATCTTATGGCTATTTCAAGATATACAGGGATGCCCTTGGACCTCCAACGATTCGTCCTTCAACCCATCAGTGGGGGAATTGGCATGCTTCTCGTCTTTCACCTTTCGGACCCAATCATCGGCGGCCATGTTGTTGGGTATATCAGTGAGTTTTTTATTGGGATAACCCTATACAGCCTAATCCTATTTTTTAATGGCGGTGTTACCTTTGCGGACTTAAGACGACTTCCTTTGATTGGGAAATATCTACCATTATAACGATCATTTCCACCAATGGCGAAGTTTCTTTCCCCATTGCCAATAGGATAGTAGCGTTGTCACGAGCACAAAGATAAGAATCAATAGTTTATAAATGAAATAGACTTTAATAATTGTCAATAAGACCATCACGATCGCTAATAGAGCTGGGACTGCAACAAGCTTCTTAAGTCTCAGTTGATCTTTCTTTCTCAATTCAGGACCAGACAATAATACAATAAAAATTGCGAAATAGACTATAAATGAAACAATGATCATCCTTTAATTTCCTCCATTAACAAAAAGCCATATTTTATCCCAGAAATTCAGTACTATAAACGATTCAATATTTGTTAATACTACAATTGTGCCTAAATACAGATGAGAGGAGATGCATTAGATGAGTCGAAAAAATCGAAGCGGTAGTGATATTCTACCCCGGTCTGTGTTAGATCAATTCAAATATGAGGTAGCCGATGAATTAGGTCTCAGTTCAAAAATCGAGTCTCAAGGCTGGGCGAACATGACTTCTCGTGAATGTGGTCATGTAGGCGGTCGAATTGGTGGAAGTATAGTTAAAACAATGATTCGCAGAGCAAAAGAATCCCTTAAAGAAACCCCGCTTTAAATCGAACATAAAGGAGTACAGAAAATTCTGTACTCCTTTATCTATGCCAGCCATTAGAATTTACCTATTATTTGCTAAAGATAGTCTGCCATGACTGAATTCGCTCGAAATCTGATAAATCACTATGCAGAGGGGTTATCGAGATATTATCCTCCTGTATCGCACATAAATCAGTATCTGTTTCAAGATCTTGAGCTAGATTCCCACACTGCCAGTAATAGGTTCTTCCATGAGGATCAACGCGTCGCTCGAAAACATTTTCATAGACAGCTTTACCCAATTTTGCCACTTTCACGCCACGCCATTCTGACTTTGGCTTTCCGGGAAAATTTATATTCATTAATCCCTCTTGATGATGTTCAACTATGAACTCTAAATGCTCAGCCATATAAGTCGCGGACGGTTCGAAATTCGTGAACTCATAGCTTGCTAATGATAGAGCTAATGATGGGACTCCAAGTAAAACGCCTTCCATGGCTGCAGATACTGTTCCCGAATAAAAAATATCCGTCCCTAAATTTGGGCCTTGATTAATACCCGATATAAGGAGGTCAGGCTTAGCAACAAGCCCGCCTTGAATTGCAAGTTTTACACAATCTGAGGGAGTTCCGCTAACAGCGTATCCCTTTTGATCTCCGTCAAGATTGAATTCTGTGAGAAATAAGGGCTGAAATAAGGTAATCGAGTGCCCGGTCGCTGAACGTTGGCCTTCGGGGGCAACAATACTAATGTCATGTTTTGTCTGTGATCTAAGGATCCGATATAACGTTTGGATCCCTAGCGCATTATAACCGTCATCATTTGTCAGTAAAATGTGCATACCAGTCCCCCAAATCACTCTACTTCGTAGACGGAAATTACCATGGTATCCTCTTTTTTGGTCAAGCCAAACATTAGTCGATGATTCTTTAAATTCTTATTGAGAAAATCGACCACCTTATAAAGTTCGCCATTTACGCTAAGTCGTTGTGTTGCAATAAGCTCGATCTTTCCTTCACGATCTGTTGAGTTCGTCTGCTGCTGGTCCATGATTACCTCTTTCTTAGCGCTTGTGCCCTGTAATCAGAGAGAATGCTTCAGCTCTAGTGGCTCGATTGGTCTTAAATATCCCCCGTACTGCAGAAGTCAACGTTTGTGCTCCTGCTTTCTTGACGCCGCGCATGGTCATACACATATGCTCTGCTTCAATAACAACTAACACTCCTAGTGGATCAAGCTCCCCCATGATGGCATCGGCGATTTGAGACGTCAACCGTTCCTGAAGCTGTGGTCTACGAGCAAACCCTTCAACTACACGAGCAAGTTTTGATAAACCAGTAACCTTTCCTTTTCGTGGGACATAGGCAACATGTGCTTTTCCATGGAATGGGACGAGATGATGTTCACACATAGAGTACACTGCAATATCCTTTACGAGCACCATTTCTTCATGAGCTTCAACTGAAAATTGCACTTTTAAATGTGTACTAGGGTCTTCATGCAACCCTCCAAATACTTCTTCATACATCCGAGCAACACGTTTCGGGGTATCTAATAACCCTTCGCGGGTGGGATCTTCCCCTATTGCCTCCAGAATCATTAAGACAGCTTGTTCAATTTTTTCTGTATCCATCCTCAAAATATTTCTCCCCCTATTTCTTAAGACCCTCTGTTAGGTAATCTAAAGTTGTCCGAAAAACGTGTGTTTGAGGTTTAAATGCGACATTGAGTATGTGATTTCTAGCGATCGACTATTACTATTATTACAATCACTGGTTCCTATTTTACCATTATTATTTACAAAAGAAAATAAAAGATCAATAAAACAGGAACTATTGAGTCATAACAGAAAAAGAGAAGGGGTTTCCCCCTACCCGTTATGCTAGTTTAAGTGCCTTATTAAAACAATCGATTGCAGTATCGAATTTTTCAGTTTGTTCATAAATAGTGCCTAACAGGGCCCAACCCGAGGAATGATCAGGATCGATTTCAATAAGCTTGTTCAGCGAATCAATTCCTTCCTGCCAGTTTCCCTTGCGAGCTAGGCAAACGCTTAAATTGTAAAGGATGAGCGGATGGTCGGGTGCTAACTCTAAGGCTTCACGATAATACTCCAGTGCCTTTCTTACGCGACCAAGATGAACTAAGGTATAAGCTAAATTATTGAGTAGGATCGGATCATTTGAATGGATGTTTCTGGCACGTTCTAACAACTTTAAAGCGTCTAAGGAACGATCATTGTTTTGATAAGCAGCTGCGAGGTTGCTTAAGGCATCATAGTGATCGGGTTCGTACTTCAGTGTAAATTCATAATACTGAATTCCCTTTTTAGTCTGATTGCTCTGGATATAACAATAGGCTAGTCTAGCTGCTAAATCAGGGGTTCCACCATAACGTAACGCTTTATCAAAGCTTGTACAGGCATCTGTCAACTGTTCCAGATGCAGATGCATTTCCGCCTTCATCTCCCAATATGTCGACTGTCGAGGCCGAAGTTGACAACATCCCTGAAAACATCTTAAAGCTTCCAGATATTCGCCATGAAAGGCATAAATTATCCCAAGGCGGTAAATTGTTTCAGGGTGTTTTGGTGCCGCCCGCAACGAATTGTCTAGTGCCCTTATTGCATCACGCCAAGCCCCTAGTTCTAAATAACAATCTGCGAGCAAGTCCCAATAAGTTGCATTCTGAGGCTTTGTTTGAATTGCCAGTTCGATCTTTTCTTTGGCCTGTGGAATAAGTCCTTGTCCAAGATAACACCGTGTAAGTAAATAGTTTATTTCCGAAGAATCTTCAATTTGTGGACTGCTTAATCCTTCTAAATAATCTCTGACTTCTTGAAAAGCTTGAGCCTCTATTAAATATCGCGCCTCCTTAAAACGAGGCATAGGCGAATCCTGATTTAATAAATCCACCCATGTACGAATAGCGTCATCTCGCTTACCTAATCGATGATACCATATTGCCTGGAGAGAATTCCGCAGATATGAGCTCTTGAAGGATGGCCTTTTTTGTTTTAATTTCGAGGCCAAAGGTAGTGACATAATCTTCGCCCCTTTTATTACTTATTT
Organism: Desulfosporosinus sp.; assembly: GCA_036569365.1. Lineage (GTDB taxonomy): Bacteria > Bacillota > Desulfitobacteriia > Desulfitobacteriales > Desulfitobacteriaceae > Desulfosporosinus. The sequence continues at coordinate 36,780 of DATCQU010000006.1, read as the reverse complement.
TACCAGTTTAAACCTTCTCCTTTCGCTACGCTATAACCTTCTTATTATTCCTAAAACTGTATGTCAAATGCCTTTCAATTACGCCGTAATTCCCATAAATGCGTTGTGATATCCACTTGCCTCGCCAGATTTCCAACTATACCGTCTTTCATTCTTTAGTTTCTTTCATTAATCTTTAAGAAGCGTTGTTAACTGTTTGCAGACTCCCTAAAAAGATAAGAAGAGACGCTGTTACAGCGTCTCTTCACATTTATGGCAATATCCATAAAACTTCAAATCATGATCTATGACTTTAAATTGATTTCGTTTAGCGATCACCGCTTCAAGTGATTCAAGCCAGTCATCATCAAATTCTGACACATTCCCACAACGCATACAAATTAAATGATGGTGATGATGTTCGTCTTTTCTACTAAATTCATATCTGCTTCGCCCATCACCAAAATCATTCTTTAGTAAAACACCAATTTCAGCCAATATGTCAAGGGTTCGATAAACCGTAGCTAAGCCGATTTCAGGGTTTAGGTGCTTTACTAGCATATAAACCTCTTCTGCACTCAAATGACGATCAACATGTTCCAGAAACGTTTGTAATATCGTCTGACGCTGGGGTGTTAATTTATAGGAGTGATTGCGCAACAAATTACAAATACGTTCAAACGTTTTCAGTTTATCCACCCCTAACCCCCCTCTGTATATCACCATTATATGTCGAAATCGCATCTTTGCAAAGCCGCAACGATTGACAATCAAGCATCAACGATCAAATACCTCATACATGGCAAACTTTAAATAGTCTGTTTCTTCACTCCCCAGAAGCACCGGATGATCACTACCAGCACGTCTGAATTCGATGAGCCTCAACACCTTATGGGCATCTATTGCAGCGTCTTGGAGCATCGTCAAAAATCGTGCAGCACTTAAATGGTACGAACATGATGCAGTAACTAAGATTCCACCATTACGTACCAATTTCATCCCTTGAAGGTTAATCTCCTTATACCCTCGAATAGCCCCTTCTATCGCTTGACGATTTTTGGCAAAAGCAGGAGGGTCTAGAATGACAATATCCCATGTTTTTTTATCCTTCACCTGTTCCCTTAAAAAATCGAATGCATTGGTGGCCACAAATTCTGTTCGATGAAGAAATCCGTTGAGTAGTGCGTTCGCTCTCGCCATCTCAATAGCCTTCTCAGAGATGTCTAGGCAAGTCACTTTCTTGGCTCCATAAAGACAGGCGTGTAACATGAAAGAACCAGTATGTGAAAAACAATCCAACACCTCAGCACCATCCCAAAAGGGATTTTTGATTTCTTTCCCTTTTGCATCTATGGGATGTCCATGCCCATCCAAGTTAATACCATGGTGGGTTCCCCACCCTATCATCAGTGGCTTCAAGGCAGCTCTATTTTCTCGTTGATCGAAGAAATAGCCTGTTTTCTGCCCCTCAGCAACATCCGCCACAATACTTATTCCATTTTCCCGAACCGTTACTTTAGTATCAAAAGGCTCACCAATGAAACCTACTCTTTCTTCGAGTCCTTCCAGCCGTCTTACGGAAACATCACTACGTTCATAGATTCCCCGAGGGTTAAAGATCTTAGTTAAAGCATCATAAATCCATTGACGACGTACTTCTATCCCTAGGGAAAGAATTTGAACTACCAGAACATCTTCATACTTATCAATAATTAACCCTGGCAAGAAATCTGCCTCACCATGGACTACTCGACACGATGTGGCGTCCGGTGTTAACCACTTCCTACGCCGCCATGCTTGCTCTATTTTAGTTAGAAATAAATTTTCATCTACTTCAACCTCAGCATAGGATATGACGCGAATGATGAGTTGAGATACTGGATTATAAAATCCCTGGGCCAAAAAATGTCCCACATGGTTAAGAATATGTATTATATCCCCACCTTTAGGGTCCCCCTCGATCTTTTCAATTTCACCGGGAAAAACCCACGGATGTCCTTGTTCAAGTCTTTTTTTGCGGTTTTTGTTAAGATATGCTTTTGAAACGGTCACATTGTCTTCCTCACTTTCCAGTCTACCTTTGCTATAAGATGAACGTTGTTACTAAAAATATACCGTGAAAATCGAAAAAAAGGAAGCTTTTGCTCCCTTTTTCTGTTTTTATCTAATTTCTAGACACCCACAACTACAAGCTGGTGATTCATTTTCTGTAAATATGCTGCATTATTCTAATACCATGTCGGATAAGGATACGGTGGATAAGGGTACGGTGGATAAGGATACGAATAAGGATACGGATATGGTGCATAGCGAGGTGTCGCTATGTAGGGGTGCGATGCATCGTGCCCCTACGAGAGGCGATCCTTAAGAATATCTACAATTTCATCTGCACTCCGACCAGATGCATTAATGATCGGCATGAGAACGGGCCATTCAGGAGCTAAATTATCTGTTCCATCCCCTTTAACTACAGCGGCTTGAACATTTTGCATGGTCTGACCTTCTAGCTGCGTCGTTTTAAATCCTGCAGCGTGAAGGGCCCTAGTAACATTTTCGAGTCCATCTTCAACGGCTATCATTCTATACATTTTTTTCACCCTCCTCAAAGTATTTGTATTATTCCCCAAGTACACTTAAGTATGCAGTTACACTGCACTTAAAATTCATAACTCTCTTTGAACCAGATCTCATGATCAACCGATAAACAGTCGTTTTTAATTTGCATTTGTGGCGACGGATCTGGAAAAGTTCCTTCGAGAAGACAGGTCATCACTCCCTCTGTTTCAACAGACAGTTGAATAAGATTCCGTTGAGGAGGTGTTCTCTGTAAGATAAGTGAATAGTTCCCTGAAGGTTGTTCTAGTCCCTTGAGTTGCAATTTCTTAGGAAGTTTAGCGATAGGAATAAATTCGTCAGTTTGGACGATAAACGGAAGATCACTTTCAAATTTAAGCCTAATTAAGTAGGGCTCATTGGTATAACTAAGCTTCAGTGATACATCAAGTGTTCGTTTTGAACTATTCTTTCTTTCACTCACAGATGCTTCAACAGTTATGGGTGGCTTTTCTTTGAGTGTAGGCACATAAATGCTTTTTCCCCCCTGCCTGTTTAAGTCTTTCACTAATTGGGATGGCAGGTCTTCATTAGAAAAAATATGTACTAAGCCATTACTGTTGGACCACTCTTCTCGGACTGTAACAGTCTGTGGGTAATCTCTAGTAAAGCTTGGAACTAACCCTAGGGACAAAATGAGTAAGCTAACGACTACTAAGGCGGGTTTTCGAGAACGATACAGTAGCTTTCTCCAAAATTGTGTTGTCCTAAGCGCGACGTGTAAGGCAGCCAAAAAGAAGGGAAGAAGTAGCAAACTATATATTCCAAGAAAAATTATAAAGTGTTGATGAAACATTTGGTAAAAGCTGACCCACTGCTGTGAATTCAACAGTTCAACGTGCAGCCGATAGATAAAATAAGGACTGACTAGCACAAGGAAAAAGCTTGGTACAAAGAACTGTAAATCCATGCACAAAAGCCAAAAAACAAAGGGAAAAGCAATGTCGACACGAATGAGCGTCAGTACAAAGCTGGCACCTAACAATAGTATCACGCCGGTAAGCCAATAAGCATCGGGCTCCCTCGCTAAAGGAAGCCTATAAAACCAACTCGCTAGGATGATGAAAAATCCGATTGAGATTCCTATTCGTGCCCCTAGAAAGAGCGAAGGATATGCGTACCAGACTAATTGAATTTGTTTAATCCAAATCCAAAGGAGTTCGCCAATTCCGCTTAAACATACCAAAAGCAAACTAAACGTTAGGGTAATCCCGAGAATTACCAGAACTTTTTTCCAGGTCACGGTATGTTTTACCGTCCGTTTGTAAAATCTTATTAACACCCAGCCCGTAAATAGAAACGTGAAAAATGTAAAACTTCGGATTTCAAGACTTGAGAGAATAAAAACATTCTGACCCATTTGGAACGGTAAATATAGATCATCCCAGACATTGGGGCCTAGTTTCCCCACCGTGACAGTTTTTAATAATAAATGAGTAAAATCACCGATTTTCTGCATTGCGTCCAGAGAAACTCGACCTAGTCGGTCTTCCGGTCGATGAAAATATCCCGCTGGGCGCCCCGAAATACCTATACCAAGAGCCGGGATTCCCTGATCCAAAAAGGAGCTGAAATCGCTCACCCCTCCTAGAGGACTTTCTCGGGTCATGGTTATAAAATCTCGACTAAGATGGAAGGGGATATGACTTGCACTGGCGATAGTCGTGACCTGCTTAATTAACTCAGGCGGAGCAGATTTTTTACCTGCCACATCTATCTCTATCGGAATTCCAACCATGTCAACGTTAAGCATCCAGCGTACGGCTGATAAGTCAGCTTGAGCAGCATAAAATTGCGACCCAACCAGCCCATGCTCTTCTGCGCCAAAGAATATTAGCTGATAGGTTTCTTGATGAGGCTCTTTACTCAGAACTCTAGCAAGTTCCAGTAACACCCCTACACCTGAAGCGTTATCCATCGCTCCAGGTGCATTTAAATTTGCGGAATCGTAATGGGCGCCAGCGACAATTGTATCAGGAAGTGTTCCTGGTAATTCAGCAATGATATTCTGACTGTTAATCAGTTCAACCTGTTGTTCTCGTTGTAAGACTGAAATTTCACGTGCGACGACTTTACTAAAGGGCTGTTCACGTACTTTCCATCCATTCTGATTAAGTACATAACTAATATACTGAGCTGCCTTCAACTCCGACTTGCTTCCAGCTGGTCGTGGCCCGATTTTTTGCGTGAGATACCTCACATGCTCGTACGCCTTCTCTGCTGAAAATTCAAGTATAGAATCATTAATAACCGGAGCGGCACTGACTTTTGTTGTGAAATGAGCTAGCATTGTAAGAAGGCTTAGAGTACCCACTAGTATGATCACGATAGTTTTGGAAAACTTCATAACCCCATGCCCTTTCACTGTTTTAAACTCACTTTGCCCATATTTATGAAAAGATTCTTAGAGTTATGTCTTAAAATCCTTTTGGCCCTCTGTCCATATATGGTATAATATAGACAATATTTTTACTTGGGAGAAGTATGCCATGTCGAAACGGAGATCCGTCGTTCCTACCTTTCTTGTACTGTTGTTTAGCATGTTGTTGTTAAGTGGATGTACTTATAAAATGCCAAAACTTTATTCTGACAAGAAGGCCCCGATTTCCAATCTACCTGCCGAAGCGCTTTTTATCAACAAGGATGCCATCTATAACCGAACGATAAGTCTAATTGAGTCCGCACAAACGTCGATCTACGTCGAGCAAGCAGAGTTTGATGACCCACGCCTTATTCAACTTCTGATTACTAAAGCTCGTTCAGGGATAGACGTCCGTATCCTCTTAGACCAATGGCAAAAAGTAAATCGTGCAACATTAGACCAGCTTAAAATCCAAAATGTATCTGTGCAATTTTATCCTGCGCAAAAAGGGCAAATTAACCATACCAAATACTTAGTTGTTGATCAAAAGCGGGCCCTTATCTACGGTCCTCCTTGGACGGCGGATGGTCTTTTAGCCCATGATCTTGCCGTAGAGCTATCTGGGAAATCTAGTTGGAAAACAGCGAACTTATTCTCAAAAGATTGGGAATTCACCACTACGCTCCCCTTACCAGTTGCCAAAACTTCTCCACTTGCGGAAGATAATATTGTCTTGGCCAGCAATGCCTATGTTAAACAACACCTTACAGAACAAATTTCAGGGAGTGCAAAATCCATTTGGATAGAAACCCCCGAAATCACTGACGCTGATCTGGTTCAAGCCTTAATTGATGTTGCGGAAAAAGGTCGTGATGTTCGTCTTGTAGTTGATCGAGCAGTCGCTACTAAAACACCGGTTACCCTAGAAAAGCTAAAGGCTAAAGGCGTACATATAAGGTTTTATCCTAGCAAACAGATGCTCGGCCTCCACTTAGCGATTTTCGACAATACGTCTTTCCTTTTGAGCAGTTCAGCATGGACCCATTCTTCATTTATTACTAACCATGAATTTTCAATTACTGTTCCTTCCCCTACCGCTTCCGCTAATCTAAGTGAGATGTATAAACAAGACTGGGCAAAAAGCACCGAATAGCGAGAACTGAAATTTAGAAGACTGATAATACAAATCGTTAAAGGGACAGGTTGAAACCTGTCCCTTTAACGATTTGTATTTCTGATAGCTCTATTTCTTCAGATCACTCTCTTGACTGGCTAACTCCAATGCCTCTAGGTGCTGGCAATCCCCAACAATCCTCGGCGTCCATTGATCTCCATCTATTTCAAATATATTTAATGCCGTATTATGTTGCCATGGTGTTTTAGCCCACTCATGAATCCTAAAACCTAAAGCTTTCGTCACCAGTAACTTCAAGGTTAATCCATGAGTTACAAGGCAAACTGTCGCTCCCGAATGGGTTTTAATGATATTCTGCAAAAATTCCCAGGCTCTCTCCTGTACCATATTCATGTTTTCCCCTCCGGGAGCGGTGACCAGATGAGGCTCTGAATCCCAAATCTTAAAGATATCCGGATAAGATTCCCTCACCTCTTGCCAGATACACCCTTCCCAGTCCCCAAAGCAAAACTCGCGGAGGGCAGGATCAGTGAGTATATTAGTAAGCCCAAGTTGGCGACGTATCTCTTCTGCTGTGCCCATTGCTCGAAGGGAATCACTGGAATAAATATGCTGGATGCCTTCGTCTCTAAGCCGTACTGCTAAAGAACGGGCCTGAAGTACCCCTTTTTCGGTTAGAGGAGAATCCAGACGTCCTTGAACTCGCCCTTCAACGTTCCATAAGGTCTGGCCATGACGCGTTAGTATGATCCGTGTCATCTATACACCCCTTAAAGTAATAAAGGGGTAGGGAAGATATCCCTACCCCTCCCCAGCTTGCCGTAAGACTCCAGGTTTCTGACCCCGCTCTCGCAGGTGGGCACCTAGTCCAAACGTTCCAACTTCCCTGATTAAAGGGCATGTTGTATTAGCCTGACATTCAGCTCCCTTGTCACATAATAGGATCAAAACCAAGATAATCTATACGCACAACCCAGGATGTATTTTTATTATAACACCACTGTACTGAAAAATCTCTAACAAAAGGTTGGAAATTATCGTTTCCGCATTTTGTCCTCAATTTCTGCAAGACGATCTTGAAGTAAGGCAATCGCCATCTCTTGATTACGAACACGTCGTCGAAGATGATCCACAAGTTGCGTAAGTTCGCTGACGTCTTCAACCATAGATGTATTACCTACTCCAGATGTCCTTTGCTCGTTCATCATATCCTCTGAATTTTGAGTGTCATTAGGTTGAGCTTGTGAAGCGTTATCTGCAGAGGCCAAGAGATAACGAAAACGCGCATATCTTGAGTTGCGTCCAGGATGAACTTCGATAACTCCATCTTCAGCCAATGCTTGAATGGCCCGTTTTAAAGTAACACTTGCGGTTCCTGTTTCTCGTTGAATATCTGAGTATGCTAGTTCGAATTCCTTACCTTTGTACATGTTAGAAATTTTTTCAAAAAATTCGACAAATTTCCGATGGGTTTTTTCCTTTAATCTCAATGCAAGTCCATCCTTTCATAACAACTAATAGATTACTTAAAAATCATTTACATTATATCAAATTTTAAGGAAAAATCTACACTGTAATTTAAATATTAATTTAATATTATATTTCTAGTTAAAGTTTAATTCATTTATCGCCATAAAGTTTTTGAATAACTTCATCTGATAAGCCAAAAGTATGCTCATTTGCAGGGAAATGGCTTAATTTAACATCATCATGAAATAATTTAATAGCTTGTACTGCCTCCTGGCCAAGTTGTGCATATTGTTTTACGAATTTAGGTCTAAATCGCTCAAAAAGTCCTAATATATCATGAAACACAAGAACTTGCCCGTTACAATCCGGTCCAGCTCCAATCCCGATCGTAGGCATCGTTAATTCGGTTGATATTTGCTGAGCTACTTGCTTTGGGATCAACTCCAGTACGAGCATAAAGGCCCCAGCAAGTTCAAGAGCATGAGCATCTTTAACTAACTGCTTAGCACTAGCTAAGTCTCGACCCTGAACAATAAAGCCGCCGAGCTGATTTGCAGTCTGGGGAGTTAGTCCAATATGTCCGACGACGGGTATTCCTGCTCGCGTAAGGGCTTGAACGATAGAGACAACGTTTTCTCCGCCTTCTAGCTTTACGGCATCCGCTCCGCCTTCTTTGATGAGACGACCTGCATTCATTAAGGCAAGATCAGGTGTAGCATAACTCATAAACGGCATATCCGTGATCAAGAACGTTTGCATTGCGCCCCTACGGACCGCTTTGGTATGATGAAGCATTTCTTCCATCGTTACAGGAACAGTAGAATCATACCCTAAGACTACCATACCTAACGAATCTCCGACAAGGATGGTATCCACGCCTGCTTCTTCAACCCACCTGGCGGACGGATAATCATAGGCTGTGAGCATGCTGATTTTCTCATTCGCTTGTTTCATCTTCTCAAATTCTGGGATCGTCTTCCTCATTCTAATTCCTCCTTATTTTGACTTGTCCCTGACTCCACCAGAACGGTTGAAGTTAAGAACATTTGTAACATTCATTCATACTTCTCTCAATTGAAGCATAGGTTGTAATCAATCGGAGGAGGGATATTCCATGTTTAAATCCTTTCAGTTAAGCTTAGTTCTAAAAGGTATTCTCTTGGCGGGCATTCTAGCAATGTTATTATCCCTGGCATTTGGTCTCCTTCTTTCCTTCACCAATTTCCCTGAATCTGACCTATCCATCAATCTTATCTTCGGAACAAGTATTCTAGTCTCTGCCTTTATTACTGCTCACCAAGCAGGTACCAAGGGATTGTACTACGGCTTGGCTGTCGGCCTTGGCTTTATTGTCCTAGTACTCATCCTATCTGCAATATTTTGGTCAGATACTCCATCTTGGCTCAGAATAGGTGAGAAGACGATCATAGCACTTGTCTCAGGTGGTGTAGGTGGCATCGTCGGTGTACTCTTTCATCGACCATAACGAAAATCGAGGCAATCATATTATTTAGAAGAGAGGCAAATTCCACGAAGGGATTTGCCCTTTTTTCATTATAGAACTGCCTCACGATGGCGATCTTTCCAGAGCCTCCAAACCAAAAGCAATAGGGCAACCCCAACGGCTACCATACTACTCCATTGAGCTGCCGACCAGTCAAATAAAAACCGTGGGCTGTCCCCCCTGAGACCCTCCAGAAAGAATCTTGACAGATTGTATAGTACCATGTAAACCAAAAAGATCATGCCAGATGGCCATTTTCTTAATTTCAGAATCACAAGAAGGGCGAAGATAATTACATCTACTTGCCCTTCCCACACTTCTGCTGGCCAGAGCGGTTGGTTCCCATACGTGTCACGGGCAATGGTACCCACAGGATAGATGATACCGTAATCCCCTCCTGTTGGCCCTCCAAAAGCATCGCCATTCATAAGATTGGCATCCCTTCCGATCGCCTGAGCCAACATAACCCCAGGAGCAGATAGATCAGCTATCTCCCAGAACGGTAACTTCTTCTTCCAGACGTACACTCCCCCGATTAATAACGCTCCAACCACACCGCCTTGTATCGAAAGCCCACCGTGCCAGATCGCAATAATTTCGCCAGGATATTTACTGTAGAACGCCCAATCGAAAAAAAACACCTGCCATATGCGGGCACCCAATAACCCTGAAATAAGTAGAAGTGGCGCTAAATCCATCATGATATCCATATATTCCGGTCGCCCTTCAGCTTTAGCAAAATAAAGTGTCACACCGACTCCTAGAATGAAGGCCAACGCAAATAGGGTCCCATAGGCCCGTAAAGGAAAACTTCCGATGAAAAACCAATACTGATGCATTACCAACACCTCCCAGCTTTTTCCCATTATATCCTGAAAGAGAAAGGGTCTCAAGGCTCATAATAGCATACCCGCCATTGAAGTATGCAATGAGGTACATAAACTCTGGAATAAATAAAAGATCCGATGGCAACGCATCGGATCTTTTATTTTATAAACTGTTAAGTTTTGTGAAAAAACCCTCATATTGAGGCCCAGTGATCACTGCCTCACGCTCTTTTTTACCTGTCGGCTTTTGCACGGTTTGGAAATACTTAGAATGTTTCTTTTTAGCGGATCCCGCATCTGAGTATAATGTAACTATTAACGTAGCAACTGCAATGAGTACCATTAAGCCTTCTAACATTATTCTACACCTCCATTACTATTTTATGGCCTATGGCGCCATTGTCAAGTTTTTTTAATTCCAAGTCGCAATCAGACGGTCACCTGGATGCAAAATCGTGGTAAATTCGGCCACTTGACCATTAACACTGAGTGTTAATGAAGACCCAGGAAGCCTTTGATCTGGGAACGCTACATAAGGTAAGAGGTCCGAAAGAATTGGCATTTGCTTGTACCCTTCCACCCTTAGATCCATTCCATCCGTTAGCGGGTCATCTTCAGATATGGGTCGTCCTCGGAATGTAATGATGGTTTCTTGAGGAGGGTATTCGAGTTCTAGCCCATTTACCATAAAACTGATAGGCTTAGGCTCAAGTCCTAGCTCACCCACTTTAATCTGCATCGTTCTAACCTCAATTGAGTCCCCTTCATTAATTTCACACTCTTCTACTGCACTGCCATTCACTAATATTTTACGACTTAAGTTAAACGTCTGAATTTCTCCATTGATACGAATCTGTAGCTCTTCTTTTTTTCGCGAGTTATAGCCCTTTTGTTCCAATAGATTGGTTAGGTTAACATTTGGTACGTACGATATTTTATAACCATCAATAATTTGATCCGCTTCGTTGACCACCTGATGATTCACCGAGGCTTGAGAGGTATAACACTCACGCTTACCATTCCAAAAAATCCATTTTGGGCTTTGAGAAGGCAATACCTCTTCGAAGCAAGCTAGAGCATCTTTACCAGGCTCACCAGGAATAAACGAAATTTCATCCCCCGCTTTTAATGCTTGATCTATTTTACCGGGCTTACTATTGACCTCTAATTGTGCAGGGCTTCCTAAGGTTCCCTTAATGACCTTCATTTCGCCATTCAATTCGAAGGTCAAAGCCGCGCCTGGTTTACCAAAAAAAGAACGCGGTTGTATACCCGCTGCAAGTAACGCCTCAGCAACCGTCGTTAATTGTAGCTCGAAAATAGGAACAGGTGTACCATTTACAGATACAGTATAATACTGAAGCCCATTTCCTTCAAGCGCGGCTATTCCAATCCCGATCGGGGTAATACTTTCCGGTCCCTTTAAGCCTTTCTCCCCATAGACATCCCCTAATCGTTCTCTGACTTGAATACCGACTCTATTCTGAGGAATTTCGAGGGTCTCGGCCAACATTTCAGTAAGCATGGGGGTTAAACTACCTCCACCAATCAGGATTATAGCTTGTGGAACCTCAACATTGAGGTTCAGTATTTCCTTTGAAATACTCTCGGCTAATTTTCCAACCACAGGTTTAATTATTGTTAGGACTTCTTCCTTTTTTACCATAACTTTAGCTCCGAGGAAATCCGTAAAATTCAGCTGGACTTTCTTATTTAATTCACGTTTGACCTTTTCGCCTACCTTGAAATCAAGCAAATAGTGCGAACAGATTGCCTCTGTGACCTCATCTCCCGCCATAGGAACCATCCCATAGGCAAAAAAAGATCCGTTTCGAGTCAAGGCAATATCCGCGGTTCCTGCCCCTATATCAACCAATGCTAAATTAAGCCGTCTCATATTCAATGGAATCGCCGCCTGACCTGCTGCGATGGGTTCCAACGTTAGACTTGTCATTTCTAAGCCTACCCGTCCCAAGACAGCCACTAAACCATCAACGACTGTCCGAGGTAGAAAGGTCGCAATTACGGAAATCTTAGCCTCTCTGCCTCGCTGACCTATAAGGTTGCCAATTTCTTCTCCCTCATTCCACCGGGCAATAGGATTATATCCTACACAGTGGTAACTTTGTGAATCATCACTGGTTGAAGTATGGAGCTGACGAAGCGCCTGATGAACTGCTTCTAATTCTAAAGCTAAGACGTCTTCCCGTTCCCAGCGCACTGGAAGTAGTTCCCTATGTTCAGCAACCGCAAATTCAGTTCTCAAAGCCCGCCCCGCAGCCGCTACAGCAACCTGTGTTAAGGGCCGATCAAGCTTTTTTTCCAGGAGTTTTTTCACCTTAATAACGGCCAAGGCGACTTCATCGACATCATGAACTTGTCCATCATACATAGCGCGTTGCCGATGTTCTGTATGGGCACTGGCCAAAATTTCATACCCTTGTTCTTTGTTCTTGGTCATCACAAGCCCCATCACCATGCGGGTTCCAATATCTAAAGCAAATATAGGCTCCAATTATTTCACCTCTCTTGGAGTAAATTCGACTTTTTAACGCAAAATCCTTTTCGCTATAGTTAATTAAGCCTCCACTTATGCTTAATCAGAGCATTTAGTGAAGGCTTACTAAATTTCGGGTTTCTTATGAACTACTTTATATCTATTTCATTTAAACTATACCGAGTTTTCCCATATTCTTCAATGTCGTGTTTCCGCGTTTCATATCCTTTACGTCCCATTAATGCGTACGTCCCATTTTTACCTTCCTCAACTCCCGGTTGATCAAACGCATTGATATTCAATAATTCGCCCATGTAGGCCGTCTCCCACTCAATTAAAAGAAGTAATTGTCCCACGTTATACGCATCCAAGGTAGGGAGAATAAGTTTCTGGTGTTGCCGACCTGCCAGAGTCAATGCGTATTCAGTTGCTTTTTGTTCTGCTAACAACAGCTCTGCTAAGGTACGCCCCCCTAGAAATTGAATATCCTCGGGTAGGTCTAAGTCGATCGGGATTTCAACATTCTCTTTAAATGTTTGAACAGACACGAAGGTAATGATCTTATCGTCAGGACCTTCAGCATATAATTGAACTTGCGAATGTTGATCCGTAACCCCTAACGCTTTAACGGGCGTTTGTCCAAGGTGGACAACACGTCCCTGCCGATCGTAACGTTTGCCTAAGCTTTCCGCCCATAATTGGGCATACCAGTCTGCCATCGTCTTTAAACCGTCCGCATAAGGCATAAATACGGAGATATTCTTTCCTTTTTGCCACGACAAATGAGCAAGCGCAGCCCGCAGTTGTGCTGGATTAGAAAACACCCCCTGCGTCTCCCGAATCCATTGGTCCATCCCAATGGCGCCATCCATAAGCCGCTCAACATCAATTCCACATATTGCAGCCGCTAGCAATCCTACGGGCGTTAATTCTGAGAAGCGCCCTCCGATTCCAGCGGGAATCACAAACCGTTGAAACCCTTCCTTGAGGGCGATTGGGAGTAGATTTCCTTTTTCTCTATCCGTCGTGACGACAATATGCTCGGCGTAATGTTCGCCGCATACCCTCAGTAATGTATCACGAACAATTAGAAACTGAGCCATGGTCTCTGAGGTGTTACCCGATTTCGAAATAACGTTAAAAAGGGTTTTATGCGGATCAAGCATTTGTAATAATTCGTTAAACCGAACTGGATCAATATTATCCAGGACATAAAAGCGTGGGCGGTGATTACGTTTCTCAGGGGGGAGTTCATTATAATAGTAATGATTAAGCGCTTGATGAACCGCCAGAGGTCCGAGTGCAGATCCACCAATTCCCAAAACTACAAAATTTTCGAATTTGGGGGCCACAGTATTGGCATATTCGATGATCTCCACGAGCTGGGTTTTCATGGGTGCGAGGAGTTTTGAGAAATCTATCTCGCCAGTCTCCCTCCGGGTCACAAGTTTTGCTTGGGCTTGGTCCAACGCCTTCTGAAGTCCCAACAATTCCTCTTTCGCAAACCCATTCGGGTTTTGAGAGCCACTCATCATTCCCGTATAATCAATCGTAATTCCAGGTTGTGATTGGTTTTTCATCACTCAGCCTCTTCTCTTTAATTTAGGTTGTCCTAATACTAAATCGAAAGTTCATTAGCTAAATCATATAATTCTCTGTTAAATGGACGTCTAGTTCCATAAGCGGCATCTAGAGGGCTCGAGACAACAGCTTGATTCACATATGCAGTCATCCTATTGGATTCTTTGGCCAATATCAACTCGATCGCTTTACCACCCATGGCCGCAGCAATCACTGCATCTAGGGCACTGGGGTTTCCGCCACGCTGCAAATGTCCAAGGACTGTGATGCGAGTCTCAAACCCTGATCGAGCCCGCAATTCTTCCCCAATTTTATAAACGCTTCCCACGCCTTCCGAAACTAAGATAATACTGTGGTTTTTTCCGCGTTGATGCCCACGCTTTAATTTATCGCTAATCTCATCTAAATCAAATGGCACTTCAGGAACCAGGATGGATTCAGCCCCACAGGCTAAACCGGCCTGAAGTGCTATATTTCCGCAATCTCGTCCCATAACTTCCACGATGAACGTTCGTTCGTGGGATGATGCTGTGTCCCGTATTTTACTAACAGCATCCACAACCGTATTGGTGGCCGTATCAAATCCTATCGTTAAATCGGTCCCAGCAATATCATTGTCAATGGTACCAGGTATCCCCACAATTTGAATTCCCTGTGCTACTAACGTTTGAGCTCCTCGAAAAGACCCATCTCCGCCGATCACCACCAGAGCGTCGATTTGCAGGTTATGTAACTGGTCTAAGGCCTTCTTCTGTCCTTCAACTGTCCGCATCTCTGCGGAACGTGCTGTCTTCAATATAGTACCGCCGCGCAGCACAATATCTGCAACTGATCCTAAACTCATTTCTTGTATTTCCCCGTGTAATAGCCCCTCATAACCACGGTTTATCCCATAAACGGTCAGCCCGTGGTAAATCCCTTTCCGAACAACAGCTCGAAGGGCTGCGTTCATTCCAGGAGCGTCTCCTCCACTGGTAAGCACCGCAACCCGCTGTATTACACCCGACATTGGATCACCCCTTCTTAGTAAGCTATGCTTTGAAAGTGTTTAATATAATTTGATACTTTTTATATAATTCCAGATCTGTCCTTAACTTATCTTGCATTTTTTTACAAGCCACTAGCATTGTATTATGATTACGATTAAAATAACGCGCGATGGTCGGATAAGAAATCTCACACAGCGTCCGTATTATGTAAATCGCCAATTGTCTTGCTTCATTTACTTTTGGTTTACGACTCGTACCCAGCAATTCCTCAACGGATATTTCCATAGTTTGGGCAGCTATGCGAATAATATTTGTGGGATTAGCAACTATATTTCTTCTTCTTTCTTCATATTCCCAGAAGACCTCAAAACACGAAAGGCTCAGTTCATCTTGTTGTAATTCAGCAAATTGAACAAACTTCTTCACAACCATTTTAGCATCCGTAAAATTATCTGTTTGCTCTGCAATAGCCCCCAGGACCATTTCCTCCATAAAAAGACGCTCAAGGTGGATATATTCAGCCAGGAACCTCTTCATTTCAGTTGCGAGAGGGCGTTCAATCGGGATGACCACTCCACTCAAGAAGCGCGAAGCGAGTCGCTCACCTAGAAAGTCTAACTGGGGTGAATCGGCTTCAAAGGCAATTACCATTTTGCCCCCATTACCGATGACATATTCGTAAGTATAATGAAGTTCTTCAATCGTTTTGGCTTTTCCTGCAAAGAGTTGGAGATCATCAATCAAAAGTAACTGAGTTGATCGGTATCTTTGACGGAATACATTAAGTTTGTTCTCCTGAGCGGCGTATGCGTACTGACGCGAAAAAGACAAGGCATCCGTGAATATGCTTCCACCCTTGGGCCCAATATGTTGATAAATAGTCTGTAACAAGGTTGATTTCCCTATCCCCCTTGGTCCATAAATCAACGTTACACCAGGAGCCTTCTCTGGATCAAAGTTTTTGATCAGACGCCATGCCCGGATATTAAAGTCACTTAAAAACCAGTTCAAGCGCGCCTCTCCTTTATTTGCATATGCGCAACTACCAGATCATGATCGCCCTATGTCTCCGTTGTCTAATGTTCAGGTTCAGATAACTGCCTCATGCCCTCCGACTGCTGACTCAGATACCGATAGAACTCATCGGCTATGACTGTCAGGGGTTTATTCCTACGGGTTAAAAGGTAAAAACCGCGTTCAATATTGAAATCCTTAACACTCATCTGCACTAAGCCTTGTTTCTCACCAGAGTTTAACGCATGGGTGGACAGGAACGAGTACCCTAGGCCAGAACGAACCGCATTTTTCACTGCTTCCGTACTCCCCACTTCTAAAGCAACATCGAAGTCATTTAAATCGAGTCCGCGTTTTGTGAGGGCCTCCTCAAAGGCTCTCCGATGCCCAGAGCCGGTCTCGCGAATAATCATAGGATATTCCTTGAGTGTACTTATTTCAATACTTTGACTAGAACTCATCGGATGCTCCTTAGCAATGACGAAACCCAGTTCATCCCTTAGCCAATATTCAGAAGTTAACTTTTCAGTATCGAATATTGCTCCGACGACAGCAAAATCCACTTCATGGGCTAGTACCTTTTCTGCCATATCGAGACTATCCCCTATGGATAGTTTGAACTTGATTTCCGGATACAATGTTCGGAAGGAAGCTAGGTAACTTGGAAGCAAATACTCACCAGGTATGTGCGAAGCACCAATATGCACCTTCCCGTTCATTGGCTTTTCAGATCCTCCGATTTCTCTCATAAGCTCTGACCATTCATCAAGTATGTGTAAGGCATGCCGGTGAACGGTTTCGCCCTCCGGGGTAAGAGCAAAACCCTTGCCCTTACGATAAAGTAGTTTGACCCCCAATTTATCTTCTAACGCTCGCATTTGATTCGAGACAGCTGGTTGACTAATTCCCAATTTTCGCGCAACCACTGTAAAGCTTTGTTCTTCCACAACTTGAGTAAATAAACGCATCAGATCCAACATAAAATCACCTCTATCTGAATGTACGAAGGTAACGGGCACGATGCTTGGAGCCCTTGTGGAGGAAATATGTAGCCAATTGTCATTATTATCCCCTTAATAAGTAAGTATACAAGTAATTGAATATTTTGGTAGGGGCAATTCAAGAATTGCCCCTACCAAAATATTAGAAAAAGAGGGCTAGGCCCTCTTTTTCTACGTTGTATTACTAGAATAACTCTAGAGTTGAATGCTAACTTTCTTCATACGCTGATCTTCTAATGGTTTATCCCCACCAGTCTTAGGGACACTGACGATCCTATCGACTTCTTCCATACCTTCAATTACTTTTCCAAAGGAAGCATACTGACCGTCCAAAAAGCAGGATTCTTTAACAACAATAAAAATTTGAGAGCTCGCTGAATTAGGCGCTGAGGTCCGAGCCATGGATATAATGCCTCGTTCATGTTTCAAATCATTTTTGCAACCGTTTCCAGAAAACTCGCCGCGGATGGTTTGTTTACTACCACCCATTCCGGTTCCATCTGGGTCGCCACCTTGAATCATAAAGCCAGGGATGACTCTATGAAAAATGAGACCGTCGTAAAAGCCTTGAGAAACGAGTGTCACGAAATTCTTAACAGTTTCGGGTGCAATGGCGGGATAAAGTTCAATTTTGATCGTAGCGCCATTTTCCATTTCTATTGCTACGATTGGGTTTTTCTGAATGTCTTGATCCGGTGTGCTTTCATTCGTCACCTGAGTGACCTCCTTTATGTTTGGGTTTTTATCCTTTGTATTATACCACTGTACTTAAATTTTCCCTATTGTATGGAAATTAGTCGCACCGGCTTGCTCGACTACATTTTACACTATAAAGATAAATCAAAAACACGATAATGGCAAGGGCAATTCCTCCCCGTGCCAAATAACGGTGCAATATAAACGCAATTTTATGCCAGTGCTCTCCTAGCATTCGTCCGAGTGAAATAAACGTTAAAGCCCAAAGAAAAGCACCCACCCCAGCTAAAGCTGTATAACGCCCATAATGAAGTTCACTCATCCCAGAAAAATAGGCAGTAAAGTGACGGAATCCCGGAAAGAAGTATCCCAGCACGATAAGCCGATCGCCATAACGCTGAAACCAATGTTCAGCTCGGGCAATCTTTTTCTCATTAAGATGAAGATAGGGCGCAACCTTATGTAAGAAAGGAATTCCTAGTTTTCTTCCGATCCAATAACTCAAGTTCATTCCTATAAAACTGCCTAATGTGGCGATAAAAAGGGTTGTAGCAAAATCCATCCATCCTAATGACGTTTGAAATCCGCTAAACGTCATTAGAAATTCGTCAGGTACTGGGACTCCAACCATGCCACAAGCAAGTAGTAATAATAAGCCAACATAACGATAGTGATATATTATGTCCGTCGCATAGTTCTCAAGCCCGTGCATGCCCTGCCTACCTTCCTCAACACCTGAATACCACGTACCTTAGATGATCAACGTCTGTACCGTTTCCATAACACATAAATAACTACGAGAACAATAGCGCCTCCAACGATGATGTCCGCACGATGAAAATACGGTTTTAGAGAATCCCAATTTTCTCCTAACTTTTGGCCCACAAAAATCAAGAGAGTACACCAGATGAATGCACCAATCGTTGTATAGGTAGCCATCTTCAGTGGGTTCATGCGCGCGATACCAGCGGGTAGGGAAATAAACGTACGGACAATGGGTAACATCCGGCCAATGAACACGGTCATTTCTCCACGGCGTTCAAATAACTGTTCCGTCCAAGCCAGCTCTCGTTCATTGATAAAGAAATAACGTCCATACCGCTTGAGAAAAGGACGCCCTCCCCACACACCAACATAATAGGCGACAAGCGCTCCAAAGAGGTTTCCTAAGGTTGCAGCGATAGTTGCTTGCCAAAAGCCGAAATGTCCCGCAAATACCATATATCCGGTAAACGGCAGAATGATTTCACTTGGCAAAGGAATACAGGCACTCTCAATCGCCATCGCAAAGAATACCCCCGCATAGCCAAAGGATGCAATCATATATTCAACAAATTGTCCAAGGTGAGTTAAAATTGCTTCCAATGCACGGCCTCCAAACTTAATCCTATTTTTCACTAAATCTATTCTGTATATCGTGGTATTCTATCATAGAGCAGTTCTGTTTGCCAATTTGTTAAATTCAACTTTACTCGTTAAAAATCCTTCAAATTACCCCAAGCAGATGCTATTAATAACATCTGCTTGGGGTAAGCTCATGCGTTGTATGTCAAGATGATTTTCACTCTTCCACTTCTCTTCCCTCTTGACGACGACTGACTAGCCCATTGAAACATACAAAAGTAACCTTCCTTGTATCTATAACTGTTTCAAGAACAACAGATTTACCCCAGAGAAACTGAACAAGGTTTAGGGTTTTCTCAAGATAGACGATATCGAGATCAACCCCTTCATGACGGTGCTGAAGATACAACCCGCCCCTACCTTCATAATCCCCCTCGAGTACTATTATTCGAGGATGCCCTCCATGAACCAGTTGCTGTACCAAATTATCTCGCACTTTCTCCCATTCATTCTCCGTAACCTGCCATTGAACCCCAACTTTACGGAAATTAAATAGATTAAGCTCTTCCACCAACTCACGGGTAAGATTGTTACGAATGAAGGAAAGGTCGTTTTCAGCCTCGCGAAGCTCAAAAAGCTCGTTTAGAGGTTTAACCTTAGCAAGGTATTCCCATATCTTCACGCCCAAATAATAGGGATTCAGTCCTAAACGAGAAGGCTGTACGACTTGACTGTGCATAATCGCAAATTCTAGAGATTCAGCATCTGTGAGATCAAGTTCACGCATGATTCTAGCATGCCAGAACGTCGCCCAGCCTTCATTTATAATTTTAGTTTCAATTTGAGGGTAGAAATATAACGATTCTTGACGAACAATGCTTACTATATCTCTTTGCCATTCGTCGAGACCCGGTGCAAATTTCATAATATAGAGCAAAAGATCTTCATACTCCGCTTGAGGCTCTAATTCACCATCATCCTCTAGTAGATCTCCCCATAAATCCTCATAGGGTTGCGATGCTCTTTTTTTCCGGGTCCTCTTTTGGGTGTCTACCTTACATTGTTCATTCGTAGTACAGGTATCGCTGGTACACTTATGACCGCTATCGTTGCATCGTGCATTGAATTTGGATAGATTCTCTAATTTGACGTCAGGACCAATATGCGATCGATAATCCACATGCTCTTGAATCGCGAGGACCGCATCTAAGGTACGTTCAACACGATCTCTTCCATACCGTAATTCATATTCCCGGATTTTATCAGCGTGAGCTCCCATGCGTTCAACCATGTCCTTAGGCGTACGAGTGAAATAGCGATTGTTTTTAAAGAAATCGACATGGGCATAGACATGCCCGATGACGAGTTTGTTTTGAATCAAGCGATTACCTTCTAACAAAAAAGCATAGGCCGGATTAGTGTTAATAACTAGTTCATAAATCCGACTCAGGTTTAGATCATATTGGGTCTTCATTCGGTAAAACGCTTTTCCGAAGCTCCAATGTGTGAAGCGCACCGGCATTCCATAAGCTCCGAACGTATATAGAGCTTCCGCCGGAACGATTTCAAAATTCACCGGATAGAAATCAAGCCCCATACCACGTGCTACTTGAGCAATCTCTTGCGCTATTGTGCTTAAGGCCCGCATCTCATCGTCCATGACTTTCCCCCTACCTATTTCGACCGGATCCCTCTCGGGCAAGAGCGCCGTGAAATACCATTTAGCTGACGGTGTTATGAAAAAACCAGTTTGAGTGCGGCGTATACCTCGTTACGGTCCCTGATCGTCACCAGACGAAGTTTTGGATCAGAAATTCGTTTTAATGTGGACATGAGGGTACTGGAGTAATGTGTTCTTAAAATTTCTCCATAGCCTACAACTTGACTCACGTCGACTAAGCATTGCATTAGAGACATTGCCCTGGCATTATCAGACCCGATATTGTCGCCATCTGTAAAATGAACTGGGTAAATATTATAATGAGCCGGTGGATATTGGTTTTCAATTAAATCTAAGGCGTATTTATACACAGATGAACAACGTGTTCCGCCACTTTCCCCGCGCGTAAAGAATTCCTCTTCAGTTACTTCCTTAGCCTCCGTATGATGCGCTAAAAAACGTATTTCCACATTTTCATATTTTAGACGCAGGAAACGAACCATCCAAAAGAAAAATGTGCGGGCAATATATTTCTCAAATTGCCCCATCGAACCAGAGGTATCCATCATGGCCAAAATAACAGCATTAGTCTCGAAGTTGGGCCGAGTCTCCCATGTCTTAAAGCGCAAGTCTTCAGGGGTAATTCGCAGTTTATCATCTTTAGTCTGCTTCTGAGAACGAGCCTGCCGCTTAATACTTTCGAGCAATGTGCGCTTCTTGTCTACGTTCGCCATTAGCCCTTTTTTGCGGACATCATTGAATACTGGACGATCATGAGCAATTAATGGTCTTTTTTTATCGTCCAAATTGGGTAACTTTAATTCTTCGAAGAGAATATTTGCCAGATCTTCATACGTCACTTCTGCTTCATAGATGTCTTGACCTGGTTCTTCACCAGCCCCCTTAGTAGCACCTTTGCCCTTGCCGTTTTCGCGTCCCAAGATCTCACCGGGCATCATTTTTTTAGTTCCTTGACCGGTATGATTTTTTTTATTGAAATCATACCGGAAACGAAATTCTTCCAGAGAGCGCATGGGAATTTTTGTGCTTTTTTTACCGTCGCTTAAGATGATACTTTCATCGACAATCAGATCACCAAGTTGTTGCTTAATGACTTCTTCAACTTTCTCCCTATGCCTCGTTTGATCAAGGTACCCTTTACGATGCAAACTCCAGTCATCACGACTCACAATGTTTTCATCCGTCACACAAATCCCCCTTCCTCATTAACGGTTAAGGAGGGCTCCGACATACTTAACAATTTCATTGGCACATATCGGGCAATATCCATGCCCAGTTACGAGACGATCCATAACATTGTTGATTCTTCTCAATTGTTCCTGATCTGGATGGTCGACAGAGGTCGTAATCTTCACGATATCCTTCAGATCGGCAAACAGTTTCTTTTCAATAGCTTCTTTCAACCGCTCATGCGATGCATATCCAAAGGTTCTCCCCTTCCGAGCGTACATCGAAATTCGAATAAGTATTTCCTCACGGAACGTTTTCTTAGCATTTTCCGAAACCCCAATCTGTTCTTCAATGCTGCGCATTAGTTGCTCATCTGGAGCTAATTCTTCGCTTGTGATTGCATCAAACAATTTAGCAGAATTGCAAAACGCTTCGACGTTATCAAGGTAATTGTTCAATAACGACTTCGCGGATTCCTCGTACGCATAAACAAACGCTTTCTGAACTTCCTTCTTGGCCATTTCGTCGTATTCACGGCGAGCAACCGCGATCAGATTCAACAGATTTTCTTTTTCCTCTTTCATAATGGAGGTATGTTGAGATAATCCGTCTTTTAAAGCCCTCAAAATATCCAACGCGTTTATGCATTTATGCTCATCACGAATTAAAGCCGAAGAAATCCGGTTGATCACGTAACGAGGATCCACGCCATCCATGCCTTCGCCTTGCTCTTCCCCCTCCATCATTAGTTCTTTAATATCCTTTTGATTAAATCCCTCCACATCTTCGCCGTCGTATATTCGCATCTTCTTCACAAGATCCATCCCTTGTTTTTTCGATAGCTTTAGGCGGGATAGAACACTGAAAACAGATGTAGCCCATAGACTATGTGGGGCTATGTGCACATTTTGGATGTCGCTTTGACTGATTAACTTTTCATAGATTTTAATTTCATCACTGACCCTGAGATTATAAGGAATGTGCATCACGATAATTCGAGACTGTAGGGCTTCGTTCTTCTTGTTCGCTATGAACGCCTGATATTCATTTTCATTAGTATGAGCAATAACAAGTTCATCCGCAGAGATCAAAGCAAAACGACCGGCTTTGAAATTCCCTTCCTGGGAAAGACTTAGAAGATTCCAGAGAAACTTTTCATCTGATTTCAGCATTTCCTGGAATTCCATAAGTCCTCGGTTCGCTTTATTAAGTTCCCCGTCAAAACGATAGGCGCGAGGATCCGACTCTGAGCCATATTCTGTAATTGAAGAAAAATCAATACTTCCCGTTAAATCGGCGATGTCTTGCGACTTGGGATCTGATGGGGTAAACGTTCCAACCCCAACCCGTTGTTCCTCGGAGAAAATAATTCGCTTCACAGGAAAACGTTCGACTTCACCACCAAATTCTTCATCCAAACGCAAACGGCAAACTGGACAAAGATTCCCTTCGATACGAATGCCATACATTTCTTCGAATTGTTGACGTAACGATACCGGCAATAGATGCAGTGGATCCTCATGCATTGGGCACCCATCAATGGCATAAACCGCGCCTTCATCGGTTCTCGTATACTCTTCAAGTCCACGTTTCAATAAACTAACGATGGTTGATTTCCCACCACTCACAGGCCCCATCAGCAATAAAATACGTTTGCGAACATCCAAGCGCTTGGCAGCGCTATGGAAATATTCTTCTATGAGGCGTTCTAACGTTTTATCTAACCCAAAAAGTTCTTTGTCAAAAAATGTATATTTCTTTCGATCTCCGCTTGTTTCAACCCCAGCCGCTTTGATCATGGCATAAATTCGAGCATGGGCGTGCAGTGCCAAATTAGGGTTATTAATAACCATTTGCAAGTACTCAGCAACTGTACCGCTCCATGCCAAAGCAGCTTCATTTTCGCGATAATCACGCAGCCATTGAATGACTTCCATTGTTGCCCTCCCTTCTCTCTCAGCAAGACCTAACGGTTCCTACTAAAGTGTATGCCTTGCCCAAGTAGTTGAGACATTAGCCCAATATTCTTTTTTAATAGTTCAAAGAAAAGGAGCACCTCAATCTAGAGGTGCTCCAATATTAAACCGCATTAAATTTTTTCCAACTCCCATAGATCATAGTCAAAGTCGCCGGTAAGAATATCTAAGCGAACGACAACATAGTCTCCAACATCATCGCGATCGATACGGATAACAGTTCCAAGGCAACTGTTATTTGTACTAACACGATCTCCCACTTGAAACTGGCGTTGGCGGCGAAGAGAAGTGCCCGTTTCGGATTTGCGATTTAGCGCAACCATCATGTGATACCCTCCTCTGATTCATGATATTGTGATCATCTTAACATAGCCTAATGACAAAATCTATAGTTAATTTAGAAAATTCTTAATTTTATGTTTTTGATGATTGCCATAAATTCTATCATTCAGATTCAACCCAAAGAGACTACCTTAATTCAGGTAGTCTCTTTGGGTTGATAATATAATTACTTAGTAAATGTGCAAATATCGATCCAATTCCCACTGAGTAACTGCGACGCTAAAACTATCCCATTCCTCGGTCTTCGCCTCTACAAAACGATGAAAGATATGATTACCCAGTGCTTCACGAATGACTGGAGCATTACCTAGTTCATCTAAGGCTTCTTTCAAATTTCCGGGTAAAGAAGCTATACCCAAATTTTTGCGTTCTTCCCTAGTCATTACGAAAATGTTTAAATCAACTGCAGGAGGTGGGGTGAGCTTGTTCTTAATACCGTCTAGCCCTGCTTTAAGCTGAACAGCGAGCGCCAAGTACGGATTGCAGGAAGGATCCGGACTCCGTAGCTCAATGCGGGTTGAGGAACCTCTTTTAGCGGGTATACGAATCAGAGGACTCCTATTTCGACCTGACCAGGCAATATAACAAGGAGCTTCATAGCCAGGCACAAGGCGTTTATATGAATTGATCGTTGGATTCGTGATGGCTGTAAACGAATGAGCATGTTTTATTAGTCCTGCGATATAATTATAGGCGATTGCCGAAAGCTCCATCGGATCCTTCGGATCATAGAACGCGTTTTTACCATCTTTAAAAAGCGATTGATTGCTGTGCATTCCAGATCCATTGATTCCGAAAATAGGTTTGGGCATGAACGTAGCATGTAAACCATGGTGCTGCGCAATCGTGCGCACCACAAAACGGAACGTTGCAATTTTATCAGCAATATCCAGCGCATCTGAGTATTTAAAATCAATCTCATGTTGTCCTGGTGCCACTTCGTGGTGAGAAGCTTCAATTTCATAGCCCATTTGTTCTAACGTTAAGACCATATCGCGACGTGCATTCTCCCCGAGATCGACGGGGGTTAAATCAAAATATCCCGCTTTATCGTGTGTAATGGTGGTAGGACGTCCTTCGCTATCCGTCTGGAAGAGGAAAAACTCCAGTTCCGGCCCGACATTTAAAGTGTACCCCATTTCAGACGCTTCAGCTAACACTCTTTTCAACGCGCTTCGCGGGCAACCATGAAAGGAGGTTCCATCTGGGTTATAAACGTCACAAATGAGCCGAGCCACCCCCCCTTGTTTGGGACGCCAAGGAAACACAACAAAGGTATTAGGATCTGGACGCAAATACATATCTGATTCTTCAATACGCGCAAATCCTTCAATAGAAGAACCGTCAAACATAAGCTCTCCATCTAAGGCCTTTCCCAGTTGTTCAATAGTGATAGCAACATTCTTGAGAATTCCAAAGATATCCGTAAACTGCAGCCGAATGAACTTTACCCCTTTTTCACGTGCTTCTGTCAAGACATCTTCTTTGGTCAGCATCATTATATTTTTCTCCCTTCATACTTTTTAAATGCTAAAGACGCCCATGCGTTACCTCTGATGGCTCACATGGACATCTTTGTCCTAAAGATGAGGGCACGATGCATCGTGCCCCCCGCAAAATATAGTATATCCGTTGTCATTTAAATTTACAATTGACAGAGAGCTCAAAACTCAATTCCTTGACGGGCCATAACTCCTTGTTCGAACGGATGTTTCTTCTGAACCATCTCAGTCACTAAATCTGCCTTCTCCATCAGAGTCAGTGAAGCGTTTCTACCGGTTAAAACCATTTCGACATGGCTTGGCTTTTTGCTCAGGAGTTCTAGTACGTCATTTTCGGAGATTAGCTCGAACCAAAGCGCGTTGATAATTTCATCTAAGATGATAATATCCCATTCCCCCGAAAGGACGATTTCCTGCGCTCTTAGAAACCCCTTATGAGCCTCTCGAATGTGTTCTTCTCGAAGTTCTCCTTTATGAACCCAGCCAGATCCGCCAAAGTGTTCATGTTGGCATTCTGGGCTCAAACGCTTCAGTCCTTCTAACTCCCCCTGATCGTCCATCCCTTTCATGAACTGAATGATATAAACCCGAAAGCCATGACCAACCGCACGAAGTGCCAAGCCAAAGGCAGCGGTCGTTTTCCCCTTCCCGTTACCCGTATAAATTTGTATCAATCCTTGTGAAAGATTTGGCATTGTTACACCTTCCGTATCCATTTTTCAAGTTGTGGATGTATATATACGACATTGGGGGACGTCAATATTTCAGGAAACCGTTCTAGCGTTTGTCTATTGAAAGAAATCGAAAAAAACAACTTGATCGCAGACTTCTCATCGGTCGCTCTTAACTCTACTTTATCAGGATAAAGGTAATAAGAATAATTACCATCACGCCATGAAATCTCTAATTCGCCTAGTTTAACACAAATCATTCCAAATTCTTCGACTTTAACGTAGGCTACGCCTGTAAACGACTGTTTCAGGTATTCAGCCTCGAGAGCGACCTGGCCAACTTTAAATTGAGATTCTAAGAGTTGTTCCACAATAAGTCGGGCTGGAAAGGAAATGTCTTCAAAGACTCGGCGTTCACTCCGCAACTCCTCAAGGATTCGCTCAAATCTTTGGACATGGATCGAACGAACCTTTTGAGCCTTCTTTAAGGCCTTCTCAAAAGTATGATACACGTCTTCCAAGCACTCAAGAAGTATCGCATCTTCCTCTCGCATGTTGATTTTCACCCCCATCCCTCATTTTATTAGAGAGATTGTCTATAGTGTTATTCTAACTGAATTGTATCAACTTTTAAAGCCTACTTTCAAAACATTTAGAAAATAGGCTTCACTACTTCTTCCTGCGTAGTCGTTTTGAAACCCGCTGAACCTTTATCTCAATCCAATCTGTAGCATCATTAGTATTCCGTCCCCGTTCGAGAGCCTTCCAATAACATTCTAAGGCACCACGAAAGTAACGTCTTTTTTCATAAAACTCTGCTAGGCGAACCAAAGCCTCAAGTGCAAACTCCCCATAGAGCTCAGATAGGTCGTCAGGCTTGGTTCGATTGTTCAGTCGACCTTCCTTTCGTTCCACACTATCTGCTAAAACGGCTAATGCTTCATAAATTTCGACAATTCGCTGATGGTCATGGAATGTCTCAAAGAGAATCAAGGCCTTTAAATAATATCGTTCGGCGTTCGAGTAATCCATCAAAAGAGAGTATAAACCTGCCATGCATTGGTAGCGCAAGGCAAGGTCTGAATCTTGTTTAGTATAAAATCGAATGGATAATTGTAGATAATACATCGCTTCTTCATAGTTTTCGAGAACCTGCACAATTTTACTTAAGAAGTAACAGCTTTCGCTGAAAAAATCTCTAATTTCAAATCTTAAACTTAGGGCAACGGCTCTTTGCTGACATTCAAAGGCCAGACGCATTTCGTTTTGGTCAAAGTAAAGTAACGCTAAATATTGAAGCGTATTTGCCAAAGAAACCCCATCTGATAGTTGTATAAAAATCTGGCAAGCATGCTTTAAATTCTTTGCAGCCTCCGTTTTTCGACCTTGTCTAAAGTGCAGCTCTCCTAAGAGGACATCCAACTCCGCTTCACCTTTGGGGAACTCGTTGGTACGACAGAGTTCTTGTGCTTGTGTATATGCTCTTTTAGCCATGTTCCAATCTTCGAGAGAGGCATAAACTTGGCCAAGGTCTGCAAAGAGCATGCCTAACCTTAACGGTGGAGAAGAGCTTGGGTAAACGGATATTGCTTGCTCATATTCCCTACTCGCTTCCTGAAGCATTCCTTTTTTGACGGAGACGCTAGCTAAACCAGCCCAGGCTTCAGCCATCCCTTTAGCATTCCCGATCTCTTGACAAATACGCAACGCTTCTTTAAAATCCTGTTCAGCAAGTTCCAAGTTTTCCAAGCGCACTCTCACTGTCGCTAACAGTCGTAACGTAAAAGCAACGATTTCAGGAACAGTTAATTGATTTGCTTTTATTAAGCCCTGAGCGTAATGTTTCTCCGCTTCAAGGTACTGTTCTTCTCCAAGGCACTGCGTTCCACGTTCCATAAATTTCCGCCAAAGGGATAACTCCACATCGTTCATATTATCGCCTCCGTGTCTATTCCATCATATGCACGTGGCGATCTTTTGGCACTCACACGAATTTTGGGACGAACTAGCTTGTAACCTAGACATAAAAGTCGAAATATGATAATCTGATTTTATGAAGGGGGGTGCTTTGACCTTGAATACTTATCGCCCATCGCAATCTACGAATTTTTGGATGATTGCTCTTAAACTTTTCATGCTTGTTGTTGGTCTATACATCTCTGCCTTGGTTTTAGGCAAGGTATTCACATGGGTATTTGTCATTGCCTTCTTCCTGATACGCCTTATTGTATTTGTGGCTGTTTCATTTATAGTCCTACATTTCTTCCTAAAATTATTATTTAAGATTGATTTGATTGAACTTGTCTTTGGTAAACGGTTTACTTTACGGTAGGTATCCTAAGGGAACTGATATAATCCAATGTGCTTAAGATATGACTCCGAGTAAAAATTTAACGCCTTAAAGGGCGTTTTTTTATTTGACTCTTCATGATCCGGCTAATAGATGAATATCTTTTAGTTGAAGGAGGAGTGCCAAGTGCGACTAATTATTTTCAAACGTCCATCGTTGCGTAATATTGCTCTCTGGGGAATCCTTTTATTTGTCATGATCGCCTACCGCGATAATGTGACCTCTGTATTTTCAGGGAAACTGAAGCCGATTTACTCTGTAAACGTCAACACCCAAGCGATTGGTCTAACCTTCGATATCAGTTGGGGTGAGAAGACAGCAGAACCCATACTGGATATCCTTAAACAGGAAGGTATCCATGCCACCTTTTTCCTTTCAAGTCCTTGGGCAGACAAACATCAAAAATTAGTGCAAAGAATGGTTGCCGAGGGTCATGAAGTCGGATCGCACGGAAACAGGCATATTGATCTCAATCTGCTTGGCGCGGGGGAAATAGAGCATGAAATTACCATTTCCCAACAGGTCCTCGAACAAATAACCGGTCAGAAAGTACGATTAATTCGAGCACCCAATGGAGCCTATGATAATAAGGTGATTTCTACTGCCAATAAGTTAGGATATCGAGTGATCCAGTGGAGCGTCGATTCTCTGGACTGGAAACGGCCCGGTCCAAGTGCAGTCGTAAATAATGTACTTAATGGGATACGCCCTGGAGGAGGCGCAAAACCTGGGGATATTATTCTTTTTCATGCCTCTGACTCTGCCCCAGATACCATTCAAGCCTTACCAATTGTGTTGAAAAGCCTCAAAGCAAAAGGGTACACTCTCACCCCAGTCGGGCAATTGCTTTCTCAGGCTAATAGTACTTGGCCGCCTGAAAGCAATCTTAAGGAGGAGCGCAGCAAGAATGCCTCTTAATTAATGTCCTTTCCAGGATGAAAAACCTTCCCCGACAACTTCAGGCACCTCTGAAATTGCTAAAAAAGCCTGGGGATCAAGGTTGCGGACAATTTCTTTTATTTGGGATAACTCTGTTCGATTTATGACGCAATAAACCACTTGCTTAGCCTCTCCTGAGAAAGCACCCGTCGCTTGAAAAAGCGTAACCCCTCGTTCAAGTTTCGCCATGATTTCTTCTGCAATTCTCTGAGGATTCGAGGTCACTACCATGACTGATTTCGAGTGGCTTAAGCCTTCCTGTACAAGATCCACGACACGGGTAGCAATAAACATATATATCATGGCATACATGGCCATTTCAGGTTTAAACAAGATGGCCACCCCAATGAAGATAATTCCATCGATCCCCAATAATATTTGTCCCACACTAAACGGTGTAGTTCTAGCTAACAGTACAGCTAAAATATCCGTCCCACCAAGTGACCCTCTCGAGCGGAAGATTATACCCATCCCGATTCCTGAAAGTACCCCTCCTGATATAGCAGCTAACAATGTATCATGAGTCAGTGCCGGAAGATGCGCTGTCATTGAAAGCGTGACCGAGAGCACACCAACACCCACGACACTGAAAACTAGGAAGTTCCGTCCGACTAGACGAAGGCCCAGGATAAATAGCGGCAGGTTAAGGATAAGGAGAGTCCAACTGACCGGCCACTGAAATATGTAATGCAAGATAATGGCGATGCCTGTGACTCCACCATCAGCAATTTGATTAGGTATTACTAGCGTATTAATACTTGCACTCACAATCGTAGCTCCGATAACAATCCCCAAAAAGTGCTTCAATAACTGCCAAGTAAGTTTTTTACGAAAACGTCCCCAGTGCAATAGAATCCCCCGTTCATATATCCTAAATCGATGCATTCGTAACCTTTGTAAATTATACTGCAGACTCTTTCGAGAGACAACTGATAATCCGTCTAAGCTTACCTGCGCTGCGGGTTAAGTAAGGCATGCAAAATGATGAATCGCGGGATTATGCTTGACAAAATACACATTATTGAGTAAAGTAGTGTAGTCTCCTTAGTAAGCGCTCGTAGCTCAGTGGATAGAGTGACGGTTTCCGAAGCCGGTGGTCGCAGGTTCAAATCCCGCCGGGCGCACCAATATGTAACTCAAGCCACAACTATGTTGTGGCTTTGTTGATGGGTAAGATGTCTACATACATGTAGGGGGCACCATGCTTCGTGCCTCTACGCTGGAAATATTACATAATGAAGACGACACAAGATACTACGGGATTGGGCACGCGAGAGCGTGCCCAATTGTAATTAGTTTACAAGGTGACAAGCGACATAATGACCATTTCCGACATCCTTAAACTCGGGGTCCTGTTCCATACAAATTCCCTGAGCTCTGGGGCAACGCGTATGAAAGCGGCAACCTGAAGGCGGATTAACCGGGCTTGGAACATCCCCTTTGAGAATAATGCGATCTTTCTTAACCGTTGGATCCGGAACCGGAATGGCAGACAACAAGGCGATCGTATATGGATGCAACGGATTTCGGTAGAGTTCCTCCGAGTCGGACAGCTCTACCATTTTACCCAAGTACATCACTACGACCCGATCGCTAATATGCTTAACAACGGATAGATCATGTGCAATAAATAGATACGTCAAATTAAATTCGCTCTGTAAATCCTCGAGCAAGTTAATCACTTGCGCTTGAATAGACACATCCAAGGCAGATACCGGTTCGTCACAAACAATTAACTTAGGGTTAACGGACAAGGCCCTAGCTATTCCAATCCGCTGACGTTGTCCTCCCGAAAATTCGTGTGGGTAGCGCGCCCCATGGTAAGGACTTAAGCCAACAACATCTAGAAGTTTGCGAACTCGTTTCTCACGTTCTGCACGTTTGGAGATCCCATGGATTAGAATTGGCTCTCCAATTATATCTCCCACCCTCATCCGAGGGTTTAGAGAGGCATAGGGATCTTGAAAAATCATCTGCATCTGGCTACGCATTTTACGCATTTCTTCACCAGATAGATCATTAAGGATTTTCCCCTCAAAGGTCACCTTTCCCTTAGTTGGTTCAAGTAAGCGTAAGATTGTCCGCCCGATGGTAGATTTGCCACATCCGCTTTCTCCAACCATGCCGAGCGTTTCTCCACGCCGAATATCGAAGGAAACCCCGTCGACGGCTTTAACGTCACCCACATGTCTTTGAACTAAAATTCCCTTCTTGATTGGAAAATACTTCTGTAGATTTTCTACTTTTAACAACGTGTCTGTCTTATTTATTGTCTCAGCCATGCGTTTTGCCCCCTTCTCCATATAAGAAGCAGCTCACGAAATGGCCTGGTTCGATTTCGTGCAGGACTGGCTTTTGCTGTTCACAAATAGCTATTTTGTGCTTACACCGGGGTGCAAAATTACAGCCCTTAGGCAAGCGACGCAAATCAGGCGGTTGCCCTTCAATTGGCTCGAGACGTTGTTTTTCAGAATCATCCAGTTTAGGTAATGACCCTAACAATCCCCAAGTATAGGGATGCTTAGGAGCTGCAAACAATGCCTTGGCATCGGTATATTCAACCGTGTTTCCAGCATACATGACTAATACCTTTTGACACAATTCAGCAACGACCCCTAGGTCATGGGTAATCAACATAATGGCTGTGCCAAAATCCTTTTTCAAATTGTTCATCAGGTCCAAAATTTGTGCTTGAATGGTCACGTCCAGTGCTGTGGTTGGCTCGTCAGCGATGAGGAGTTTAGGGTTACACGACAAGGCCATCGCTATCATAACCCGTTGTCGCATACCTCCACTAAACTGATGCGGGTAATTGTTTACACGGCTTTCCGCCTCTGGAATACCCACCTTCATCAACATGGCAATAGCCCTTTTTTTAGCTTCTGAACGTGAAACTTTCTGATGTAGTACAATTGCTTCCATGATTTGCTCCCCAACCGTCAGTACAGGGTTGAGTGACGTCATAGGATCCTGGAAGATCATCGCAATCTCATTACCTCGGATCTTCATCATTTCAGCTTCCGAAGCCTTAATCAAATCTTTACCGTTAAATATTACTTCTCCACTGACGATTCTCCCTGGAGGTACAGGGATGAGACGCATAATAGACATGGCTGTAATACTTTTTCCTGAACCTGATTCTCCTACAACGCCGAGAGTCTCCCCTTTTTGAATTTCAAGATTAACTCCGTCGACCGCTTTCACGACACCGGCATCCGTGTAGAAGTGAGTTCTAAGATCCGTCACTTTAAGCAAGAGTTCTTGACTCATCCCATTTTCTCCTCCTATTGTTTCATACGTGGATCCAGCGCATCGCGCAGTCCGTCACCTAATAAGTTATAACCCAGTACCGTCAAGAAAATGGCGATCCCTGGCCAAATGACCATCCAAGGAGCATTAAAGATGAAATTCGAAGCTTCTGATAGCATCAGCCCCCAACTCGGAGCAGGTGGCTGTACCCCAATGCCTAAGAAGCTCAACCCAGCCTCTGCTAAGATAACTCCCCCAATGTTCATCGTCGTAAAAACAATAATTGGAGCCAGCGTATTCGGAAGAACATGCTTCCAAATAATCCGGAAATTTTTAGCACCTACAGCGTGGGCTGCTTCAATATAGTCGCTCTCCTTTACCGAGATGACTTGTCCACGTACAAGGCGAGCATAATTTGTCCAACCCACGATACCTAAAGCAATGAAAATATTAATAAAGCTGGGTCCTAAGAATGTCATGATCGCGATGGCTAATAGAAAAAATGGGAACGCAAAGAATATATCCGTTATCCTCATCATGATGGAATCAACCCATCCACCATAATAACCTGAAACTGCCCCAATAACTACTCCAATGACAAGGGAAATACTTGTAGCCACGACCCCAATAATCAGGGATGCCCTCGCTCCATAGATAATTCTACTAAATACGTCCCGCCCAAGAACATCTGTACCCATGAGATGAGCCGCACTCGGGGGTTTTAAAGATTGCTTCAAAGCGATCTGCACTGGGTCATAAGGTGCAATAATTCCAGCTGAGAGGGCAATAACAACTAAGGAAATCACTAGAAAAAGCCCAAATAAAGCTAACTTATTGCGTTTTAATCTCACCCACATATCACGGAATGGTGAGGACGTTTCATAGGATTCATTGGTTTTTACAGAATCAGTCTCGATTGACATTTTCAACCCCCTATATCTATCTTATGTTTAATCATATCGAATCCGGGGATCCAAAACAGCATAGGAAATATCCACAATAAGGTTGATCACCACAAACACAAGAGCAAGAAAGAGTGTAACCCCTTGAACCACTGGATAATCCCGTCTGGAGATTGCGTTAAAAAGCATAGAGCCGATACCGGGGAGCGAAAAAATCGTTTCCGTTAAAATCGCACCACCCATTAAGCCTGCAAAATCCATACCTGCTTGAGTCGCTACGGGGATCAGAGCATTTTTCATGGCATGTTTGAAAATTACTACACGTCTAGAGAGCCCTTTCGCACGGGCGGTACGAACATAGTCCTGCCGAATAACCTCTAACATGCTGGAACGCGTTAAGCGTACATACATTGCCATCGAAGCATACCCTAAAGCCAAGCCAGGCAAAAGATAATTTTGTAGATGAAATCCTTCTCCTCCAGTACCACTAACCGGAAGTATATGAAGTATAACCCCAAAAAACAACTGGAACATCATACCTAACCAAAACGTGGGAACTGAGACACCTGTCAGTGCAAAAACTGTTGCAAATGTATCCCAAAAGCTATATTGCTTCACTGCTGACAATATTCCGATGAGTACTCCAAACGTAACCGCGATTACCATCGCCACAACCGTGAGTCGAAATGTCACCGGTATTTTGTCGATCAACATCTGGGAAACTGCTTGGTGTTGAATATAGGATCGTCCAAAATCTCCATGAAGCGCATTCCACATGTAATGCAGATAACGGGTAAAGAGTGGTTGATCTAACCCTAATCCATGCCGCACGTTTTCTACAGTCTGTGGAGAAATATGTTGTCCCAACATCAATACCACTGGATCTCCAGGTACAAGCGTCATCATCAAGAACGTAACGACTGAGATGCCAATGATGACGGGTATCAATTGAAGTATGCGACGAATAATATAGCGTGTCACAAGTTGTCTCCCTCCTAGTTGGAATTGTTTAGCTTAAATGGTAATCTTCACAAAAAGCTTAAAACATTAAATGGAGTTTATGCAGCATAACTGCATAAACTCCTTTAGTCAATCTAAAATCTAAGTCTCAAAGGTCCTCCTACTTGGAAAGCCAAACAGTACGCATATCTTTTTGATCGAGTGCACTGATGGTCAAATCATGGACATTCTTACCAAACAAGTGAAGGAATGTCGAGTTAAATGTCCATACAGCTGGTTGATCCGCTACAACTTTTTCTTGTATAGTCTTATAGATCACATTCCGTTTAGCGGTATCCGTCTCTGTCAAAGCTTGGGTCAGTAAGGTCTCTACTTCAGGATTTGAATAGAAAGTATCATTGTTTGCGCCAAATTGTTTTTTTGAATATAGAATACCTAGGAAATCATCTGGATCAGGATAATCTGCACCCCAGGCCAGACGAAACATTTGACTGTCTCCTGACTGAAGGGATTTTATATAAGAAGCCCACTCAATATTTTTCAACTCAGTTTGGATTCCAACTTCTTTTAATTGGCCTTGGAAGGCCTCTGCTACTTTTTGGTTTTGTTGATTAAAGTTATAAGAATATTGAATAGCGGGAAGACCTTTTCCGTCTGGGTATCCTGCTTTTGCTAAATATTCTTTAGCTTTAGCTTTATCATAAGTTGGTGCTTTCAGGTCTTTATCATACCCTGGCATTCCGGCAGGCAAAGGACCATTAGCCACAGTCGAAATACCCTCAAGAACAGTATCGATGACGCTTTGAGGATCAACTGCATAGGCAACTGCTTTACGCAAATTCAGGTTATCTTTAAACGGCGCTTTATTAAGGTTAAAGCCGATATACTGCGTCGTTAAGGCAACGGTCTTAACTGTTTGATTTGGGAATTCCTTGATAATCGATTGGCGTTGACCTGGAGGCAATAGGTCTACAAAATCCAGGTTTCCGGCACGGAATTCATTCATGGCAGTGGATTCATCTTTAAAGAGCTTATAGACGACTTGATCCACATGAACTTTATCGCCATAATAATCCGCGAACTTCTTAATGGTGATATCTTGGTCAGCATTCCACTTCACGAAGGTGAATGCACCCGTACCGATCATAGTCGCTGGAGTCGAGGCAGGCGTTCCAAAGTCTTTGCCCGCTGTTGTAGCACCAGCTAGTTTATAAATACCAACTGCTGGGTGACCAAGGGAGGTGATGAAGGCAGCATTGGTTTCGACTAAGGTCACTTCCACCGTATAGTCATCAATCTTCTTAAGGCCAGATATAGTTTTCGCTGCGCCACTGTTCGCTTCTTTAAAGCCAACGATGGGTTCGAGAGGGAAGGATACAGGTGAAGCTGTGTCTTTAGCAGCTAAACGGTTCCAGTCATCCAAAACATCTTGTGCTTTGACTTCTGTTCCGTCGTGGAATTTAACACCCTTCCGGATATGGAACGTGATAGTTTTCTTATCTGCTGAATAGTCCCATTTTTCAGCTATGGCTGGTTTAACTTCTAATGTTTTGGGATCATACCTTACGAGGCCATCGAAAAGTTCTTTTCCAATTTCAATTCCGTTTTGTTCTTCTAAGAATGCTGGTTCAAGATTAGACGGGCTGGCGATCATTCCAAAACGGAAATTTCCACCATCAACAGGTTTACTTGTTGATGCGCCATCCTTTGTGGGTGCAGCGGTCTGCCCACAACCGGATAAGATCAAAGTTGCCGATAACATCGCAGCGATAACTAAAGACCAGGTTTTCTTGCGGTTACGAAACATTCTTTCTCCTCCTAATTCAATTTATATTTGTTGCTAGTTCAAACTAACTAACTTATGAAAACAATCCTCCTTCTTCTATAATAGCCTCTCGGCATTCGCCGAGGCGGTTGGGACAAGGGTTTCCTTGAACCAACTTTATTGCATTCCTCCTACTTTTAGTGGGAGGATATTTGTTTTTATCGAGCTAAACTGGGAATTCACGTGGAATAAATAGTTCTT
>DATCQU010000005.1:0-49958 GCA_036569365.1 Desulfosporosinus sp. | reverse complement strand
TTCGTCCTGAGCCAGGATCAAACTCTCCATAAAAAGTTATTTCAACTTCTAATTGAAGAAGATGATTCGCTCATTGTTTTTGTGAAACTCTTGCGAGTTTCTCTCATTGGCTGTCCTTGTTGTTTAGTTTTCAAAGACCATTTCGTAGATCAGTTAATGTTTCCTACCCGTTTGGGCCGGATCTACATCATAGCATTTTCAACTCGCGTTGTCAATGACTAATTTGCTTTGTTTGGATTGAGTAGTTCGGGTATTTTAACCCCTCACTTGTTCAATCGCTGTGCGTCTTTGTGGCGCTCAGTTAGAATACTACCAATAGCATGTTCTGTCAACATTTTTTTATTCATTATCGCTTTATTATTACTCCGGATCGAAATACGTAAGAGAAAAGGTGTTGTGGGACCCTTAGAGTTGTGTATGATCTTGGCGTATGAGGAAGATAATTTGAATCGATGCTATAATAGGAGCTAGCTAATGATAACGTCGCATCGTAGCGGTTAAAGGGGTAAATACATGAGACAAGACACGGATGAAAAATGGCTGGAGGATCTGGATTCCTTATATTATGAACTTCCAAAGCGACACAAAAATCTATATTTCAGTCTAAGCAAAGCGGATTTCTCAGAAAGCATCCTTGCGCTTAAAAGAAATCTACCAAGGCTGGAAGATTCTGAAATAAAGGTTCAGATCTCAAAAATCATTGCATCTGTCGGGGATGCTCACACCTCGATCAATATGTCGGTCTATTATTTATGCCCTCTGGAATTCTATTGGTTTACTGATGGGATATATGCTGTAAATACATCGGAAGCAGATAAAGCCCTATTATATAAACGATTAACACACATTGACGGCATGGAGATAGAGAAGGTCATAGAGACCTTGAGTACCATCATATCCCATGAAAATGAATCCTTCCTCAAATCATTACTTCCCAAGTATTTGCCAGCCATCGAGTTGCTTTATGGGCTAAAGATCGCCCAGAGCTTTGAGGGACTGACCTTTACCTTCCAGGATGAAAACGGCAAGCCTCACGACTGTTTTGTGAAGTCATATCCCTTTAAGGAGTCCCTCGATAAGCTTCATCTGAATAAAATTAAGATACCGGAAAACAAGCTTCCCTTCTATAGAAGAAATGCCGATCAAAACTATTGGCAAGAATATATTGAACCAGCCAAAACCATTTACTTCAACTATCGTGCCTGTCGAGAGATGGAGCGCGAGTCTGTACAGGACTTTGGAAACAAGCTGATGCTCTTTATAGAAACAAGTCCTGTAGAAAAGCTTGTCATCGATTTGCGAAACAATACTGGTGGCAATTCGTCCTTGCTTGATCCCTTCATCCAGACTTTACAAAAGTGCATAAAAATCAATCAAGCCGGCCACTTGTTCGTTATACTCGGTCGGGATACTTTTTCCTCTGCCTTATTAAATGTCTATGCCTTAAAAAATAACACGAACGCGATTCTCGTGGGGGAACCTTCTGGTGGCAAGCCCAACTGCTATGGGGAGGTACAGCGCTTCACGCTGAAGAACTCAGGTTTTGTAGTGTGCTATTCGACCAAGTATTATAAGGTGATTGAGGATGATTTGATGCCATCTTTGTTTCCGGATGTTGAAAAAGGCTTGACCGTGCAAAACTACATCGACAATGAGGACCCCTGCCTAAATCACATATTGACTATATAAGGAGTGGGGAATTGCCCTACTCCTTAGTTTATTGCGATTGGTTTTTTCACAACGAAAAAGAGCCCGGTAAACCGGACTCTGGTGGATGAACTTATTCACGTTCTTTTTAAGATTTAGATCAAGCCAATAAGGCTGTAGCGATTGTGACCAATGCCCACGGCGGTATATAGAACTTGTTAATCAGTCTGAATTTGCTCATGAATATCATCTCAAAAGGTAGTATATCCCCTTTTCTTCAGATTTATACATAACTGTTACATTCTCCACAAAAGTCTTATTGATTGCTTACTATAAACTCCCAAACATATTTCCTCCATCCTAGGAAATACCGTTAACAGCTAAATATTTAAGGAGGCGTTCTTTTTGAATATAGATGAAGCCAAACGAGAAGTTTCAGCCAGTGAATTAGGACACATTAAAGATAAATATCCTCAGATGGCACAGAATTTTGAAGAGGTGAAGAAGCAGGCTTATCAACCTCAGACACAGGGATTAGCGGAAACACAAGGACAACCGGCTCAACCACATGGAAAATTCTTTGAACAAGAAAAATGGCAAGATGAAGGACAAGCCGATGGACAAGGACAAACAAGTTAATATGTTCTAGGTTAAACAAACCTAAGGGAGGTCTAATTGACTCTCCCTTTTCATTTTATCCAATAACCATCCTCGACTGAGAATATAGCGTCAACAAGGTGTTAGCACCACCATTATAACTGCCTAATTAAGTTCCTGCTGGATCCCTCTCAACTTTGGATGGTACTTAAATCAGCTGGACATATGGCGATGGAACTTCAATTTTTTATTGTGAGTCAGGGAGGACACCGGGGATTCTATGGAGAATAGACATAGAGTGTGGAGTAAAAATGCGGAGTAAAATTATAAGGATAGGTGAGATAGTTGAAAAAAATACTGATATTAGTAGCTATTGGCGTGTGCATGTCAGCAGTACCTCAACTTGCGTACACAGCTAAGCCTGTATACGCTGCACAAGCTACGACTGCTAAGACAGTTGGGACTGTCACTGCCAATCCATCGCTCAACCTCCGTAAAACGGCCGCAAAAACATCGGCTGTACTTGCCTCGATACCTAAGAATACGCAAGTGGACGTTATTTCTAAAAACTCCAACAATTGGTATAACGTTACATACAATGGTAACACGGGATGGGTCTCTGGATCATACCTAACGGTGATTAGTAGTCCAGTCATTAGTAGTCAGGTGAGTCGCGGAGAGCCAGCACAGAAGATTGAGCGTCGAGTAATGCGGGTATCGGCGTACACTCTAAGCGACAAGGGTATGAACGGCAAGGGCCTTACCGCCAGCGGAGAAAAGGTGCTGGCTGGGCGCACGGTTGCTGCCGATTCAAGCCTCCCATTTGGAACTCAGATCTATATTCCCGAGCTAGGAAAAACATTCACGGTCACGGACAGGGGTCGCGGTATCAAGGTGGATCAATTGGATGTGTATATGGAGAGCCTGAAAGATGCGCTTAAGTTTGGGACTCGTGAACTAGAGGTTCAGATTAAGTATTAAGGGGAACTACACCTTATCGAAGTTCCCAACCATAATCTCCGAAATGCGGTCTGCTACGATCAGTAGTTCTCCGCATTGAACTCCGCAGCCACAACCCAGGTGCCGTCCCCGTTAGGCACATGGGTTGTGGCTACTCCGCTTACAGATAGAATAACTACATGTTAAATTTCTCCGCAAAAGAAGGTAGCTCAAGCTTTTATAGCTGTAAAGCCACCTTCTTTTGTTGGCATTCATTTGATAAAGCAGCTACTTAACGATGCCATGTTAATTGGAGTCACTCTGGACATTAACAAGAAGGAATTGGATGTTCTCGACGAAGAGGGCAAGCCTTCTCCATTGGAATGAAGTTTAAAAGTTAAGGTGAGTTCCTCGTTATCATACTAGTAGGGTGCTCGAACATATTATATACTCCTTCATAAGGATATGGTAAAATATACCATATACCAATAAGTATTTTGCGAAGGGGTTGTGTCACATGTCTAGACATTCTAAAAAGGCTAATACTGCTAATACGGTTAAAACTGCACGAATCATTTCTGTTGCCTCACAAAAAGGTGGGGTTGGCAAGACGGCGACCGTCACAAACACGGCTGTAGGGTTAGTTAGTCTCGGATATAAGACAGCGATCATTGACATGGACGCCCAGGGACACATTGCTTTATCGTTCGGGATAAAGAAGATTGACTTAAAGAAAACGATTTATGATGTTTTAATCGGTGAAGCGACAATGAGAGACATCAAGCAGCATGCCTTTGGGGTGGACCTGTACTTATCAAACCATTCTCTTTCTGAGCTTAGCCCAACAGTAACGAATCATCTGAATGCCAAGCTATTCCCTGCCCCCAAATACCTCTTGAGAAAAGCAATCGCTCAGATAAAGACTCAGTACGATTACATTCTAATTGACACTTCTCCAAGCAATGACATGCAAACTATGAATTCCCTGTTAGCCTCCACGGATATCATCATCCCTGTCCTTCCTGAGGGTCTATCCATTGACGGCATCTACGAGACAATTGTTCTAATAAAGGGTATTCAGGCACAAGGTGCTAAGATAAATATTCTAGGAATATTGCCTACGATGGTCCAAGATCATACTAACCTTCATCATGTGAAGCTCCAAGATCTCCGGAAACAATTTGCTGAGACCCCAGACATAAAGGTGTTTGACACTGTCATCAAACGGGCCATTCGGCATGGATTAGCTCAGTCCGACGGTGAGCCCGACATTAAAAAAGCGCCAGAGTACCTTTCTTTTGTAAAGGAGGCATTTGCCATAGCAGTAGGCTAATCTCGATGAACTCTTCACATCCACATAATTAAACCAAATTCCGGTAGAGATCTCTTGCTCAATCGTTTTCCTACTCGCTCTCATCAGTTTCTGGTGGGGGCCTCTTTTGTCCCCAATTGGTAGCCTTATATTATGCGAGCATTCCAAGAATTGTGCATCATACTGCAATATACATGTTGAGAGTCACTATAATTCACCAATTTCTTTGTATTTATCGTTTTCTAGTCCCCTTTGAGTCTTGGAAGTTAGCGTACCCCCTTGAAACACTAACTCAGCATTGGCGTTGCCCCATATATTTCCCTCGCCTTTGAACTGATATGATACGGTGTAAAACTGGTCGCCAGGAGTGCCTGTTTCAACGACTATTTCACCAGTCGATCCTATAATCTCAGTAACTTGTTTGTAAGTCATACCATTTTTAATCTGTTCGAATTCATCCATAGATATATCTGGCAGATTCTTTGATGATAAAGGGTAGTGGGCTGTAACCTTCATTGATGATGCCGGGTCAGGTGTCTCCTTGGTGGATATTGCGGTTCCGCACCCTAGCAACGCAAACATAAGCCCCATAGATAATAAATACGAGATTATCTTCATCACTTCAAACCTATTCCTTAATATAATTATTTACGAACTAGCACCTCGTGTAGATAACAATTTATCGGCAAAAAGTTTGGCCAAGATTGCTATCAAGACATAAATTGGAAATGAATAGATGTAATGCCAAGAAATTAGCTGGTATTGCTTTATGTACACCGCTAGTGGTTCAACAATAAATGCTAAAGCTAGGGCAACGATTGTACTTGCCAACAGGAATTGCTTCCAGGCAAGGCAGCGCTGATAGATTAGCATGTAAATAATGGGCACTAAGATAAAATCCACGGGGAAAAGCAACGGGGTTTGTGGAAGTATTCTTAATGTGTAATTCCATAGAAGTAGCTCTGAACCCATGACATCAAGAAATGTTGCTAAAATATTTACCATGAATCCAAATGCCGTTATTTCGAGTATTCTTCGTCGATCGACTTGTTTCCACCATAATAATAGCGGTATGACTACGCAAGCTAACCCAATCCACCATTGCCATGTGAAAACCTCATACTTAACCCAGTGTTCTATCGATAACTGTTTATACATTTCCTTAACTTGAATCATCTGATTCATCATTTCTGGCTCGCTCAAACTCTGCCTCCCATACGCCTCAAAACTATCTTGTCTTAATTGAGACTTAATTTTCTAACCCCGAGAGCATGGTGCTCCCAAAGTAAGTCTATGACTATTTCCAACTGATGCTCTTTACACTCAATGATTAAGACAACTTCCGTGGCCTTTGATCTTTTTTGCCGATCAT
Source organism: Desulfosporosinus sp. (assembly GCA_036569365.1). Lineage (GTDB taxonomy): Bacteria > Bacillota > Desulfitobacteriia > Desulfitobacteriales > Desulfitobacteriaceae > Desulfosporosinus. Next base: position 44,091 of record DATCQU010000005.1, on the reverse strand, counting down.
CGTATTTCTTCGTGGTGATCAACTTAATAATTAGACCTACACTAAAACCAACAAACATACCGATGATTCCCCATAGAATCGGTCCCCATGTCAGTAAGAAGCCGTAAATGCTTGCAAAGAGACAACATATAGCTGCTAGGATAATAGGCAAGTCCAACAAACTTAAACCATCTGCGGAATGAAGAGAATCAAAAAGCTTTCTGTCTTCCGCTCTTTTATCCATGGCTACACCAAGAATCTGTTCTTTAGGAACTCCTTTCATTTGAATTGCCGTAATCGCTAATTCCAAATAATTCGAATGGTCAAAGGTTGAGACGATATACATACGTTTACTCGCTTTCGACCGTTTTATTAAACGGCATTTTAAAGTTAATATTTTGATAATACTTCTTTAGAAATTTAGATTGTTCCCAATCGAATAATTTATTATTGGATACAGCATTTACATAGGCATCATAGATAGCAAAGAAGTAAACACTCGGAATATTTAAGAACCATTGTGGATTTAGAACAGATTTAGCATTGCTAAACTGTCCCAGGAACGTGAAATGGATAGCGGGAAGGAGTTTGGCCTGCTGGGTAATCGCTATAGACGCAAGTATAATAAACAAAGCACCAGGGATCCGATGAATCAAGACCTGTCCAAGGCCTGGCATCATTGCCGACCACATGGCCGCATTCCAGGGTGCTCGCTTATCTAAATAATTAATTTCAAGCTGGCCTATGTTGAACATTTTAACTTCGGCATCTTCTCTAGCCGCTAATATATATTGATGATTAAGGTCAACCGTTGTCCGATAGGAATCCCAAATGGCGAAAATATACGTAGGAATATAAAGCACTATCCAATTAATATCAAGAACGTCTTTTGCCATTTGGAATCTACCTGTAAAGGAATATAAAATTGCCAAATTAACGTGTGCATTCACATTCACGAAAAGCTCCCAAAGAAATAGAAGGTATCCTCTTATATATTTTGATAACAATAAGTGACCTAAACCAGGCAAGGCAAGAGACCACCCTGCGACAACGAAGGGATTTTTTAAATGAAGTTGTGTAGTACCAAATAAACCGACATACGCCAGGTAACGCCGTACAGATGAATTTGATTCGGGACGGTCCATGTATGTTCCTCCTGCAAATCATTTACTGAGCCTTGCCTTTCCGAAAAAGGTTATATTACCTATATTTTCCATATTGGTAGAGTGTTAAACTCTTACTTCCTTGGTTTCTGGTTTGCTCTTTCATACGGCAATTAAATTTAGACAAAAAGGCATGACCAGCTAGCTGAATTAATAGCTATCTGGTCATGCCTTTTACACGTATATATTTTGATTTCAAGCGATATCTTTATTTATTCATCGTTTTTATCGCTATCCTTATCCTCATCATTGTCCTCTTTATCTACACCACAATCGAGTTCCTCGCAATTATTACAATCGCCGTCACAACCATCGTCGTCATCAAATTCTTCTTCCAATGTAATACAATCAGATATTCCTTTGAAGATATTAAAGGATTTAATATCTAAGTCCAAAGGCTCCAATAATTCAATTTTAATAAGACCGACTAATAATTCCAGAGCGATTTGGTCAATGTCCGGAACAATCACTAAAGTCGCTTGAATTACATCACTAATATGCAAATCTATACTGCCTATTAATTCAAGCTCTTCCCCCCCAATGATTGTATAGCGTTCGCTACTTGGGGTTCTAACATCTCTCACAAAACGCGGTATAATAGCAGGGGGATTTTCCCCTTTGCCTTTATGAACTTTAAAATCTCTAACATTATCCTTCATTTCGCAATCATCCTTTCAGTTGTACTAGTAGTATACTAATGTCTAAGCTTAAGTCAAGAATAGACACCCCTTCAAAAGCTATGCCTATCTTCCTAGTATAAAGTAAAAACCCTCCCAAGCTCTAAAGCCCAAGAAGGTTTCTACGTATTAACGATTTACCAGTTGTTACGTGCGGGGGGCACAAAACACTCGCGACAGTAAACAGGTTTATCACCCGACGGTTGGAAAGGAACAGTCGTATCTTTTCCGCAAGTAGCGCAAACAGCAGGGAACATTTGGCGTTCTTGACGGGCATAGTTACCGCCACCGCCACTTTGGTTTCTGGTTGTTGTTTTCCTTGCTGCACGGCACTCAGGGCAACGTCCAGGTTCGTTCGTGAACCCTTTTTGAGCGAAGAACTCTTGTTCAGATACTGTAAATTCGAAATCTTTTCCACAGTCTTTGCAATTTAAAGTTTTGTCATTAAACATATAAAAAAACCTCCACTAAATATATTACCCGCGCTACATGGCAAGTTCACCACTTCCTGAAGCCTTAGGCAATACAGAAGGTAAGCTTTAAATCCACTAGTTTTAACGAGCTTAGATAAGTATAACTGGAAAATTGAGATATGTCTAATTTGTGGATGCATAATCCAAATGCAGTTGGCCCTTTTTTAGTCTGATTTTTAAATTTCGTTTAGAAACCGTTCTACTATGGCGAGTTTCGTTTGATGTTTGTTAACCCTATTTAGTGACACGGTAAGTTGCGATTTTATTTTATTTTATTATTTACCATTATTATCCTTCACATATTCACCATTCAAAAGTCACAGAATGGTCACAAGTTTATCCTATGATAAGAGACAACTCGAACTACCATATAGAGTTGGCACATTACAGGTAGCACATGCACTTAATGGAGCCATTTTAAGGGACATACCGGCGATACTAAGGATATCGCTGTTGCCTAAGTACGATCGGCATCATGGGAAGATGTGGAAAAGGAGAACATTAGGTGCGCTCCTTTTCAGTTTCCGACTTCCTATAATTACCAATATACAAATTAACATATATTTGTAATTATATGGTATAATGTGTCGAAAGACGTTTTAGTCTTTTTCATGTAGTTAAACTCTCATTGTCCTTCCGCTTAAGGGGCGGAAGGAGCTTTTTTTGATATTCTTGTCCCATATGGCAAGATCAAGGCCTATGGGGCATTGCGCATAAGAGGACCTCCGGACGCGGGGGTCTTTTCCTTTTCCACTCATAAGAACAATCGGTAGCTATGAGATGTGTCAATCTGCTATTATGGACAAATTAGGCCTAAGCCGTTCCTCGCTTGCCTAAAATCAACGCCGCTGCAAATAAGAAGAGTTCAAGGCCTGTCTCAACGAACGCTGCCACTATAGGAAAAGTATAGTGATAGAAGCTTGTATGCTGAAGGCTACTTGGAAAAGAGACTATGCTAAGCACTAAGGAGATTAAGGCCCCTGCATAAATCAGTGGCTGATAGGTCTTTAGTCCAACTACTTGTGCGATCCCCACAGCAAATGACCAGAGTAGGGTAGAAGAGGCCACAATTACCGAGCCTATGAGGATCATTAGCCACATTAACTCAACTCTTTCAAAATAGTTGCTGAAATTGATCATCCTGGTGAGCTGGAGCGCGACTGCGCTCATGTTTTCCGCATCCTCGATCCCGAAGATGCCCACTGATAGAGCAGTAGTCAGTCCCACTACAAACGTCCCCATACTGACGGCGCTAAACTTGGCTAAAAAGCCGTTTTCTGGTCGGTTGCAGAGCGGGATATACATACCCATTATTATGCAAACACCGAAATTGGTAAGGAGTAAGGGCGCGCCAGTCAGGAAAGGCACCACACCTTCATCAAACTGAGGTTTCAGCCGAGCGATGTGAAAAGAGGGAAGCACTAGGAAGCAAAGGGCGACAATACTGAGAAAAAAGAGTGGCCCCAAGACTTCAGTCATTCTAGCAATCACTTCAATTCCCTTACGTCCGATGTAAGCGCTGACCAGGAAACTAGATACCAAGATAACCATTAAGGGAGTCCTTGGCAGAAAGACCGTGTTAACTAAATGGCTTAAGCCCCACAACAATATGGAGCACACCATTAAAAAGAACAGTGGGAAAATGATTCCGACCATCCTACCCAGATACTTTCCCAAAATGGTGATGCTGTACTGGACGAAGTTTTCTCCAGGAAAACGGATGCCCATATAGGCGTAGACTAGGGCTAGCATGACATCGAGAAACCAGGCGCCGAGGACGGATAGCCAAGCATCCCTCCCTGCCTGCATGATTAGCATACCAGGGAGCTGCATAGCCGAAAAGGTAGTCAAAATGATAAACAGCATCCAGATGAACTGTCTTGTGTTGATAATTCAAAAGTAAAAGCCTATTTCTCCAAAGGAAATCATGTCATTGACAAAGAGCTAGATAGATGGAGTTCCATCCTGAAAGATGAGGATTTACCAGCTCCGATGCTTTTAAGAAGCGAAGTAACAAACTCTACAGAGTCTCCGTTTTCAGATAAGTTAATGTTATTTCACCTTTTGTTCTTTATTACGTATTCAATCACTGCTAATGGATTTGCACTAGCGAATTGTACCAGGACTGACTTGGTATCAGGTTTCAGTAAAGTATCGTTAGACCTTGGGGTCTACGACAAAGAAGGATTAGACTTAATGATTGAGAAAGGCTGGATGGAAGAGATTCCTCCGACCGCTGACCGTAAGAAAATCATTGGCTTACATTAACTTCCGTCTCAATGCTTAATGGATGGGGAACCTCTTCTGCAAATATTACAATCCCGCTAATAAAAATTGCCAGACGTCCAAATGTCTGGCAATTCATGTCTATCATATACTTGTTACTGGTACATGGGTACATGTTTGAACGGTTTTGGAGTAGGGTCTTCATGTTGAGAGCGGTGCGGACTATTTCCGCCAAAGTCCCCTCTTAACCTGCTGTGAGGTAATATATGCAGTGTAGTGTGCCTCATGGCTCACCTGGCAACAATGTTGGCAACTCCAAAGTAAAATGGCAACATGAACTGGCTAAAAACGTCGATAATGCGTAACCAAAAACCCCGCAATCGCTTGCGGGGTCTAAGTTTCCTATGGAGCCGATGGTCGGAATCGAACCGACGACCTGCTCATTACGAGTGAGCTGCTCTACCTCTGAGCCACATCGGCATGTAAAACGTCGATTCTAACCTGTTTCCGTTAATAACAGTTCATTTCACCGCTAAAGAGAGCAGTTCATTCGACTTCGACAGTATATCATAAGTCGATAAGTTTGTTAAGACTAAATTTAAGAAATTTATTAAGGAAAATAAATCTTAGGTTTGTAATTATTTCACAATCTCCTGAACGAACTTGGTTATCAACACGCCATCCCCACCATCATTAGCCAGATACTTTATTTCTAAGGCTAGATTATGAGGCTGCTCGTCCTGTAGGATAGCGTACAACTGTTTACCTTCAGGGCTATCTTTCTTGACGTACCCATTCATATGCACATGACTTCCGTCTATTACGTCTGCAAAAGATACTGACCAGTAGGTATCTGCTCCATTTTTAAATCCATAATTATAGTAACTGTCTAGCTTTCCAGTGACAACCATTCTTGTAGAAGTCATCGATCTAGAAACTTTAAAGGCCGCCCAAGATTGTGGGTTTTTAAAGTTTGATAATGTGATGGTGGTATCTGCTACTGCCACTTGAGTTGGAGGAGTGACAGTCGGCGCTGGAGCCGGTGCTGTCGTTGTCACAGATGCTACGGGCACTACGAGAGCTGAAGGTGATTTAGGTAATAAACCTATACCCACGATTAATAGCGCTGATAACCCGATGAATAACAATTCATACCTAAACTTGTTAAAGGTTTTTCTGCTAAACACCATGTCTCCCTCCTATTCGTGATACCTTCCAAACGTGAATTCATTTAATGTAAGAGTACATTAACACCCTACCTGATTCATCCAAAGAACACTTCCCATACCATCTTACCTAGTTGGGGCATGTGATATTCGAAAATTCTGCTATATTATATAATATTCTACATGAAATACGAAATTTCCTCCCTGAAATGAGATTTTAATTAATTTTATTATTATTTTAAAATCAATATTCTTCCAGCTGATTAGTTACGCCTCTTTCGCAATAAAGTGAATCTGAAGCAATTGAATATACTACCGGGAACGCCTTCTGGATTAAGGATAAAACTCGTCCCATACTTTTTTAATCTTTTGCATATCTAAATCATCCAGGCCAGCAAATTCTCCATTGTCTCCTGCTTTGGTAATGAAGAATGCTCCGACGATATCTAGGACGTTCAACTTAAGGTTGAGTCCCATTCCGTCTTCGTTGGATACAATGATGTACCCTTGGAGTGCTGGATGAGTGGTGAGTTCAACGAACCCACCGACCAGACTTTGCATTGACTTGAGATCCAATTCGATGTTCAGTTCCTTTAACTGCGGTAGGTGAGACTCTGCTACGAGAACTTTCATTTTGCACGCTCCATCCATAACCTTGTTGATTGCCAGCAACCCGCCCATATTTCATTAAACTTAGAAATGATGATATCATTACCCTCATAAATTAGAATACCACTTTCCTAGGAAGAATACCCTTTTAAGGCTGTCTAGTTATTATTAATGTCTCACCGGACAAATCAGCCTATAATCACTAGTTATGAATTAAAATTCTGCCCGAAAAACCGTTAGTCAAAATTTTCCTTGGATATTATGATGCCTTTTAGGTTGAGTTTGGGTATAATGGTGGGTAGAGTTTTATACACGGAAGGGACGATAAGCTTGACATTACATATTCATTTTGTTGGAATAAAAGGAACTGGCATGAGCGCTTTAGCTCAAATTAGCGCTCAAATTGAAGGCGCGACTATTACAGGATCTGATGTAGAAGAGAGCTTCTATACCGACAGCGTCCTGAAACGTGCCCAGATTCCCGTATTGGGTTTTTCCCCTAGTAACGTAGAAAATGCAGATCTGGTGGTCACCTCTGCTGCTTATACAAATCAGCATCCGGAAATTGCCAAGGCTTTAGAGCTTAATATCCCGGTATTGACTTACCCTCAATACCTAGGCCGCTTACTTTCCAAAAAACGTGGGATTTCCGTAACCGGAACGCACGGTAAAACCACGACAACCGCCATGATGGGCCTCGTCATGCTCCAGGCAGGATTGGATCCTACAATCGTTGTTGGAAGCGATGTCCCTAGTATTGGTGGAAATGCACATTCCGGAAAAGGGGAATTTTTCTTAGCAGAGTCTTGTGAATATCGGCGCCATTTTCTGAACTACTCTCCCGAGCACCTGATTATTACCAACATTGAATTTGACCACCCCGATTATTTTAAAGATGTTGAGGATGTTATTTCTGCATTTGCTGAGTTAGCAAAAAAAGTGCCCGCGCAAGGGCATATCTACATTTGGGCAGAAGACCCGCACCGGGAAGCCATTACAGGATCCGCGCCGATTACGACCTTCGGGCTCTCCGAATCTGCGGATGTTCGTGCCACTGAGATCCTATTCAAGGACGAACGAAGTTCTATGAAAATTATGTATAAAGGGCAATATATTGGGGATCTAGATCTTCATGTTGCAGGAAGGCACAATATAATCAATGCCTTAGCAACAATTGCTGTATGCCTTGAAATCGGTATCCCCATAGAACAAATCTTATGTAGCCTGAGCCTGTTCAATGGGACGAAACGCCGCTTTGAACATATTGGCAGTAACAAAAATGGCGCCATGATCGTCGATGACTATGCCCACCACCCGACAGAAATCCGCACTACTTTAGAAGGAGCCCGACTCTCGTTCCCGAATCGTCGTATCCGCGCCATCTTCCAGCCTCATACCTTTAGCCGAACGGAAAAACTCCTACAAGAGTTCTCACAAGCTTTTCAAGGGGCTGATGAAGTTGTTGTCGCTGACATTTTCTCCTCGGCGCGTGAGCAGGAGCATTACACCGTGTCTGCAGTAACTTTAGCCACGTTGATCCAGGAGCAAGGAATTAAGGCTCGTTACATTGGAACGTTGGACGAAATTATGGTTTATCTTTCCGAAACCATTGCACCCCAAGATCTCGTCCTCACTTTAGGAGCAGGGGATATTTATAAAGTTGGGTTAGGCATCGTCAGTTAAATTGAACCAGGGTATACAAAAGGGTTAGCCACATTAATACAGTGGCTAACCCTTTTGCTGTTCTCGATACGTCAAACATTAACTCGTGTCTTTCTCGATTTAATGCTTTTACTCTTTGTTTCCGTTATCTTTTTCTTCACTTATAACCGCTGTATTTGTTCTAGTATTTCATTCCAGCTTTGACAGCGTGTTATGCCCGTTGAGAGATCCACTTGATTATAACTAGCATCTAGCAAAAATACTGGAACGCCGCTTTCAGCAATCATTTGGGCATTCACCTGATAATCTTCGATAAACGCCTCAATCCCCCATTGCTTCACTAAATCCACTTTACTCTTAAAGCCTGTAAAGAGCACATGCTCATGGGGAATTCCATGCATCTTAAGCCAGCGCACGGTGACCTCTTCCTCTTCGAGTGTTCGCGCGGTAATATATATCACTTCATGGCCCTCCCTGAGGAGGGTTTGAATCCCCTCTAAGGCACCACAAACCGGCTCTGCTATCATAAATAGACGCTCCACATTATCGATAAAGAATTGGTTCATATCCTCCCACGGCACACCAAACACTAAATGCATGGCATAATCGTCAATGACCGTGATGTTCTTTCCATAATGTAGATTCAGTTCCTGTAACCAAGCGGGGTAACTATCGGAGACTACACCGTCAATATCTACTCCAATACGCACGTCAATCTAACCCCTTTAGCTTCGGGAGTTCTAGGCTGGGAGCCAGATGACGTTTATGTTCACTCTGACGGTGTAAGCTTTCGATGCGTTCCTTGGCCTCAGGAGGGACTTCTCCACCGAGTAAGTAACGATCAATTTGATCGTAGGTTAGCCCCAATTCTGATTCATCCGTCTGTCCGGGCCAAAGCCCTGCACTAGGTACACGGATAGCAATTGCCAGGGGAAGTCCTAACATTCTCGCCCAAGCCCGTACTTCAGCCTTTGTGAGCGAACTAATGGGTAAGAGGTCACCACCGCCGTCACCATATTTCGTAAAATACCCAGTATAGATCTCAGGGGCATTATCTGCTCCCACCACCAAGTAATTCAGGGCGTTCGCTACAGAATACAGCGTCGACATACGCAGACGAGCCTTCAAATTACCTTGGCTCATCTTCTCCCCGACTAAATCACTGCCCTGACTCTCTATACCCGTCTTGACCTGTTCAAAGAGCTGCGTATGGACATCGCTCAGGTTTACTTCCAACGGCCTTAGGTCAAAGCCCTCTGCCACCCAAAGTGCATCCTCGATAGCCTCCGGATCAGAATGACTTGGCATAACTACCGCGATACACTTACCAGGAAACGCTCGTGCACAAAGTCCTGCGACAACTGCGGAGTCAACCCCTCCGGAGATCCCCACGACTACTCCCTGCGCGTTTGCTTCCGAAACCTTGTCACGGAGCCACTCCACGGTTTCCTTGATTCGGCCCTTTAATTCATTATCTGTCCACATCTTGCTCTACCCCCTGATTATGTTTGTTTGCTTTAATATCCTCATTGATTGTTAGGAGTAATTGGTGTTTTAAGTTAAATAGATTAGCTGATAAATCGACAATGTAGCGATGTGGATTCGCCAGTCGTTTAACTTCATCCCACAAGGTATCCAATTCGTTTCTGGCATAGGTCTGGATATCTTTAAGCTCTGGTAATTCATACACCCGTTTTCCGCCTCTAAATACTGGAACTAACAGTTCCCTCGTCCGAAAATTTGTTAAGGTTCTTCTTTTCCACGTCTCAATCGGATCAAAAATCACGAGGGGCTCCCCTGTTGTGAAAACTTCATCCTCCAGTGCGATAAGATCGGCCATGGCTTTTCCTGCTCGGTCGTAAAAGCGCACGACTTTTTTTATTCCAGGGTTTGTGATCTTCGTTATGTTTTCTGAGACTTTTAAACAAGGATGAAAGACGCCCTGTTCTCCCTCAGCGACCAACTTGTAAACTCCTCCTAAAGAAGGGCTATCTTTGGAGGTAATGAGATGAGTCCCCACACCCCAAGCATCAATCGGCGCCCCCTGAGCCAGAATGGCAAAGATAGTATTTTCGTCTAAATCGTTGGACCCTACAATGATCGTATCCTTAAGCCCCGCTCCATCGAGCATGCGACGGGCTTCCTTCGATAAATAGGTTAAATCCCCGCTATCTAAACGTATCCCTAAAAAATGATGCCCTTCTGCTTCCAGTTCAAGTCCGACCTTAATAGCATTAGGGACCCCAGATTCAAGGACGTTATAAGTATCCACAAGCAGTATGCAACCATCTGGGAAAGTACGTGCATACGCACGAAACGCCTCCAATTCCGATGGAAAACACTGGATCCAGCTATGCGCCTGCGTTCCTGACACTGGGATACCATATCGTTTTCCTGCCAGGACATTCGACGTAGATTGGCATCCGCCAATGAACGCAGCCCGTGCTCCTAGAACCCCAGCATCCGGCCCCTGAGCTCTCCGCAAGCCAAACTCCATCACCTGGCCACCGTCCGCAGCAGCCATGACTCGTGAAGCTTTTGTGGCAATCAGTGTCTCAAAGTTAACCAAATTCAGAATTGCTGTCTCGACGAGTTGTGTTTCAAAAATGCGTCCTTTTATCCGAAGCAGTGGTTCATACGGAAAAACCACAGTCCCTTCCGGAACCGCGTCGATGTCCCCCTGAAAGTGAAAATTACGCAGCTCCTCAATAAAATCGTCATCAAAGAGGTTTAAGGTTCGTAAATACGACAAGTCCTCTTCCGTAAATCTGAGGTTTTCAATGTATTCCACGACTTGCTCTAGTCCTGATGCCAGGGCATACCCACCTTGATAAGGTAGCGAGCGGAAGAAAACGTCAAATACTGCCTCCTTATTTCGACATCCGTTGACTAAATAACCCTGCATCATCGTAAATTGATAAAGGTCTGTTAGCATTGATAGGTTTTCCATTGACATTAGCCGCCCTTCAGATTCTCACCCCAAGATCCAGACAATCTACTCTTAGACTATAGCATGCAATAACGTTAATAAAACATGGGTGAGAATTTCGACCTTTCAGTCGCGATTTCCTGCTTTAAGCCCAAAATAATAACCTAAAGGAATCCCTTTAGGTTTAAATGGTCAACTGTGTCGCATTTCCACGAAACCTCCAAAAGAGTTATCCACAGGCTACTTTTTAATTATCCACAGGCTCCCCTAGGCTTATCCACGCATAATTCGAGATATATCATTATTATCCACAGAGTTATGCACACTATACACAGCTTTTTTTAATATAGGCCTTTCTACACGAGTCCCTCTAATAAATCACGGCTCACTCGGATTCCTTGAGCAACAGTTTCTGGTGAAGGGCCGCCCGTAATCTTGCGGGCACGAACGCAGTGCTCAATCCCGATGGATCCAAATAAATCCTCTTCAAAAATCGGGGAAAGCTCCTGGTAGTCACTCAGATTCAAATCTTCCAACCCAATACCCTTTTTACTGCAGTGTAAAACAATCCGTCCGACTAATTCATGAGCATCTCGAAAGGGTACTCCTTTCTTCGCCATGTAATCTGCAAGATCAGTTGCGTTGGTAAATCCACCTTTTGCTCCCCAAGCCATCGTATCCCGATGAACCTGCATGGTTCTGAGCATAGGTTCGACTACTAACAAGCACTTTTGAATCGTATCCACAGCGTCGAAGACCTGTTCTTTATCCTCTTGCATATCTTTATTATAAGCAAGCGGAAGCCCTTTCATCGTGGTTAAGAGGGCCAGCAGATCACCATAGACACGCCCTGTTTTTCCTCTCACTAATTCTGCAACATCGGGGTTTTTCTTTTGGGGCATGATACTCGACCCCGTGGAATATCCGTCATCCATCGAGATAAAGTGAAACTCTCCACTCGACCAGAGAACGAGCTCCTCACACATTCTGCTCAGGTGCATCATGAGTATGGATGCGGCTGCTAGAAACTCCAGCGCAAAATCCCGATCGCTCACCCCATCTAAGCTGTTTAAGGTAATTCCATCAAAGCCCAGCTCTAGGGCTACTTTTTCTCGATCAAGCGGGAACGTCGTTCCGGCCATAGCCCCTGAACCGAGTGGAGAGATGTTTAAGCGCTTCCGTGTATCGTTGAGGCGACCAAGGTCACGTAAAAACATTTGGACATACGCCATCAAATGATGAGCAAGTGTAATGGGTTGTGCCTTTTGCAAATGCGTGTATCCAGGCATCCAGGTTTCAAGATGCTCTTCCGCCAAATGGAGCAGCGTTTGGAGCAACTGCGCCACTAAGCTCTTGGTATGGTCAATCTCTTCCCTTAAATAAAGCTTTAGATCCAAGGCCACTTGATCGTTCCTGCTGCGTCCAGTATGTAGTTTTTTCCCGACCGGCCCGATTCGCTCCGTTAAAATCTTCTCAACATTCATATGGATATCTTCTGCGCCAATCTCGAATTCTACGTTTCCAGCCTGAATAGCTTCGAGGATCTCCTTTAAGCCCTTAATCAAATGGTCTGCTTCATCTTCAGAGATAACCCCAACACTTCCGAGCATTCTCGCATGAGCTATACTCCCTAGAATATCTTGTTTATATAGGCGTTGGTCGAAGCGTATCGAGGAGTGAAAATCTTCGACCAATGCGTCTGTAGTCTTTTCAAAACGTCCGCCCCAAAGCTTCAAGTCGCATCGTCCCTTCTTGTTTAGAACTAAAGATTAGCGCCGATTGCCGGCGCTAATCTTTAGTTCGCTCTTATTTACGCAACCCTGATTCTTTTTCCATTAAAGCCCTTACTTTTAACGGCAGCCCGAAGAGGTTAATAAATCCTCCGGCATCCTTTTGATCGTACACGCCATCCTCACCGAATGTTGCAAACGCTTCATTATAGAGAGAATATGGGGATTTAACACCCGCTGAGGTGCAATTCCCTTTGTAGAGTTTCACCCGAACCGTACCTGTGACGTTTTTCTGGGTCACATCGACAAAGGCGTCTAAGGCCTCCCGAAGTGGCGAATACCATACTCCGTCGTAAACAATTTCAGCATATTTTAAGGCTAGTTGTTCTTTATAATGGAGCGTCAGACGGTCGAGTGTGAGATGTTCCAACGCCTGATGCGCCATATAGAGGATCGTTCCACCCGGTGTCTCGTAGACGCCGCGTGATTTCATTCCGACGAGTCGGTTTTCAACCATATCAACAATTCCGACCCCGTTTTTTCCACCCAATTCATTCAGAGTTTCCAATAAAGCCACCGGAGCAATCTTCTGGCCATCTAACGATGTTGGAATCCCTTGTTCAAACCCTAGTTCGAGGTATGTCGCTTCATCGGGCGCATCCTCTGGGGAAACGCCAAGTAAATAAAGGTCACGTTTGGGTTCATTCCACGGATCTTCTAGGTCCCCACCCTCATGGCTCAAGTGCCAAAGGTTACGATCCATACTATACGGACGATCCTTCGTTACGGGGACTGGAATTCCACGTTCCTCTGCATAATCGATGCAATCTTCTCGAGACTTGAGATCCCAAATCCTCCAAGGTGCAATAATCTCCAGGTCAGGATTAAGTGCTTTAACACTCAGTTCGAATCGAACTTGGTCATTTCCTTTGCCGGTTGCGCCATGAGCAATTGCCACGGCGCCTTCCTTTTCGGCAATCTCCACTAAACGACGGGCAATCAGAGGTCGGGCAAAGGAGGTCCCGAGTAGATAGTCTCCTTCATAAACTGCCCCTGCCTTTAACGTCGGGAAAATAAACTCCGTGAGAAATTCTTCTCGTAGATCTTCGATATACAGTTTACTGGCCCCACTCTTAATCGCTTTTTCCTGAAGGGGAGCCAATTCTTCCCCCTGCCCGAGATCTGCTGCCATAGCAATAACTTCGTACCCGTAAGTTTCCTTCAGCCACGGAATAATAATAGAGGTATCCAACCCACCTGAATAGGCTAAAACAACTTTTTTCATATTTGATCTCCTCTTCTCGAATGTGTTGTGTATAGTATACAGTCAACACTGAAAACTATTTATATTATTTTGTATCCTTCTCCATTTGAACTACATAACCAACGCCATAATCGCTTTTTGAGCATGTAATCGGTTTTCTGCCTCGTCAAAGACGACCGATTGAACCCCTTCAATTACGTCCTCGGTAATTTCTTCTCCACGGTGAGCAGGAAGACAATGCAACACGATGGCGGATGAGTTGGCCAGCTTCAGCGCGTTTGAATTAATCTGATACCCTTTAAAAGCAGCCTTACGCGCTTCTGCCTCTCCTTCTTGACCCATACTGGCCCAAACATCCGTGTAAAGCACATCGGCACCCTTCATGGCTTCCAGGGGATCATCTACCACTTCTACCATACCACCGTTCTCTTTAGCATCCGCTTGGGCCATGGCGACCATCACCGGATCCGGCTTATATCCCGGAGGAGAAGCGATAACGACATGTAATCCCATCTTAGCTCCGCCAAACATCAAGGAATGAGCCATATTGTTCCCATCTCCGATGTAGGCAAGCTTCAAGCCCGCTAAGCGGCCTTTATGCTCCTGAATGGTCATGAGATCTGCTAAAACTTGACAAGGATGAAGAAGATCCGTGAGTCCGTTAATAATCGGAATCGTCGCGAATTTTGCCAAATCTATGACTTCCTGATGACTAAAGGTCCGAATCATAATGCCGTCGACCATTCGAGAAAGAACACGTGCCGTATCAGCAATAGTTTCTCCTCTTCCCAGTTGAATATCCCGTCCGCTCAGAAAGAGTGCGTGCCCGCCAAGTTGGTACATACCGACTTCAAACGAAACACGAGTTCGTGTCGAAGACTTCGTGAAAATCATCCCTAAGGTCTTTCCTTGAAGCATTGCATGAGACCGTCCGGCTTTTTGCTCTACTTTAAGTTCTCGAGCTACATCTAAGATGCAACTTAATTCATCTTGTGAAAAATCATGAAGCGATATAAAGTCCCGTCCTTTAAATATTGACCGATCTATTGTTTTCATATGTCACCCACCCCTTCGATGTGAATTATTATACATTTTTATGTATAATAATTCAATACCTAAAAATGATAATTTTTATATTTCTAACAACTTATCTTACTGCACCTAATCCTGAAATACAAGCATCCATCACTGATCAAAACCCGATATTATCCCTCCGGAAGCCTTTATCTTAAGGCGTATTCAAACGCTCGATCTATATTCGAAAGAACTCCCACTCGACATTGTTCAGCGGGAGTTCCTTCTTCATTCGACCCAAACCAAAGAAAGTTTCTTAGCTTAGAGACACTGTGAGAGGAATTGCCCTCTATAAGGCCATATATTCCTGTAACGAGAGAACCTGAGGTTTAGTTTGCCCCCGCATTTCCAGTAACGCCCGCACAACGGCTTTCGCCGTATCCATCGACGTGAAGCAGGGAACTCCATGTTCCGCCGCTAACCTCCTGAGCAAATAACCGGTCCGCTCCGGAGTTTTTCCTTTGGTAGGAGTACTGAGGATAAAGGCAAATTCCCTTTGCCGAATGGCTTCCCGAAGAGCCTCGCTGGATTCACTCACCTCTTCAACTTTTACCCCACATAACGCTAGGGCCTTCGCTGTGTCGCCTGTCCCTTTGACACCGAAGCCCAGCATCGCCAACTGTTGAGCCAAGGCGATGGCCTCTGGGCGATCCTTTTCCGCCACAGAAACTAGGATATCTCCTTCACTCGGTAGCGGAATATGAGAAGCCGCAAAGGCTTTTGCCAAAGCGTGCCCAAATTGAATATCCATACCTAAGACCTCACCGGTTGATTTCATTTCAGGCCCTAGCGATGTTTCGACTTTGGTCAGCTTTTCAAAGGAAAAGACCGGAGCCTTAACCACGACAAACGGCGCCTCGGGCGCAAGACCCTGCTCGTACCCCAAATTCTTCAAGGTTTCCCCAAGGGAAACTTGAACCGCCAAACTAACTAAAGGAATCCCCGTAACTTTCGATAAGATAGGCACCGTGCGGCTAGCCCTAGGGTTCACTTCCAGCACATAAACCTTGCCTCGAACGACGACGAATTGAATATTCATCAGTCCCTTAATGCCGAGTCCTTCAGCGATGCGACAGGTAAACTCCTGAATCTGATCAATTTCCGAGGGCGTTAAACTTTGGGGCGGATAGACTGCTAAGCTATCCCCTGAGTGGACTCCCGCGCGCTCGATATGCTCCATAATACCTGCTATCACTGTGGTTTCTCCATCGGAGACCGCATCAATTTCAACTTCTTTGCCTTCCAAGTACCGATCCACCAAAATAGGATGTTCTGCTGATAAGTTAATCGCCCGTTTTAAATAGTCTTCGAGTTCATCGAGATTCTCCACCACTTGCATGGCGCGTCCTCCGATGACATAAGAAGGGCGAACGATCACAGGAAATTCGAGTTCCTTAGCAATTCCTCGGGCCTGCTCTACAGCAGTCACGCTTCGCCCTTCGGATTGAGGGATTCCCAAACGACTTAATAGCTCTGCAAAACGCTCCCGATCCTCAGCCATATCAATGGCATCGACCTGCGTCCCTAAAATCCGAACGCCGGCTTGGTTCAGTGGTCCTGCCAAGTTAATGGCCGTTTGACCCCCAAATTGAACTAAAACTCCATCTGCTTTTTCCTTATTCAACACGTGAAGCACATCTTCCAACGTTAATGGCTCAAAATATAGTTTGTCTGCAGTATCAAAATCGGTGGAAACCGTTTCTGGATTATTGTTAATCATAATGGATTCCACGCCCGCCTCTTGCAAAGCTGAAAGCGCATGGACGGAGCAATAGTCAAATTCAATCCCTTGCCCGATCCGAATAGGGCCTGAGCCTAAGACCACGACTTTGGGTCCGGAGCTTACCGAAACCTCATCCTCTTCTTCATAACTTGAATAGTAATAAGGCGTTGCCGAGGTAAACTCTGCAGCACACGTATCCACGGTCTTATAAACCGGCACAATCTGGGCGGCCACGCGCATAGTCCGAACCGCTTCTTCCGAGCGCCCCGTAAGCTTAGCAACCGCTAAGTCAGAAAATCCTTGGACTTTCGCAAAATGCAGTAACTCGGTGGTTAAAGACTCACTTTGTAACCGCTGTTCTAAGAGAACTAGATCTCTGATTTTATACAAATAGAAGGGATCGATCTGCGTGAGCATTTGTACTTCTAGAATGGTCCAATCCCGGCGAAACGCTTCAGCAATCGCAAAGAATCGTTCATGATCAATGCGGACAAGCTTATCTTCGATCTCCATCTCTGTCCAGCCCCCGGAGGCTTTGATCCGAAGACCCACTGTCCCGATTTCCAACGAACGTGCCGCTTTAAGCAGTGCCCCTTCAAGGGTCCGTTCTATGGCCATCACCTCTCCGGTCGCTTTCATTTGCGTACCGAGGCGATGATCTGCAGCAGGGAACTTATCAAAAGGCCAGCGGGGAAACTTAACCACGACATAGTCAAGGGCTGGCTCAAAACAGGCACTGGTATTGCCGGTGACTGGGTTTGTCAATTCTGGAAGGGTAAATCCTACCGACAGAAGGGCCGCCATTTTAGCAATTGGATAGCCCGTTGCTTTGGATGCGAGCGCACTGGAGCGGCTAACCCGAGGATTTACTTCAATCACCACATATTCCCGGCTCGTTGGATTCAACGCGAATTGAACATTACACCCACCGTTAACCTCTAAGGCCCGAATGATCTTGAGTGATGACGCTCGAAGCATCTGATATTCAACATCTGTCAAGGTCTGTGAGGGTGCAACTACGATACTATCCCCGGTATGAATTCCTACAGGATCGATATTTTCCATATTACAAATGGTAATACAGTTATCAGCAGCATCCCGCATAACTTCATACTCAATTTCCTTCCAGCCAGCCACACTCCGCTCCACGAGGCATTGTCCGATCGGGCTGGATTGTAGCCCTCTTTGTAAAATCTCTGCCAGATTTTTAGCGTTTTTGACAATCCCGCCACCTGTACCTCCTAAGGTATATGCCGGTCGAACAATCAACGGAAACCCCTGTTTTTGGGCGAATTCCTCGCCTTCTTCCAGAGTCGTTACGATCACACTTTCTGCCACTGGCTCGTCCAGTTCCAGCATTGTTTCCTTAAAGGCCTCGCGGTCTTCCGCTTTATAAATTGTTTCAGCATCACAGCCGATGAGGTCTACGTCATAACGTTTTAAGACCCCGAGACGCACCAGTTCCATCGCCAGATTAAGTCCCGTTTGACCACCTAGCGTGGGCAGCAGGGCATCCGGACGTTCTTTGCTAATAATCTCCTCTAAATACTCAGGTAACAGAGGTTCGATATAGGTAATATTCGCCGTTTTCGCATCCGTCATAATGGTCGCCGGATTACTGTTAACCAATACCACTTCTACCCCTACTTCACGAAGAGCCTTGCACGCCTGGGTCCCGGCATAATCGAATTCCGCCGCTTGCCCAATAACAATCGGCCCGGACCCTATGACAAGGACCTTTTTCCACTCCGGGTTAAGTGGCATGTTGAGCCCTCCTTTCCTGCATTAATTGCGCAAACTCCTCAAAAAGATACAGGGATTCACTCGGTCCTGGTCCGGCTTCCGGATGATACTGAACCGAAAAAACAGGTAAATCGCAATGTTTAACCCCTTCTACGCTTTGATCATTTAAGTTGCGGTGCGTCACGAGCAAAGGGGTCTGCTCCAGGCTTTCTTCTGCAATAGCATATCCGTGATTTTGAGAGGTAATGGTCACCCGTTTCGATTGAAGATCTTGTACGGGTTGATTTCCACCCCGATGCCCAAACTTCATCTTATACGTGTCCCCGCCCAATGCGAGCGACAAGAGTTGATGCCCTAAACAGATACCAAAAATGGGCCTTTTTCCTATGAGCCCTCGAATCGTTTCGATTCCCACTTCGACTACTTTGGGGTCCCCCGGCCCATTCGACAGAAAGACGCCATCCGGCTCTAGGTCTAGAATCTGCTCCATCGAGGTGGTATACGGAACGACCGTCAAACGAAATCCACTTGCTTGCATCGCATGCAGAATATTCCTTTTAATCCCAAAATCGATCACCACGACATGATACAAGGCCTGCCCTGTTTGGTCAGCGGGTAAGGTGTAGATTTCCGGTGTACTCACCTTCGCCACAACATCCGTCGGAGCAATCCATCCTTTCAATTTATCCGCCCACTCATCCAAGTGCTCAATCTCAGTCGTGATCACCCCGCGTAAAACCCCGTGTTCTCGAATAATCCGGGTCAAGGCACGGGTATCAATCCCTTTAATGCCTACAATCCCAGATTGCGCCAACGTCCGAGAAAAGTTTTTCTCCATCTGCCAGTGACTCGGATTACGGGTGGCTTCTTTCACGATAAAACCCTGAACTTGGACCTTCTCGGATTGATCATCCATGCTGTTTATCCCGTAATTTCCGATGAGGGGATATGTCATACATACCATTTGTCCCGCATACGATGGGTCGGTCAGCACCTCTTGGTAACCTGTCATCCCCGTGTTAAAGACGACTTCTCCCAAGGCCTCTCCAGTTGCCCCAAAGGACTCCCCCATTAAAATTTTCCCTGTCTCAAGTACGAGTGCTGCTTTCATTTCATCCCCCTCAGGAAAAATTCTTGTTGAGGCACACTCAATTAACTAACCCGTCAGATACACGTCTATTTTGTGTCTTTGACTTGTTATTTTCTTTTATATGCCTTATCTTCTAAGTCTTCCGACTTACTTAATTCTTAAATTCCTCATCTTACTTTCGATAGTTGAGTTATCATTATCTTCTCTGACCTCTGATCTCTCTTAGCTCTGGATTTACTACCAAATCTCCTGAAAGATTTCATCCAAGATCTCCAAGGCTTTATCTATTTCCGGCTTCTCAACGTTAAGCGGTGGGAGGAAACGCAAAATCGTTCCGCCAACGCAGTTTATCAAAAGCCCGTTCTTTAGGCAAGTTGCAACAATCTCTGGCCCTAACTTGGAAACGGGCCACCCGATCATAAACCCTTGACCCCGAACAGGATCACCGGTCTGATACTTACTTGCCAGTTCTTCAAGTCCCTTTTGGAAATATTCGGAGCGCTCCTGGACCCCTTCCAGAAAACCTTCTTCGAGCATCACATCCATGACAGCACACCCTACGGCAGTAGCCAACGGGTTTCCACCAAAGGTGGAAGCATGATCACCAGGCTGAAAGGCCATTGCCACTTTATCGGTCGCGAGCATTGCGCCAATGGGCACCCCACCGCCCAATGCTTTCGCTAAGGTCATGACATCCGGAGCCACTCCACTCCACTCATAGGCAAAGAGCTTTCCAGTCCGTCCAACACCGCACTGTACCTCATCGAAAACCAACAACGCCCCAAACTGGTCACACAGGGCACGCGCCGCCTGGAGAAACTCTAATGAAGCAGGAATCACTCCCCCTTCACCCTGAATGGGTTCGATGAATACGGCGGCTGTATTGTTACTGACCTTAGACTTCAGACCCTCTATATCATTCATGGCGGCATAGGAGAAGCCTACTGGAAGCGGATCATACCCTTCCTGATATTTGGTTTGCCCTGTGAGCGTGAGCGTTGCTAACGTCCGTCCGTGAAACGAATTCTCGAGCGAGACCACTTCGCATTTATGCGCCCCAAAGTTTTTCTTCGCATATTTCCGGGCGAGCTTGATGGCCGATTCATTCGCCTCAGCGCCACTGTTGCAAAAGAAGACTTTATCCGCAAAGGAATGCTTCACCAAGCGCTCAGCCAAAGCTACTTGATTTGGTATCCAGTAAATATTAGATGTATGTATGATTTTCTCGGCCTGTTCCTGCACGGCTCGGACAATTGCCGGGTGGCAATGCCCCAATGAGTTGACCGCTAGCCCTGTCACAAAATCCAAGTATTGTTTTCCTTCTGTATCCCAAACCCAGCTGCCCTTCCCTTTGACGATCGTCATAGGAAGTCGGCCGTAGGTATTCATCACGACATTTTTCCCTCGCTCAATGATTGTTTCGGTTGATAAACCTTCTAACATCTTAAACCCTCATCTCTCTACTATATTTTTTCTATCTTCACCCTTTGAACATGGTTCCGATACCGCCATCGGTAAATAATTCCAGAAGAATTGCATGGCTTAACCGTCCGTCGAGGATATGCACGCTGCCAACGCCACCTTCCAATGCCGAGATTGCGCACTCTACTTTGGGTAGCATTCCACCCTTTAAAATTCCTTGATCCACCAACTGCTCGACCTCTCCGCTGGAAATCGAAGAAATAAGCGAGTCCGGATCTGAAACATCGCGTAGTATACCACGCACGTCCGTCAGAAGCAGCAATTTGTCGGCCTGGAGTGCCTCCGCTATTTTCCCCGCAACGGTATCCGCGTTCACATTGTAGGTTTCTCCGTTTTCCCCGCTGGCGACGGGCGAAATGACAGGGATATATCCGTGTCCCAGCAAAGTGTTCAAAATATCGGGCGTAACACTCTGAATTTCTCCAACATGCCCCAAATCAACGTCTTCCATCTCCCCTAGGCTATTCGGCATCTGCATAGGTTTCTTAACCGCCATGAGCAGTTGAGCATCTTTACCAGATAACCCGACACCCTTGCCACCAAAGCGATTGAGGAGAGAAACCATCTCTGTGTTCAACTTCCCTAATAAGACCATTTGCGCGATCTCCATCGTTTGGGCATCGGTGACTCTCAAGCCCTGCACAAACTGACTTTCAATCCCCACCTTCTTCAACATGGCATTGATCTCTGGTCCGCCACCGTGAACCAGTACAGGACGAATTCCGACAGAATGCAAGAGCAGGACATCCATTATGACCGATTCTTTCAAGACTGGATCGACCATTGCGTGCCCGCCATACTTAATCACGACGGTCTTGCCCGCAAACTTCTGGATATATGGAAGGGCTTCCACTAAAACCCGAGCTTTGCCTAGTCCCTGTTCCATAGGAGTCATCTCAACTACCTCCACACTCAAGTTCGATAATCCCCATTAATCGTGACGTACTCGTGGGTTAGATCACACCCCCAGGCAGTGGCGTGCTCTTCTCCATCATGAAGGTTTAAGCTAATATGAACGTCTTTAAGCCCCAAAATTTCCATGGCTTTATCTTCAGAAAAAGCGACACCGATCCCGGCTCGAGCGACGATTAAATCGCCTAGTAAGATATCTACTTTGGCTGGGTTAAACTCGGCTCCAGAGTATCCTGCTGCCGTGAAAATTCGGCCCCAATTAGCATCTTCTCCGAACAGTGCGGTTTTTACTAAGCTGGAACCACAAATGCTCCGGGCAATTTTGCGGGCGTCTTCTTTTGTTTTAGCTCCTGATACCGTGACCTCCATAAACTTGCTGGCACCCTCCCCATCTCGGGCAATATCTTGAGCTAGCTGGACGCACATCGCCTTCACCATTTTCTCGAAGTTGACCCGATCTTCCGCGCTCAGCGTCACCCCAGAGGCCCCATTAGCTAGCAAGAGAACCATATCATTGGTACTGGTGTCCCCATCGATTGTCACCATATTAAAGCTTTCATCCACCGCTTCACGCAAGATCCGCTGCAATTCAGCAGACGGTAACATCGCATCCGTCGTCAGAAAGCCCAACATCGTTCCCATATTCGGGTGAATCATTCCGGACCCTTTAGCCATCGCTCCGAGTCGAATTACGCCTCCTTGAGAACTAATCAGCTCACACGCATGTTCTTTGGCAATTGTATCTGTGGTCATAATCGCGAGTGCGGCTCGATGTGCCCCGTCCTCTGGAGTCTCCGTTTGCCCACGAATGCCCTTGACCATACTTCCGAGGAGCTCCGAACTCGCCGCTCGAATTCCGTTCAAGACTCTATCTAGCGGCATCTCCACCCCGATAACACCGGTGGAGGCGACAAGTACATCCTCAGCAGGTATCGCCATAAACATGGCTGTCACTTCAGCCATCGATAACGCGGCCTGATCTCCACCTTCTCCGACACAAGCGTTGGCATTCCCACTATTAATCACAATCGCTTGAGCCAAGCCATTCTGCAAAT
Source organism: Desulfosporosinus sp. (assembly GCA_036569365.1). Lineage (GTDB taxonomy): Bacteria > Bacillota > Desulfitobacteriia > Desulfitobacteriales > Desulfitobacteriaceae > Desulfosporosinus. Next base: position 21,134 of record DATCQU010000005.1, on the reverse strand, counting down.
GGCGCTGTGTTAAATAAAGAGGGTGTGCTTTGACCACGTTTCGGGTGTAAACAGCAGCCGCTTGCGCTTGAACCTGCGAAAAAATCAACGCTATATCATATTTATTCTCATACTTAACTCCGGCTTGGACACCGACTGCATAAAACCCTTGTGGGGCAGCTATACCGCCTTCAATCGACTGACAAGTCTCTTCTACGTTACTCACGAATTCACACTCTCCTTTCTTTGCTTAGGGCCAAAGTGACGTGCCTGTAATTCCTTGACCCTCAGGCCATCCCATAACCAGGTTCATATTTTGGATAGCTTGCCCTGCTGCACCTTTGATCAGATTATCAATAGTTGCGACCAAGATAGCATTCCCCGTTCTTTGATCTATCGTCAATTGTAAAAAGGCATGGTTGCTTCCACTAGAAAATTTCGTCTGCGGCCAAGTCCCCTTTGGCAAAACATGAATGAACTCCTCGTCCGCATACTGTTCCAGCCAACACTCGCGTAGGTCCTCCTCTTGGACCCCTTCCTGAACTGCAGCATAAATCGTGACCAACATCCCCCGCGTCATGGGCACTAAATGAGGTGTAAAATTCACCGTGAGCGGGTGCCCTGTGGCCTTCGACAGCTCTTGTTCTATTTCCGGAGTGTGACGATGAGTTGCCACTCCATAAGCCTTGAAATTCTCATTGATCTCTGCATAATGAGTATTTATTGAGACCCCTCGCCCAGCCCCTGACACACCCGATTTGGCATCAATAATCAAAAATTCCGTTTCAAGCAATTTATGACGGAGCAAGGGAACGAGCGCAAGCAAGGTAGCTGTCGGATAACAGCCCGGATTGGCGATTAGGGATTTACCTCGAATTTGCTCACGATAAAGTTCCGGTAAACCATAGACCGCCTCTTTGAGAAGCTCTGTGGCAGGATGCTTTATCTTGTACCACTCCTCATAGATCTGGGCAGAATTCAGACGAAAGTCAGCCCCTAGATCTATGACTTTAATATTACGTTCTAAGAACGCAGTCGTTCTTGCCGCTGTCAGCCCGTGGGGAAGAGCGCAAAAAAGCACATCCAGGTCTGGTACGTTTTCATCCTGTAAGACCCCCACGTTTTGACCATTCCAATGGGGATAAACAGCCTCATATTCATTTCCCGCTACGCTAGACGAAGCGAGATACAACTCATTTACTTCTTCATGCCGGTGCAATATTCGCACCAGTTCCTGTCCTGCATATCCCGTGGCCCCAAGAACACCGACTTTCATAACTTTACCTCCACTTTTCGGATTCGTCTATTTATAATTATACATAGTAACGCATAATAATTCAACCTTTGAGTTGAAAAAGAGGGGCCTCCTTTATCCAGGGGTAACCGCCACTAAGACTCCCAATGAAGTGGGAGCCTTAGCGGCGGTTAACAATCGTAGAGTCAATAGTTCACTTCTCTAAACGAAACTCCCGCTTGATTTGTTGCAAGAGTTTTTTATCAGTTAATACATCCGCACCGGTGAAGGCAAGCACCTGCATTGCTAACATTACTAGGCTTTCCCCGTCTGGAGAAAGTGCCGCTTGAGTAAAATTTACGGTATGTGGGATTTCTGTACCTGTCCCTAAGGTTAAATAAGGATGAATTGCCGGAACTGCCCGACTGACATTGCCCATATCTACAGACCCCATGGCCGTTTGCGGATGAGCTATTTGATTGACACCCAGTTCACGAAGGTTCTTCGTGAAACATCCTGCGAGAGACATGTTCGTATGCATCTCATCATACGAAAACTCAAATTTCTGCCAGGTCACCTTCGCCGAAACCATTGAGGCTGCTCCTTCTGCACAACGAATCACCTTTTCACTCAATTCATCCAGCTCTTTACGTTTTTGAGCCCGAATATAAAACCTAGCCACGGCTCGCTCTGGAATAATATTCGGAACTGTTCCACCCTCTGTAATAATCCCGTTGATTTTCATATCCTGTGGAATTTGCTTTTTCAGCGCATTGATTCCGACGAAAAAGTTAATGACGGCATCTAAGGCATTAATCCCAAAATATGACGCCGCTACAGCGTGGGCACCCCGTCCGTGAAATGTGAACTCCAACGCATCAAGGGCAAGACTAGAAATCACAGGAACGTTCTGACTACCCGGATGAAACATTATTGCCGCATCAACATCCTTGAATATTCCATTCTCGACCAAAGTCACTTTCGCTCCGCTGGTTTCCTCCGCCGGAGTACCTATCACCAAAATCTCACCCGACAGTTCCAAGCTCTTACTCAAGATAACCGCTGCACCAGCACTGGCCGCTCCGATTAAGTTGTGCCCACAGCCATGCCCTACTCCCGGCAAAGCATCGTATTCTGCCAGAAAAGCAATTCGTGGACCTGGACGTGCACATGAGAATCGAGCCAAAAAGGCCGTTTCCACGCCCGCAATCCCACGTGTCACTTCAAATCCATGTTTCTGAAGAAAACGACTCAACAACTCGGACGCAAAGAATTCCTTATATCCGAGCTCTGGATGCTCCCCGATCTGACGGGCAACTTCCCACACTTCCTTGCGTAGATGCTGCGCCTGGTCTTTAAAAAACACCTTTATCGCATCCATGGGATATCCCATCTCTCTTCTCAATTTCTTTCTCTACTTCTCTATCTATTTCTTTATCTCTTTATTTATCACACCTGTGACCCTAGCTATTATAGTTTATTCCAATTTTAGCTATTTAGATAGAGGGCTTCCCTTGCGAATCGGGTCTGAACTCCTAAATATCACAATAACGGACACCACCCCAAGTATTGGCCAAGAAACCACGCCCCATAGGAGCCCTAGACCTATTTTCAGCTCTCGGAGAAACAACATATTTTGTAAAAGCCGGCGCCCAACTCCCTGCAGGCCTGAAGTATAGGGCCATCCAGATAGCTTCACCAATAACACATTCACCCCTTGATAGACCAGATGACTTTCAAACCATAAAAAGGCTCCAAACGAAAGAACCACCACCATTAAGCTAATTGCTAACCCAAGTCCCCATTTTCTGCGCTTGGCTAGTCGAATTTCCTCTCCAAATTCCACTGGATGCGCCACAATCTGAGCCATGATTTGCGCTTGCAAATTTTCCAATCCGACCGAGGAATGGGTCTATCTTCAAATATTTGAGTCCATAACACGTTGTCCTTTTCCGTCATGGATATCCCTCCTCTCCAAGTGCTGGCGCAATTTTTCTTTTCCCCGATGAAGATATGTCTTGACCCGACTTACAGGAACTTGCAACACCAGGGCTATTTCTTCGTAGGATAGTTCTTGATGATAACGCAAATAAAGCGCCTGCGCGTAGTGTACCGGAAGCGCGTTCAGCACCTCTGAAAGCATGGACGCCTGTTCTTTCGCCAACCAGATCTCTTCTTGTCTCGGTTGATGATCAACTAGGTTTTCATCCATGGTCAGTGACACCTCTCTGCGCCGCTTACGAAGGAGGTCAAGGGCTTTATTGTGGGCGATCGCATATAACCAAGCCCGAAATGGATGTTTCTCCGAGTAGCGATTTAAATTACGATAGGCCGCTATCAATGCATCCTGCGTGCAATCGAAAACATCTTCTTCCGAGTTGACATTCGTCGCAAAAAATGAATTAACGGCTTCTGATAACGTTGCACAAGGTTAGCATACTGTTCGTGATGTCCTGCCTAGTACTTGCCGAATGATCTCGGCATCTTCCATACTTTTCTGGCTCCTATCCTGAGGTCTAACAACCGTTCATTATCCCTCACTTTAAGTACGTAAGACTACCTGCAAAAGTTTCACTTAAGTTAGGAGAAAATACCTTAGCCTCCTTAACTTCTACGCTCATCGACGCAATTCCTCTCTCAGTACTCTCTAATGTAAGCAACTTCAAAAAATCTGTTTGCCAAACGCTGAGCATACTAGACCGACAGCTAATTCGGCGGTTTTATTCTGGTTATCTAAGATCGGATTGACTTCAACCATATCCATACTCAAGACACGTCCAGAATCCGCCAAGAGTTCCATCGCCAAATGCGCTTCCCGATACGTAATTCCTCCGACAACAGGCGTCCCGACGCCAGGCGCTTCCTCAGGGTCTATGACATCTAGATCAAAACTCACATGGATTCCATCCGTTCCTTGGGAAGCAATCTTTATACCTCGAGAAATCACTTCCTTCATTCCCAATTGATCAATATCCCGCATGGTAAACACGGTGATCTTGGATTGGTGAAGCATTTTCCGCTCTTGGATATCTATTTCACGGGCCCCAATAATGACGGTATTCTCTTCCCTTATTTTCTTCTGTAGACCGCCAATCGACGTCAATTCTCGAGCACCAATCCCGTTGGCCACGGCCAAGGGCATTCCATGGATATTGCCGCTATCGGTGGTATCGAGAGAGTTATAATCCCCATGTGTATCAAACCAAATTAATCCGAAACAACGTCCGTCTGACGCCATGCCTGCGAGCGAACCGATTCCTAGGCTGTGATCTCCACCGAGAATTAAAGGTATCACCCCATCCTTCATTGCCTCGGATACCATTAGCTGGAGCTGTTCATTAACCTGTACAATTTCAGGCAGATACTTAAGCCGTTTGTCCTTGATCGCACGTGTCTCCGGGATCGGAACGTCAATATTCCCAAAATCCTCAACTTCCCACCCCAACCGCTGTAACCGCTCATTTAATCCAGCATTACGAATTGCACTTGGACCCATATCCACCCCACGGCGTCCAGACCCCAAATCAATGGGTACCCCAATAATTCTGATAATATTATTTTTCATCGATTTAACCCCCCTATTTAATTTTCTACTCCGAGTGGGTTGATGAGTCAATTCCTTGATACATATTAATGTGCCCTCAAAAAGAAAAAGCTTGCAACTAATTTGCAAGCTTTTATCTCATGACTTTATCTCATGGCTTTATCTTATGGCTTTATCTTATGACTCCTCTTCAAGTCGGAACGATAATCCCAATTCTTTAAGTTTAAATTCGACCTCTTCTAACGACTTACTCCCAAGGTTTCGCATTTTCATCATGTCTTCTTCCGTCTTTCGAGTCAAATCCTCCAACGTGAATACCCCCGCGCGCTTCAGACCGTTATAAGCGCGAACCGATAGTTTTAGCTCCTCAATCCCGATGTTGAGGGTTTTGTTCATTGGCACATCTTCTAGTTCTTCCGTAACTTCAACACTATCCAGGTTATTACTGATTCCTATGAAAAGGCGCAGATGATCATCCAGGATTCTGGCTGCCAAACGGGTGGCCTCCTCTGGCGAGATACTGCCATTAGACCATACTTCGAGAGTTAACTTATCATAGTCTATGATTTGACCCACCCGAGTGGCTTCTACCTCATAGTTGACCCGATAAATTGGGGCATAAATGGAGTCAATCGAGATAACTCCGACGACATCGTCTGGCAGCTTATTCTCTTCAGCAGGAATATATCCTTTGCCACGTTTTACAGTCAGTTCCATAAACAGTTGGCTATCCTTTTCTAAGGTGGCGATCTTCAGCTCTGGATTCAATACCTCAATATCTGGGTCGGTTATAATGTCTGCGGCCCTGACTACCCCTGCCGTCTGAGCCTCGAGGCGAATAACCCGTGGCTCATCGGTATACCCTCGCAATACCAGTGACTTTAAGTTAAGAATAATGTTCGTAATATCTTCCAAAACTCCCGGAATCATTGAAGAATCGTGGCGTACCCCTTCGATTTTAATCGATGTCACTGCTGATCCAGGTAGAGAAGATAACAGGATGCGCCTTAGAGCATTCCCTAAGGTAATCCCGTATCCCCGTTCAAGTGGCTCAACGACGAATTTGGCATAGCAGTTGTCTTCAGAACGCTCGACACACTCGATCCTCGGCTTTTCGATTTCTAACAGTGGAATGCACCTTCTTTTCCCTTTTAGATATCACATATTAATTATTTGCAAATTGTTTTATATTTTAATTTGTTATATTTTAACATAAGTAGTTAGCCGCATCAAGATTTCATGTTTAAGTTGGTGTTTCCTCTCTTGATTGTTTCGACATCAAAATTCCCCCACCGTTATCTAATCGATGAGGGCGAAGAGGAGGAAAGTCATTTCACAGGTATCTTGCCCCTCCCTTCTACTTTTTATACAGAAGCCCGTTGTCGTTAGTCAAATTCTTTATTTCAATAATCGTTGGATCACTTCCTCCGTGGTAAGACCCTTCACCAACGTAAACGTCCCTGTTCTAAACTGACTTTCTACCCCCATTTGATGAGCAACACTTAAAAAGGGGCCTCTATCCTTTATAAAGCCCTGAGCGATTAACAAGTCCGCGATTTGTTCCGAACTAGCACCCTTTGGAATGCTGAAATTTTGTTGAATCGATGCAGAGGGTGGAGTTGATACAGGGGGAACCGCTTGTTTTGGGGTCTCCGCAGGAGACTGGGTTGCCGCTGGTTGCTGAATTGTTGGGGCAGTAGAAGGTTCTATTTGTGTTGCAACTCGTCCCTGATTTGGGGATAGGATTAAAGCCAACATTGCACTCAAAATAAGGCCAGAACCAAGCCCGAGCCAATATGAACGTGTTACTTTCATCACGATACACCTTTTGATTGTGTCTGCAACACCATCATCACAGCATCTTGGCTTAATAATAAGTGCTGCGCGATTTCGGGAATACGATACCCCTGGGCAGCAAGTTCTAATACTTCTTGGTATTTCGGTGAGATATTGCGCTTTGGTTCGATCCCGCCACTACTAATTTTATCGCTTTGTCCTTTGGATTTTAAGGGATAACATACACTTTTTTCTCTAGGTTCTATTTCTTGTCTCGCTACTTCTCTAGGTTCTATTTCTCTATGACCCGATTCTTTACGATCGATTTGTTGCAAGGTTTGTATTTTATCTTCGAGAATATGAACCTGATCTTGAACCCGAATAATTTCTCTTTTCAAATAGGCAAGCCCCTTTAAGGCTGTCATTGCTTCTTCGTTGGGTGGACTCTGCCAACGCCAACCCAAGATCAAAAACACAATTCCAAGTATCAATAAACTAATTGGCAAGTAACCCACAAAACGAACTCCTTTCCTTTAATCAACATTATCGTTCACCAATATTAATTTCTCTTACATTATACACAAGCGCGACAGCTTTTCGTAAGTGGGATAACAAACTTTCGCGTATGCGCCCCAGATCCATGATGCTGTCAGTATGGGGCGTTGGTATTGGGTCTGGTTACTTGATCAATTTCAGTAACTATTTTGAAGGGGTTGCGATGATTTGGCTAATGATGATCACCCATAAGTCCCTCACTGTTTACTAAAATAGACACTGAGGCCCTGATAAATCGCAACCGCCAGCTTTTGTTGATATTCTGGTGTCGCTAATAACTGTTCTTCAGCAGAGTTCGAAAGGAAGCCAAGCTCGACGGTTACAGCCGCTTGATGGGCCTTTTTCAAGACATAAATATCTTGATTTCCTTTAATGACTCTATTACCATTCGTCATTTTATTCAGTTCCTGCTGAATGGATTGAGCCAATAACTTTCCTTCCGGTGAATCCGAATGATAAAACGTCTGTGCACCTGTCAGCTTTGCGTTCGGAAAACTATTTGCATGAATACTTATATAAACTTCAGCCTGGGTGTCTAAGGCCAGCTGGATGCGTTGTGCCAGATCTTCTCGTTTGCGTTTTAAGAGCCCCTGTGAGGTTCCTAAGTCACGATCATCCTCTCGGACCATAATTGTCTTGGCCCCACTTTGTTGGACCAGTGCCTGTAAGCGTTTGGACACGGCCAAAGTGACATCCTTCTCCAAAACCTTGCTTATCCCCACAGCGCCAGGATCTACTCCCCCGTGACCAGCATCGATCAGTACGACTCTATCTCCTAAAGTCCAACTCCAAATTTTCTCATCCTGTCTACTGAATCCCCATCCAAGGGATATCGTCAAAATAAGCGCAAGCGCGATTCCCAAGATAATTCCCTTACGTCTCCTACCTACAATCCAGATAACTTTCATGTTCATCCTCCCCCCAGTCTATTCCGTCTTACTTTATGGGGGAGACATTCGGAATATGCTATTTACTACCCTAGAGACCTAAGAAATAACGGAAGAACTTCACATGAAATAATTGTAGGGGCACGATATATCGTGCCCCTACAATTCGCAAGCCAAGGATGGCAAGGTGGGACCAAAAAAAGGAAGGGGTAAATCCCTTCCTTTGATTGGTTCGCATATTGTACGTAACGACTCCGGGTATAGATTAACGCTTCGAGAATTGAGGAGCCTTACGAGCTTTCTTCAAGCCGTATTTACGACGTTCCTTCATACGTGGATCACGTGTGAGGAAACCAGCTCTCTTGAGGCTCGGACGAAGACTAGCATCCGCTTTCAGTAAAGCACGAGCAATACCTAAGCGTATCGCACCGGCTTGACCAGTGGTTCCGCCCCCGTGTGCGAGAGCAATAACATCATATTTGGCAAGAGTATCTGTGATGTTGAACGGTTGTTGAACAATCATCTCCAGGGTTTTCTTACCGAAATACTCCGCTAATTCACGTTTGTTGATAATGAACTTTCCTTCACCAGGAATAAGGCGAACGCGTGCGACTGCATTTTTGCGTCGGCCTGTAGCTGCATATTGTAATTGAGTTGCCATGTTTTACTTCCTCCTTCCTAAATCTACTGAATTGTCCAGATTTCAGGTTGTTGAGCTTGATGGGGGTGTGATTCTCCCTTGTACACTTTTAACTTTGTATACATCTGGGCGCCCAACTTGTTATGAGGAAGCATTCCCTTCACAGCATGTTCCATAGCTCGTTCAGGCATAATTTGCATTAATTTTTTGTAAGGAACTTCTTTTAACCCACCAGGATATCCAGAGTGACGACGATACATCTTATCGTTCAGTTTGTTACCAGTTAACACTAATTTTGCAGCATTAATAATTATGACATGATCACCTGTGTCAACATTAGGTGTGAATGTCGGCTTATGTTTACCTCTCAGAAGACGTGCTGCTTCAGTAGCAATACGACCCAAGGGGATTCCCGTAGCGTCAATGATGAACCATTTGCGCTCTTGGTCTTGTGCTTTCGCAAAAAACGTAGTCATGACTTTCCCTCCAAATAGCAGTTTATGTTTCTGTCTCACTCACATGGGGCTCAATCATGCGTGCGGTATGCCTAAGGTATGAGGCTCAATCATAGCCTAGGCATAAAAACTCATAATGTTATTTTATTTAAATTCCGTTGTGATGTCAAGTTATTTTTCATTTAATTATCAAAATTACTAAAAACTATCGCATATTTTACAAGAGGTCCTGAAATACATCCAACGGACATTCATTCGTGTAGTGCACATGAACAAGGGATAAGCCATGTGCCGGCGCGATCATACGCGCTCGACTTCGCTCTTGACTTGCTATAATATCAGGAATTTCTTGAGGAAGAATCCTTCCTTTGCCCACGTCCATTAGTGTACCGACAATAATACGCACCATGTGATAGAGAAATCCATCCCCCACACACACTACTTTGATTAAACCGTCATCCTCTTTCACTTGACACCGATAAATCGTCCTCTCGAAGGTCTTGCTGACCCCGCCAGCGGCTGCAAAGGTTTTAAAATTATGACGACCCTCTAGAAAACGTCCGGCCTCCTGCATCCGGGCCACATTCATAGGAATGGGTACATGGGTCGCATAGAACCGCCGAAACACATCCGGAATCGGATGATTGTCCATCTGATAGTCGTAGCGTTTCCACGTTGCCGACCAGCGTGCATTAAACTCATCCGGGACACATTCGGCCTTGAGGATGCATATATCCCTGGGCAGCAAACTATTAAATGCCTTAGGAATCTTGTCCTCCGGAATTTTAGCTGCAGTCATAAAATTGACAACTTGACCCGTTGCATGTACACCGGTATCTGTCCGGCCTGCGGTAGCAAGAGTTACCTCTTCCTCGACTAATTTCGCCCATACCGCTTCTAAAGTCCCCTGAATCGTCGGGCCGTGAGTTTCATGCTGTCGCTGGAACCCATGATAATTTGTTCCGTCATATGCCACTGTTAGTCGAATGTTACGCATCAGTTATCCCGTCCCCCGCCACGTAAGGATTTCAATCATCTTAAGATATATAGTAATACTCCCCAAAACCCAACTGACAAAATTCCGACGTAATCCAAAGAACTCCATTCATGAAGTATGAGCGTTCGGTAATTTCCCGAACCATAGCCACGTGACATTAGGTTCTCCGCGAGTTCTTCTGCCCGTCTCAAGCTTAAAAGGATCAATGGAACAATGAGCTGGCTTAACTCCCAGGATCGTTTAAGCCATGACGATGGCCACTCACTTTTTAACGCCCTAGCTGTCCAGATCAAGGTCGCCTCTTCCATTATCAGGGGAATAAAGCGCAGGGTCAAGGTAAGCAACAGCGCAAAATCAGCTGCCTTCGGGGTGATACGGATCAATGGATTAAAGAAATACGCTATTCCTAACCCTTGCTCAAGGGGTAGTGTTACCGCTGTATAAAGGCGAGTCAACGCAAAGACCAGTACAAGACGCCAAAGCATGAAGGAAGCTTGTACTAATCCTTCCAGTGACCAATGTCCAGACCAAATGGCCCCGTTTTCCGGCCATACCCACCCTGCTGCCAGTCCGTAGAACAACCCCATCCATAAAAGTACCACTAGGAGCGAGCCATATATTCTGATCGGAGTACGGCTCATTAACATAAGTCCTAAGAGAGCAAAGGAGGTTAGTACAAGCCCCCGCCAACCGGTCATTGTCAGAATTAAGGATACTATAGCTAATGCTCCGACCTTTATCCTGGGATCAAGACGATGCAACATGCTGTTGCCTGGCCAGTAGAGTTCAAAGACTTTAATTTGCGCTCTCCCTCCTTCAAGGCACACTTAAGAAACTATCCCCAGGCAGCTTTACTTGTATTACCTTTCATATACTTAACACCGAACACCTGCTACACGAAATTGCTGCTGGTGCTCTTCCCAACACTCTATAGGGCAATCGAGTACCACTTTCCCGTTTTCTACCAACCAAAGCCGATCAGCGTCCTGTAGCACCTCTCTTAGGTCGTGGGTTACATACAGTATCGTCATATCTTCCCAGGCTGAAATCATTTGCTGAATGCTCGCACGGCTCGTAGCATCGAGTCCGAGTAAGGGCTCATCCAGTAATAGTATTTCGGGGCACGTCCTTAATGCAGCGGCTAAGGCAACCTTTTGTCGCTCACCACCGCTAAGACGTTCCGGCGCGACCTCAGCTAATTTCAAAGGGATGCCAAACTTCGTTAATAATAATAACTTTTTTTGTTTATTTAGCTTCAATTCCTGCCTGGAGTCTCCATAATAGATCTCGTGATAGACACTGCGCCCGATGAGGTATTCGCCCGCCTCTTGAGGTACCAAACGGGTTTGTCGGCGCGAACTATTGACACTTGCTTGTGTTAATTGCTTACCACACAAGAAAAGTTGTCCCTCTGTTGGCAGAATAAGTCCAACAGCACTTTCTAACAGTGTCGTTTTTCCCGAACCTGAAGGACCGACAATTCCAATAAACTCTCCCGCTCTCACGACATTATTTAGCGATAAACGTGCTTCATAGTGGGCCTGTCTCCAATCCAATACGTGTTCCTTCTGCGGAGTAGGGTGATAAACGTATGGTGTTGACGGCTTCTTATGTGTGGGGGCTTCCGACATCCCCAAGAGCATACGCAGCTCATCCTCTGCTAAGGCCTCCTGAGGGTTACCCTTGTCGACAATTTCCCCATTGACGATTACCAATAACCGATCAGCCTGGCAAGCCAGTTCCTGGTCATGGGTAATCCAAAGTTGCCCGGTTTCATCGCGTGCTTGGAATAAAAGTTCCAAGACGTTCGCTTGAGCGCGTGCATCAAGCATCGTTAAGGCCTCATCCATGATAAGAAACGAGGGCTGCAGCGCTAGAATTGCAGCAGTGACGAGCCGTTGTCTTTCCCCACCTGAAAGTGTTGAAGGAGACTGGCTCTCTTTACCCGCTAAGCCCGTGCTAGCTGCCAACTCCTGAACTCTGTTTTGCACCCAATGTAGATCATGACCAAGGTTTAACAGCCCAAACCCTAATTCTTCGGCGACGGTTGCTCCAATCGTTTGGCGCCTGGGATGTTGCCCAACAAGCCCAACCTCCTGCCATCGCCTAACTGTGTTCCAGTCACGAGCTATGCCGTCAACCGTAAGGCAAATTTCTCCGTACTCAGGTTCAATGAGTCCTGCCAAAAGGCGAGCCACGGTAGATTTTCCAGAACCATTAGCTCCCATTAGTGCAATAATCTCACCCTGTTGCCAATCGAAGTGGACTCCGTGCAATATATCACCATAATGAAGGTTTTTTACTTGGAGTACTTTCATCGACCTACATCACTTCCCTAAGACGGAATTGGGCACAATACATCATGCCCTACAAGGGTGAGGGTTCACTCAGAACGATATTAACAGCAAAGGCCGGGCATGCTTAATAACTTAAGCAACCCGGCCTTTAACAACTCGCATTATACGAGTTCAATGATCACCATTGTGGCGGCGTCTCCCCGACGTAAGCCGAGTTTCATAATACGAGTATAGCCTCCCTGACGGTCAGCATATTTCGGCGCAATGGTATCAAACAATTTTGTAACTACATCTTCGTCCATGAGATAAGCCAACGTTGAACGACGTGCAGCCAAATCGCCTTGCTTGCCAAGTGAAATCATCTTCTCAGCGATAGCATTCAGTTCCTTAGCGCGCGCTTCTGTCGTTTGAATACGCTCATGTCTTAACAGGGAAGTGACAATGTTACGCAACATTGCCCCGCGATGACCCGTGTTTTTACCCAACTTGCGGTAAGCCAATTACATTCCCCTCCTTTTGCACCGAATTAGTCCTCAGCAGGGCGGAACAATAACCCTAGGTCTCTAAGTTTAAATTCCACTTCTTCTAAAGACTTTCGACCAAGGTTACGCACTTTAATCATGTCTTCTTCCGTTTTTTGGGTCAACTCTTCAACAGAGTTAATCCCTGCCCGTTTCAGGCAGTTATACGAACGGACTGACAGATCAAGCTCCTCAATCGTCATTTCGAGGATTTTATCTTTGGCATCCTCTTCTTTTTCTACCAAAACCTCAACCGTGTTGAGTTTATCAGTGAGTCCCATGAAAAGCCGCAGATGATCACTCAGAATTTTAGCTGCATTACTGGTAGCCTCTTCTGGTGAGATACTGCCATTAGACCAGGCTTCAAGTGTTAACTTGTCATAGTCTGTGATTTGACCGACTCGGGTATCCTCTACTGAGTAGTTGACTTTATAAATTGGAGCATAAATGGAGTCAATAGGTATAACTCCGATGACATCATCTGGCATCTTATTTTTGTCCGCAGATATATAGCCTTTGCCACGCCGTACAGTCATTTCCATAAATAGTCGGCCATCTTTGTCTAATGTCGCTATCTTCAGGTCCGGATTCAAAATTTCAATGTCTGGGTCAGTGATGATATCACCAGCCTTGACAACCCCTCCACCCTGAGACTCTAGGCGAATAACCCGAGGTTCATCCGTATAGCCTTTCAGAGCAAGGGACTTAATATTGAGAATAATGTCCGTAACGTCTTCTAATACACCTGGAATCGTTGAGAATTCATGGAGAACCCCTTCGATTTTTACCGATGTCACCGCGGAGCCTGGAAGCGAGGACAAAAGGATGCGCCTTAGAGAATTCCCCAAGGTAATCCCATATCCCCGTTCAAGAGGCTCAACGACGAATTTTGCATAAGAGTTGTCTTCAGAACGCTCGATACACTCGATTCTGGGCTTCTCGATTTCTAACGTCGGAATGCACCTTCTTTCTCGGGAACTTGATATACAAACCATCCGATATAAATGGGTAGAACGTCTACATTAACGGGAGTATTTCTCCACGATGAGGTGTTCTTGGATGGGTAGTTGAATATCTTCACGAGTAGGTAGTGCAATAACAGTTCCTGCTGCAGTATTGGCATCCAAGCTCAACCAACCAGGTACAGTACGAGAGCCTAAGTTCTCGAGAAGTTGCTTCATGCGAGGTGAGCTCTTGCTACCCTCTTTAACTGCGATAACTTCTCCCACTCGTACGGAGTACGAAGCGATGTCAACCTTTTTACCATTGATGGTAAAGTGACCGTGGTTCACAAGTTGACGTGATTCTGCACGGGAGGAAGCAAAGCCGAGATGGAAAGCGACATTATCGAGTCGACGTTCCAACAGGATGAGCAGGTTTTCACCGGCAACCCCTTTTCGTTTCACAGCCACGTCAAAATAGTGACGGAATTGTTTTTCCATTACGCCATACATACGACGTGCTTTTTGCTTTTCTCGTAATTGAAGACCATATTCAGTAGGTTTTTTCGCACGGGCTTGACCGTGTTGACCAGGAGGATGCGGGCGACGATCAATCGCGCACTTACTGGTATAACAACGTTCCCCTTTGAGAAATAACTTTAAGCCCTCACGTCGACATAAGCGACAAACTGGTCCAGTATATCTAGCCATGATTACACACCTCCTATACCCTTCTGCGTTTCGGTGGCCGACAGCCATTGTGTGGAATCGGTGTCACGTCTTTAATCAAGTTAACTTCCAAGCCTGCTGCTTGTAAGGCGCGAATCGCAGCCTCACGTCCAGCCCCAGGACCTTTTACAAAGCACTCAACATCTTTTAAGCCATGTTCCATAGCCACTTTAGCACACGTTTCTGCAGCCATTTGGGCTGCAAAAGGTGTACTTTTACGAGAACCCTTAAAGCCAAGAGAACCTGCACTTGACCAAGAGAGTGCGTTCCCGCTGGTATCCGTAATGGTCACCATGGTATTGTTAAACGTGGATTTGATGTGGGCAATTCCACTTTCAATATTCTTACGTTCCCGGCGTTTGGTCCGGACAACTTTACGTGCCATCTCGGTTATCCCCCCTTTTTACTTTTTACGTTTTGCTCCAACAGTCTTAGCCGGACCCTTACGAGTACGGGCATTGGTTTTCGTGCGCTGACCCCGAACAGGAAGTCCACGACGATGGCGGATGCCACGATAAGAACCAATTTCCATAAGACGCTTGATATTGAGGGAAACTTCGCGACGCAGGTCGCCTTCAATCTTGTACTCTTTATCAATAACTTCTCGAAGCTTGCTGACTTCGTCTTCTGACAAGTCACGCACTCGTACATCAGGGCTTACACCCGATTTTGCGAGAATCTTATGTGAAGTCGGTAGCCCTATCCCAAAAATATAGGTTAAAGCAATCTCTAAACGTTTCTCGCGCGGTAAGTCAACTCCAGCGATACGTGCCATCTAAAATTTACACCTCCAACTATTTAAGTTCTGTATCAATATAAAATCGGTGCATTGGAGGAGTTCCTCCAATCAGCCGCAACCGAAACTTTTAGCCCTGTCTTTGCTTGTGTTTCGGGTTTTCACAAATGACCATGACTATACCATGGCGACGAATAATTTTACATTTTTCACAGATCTTTTTAACAGAAGGCTTTACTTTCACCGTAATCCCTCCCTTTGGTACTTACTTAAACCTGTATGTGATCCGTCCTCGTGATAGGTCATAGGGGGAAAGCTCCACCGTGACCCGATCTCCCGGAAGAATCCGGATAAAGTTCATTCGAATCTTCCCAGATACGTGCGCTAAAACCTTGTGTCCATTCGCTAACTCGACTTGGAACATGGCGTTAGGCAGTGGCTCCAAGACCTTACCTTCAACTTCAATAACGTCCTCTTTTGACATGCTCATTCACCCCTCCTCTGACAATCCTTAGGTAGTACCTAGCATCGAGTTAGAATTTCCAGGCCATTTTCCGTAATCGCAACCGTGTGTTCGAAATGGGCCGATGGCCGTTTGTCTTTCGTAACAACAGTCCAGTGATCTTTTAACGTCTGCACTTCATACGTACCCATGTTCACCATGGGCTCAATAGCTAAGGCCATACCTACCTCGAGTCGTGGTCCCCGGCCGGGCTTGCCAAAATTAGGGATCTGGGGATCCTCATGCATGGCTCTTCCAATCCCGTGCCCAACATAATCACGCACTACAGAAAAGCCGTTAGTTTCCACATGCGTTTGGACCGCATAAGAGACGTCAGAAAGACGATTACCTATCTTAGCCTGCGCAATACCCAACATCAGGGACTCTTCAGTCACCATTAATAGTTTCTGCAGATCTTGACTTACGTCTCCAATTGGTAAGGTCACAGCCGCATCTCCGAAATACCCGTCGATGACTGCACCACAATCTATACTAATAATATCCCCAGATTCTAAACACCTTAAACCGGGTATTCCATGAACTACCTGTTCATTGACGGAAGTACAGAGCGTTGCAGGAAAACCATTGTACCCCTTAAAAGCGGGTATAGCGCCCTGCGCGCGGATGAATTCCTCAGCCCTGCGATCCAATTCGAGTGTCGTTACTCCGGGCTTGGCGAGCTCACGCATTAGGGCAAGGGTTTCACCCACGATTCGCCCTGCATTGCGCATCCGAACCAATTGGTTCGCATTTTTCAGCTCAATCATGATGCTTAGACCAAAACCTTGAGGATATCCTGAAAGACCTTATCAATGGGTTGATCCCCATTGATCCGCTTGAGTAATCCTTGCTCTTGGTAGAAAGCAATCAATGGCTCTGTTTGTTGATTATATACGTTCAAGCGATTCTGAGCAGTTTCTACATTGTCATCTGAGCGCTGATAAAGCTCTCCTCCACACTGACCACAGACCCCTTCTGCTTCAGGTTTATTAAAGATCATATGATAGGATGATCCACACTTCCTGCATACACGACGTCCGGTTAAGCGAGGTATTAGCACTGCTTCATCAACTTCAATGTTGATTACACCATCAAGCTTCATGCCAAGGCGCTCTAAAATTTGATCTAAAGCCGTGCCTTGGGCAAGAGTCCGTGGAAAACCATCAAGTAGAAATCCAGCCGCACAATCAGGGAGCGCTAAGCGTTCTGCGACAATTCCAATAGTCACTTCATCAGGAACTAAGCCACCAGCATCCATAAAAGACTTAGCCTTTAACCCTAATTCCGTGCCATTTTTAATGGCTGCTCTAAACATATCTCCGGTTGAGATATGGGGAAAACCAAAACGTTCGACGAGAGGATTAGCTTGCGTTCCTTTTCCTGCTCCAGGGCCACCCATTAGTATGATTTTCATGTCTCTTCCTCCTCTTTATTTCATAAAGCCTTGATAATGCCTCGACATAAGTTGGGATTCAATCTGTTTCATCGTCTCGAGCGCAACCCCAACTACGATAAGTAGGGATGTTCCACCAAAATAGATGTTTTTGAGTCCAGTGAGTCCGATGACCAGTGTCGGTAAGACTGCGATCAAAGCGAGAAATAAACCGCCAGCCAACGTGATTCGGCTCAATATTTTCGACAAATATTCAGCAGTTGGTCGACCAGGACGAAGGCCAGGAATGAATCCACCATACTTCTTCAAGTTTTCTGCTACATCGACAGGATTGAAGGTGATCGCAGTATAGAAGTAAGTAAAGAATATAATGAGCACTCCGTAGATCAGAAGGTAAGGAATCGAAGTTATGCTGCCGTTCATGCTAAACCATGTATTTACGAATCTCGCAAATCCGGAAGTCGGCATCCAGCTTGCAACCGTTTGAGGGAATGCAAGTAAGGAAATCGCGAAGATAACAGGAATTACCCCAGCTTGGTTCACTTTCAGTGGTATATGACTGCTTTGGCCGCCATATACCCGCCGACCGACTACCCGTTTAGCATATTGGACCGCAACTCGCCGTTGTCCTTCTTGAACATAAATGACGCCTGCGGTGATGAAAACCACGATCAGAGTCAAACCAATAATCGAGAAAATATTGATTTCACCGACTCTGAACATGTTCCACAGAGATTTAATAGCATCTGGTACACGTGAAACGATTCCCGCAAAGATGATCAAGGAAATACCGTTTCCGATACCCTTCTCAGTGATTGCCTCCCCGAGCCACATTAGGAATGCAGTTCCAGCGGTCAGAACGAGTGCCACCAGTAGATAAATTGGCCATCTCATTCCTGGGGTGGGAATGCTCAACGCACTACGGATTCCGTAGGTCAGACCGAAAGCTTGGATAAAACCAAGAACGACCGTACTGTACCGGGTATACTGAGTAATCTTTTTACGTCCATAGTCTCCCTCTTTGGCAAGCCGTTCAAGGGAGGGAAGAACAATCGTCAGAAGTTGAATAATAATAGAGGCTGTAATGTAAGGCGTTATACTCAACGCAAAGACGGACATCCTCTTAAAGGAACCTCCGGAAAGCGTATCCATAAAATCGAACATACCGCCACTACCAAGCATATTCTTCAGAGTGGCTGGATCAATAAAGGGAATTGGAATATGTGCTCCAATCCGAAAGATTAGAAACATCAAAAGGGTGTAACCGATTTTTTTCCTGAGATCTGCAACATTCCACGCATTCTTCAGGGAATCGATAATCATCCTATTCCACCTCTACTTTGCCACCCGCAGCAACGATCTTCTTTGCCGCGGCAGGGCTGACCTTGATTTTAACAGTCAGTGCTTTGGTCAAATCTCCTGTTGCTAGAATCTTTACCCCATCTTTGAGGGCCTTAATCAGACCACACTCGAAGAGGCTTTCAATCGTAACTTCAGTGTTGTTCTCGAAACGTTCTAAATCTCGAACATTCAAGGCAACAATTTCTTTCCTCGAGATATTATTAAAGCCACGCTTTGGCATTCTGCGGAACAATGGGTTTTGTCCGCCTTCAAACCCTGGACGTACACCGCCGCCCGATCGCGAGTTTTGACCTTTGTGTCCTTTACCGGATGTTTTACCATGTCCGGATCCAATACCACGGCCCAACCGCTTAGGTGCATGTGTTGATCCTTCAGCAGGCTTTAGTTCATGCAGTTTCATGCTCGCCAACACCTCCTTCTATTGAGCTTGTGCTTCTACCGTAACCAAGTGCATGCACTTATGAACCATCCCTAGAATCCCAGGTGAGTCCTCATGAACTGCACTTGATCCGACTTTGCCTAAGCCCAGTGCTTGTATCACTTTGTGTTGTGATTTTGAGTAACCGATCGGACTCTTTGTCAGTGTCACTTTTACTTTCATGACCAACCCTCCTTAACCTAGAATTTCTCCTACGGTCTTACCTCGGAGTTTGGCAATCTCTTCCGGACGCTTGAGAGATTTTAACGCCGCCATCGTCGCATTGACCATATTGTGCGGATTTGTTGAGCCTAATGACTTCGTCAAAATATCATGTACTCCAGCAGCTTCGAGTACCGCGCGAACGGCACCACCAGCGATAACTCCAGTTCCTTTGGAAGCCGGTTTCAAGAGCACTTGCCCAGCACCAAACACCCCAATAATGGGATGAGTAATTGTGGTTCCGTGCATAGGAATATTGAAAAGGTTCTTCTTCGCATCTTCAATTCCTTTGCGAATTGCCTCAGGTACTTCGCCAGCTTTGCCCAGTCCTGCACCGACGCGACCTTTGCCATCTCCAACGACTACGAGTGCGCTGAAGCTGAAACGACGTCCACCCTTTACAACTTTGGCAACACGGGCTATATGAACGACTTTTTCATTCATGTCTGACTTATTAGCTTCGAATTTAGCCAATTTGATTTTTCCCTCCTTTACCCAAGCTTAGAAGCTGAGTCCAGCTTCCCGTGCTGCTCCTGCTAATGCAGAGATTCGCCCGTGATAGATATTTCCTCCACGATCGAATACCACTTGCGTAATTCCTTTTTCAAGGGCTTTTTTCGCAACCAATTCGCCGACCTTTTGAGCGCCAGCGGTATTCCCGCCAGACAGATCAGCAGCTTTGAACTCTGGATCGAGGGAAGAAGCAGCAACAATTGTCACCCCGAGCTCATCATTGATTACTTGAGCGTAGATATGATTTAAACTCCGGAATACTGCCAAACGCGGACGCTGTGCAGCGCCGATAATAGACTTACGGATACTCTTATGCTTTTTAATGCGAAGAGCTTTTCGATCAATGCGCTTAATCAAAGGGAACTCACTCCTTTCACGATTGGCAAGAGATTTTGCCCTTGCCTAATTTAATTATTTCTTAGCGCCCTTTTTACCACCGGTCTTACCGACCTTACGACGAACGACTTCTCCTTCGTATCGAATCCCTTTGCCTTTGTATGGTTCAGGCTCGCGCTCTGAACGTACGACAGCAGCAAAAGCACCTACGAGTTCTTTATCCATCCCTTTAATTAAGATTTTGTTAGGGGCAGGGACTTCAAAGTCAATTCCATCAAAAGGGATAAGTTCAACGGGGTGAGACTTGCCGACGGTTAATACCAGCTTATTACCTTGTTTAACAGCACGATATCCAACCCCAACCATATCTAATCCCTTTGTGAAACCGGTCGTAACGCCTTCGACCATGTTGGCTATTAGTGAACGAGTCAATCCATGTAAGGATCGGCTGAACGGCTCATCGTCCGGTCGGCTAACAATAATTTGCTGGTTTTCTACTACAATGTTCATCAATGAATGCATTGTTCTCGTTAAGGTTCCCTTAGGTCCCTTAACGGTAACTACATTTTCCTCTATATTGAAGTCCACACCACTGGGGATCCCAATGGGGCGCTTGCCGATTCTGGACATTCACTGCACCTCCGTTGTGAAATCTACCAAATGTAGGAGATTACTTCTCCACCAAGGCCCTCTTTGCGGGCTTTCTTATCTGTCATGACACCCTTAGATGTCGAAATCACTGCGATTCCGAGTCCTCCAAGTACTTTAGGCATTTCATCTTTTTTCGCATAAACGCGTAGTCCCGGACGGCTTATCCGCTTTAGCCCGGTAATAACACGCTCACGGTTTGGACCGTATTTCAAATACATCCGAATCACGCCTTGTTTGTCGTCCGCGATGTATTCTACGTCTTTGATGTACCCTTCTGCTTTAAGCAGCTCCGCAAGCTCTTTCTTGATACGAGATGCTGGCACCTCAACTTTATCATGGTAAACCATTCCCGCGTTGCGGATACGTGTTAAAAAGTCTGCAATCGGATCTGACATTGACACTTCAGTCGTCCCCCTTCCTTACAATGTTTTACCAACTGGCCTTCG
>DATCQU010000004.1:0-25458 GCA_036569365.1 Desulfosporosinus sp. | reverse complement strand
GGTTTGGTTTTGTTTGTTCGCTCATTTTCAGCTCTCCCCCTCGAATATATGGTAAACCATGAATCGGCCTATAATCCTATGTAAACTCTGGTAAACTAGTATACTTATAGTATACCATAAACAAAGGGCTTTTATAACTGTTAACGGGTAGAAAAGATGTATCTATTTAGAAAAAGACCACTTAAGTGGTCTCTGTTTGAATGAGCATTGGATACCGATTTGGTATCCAGTGAAGTGAGCGAATCCAATCGAGTCTGGCTGAGTTCGCGTAGCGAACGAAGACAGCACCGAAGGATAGTAACTAGGGGTAGTGGGAGCATCCGTGTGATCTAGCCGAAGCCGCCCGTTTCTGAAACTCAAATACTAATATCATACTCCATTCTCTTAGCAGTTGTCCGAGCAATCTCTTCACCGATGAGTTTTAGAATCAGAAAAAAGGACATATTAATGCCGGCTGAGATCCCGCCAGATGTAATTATTGAACCCTCATCAACATATTTAACGCCTCGTTGCACTACAACCTTTTCGAATTCCGTCTCTAACCGATCAATATCCATCCAGTGTGTTGTGGCTCTTTTACCGTCTAACAAACCCGCCTTAGCCAGCAAAAATGCACCAGTACATACAGATGTCATTAATGTGACCTTATTCATTTGGTCTTTTATCCAACCAATAACTACTTCGTTATTGATTTCAATCTCTTCCGCGCCGTATCCACCAGGGATAATCAAGATGTCGAAGATAATATTATCCGCAAAGCTATAATCCGGTACAACATGAAGTCCATTACGAGCTCGGATTGTTTCTTTTGTTTGAGCAACTGTTTTAACGTCAAATGGTTTAACGTTAGACTCTAGGTATGTGGCAATGGATAATACCTCGAATGGTCCTGCAAAGTCCAGTACCTCAACTTCATTGAAAAGTAATATTCCTATCTTCCACTGTTGCATCGCTTTCCTCCTTCCATACTTTATAAGCCAAATCCCATAATCTCTCTAATGAAATCCGATTGTTTTTTCGATGTTAATAATTCCAGTAATTTGAATGCCACATCGATTGCGGTTGAAGGATTCCAAGATGTAATTATATTCTGGTCAATAACTATTGGTTGATTGATAACTTCAACACCAAAATCTTTCAACTGCTTTTGCTTTATTCCATCTCTTTTATTATAGGTGGTTCCTTTTCTTCCTTTTAAAACACCACTTTTTCCTAGAGGTAATGCAGCAACACATACTGAAGCTATAGTTTTACCTTTTTTATCAAATTCCCTTAAAATTTCTAAAAACTGTTCGTTATAAGCGTCATTATAGAAATCATATTCTGTAAATCCTCCTGGAATTGCTAAGGCGTCATACTCATCAATATTTACCTCATCAAAAGTGTAGTCTACAATAATTTTTTGATTGAATGTACTGTTTACTTCCTTAGTCCTTCCACAAGTAAATAATTGTGTGGATTTATCACCATCAATGTAATTCCATCCAATTACATCAATAAAAACACTTGCCTCATAAATCTCAAACCCATTGGCCAATAATAGCAGCACTTTTTTCATTTCTTTGATATCTCCTTAATTTCTTATTACTTGAATCAAATAGTTTCTATTGAATTAACCCTCAGCATCCAGCACATATTCCCATGCCCCTGTTTGGCTAGTAAATCCACGCGTTATTCAAATGAGTTTTTCACAACAATAAAACTCTCCTTTTCTAAAGGAAACTACGCCCGTTACTTCATATCCGAGTTTTTTATAAAAACTTACTGCTCTCGGATTTTTGACAAAAACATCTAATCTAATAGCTCCATATTGTTTTTCTTTTGCTAACTTTTCAATAAATCTCGCCAAATGTTGTGCAATCCCTTTTCCTTCATGCTTTGGATGAACCATTAACCTATGTATTACTGCAATTTTCTCTCTATCATATTTCCATTTGATTTCTCTGTATTCTGGATCTTGATATTCATTTAAGACAATGCAAGCTATTATTTCCTCTGAGTTATTAGAGACTGCAATATATAAAGAATCGTTTCTTATATCATTTAGAAAAACTTCTTTATTCGGATAAACCTCATCCCATTGTTCAATTAAGTTATTCGCCATGTTTTGAGAACAATCTTTACACACACTAATAATTCCTTCAATGTGTCTTTCTGATGCTTCAATAATTTTCATGATACATGCTCCATTATCACATTCATCCAAAATCAATTTCCAGTGTGTGTTTTAACTGAACAAACCGCCCCCCTAATATCCCATTGTGATGTTTAATAATTTGTGAAGCAGTAATTATCTCATTATCGAAGGTGCTATGGGCATCCTCTACAAGAATCGAATCGTAGCCCATACTAAATGCCCGTCTACATGTTGTATCGACACAGAACTCAGTCTGACACCCAACTATAACCAATTTGTTTATTGATCTTTTCTTTAGCTCCTCATGTAAAGACGTTTGATGAAAGGAATCCGGCGTCCGTTTAGATATAATCGTTTCGTTTACTAGAGGTTCAATTCTAGTGTCAATTTTCCAGGTAGGCTTTCCCTTACCGAATTCCCCTTCATCAGCTCCAATATGTTGTACGTAGAAAACAGGAGTGTTTGCGACTCTGGCTTTATCTAACAAGTAACGAATGTTTTCTATTAACTCATCTCCCTTGTATAAAGGAAAATCTGGATCAGAGAACATTGCGACTTGGACATCGATAATTAGCAAACCTGTATTGTTTATCTCTTTCATACCTTTTTCCGCCTTCCTAAGGTTATATCAAACCACGCGCCACCTTTCATATAACGTTATTAATTCGCGACATAAGAGCCTAAACACCTTCCAGGCCAGGGATATTTTTATTTTGACTATTGGGCCCTATTACAAAGATTATGGCTATAGCACCAGCAACAAAACGCAGGTGCTATTTGTTTAGAGTTACGCCCCGGTTATTAATGGGGTGTAACTCTTCGATAAAGATAAAAGTGCTCAATCCATACTAATATTTATCCACAACCACTCCAAATGATGAAGCCTTAATATGAGGATTTCCGATTAGTGACTTAAGTTCATCCTTCGCGCCATAAACAATCGCCCCTAAAATAGGAACATTGGATGAATCAGTGTAGCCTTTGGTGACAAGTTCGTTATAGACTTCGTTGTATCTTTTATCTTTACTACTTTTCAACGACTCGCGCAAATTATAATAGTTCCCGTTAAAGTCGTAATTATCGCGGTCTGACCTCACGCTCACCCCTAACACCTCACCTTCTCTAATAAAAGTAGCGTCGTATTCGCTAGCTTGTTTTTTATATCGTTCCCGATCATCTTTGCTAAAAGCATCAACCCAATACCATGATTTCTTAACATTTGGCAGTATCGCTGGGATATCGGCTAACTTATATGGTTTATCAAAGGATATTCCAACTCTATAAGTTTATCGCCGGAGATCTTATCCAACTCGTTCAAGTCATTCTTGTATTGTTTGTAAGATATATCCGGATTAGAGAAGATCATCTTCCTGTAACCATTTTCCCAATAGTCAATGGGTCATTCTACTGCTGGACTTCCTACACCCTGACCTCTTGAGACAAAAAGTGGCGGAATCAGCCCGAAAAGTGAAACCTTATTTTCCAGAACCACAGGCTTACCGGCAAACAAATGTACCGGTAGACCTGGAGACTGACCCCCTCTGACAATAATAGATTTTTAATATTTAAATTTGGTTCCAATGAGCAACACCATGTAAACTTCCATGAACCTGTCGGTTCACAGGGAGGTATGAAAATGTAGTCCATTTTCGTAAGAAAGTTAATAAGGACGCTGGTGCTACACCGGATATGCGGTTAAGTTTAGCTCTATTCAATGTTATAATGACTACTTCCTATTCAGGTCAGTCATCATAATTTTTATTTCTCCCTCGGCAGCAATCCGTCCGTCTACACTTGCTGTCACCTTTGCTTTAATCAAACCATGTTTTAAACAAGTATTTCTGCCTCAAGCTTTAATGTATCCCCTGGAACCACTTTCCTTTTGAACTTCATTCCATCTATTCCTGCTAATACACCTAGTTTGCTCTCGCTTGTCTTATTTGTTGATACTGCTATACCTGCCGTTTGTGCAAGAGCCTCGACAATCAGTACTCCAGGCATGATCGCATACTCGGGGAAATGTCCTTGAAAATGCGGTTCGTTAGCCGTTACGTTTTTAATACCCACAGCCTTTTTCCCCGGTTCAAGCTCCAAAATTTTGTCCACTAATAAAAACGGATACCGGTGGGGAGTCAAGGCTCGAATTTCCAAGTTGTTTAACATAGCACACCTCTTAAAGTTAATTATTGTCCGTCTCATATACTTAATGCGAACTTTTCCACCGCGCATTCCTGCCACGATTAATGCATTCGATTAAATTTTCTTGCGCAAGCTCATTGAGTATCCGTTGGATCGTTGGCCGGCTAATCCCTGGGCAACGTTCTTGGATGTCATTAATAGTGAAGTCAGCGATCATATGGTTAATTACGTCTTGAACCTTCTTTGCTTTCCATCCTCTTTGACGTTTTGAGTCTGATGTTTGACCGACTCGCTCCTCAAATCGTTGGTAGGATTTTAACAGCATCACAAGAAAGTAATCAATCCAGGGAAAGAGATTATGTTCTCCTTCATGCCACCCCACAGAAGACTGTTCTAACGTCTCATAATACTGTTCCTTAGTCTCTTCAATTACTTTTTCCAGACTAACATAGCGGCCAACCTCGTATCCTGTCTGATATAGCAGAAGCAAGGTCAGCAGTCTTGCCATACGGCCATTACCGTCCGAGAATGGATGAATACAAAGGAAATCAAGCGTAAAGGCAGCGATGAGTATTAGTTCATTAATGGTGCCGAGCTCCCGATCCTGTCGATAAGCGTTGACAAGTTCATCAATTGCGTTGGGCGTCTGCCATGCGGGTACTGTAACGAAACGAATTCGTTTGGTACCGTCTGGATAACTTTCTGTGATGGTATTATCATTATTTTTAAAGCGCCCACCGATATTGCCGACATATTGCATAAGATCCCGGTCCATTTGGAGGATGAGCCCTGGCTTGAGGTTCATATATTCTGCAGATGCATGCACTGTTGCTAAAACATCTCTATAGCCAGCCACTTCGGACTCGGATCGGTTTTGCGGTTGTACCTTTTTCTGCACAATTGAAGAAAGACGATTAGTTTTAATCACGATGCCTTCAAGTCTATTTGAGGACTCCGCGCTTTGGATGACGGCAGCATCCCGGAGTGCTTCCAGAATTTCAGGTAGTTGCTGTTTGAAAAGGTCTTGTTTGCCCTTAAACTCTTGGATTTGCCCGACTAAACGAAGCGTTTCATTGGGCCAGCGCATTTTCATTAGTTTGTCATTTCGAAAAGACATCATAATTAAATCACCTCTAATTATATATATTATTATAACAACAATTATATATATAAATAAACTATTAGTAAATAGTATTGCCACAAGAAAGGTTGTTATTTCTTGTGGCAATACTATTTACTTCTCTAAAGATTACGTTAAGTCCTCTTGTACCTTTTGGACGAGGGGGACTGTTAATTATCGTATCGTGAATGCTTTCGTTATACGAAGCCGTACGCCCCCGGAGCCGCGCCATGCACAGCCACCCCGCTCCTTGTACCCTCCCATGATCTCACTTCACAAATAAGAAAAATGTATATTAAGTTGTTAATCTTTCTATTACTTTCTGTAGATTTTCTACCATAGCAAATCTATTATTAAATATATTAAAGTTATAATGTTCATATAAATCCTTTGCGGATATATTTCCATTATTAAATGTTGTGTTTGTTTTTTCTGGAATAATTACCTTAAGCCCATACTCAAAAGCAACTTTACAAGTTGTATCTATGCAATATTCTGTTCGCATGCCTGTAATTATTAATTGATTTATACATTTATTATCTAAATATTCTTTTAAACTGGTCTCCTTAAAAGCAGAATTATAATTTTTACTTATTACTGTTTCATTTATATTTGGACTTATATCTTCATAAATCTTCCACCCATCTGAATGTGGTTCCAATTCACCACCGATTTCATCATTATGTTGAATATAAATTACTTCTACGTTATTTTCTCTGGCTGTTTTAATTAATCTCTTTATATTACTTATGACTTCCTCCATTGCAAATGGTTTAGCTAATACTAATGCATTTTGAACATCTACCACCAGAAGAGCTGTATTTTTCATTATCCCATCTCCTTATATAAACTTAGTGCAGACAAATAGAACGCTTTAACTTTATATTTCTTCGTTGTATTGGAATAATATCCTTCTGCGTCCGATAATAACAGATTAAGTTAGGCACCAGCAATTCCAAAAAGGACGCTGGTGCTGCTATTATTTATTGAGTTCTCTGAAATCCATGTATTTTGTGTTGTGCCCACTCTATATTCCTAGCCCGATCCTCTTTTTGAAAGAGTTTATGTGTCCTAGATGATGATTACCGTGCCACGCGTAAAGACTTATAGCCTTTTTAATACTAACGTTTCCGATATCAGGGTGATGAAATTTAGAGTCTAGTTGTGTACTGGTCAATGATCTTATTAATCGAACCCACCTTCTATGTAAAGCTTCTATAAGCCGTAGCGAAACGTCAATCGGCATATCCCTGGCATCCTCTAGTTCGGCCCAACGAGCCTCTTCAAACGGTTTGATTGTGGGACAGTCTTCCGTAAGTGCTAATCTGAATCTCACATACCCGTTCAAATGGCTATCGGCGATATGATGTACCACTTGTTTAATTGACCATCCCCCTGGTCTATATGAACAGTCCAACTGTTCTTCGGACAAACCTTCAATCGATTTTAAAATTAAATCAGGCAGAGCCTCAATTTGTGCAACTAAACCCGGGATATGGATATCACTAATCTTTTCAGCAAAATCAAATTGACCTATAGGGTATTTAAGCTCATCCATTTTACGAAACCTCCTCTTCATGTGCTTGTTACGTAAAGTCCCCTCGTATTTCGATAACCCAAACTGTACTAAACCGCTGCAAACTATGAAAAGTTAAATTCCGTATCGTTCATGTAGAACGTTGATGTGATGTCCGACATGAGCAGGTATAATACAAGCCGCAACAAGTGCTGTATTAGGACGGTTCATAAAAGTTCCTTCGTTTTGCAGAGATTCCTTTGTTAAACTCCTGAGCAATGAGATTGTTGCTTTTCTAACCGTTTTCCATTCGTGCAATATTTCCAGAATAGGTCTTTTATGAAATGCACCTTGTACTACGTATTCGTTCTCGTCAAACGATGGTATCGGAGTAGAGTTCCCACGACACGCACACAAGAGTCTGTACGCACATACTCGCTCTGTATCTGTCAAATGTCCTATCACTTCCTTGATACTCCACTTTTCACAGGCATAGCGGTACTCGGCTTCATCTTCTGATAGATTCGAAATCAAACTGCAAAGTTCATCCATCTGCTTTACACATATCTCAATGAGGTCTCCATCGGGAACAAACTTCATGTAGTGTTCGATAAAATTGCCTATAGGTGGACGTTCAGTAATCATTCAAATCTCCTCACACTTGTGTCTCTGAAATCGTTTCAGACGACTCGTAAATGTTCAACTGTTACATTGTTTGCTCGCTTTACATATCCCGCAGAATTGCCCGTATTGCTTCATATGGCGACAGATTTTTGTGCCCTTCCAAGAAGCGAAACCAGAACACATGTAGATAGATTCGAGAATTGGCATTATATCTCCTCCTTTCAAATTTCTTGTGACAATACTCTTTACTTCATTGGGTCCTATAACTGTGCACTATGTAAAGCAGCACTTCATTTATCAAAAAGGACGTTGGTGCTATTAATTATTGAACTCGCATGTTATGTGATCTAGGAATTAGACTATGCATCCTCTCCCTGGATCACGGCTTAATTCCACCGAAAATTGCAAAATTGAAATATCGCCAATGACAGCCGACATCGACAAAGCCGATTTCTCTTAGCCAATTTGTTTGTATGTCTACCGGGGCTGGGATATCCTCCTCTAGATACTTTTTAAACCATTTTTCTTCATCCTCGTCGTTACTCCTTGTGTACTCACGCCACAGCTGATGATATCTGTCACTTAAAGAGGATGATTCTCCTAATACCACTTCTCTATTGATGAAGATCCCACCCCGGTTTATCGAATCATAGATTCGTTTGTACAGCAGGGGCTTTTCCTTATCACCGAGGTGATGTGTAGACAAGCCAGAAACTACAATATCGTAGTCTCTGCCAAAATCGTCCGAGGCAAAGTTACCGTTAACTAAGGTTAGCTGGTCTTTATATTCACTGAGATTTTGTTCGCACGCAGCAAGCATGTTTTCTGCCAGATCAAACGCTACCACCTTTGCCTTGGGAAACGTACTAAGTAACAGGTGCGATAAAATTCCCGTGCCGCATCCTAGGTCAAGTGCCTTAATATTTCTCGATCCATCGAATGGAATCATGGCCAGAACAGTTTCGTTTTGTTCGTGGTACTTTGGAATAATTCGAGAGATTAAACCGTCATAGTCGAACGCCTCTTCTTCAAAATGTTTTCGTACATTGTCTAAACTCATAAATTCACCCCCCTTGATTTAGTACATCGAAATCATTCGCCATCAATGAAAATTTACCATTATTTTACTCCTTGGGTCCAAGAAGAGAGTTTATGACAAAAGCCCAGCATTCACAATATTTTCATGGCCAAAACAAAGGATTATTGATACGTATTGTTAAATTATAGGATGAAGCGATTCGTAAGGAAGGAGCGTTTTCATGCCTAAGGATAAAATAATTCATTTTCCACGTCAAAAACTTGTAAACATGAGCAATACAGAATTTGACGCTATTCTTAAACGATTGATTAATCACATAGTAGACGATATTGACCATCTCATACCCCTCCACATACAACTAATAAAAGCCTTCCGATGGCCGTCAGAGAGTTTACGCAAACGTTTTCTTAGAAGGGAAGTTAAGAGTTCCATTATGGGATTTATTGAAAAGGAAATCGAAAAGATGAACCGAATTAGCAAACGAAAATAAGAAGGAGATCGCTATTAGTGAGCTATGATTAGATTAGCTCATTGCACTACATTTTCGTCTAAGTAGTGTCTGCCACTTTTTTGCTCCTTGGGTTCCGTTAAAAGAAGTTATAACAAATAGCACCAGCATTACACATTAGAGGACGCTGGTGCTATTGTTTATTGAGTAAATCCCATGAGTATGACTTAACGAGGTTTACCCCAAGCGCTGCCACAATTCGTCTGAAAATGTACCACTAGCGACACTCGAAACCGAACCGGTCATATGAACATGTCCGTCAGGATTAATTTCTATGTCAATGACTCCACCGGGCATGTGCACCTTCACCTGATTATCAACTAAACCTAACTTGTATGCAGCGCTTGCTGCCGCACAGCTACTACTTCCAGATGCCAAAGTATAACCAGCTCCACGTTCCCAAATCTCAATTTTGATATTCTTTCTATCAATAATCTTCAACAACTGAATATTTATCCTATTTGGGAACATCGGATGGTTTTCTATAATAGGTCCCAACTCTTTAGCCAGCTTCTCTGAAATTAAATCCATGGGTAACACGCAGTGTGGGTTGCCTATCGAAAGACACGTAATCCTAAACGAACCCTTATCCAATTCTAAGACTTCATCTACAACCTCGCGGGATAGCCCTGCCACAGGAATGGATTCACTCAAAAAGGTAACGGTCCCCATGTCTACTCTAATCAATTCACATTTTTCGTCTAGAATAGTAACAAGTACCTCCCCTCCCAGGGTGTCCAAAGTGAAACTGTTCGTATTGATATAGCCCTGATCAAAAAGATACCTTGAAAAGATCCGAATCCCGTTTCCACTTTTTTCAGCTTCACTACCGTCGGGATTTAAAATCCTTAGCTTTATGCCACCGCCATCAAAAATAGGGCCAAACAAAATTCCGTCTGATCCCAATCCAAAATTCCGATGACAAATCAGTTGGATATTTTCCTTAGTTAGACTGAGCTTAGTTCTATTGGGATCGATAACTATATAGTCGTTGCCCAACGCATGATATTTGAAATAATCTACTTTCACGTATTAACCCCCTCTATCCAGTATAGCTCATAATCAGTATCTGTTTTTACCAATTTTCATAATGTATTAGTTCTTTAAGTGTCTTTTGGGGACGTTCTTTCGGTATTTCATTTGCATAACCAAGAGTGATAATACCAACTACATATTTATCTGCAGGTATATTCAAAATCGGTCTGATTTCTTCTTGGATAAACCATGCAACGCAACAAGTACCTAATCCTAAGTTGTCAGCTTCAAGTAGTATATGTCCTATAGAAATTGATGTATCTCTGATTATCTGTTTAAGTTCTTCTTGTGAACTATTTTCATTTAACGATACATCTACATTTTCTTTTATTCTGCAGCGTATATCTGCTACACAAACAATAAAAACTGGAGCAGAAAGCATCCATTTTTGGTTATGAGATACTTCGGCTAATCTTTGTCTAGTTAATTCCGACTTTACTACAATGAAACGCCAAGGCTGTGTGTTACTCCCTGATGGAGCAAGTATGGCACTCTCAAGTAACTGTACTATTTTTTCATCTTCAACTGGTTTGTCAATATATTTTCTTATACTTCTACACATTTTAATCTCTTTAATCATACTATTAGATTCCTCCCGTTAAAATATAAATTCATGCGATAGCAATGAATAATCTACCTTTTCCGGATTTGGGTAGTCCGATAAAAAATGTTGCGTAAAGCACCAGCAGTTCAAGACGCTGGTGCTATCGTTTATTTTATCCCGTGCTTTTTTAGTTCTTCCATTGTAAACAATGATATCAATCCCAAACCAGCTTCTGTAAGCTTTTTCCTTCCTTCTGGGTTTCTTTCAATTACACACATTACGTTTGCTAATTCTGCTCCGAAAGTTTTTAAATCTTCAGCACTTATTAGAATTTGTCCCCCCGTAGTCACAACATCCTCTATTATACATACTCTTTTATTCTTAAAATCAGTTCCTTCTGCTAATTTGCAAGTTCCGTACTCTTTGGCCTTCTTTCTCACAAACACGACTGGCATACCTGTTTCAATGGATATCGCTGTTGCAATTGGAATGCCTCCCATCTCCAAACCTGCAAGAATCTCAGTACCTACTGGAACTTTCATTGCCATATGTTTTGCTATAACTTTCAAAATATTTGGTTGAGACTCAAATAAATATTTATCAAAATATTCATGGGACGTTTGTCCTGATCTCAACGTAAAGTTTCCTTCCAGATGTGATACCTCGTAAATTGCTTTTGCCAATTCATCTCTCGTCATCTGTTTATTCCTCCAAATAATTATTTTAATAGAACGCTTCCGTTTTCTCACTATCCCTCGTTAAATATGCTTTCAGTTCGCATTTGTCCTCGGACAATCTTTAAAAGCCTTAGAAGCACCTTCTAGGGCTTACCATTTCTCCTTGAGTCCTATAATTGAGATTGTACTAAACCGGTACGTGGTGGCTCTTAAGCTTCACTAGATTTATAATTCACGAGGAGTTAACTACATCTTAATATTTGTCCGCACTTTTTCCCAGGGATAGCAGTACCTTCCCTTACTACTTCGTCGCCGTTGACAAAGACGTATTTTATTCCGGAAGGTTTCTCACTGGTATTCTGGACGGTCGTATTGTCCCTAATCAGGTTATAATCGAAAAGAGTAATATCAGCCCAACAACCTACCTTTAGGAAACCCCTGTCTTTTATTCCAATACGTTCAGCAGATTGGCCTGTCATCTTGGCTATTGCTTCTTCAAGCGAAAAAATTCCTTTCTCTTTGTGGTAACGCTGAATAACTGCAGGAAAAGCGCCAAATGTTGCAGGATTTTGCTTTCCACTCGAAGTAATGAGGGCATCGGTTTCGAAAGTGCACAAGGGGTGCTTCATTACCTTAATTAAAACCTCGTCGTTGTTTTCTTCACCGTTATTTAAATAAAAGAGGCAAGCAGCGTTTCCCCTGCTCATTTCAGCTATTCTAATATAGGCCTCGCCACTGGAGCAATTCATCCTTCGTGCAATTTCGGGAATAAATAAGCCCTCGTATTTTTCTAATTCAGGATGCCTTCCCTGCATTAACTGAATATCTCCCATATTCATACCAAGAAATTTCCAGCCCATGTTCCACTGTCCAGACAGCAGCAGTCTGGACAGTGGGCTCTTGAAATTCTTTTCCGGATTTTTAAGGAACTTTTCGGGCATCAATCCATTAATTGTTATATTAGCGCAATGGTATGGAAAAATATCAAAGGCAATATCAATACCGCGAGACTTTGCCTGGTCAATCAGCTCCAGTGCCCGATCGCAGCTTGGCCAGGTCTTTCTGCCAGCAAACAGCAGATGGGACAGCTGTATCTTAACCCCTGTTTTTTCTGCCAAATCAATCATCTCTTCAATTGCACGGATATTATGGGGTTTTACCAGAAAACTTGATTTGTAAGCGGTTGTTGCGCGGGATAGGGCTTTGATATGAACCGTTAGTAAACGGTCATGCCTTTTTACCAGATGGGCTATTTCCTCTAGTTCTTTCATAGCAACATACATCCCCGGCTCATATCCAAGTCCCAAGGAAAGTCCGTAAGCTCCTTCAGAAAAAGACTCTTCAATTACTTGACTCATTTGCCGCATTTTTTCTCGATTAGGCAATGAATAATCGGTTCCCCACAAAGACTTTCGCAATGTTCCATGCCCGATGAGTTGCGCCAAGTTGAGAGACAGTCCGCTTTCTTCTAAAGAACTAAAAAAAGAACCCATTGATGTCCAACTAATATCAAGGGTTCTTCCAGAGCAAAATTCAAAATCACGTTGCACTAAATCCATGTAGTTTGAGTCCTCGGACAAGGGTGCAGCTGAGAACCCACAGTTCCCACCTACTATTGTTGTTATACCTTGTTCAAGCATGCAGGCTAACCTTGCTGGGTGTTCCTTGAGAGGTAAAAGAAAGTCGACGTGAGAATGAATGTCAATAAATCCTGGACAGACTGTCAGATTTTCAGCGTTAACAGCCTGTGTTGGCTCCCAACTATCTGGGGTATTCCCGAGGGTGGTAATCGCCATTATCATACCATCTTTTACGGCAATATCACCTTTAAAAGATGGCCTGCCCGTGCCATCCACTATAGTTCCATTTTTTATCAACAGGTCACATTGCATTTTCCTGCCCCCTCATATGATATTTTAGAGAATTCGTGCCCAATTTAATCATGTTCCAAAACAAGTCCATACTCAGTCCATATCAAGTCTGCTCCTCATCGAGTCTTTCAGTATCTATATTAAGTTCATCTTATAGTATAGAAGCATTTCAATCTCCTATACTGGACAAAAGACTTAATGCGAACTTGTTTACTTAAATTTACTTTATTGGCACAACAAAGTAATTCTCCATCCATAAATAATTACCCTTTATTAATTTGAGTCCGATAACCAACCCTATGGCAAGTAGCTCAAAACCCATTTTTAGTCCAACTTCCCCATTGAGAGCTGATTTACCAATGTTCGAAAAAATAAGCCCTCTTTGGGAGACGTCGAAGAGGGCCTTGAAAGAACAAAAAGCAATCTAACATTCATTTCTTAGATTGCTTTTTGTTTTTGCATGTTTAATACAGATATATATAGAAAACCCAAGTAATACCAGAGAAGTGAAAACTATCAGCGCTTTGTCCATAAAAGTAACGTGCCATAAAACGATGGTCTCTTTGTGCAAAGTTCCTTCTCTCCCTTCCTTTTTTCTCCGCAAATCGCCGATAAAAAAGGTTACGAAAAGAGGCTGCCTATAACGCTGCTGATTATAATTTCTTACTTCATTAGTGAGCACTTTTCTTTGATTCCGGGGTAAATATTGATTGTTTCTTATTAAAACTTGTGACGATTGTATATCCAAAAATTAATGCTGAAACCTCAGAAAACAAATAACCATTATAAATGAAGCTTGGAATTGGAATTACAAAAGTAAAAGCCAAGACTAAGTAGAAAGCAAAAACAGCTGATGGAATTCCTAGTATTATTAGCTTTGTAATATTTACTGACCATTTTCCTTGTCTATTGTACTGTATTACAAAGTCTTCTAGCCCCATCAAAATTCCTATAAAAATAAAAATAAAACTTGAGCCAATAAACCATGGTACAGGTCTAAAGGTTCTACCTGCCCAGATTTTAAGCATAGATGTTGCCCAGGAACCAGCTGCCAGAAATCCGAATAAAACAAATAAGTACAAGAGATAAGTGAGTATTTTTGAAGTTCTCACAGAAATCGCTCCCCTCAATTCTATTTCTAGCTTATCATTCTTAAGAAGAATATTTCACCCAAAACTGAATTACCCTGACCCAAAATTATACTTATTTCGGGTATTGTCTTAGGGTGGGTTTTACGGCATCTCATTGGTATTACCCCTTTAAATCTCCGGTAACTTTTGCAGCTAAAATTGTACCCGTTTGTGCATCATATACTGACGTTACTGTTGCATTAGCATAAAATCCAATCTTTGTATTAAACCTATCTGGATATTCAGTTATTACAACCCAAACCATATGATCAGAGTCAATTTGATGATTAATGCCTTTGAAATCAGGATCATCCTCCAGACTGTATTGCTTCCACGTTTTTAATATTACTGTTTTAATATTAGATTTTACATCTTTAGTAATATTGATTTTCTCTAGTAGTTTATCTTTGGAAATGAAAGAACTTTTATCAATATCTTTATTTGCAATGTACATTGCTACGTTTGTGCCAACGCTTGGAGTTGTAGCTACCACGTTTGGCTGATTGCTCGTTGATTGGGTCTGGGGCTTAACATTTGGAGAGCATCCGTTAAGAATCAGAAGGCACATTGAAACGGTGAGAAATACACGAATTATTTTAATCATTATTAACCTCCTCCATGAGATTTCAAACTGTATGACGGTATTAAATAGCAGAATCTTACGATTGTAATAATCAATGCGATCATCGTGTGGCGTCATTGCGTCCTAGAAAAAAGAATATGACACAAGTTGCACAGCATTCTCACTTCAGGATGCTGTGCCCTTGTTTATTGAACTCGTTTAATGGGTAATACTATTGAAGCTGGCACCAGGGGCAAACGTATAACTATTTTCGCTAAATTCAAAGACATTAAATTTCTAAATTGTTGTAGTCTTTTATTTTATCTAAATCCTTGCCACATTTTGTACACTTAGAGGTATACCAAGAAAAGTCTGTTTGACATTCTGGGCATTTCCATTGTTTTTCCTGGTCATTAAGCCACTGCTCAACACCAACATTTTTAATAGTTGTTAGATTATCAGATGTAACTTTTAAGTGAGGTAATTTTTCCTGAATATCTTTGTTCATCAAAGATCCTTTGAGTAGTTGACAAGGATATTCATTGCATCCGTTACAGTGTTCTACCTTACGACTGATAGCACAAGCTCTAATTTTACAATGTTTGCAGTTTATGAATAGAGTATCTGATTTACAACCTTTGCACCTTAGCTGTAGATTATCCTCAGCCGACAGCTCTATCCCCTGTGCCTGCTGAAAATCCTTCAATGCGGATTCGGTCCAATAAGAAGCTAATGGATCCTTGTTTCCTGTCTTGTCAGCCAAAATTATTGAGCAAGCACCGCAATAATTTCCACAATACGAGTCATAATTGAAATTACTCATAGTAAGTATCATTCCTTTCGTTGTGCTTAAGGCACAAAAAGCTTCACTTAATGTTCATTCAACACACTTTTTAGATATTCCTCCCATACCATCTCGATGATAAACACCTTTATTCTGTTCCTTGGAGTCCTATAACCGTGCTATATGACAATGTAACCATAGACGCTAATGATAATAGGATGTTGAGTCCGATAATGGCGCGATATGTAAAGCGCCAGCATTCATTCAAAATGCTGGCGCTGTTGTTTTATTGAACTATGTGACGCTGCAGCAAAGATTCATCCTAAAATCACTTTTATCTTGCTTGCTCATTTACTTAATTACAAAGTCTGTTTTTTCAATTCTTCTAAAGAATAAACTGTTCCTCGCCATTCGATACCGCCCCTACTTAGAATCTTGATCATCGAGTTTAAAACCGCCCAAATGTACAGTAAAGCTGATATTAGGTGAATTAAAAAATGCCTTAGAGGGACATTAACATATCTCTTTGAGTAATTATAAATAGCAAACAATATTATTATCGAAAAGCCACATATTATTCTTGCCCACTCGGGTCCAAAGAACAACCCAGCAAACGGATATATATGCACAAAAAAAATAAGCCAACAAGATACCAGCGTACCTAAAACACTGTAATTTAAACCAGCAAATTGATTTTTCTCTATATGGAACGATCGCACTTGATTAATTAAGAGGCTTTCGTCATTATTCTAATAAAATATATAAGTGTTTTTCAAAAGTGAAAGGACTTATGTGTGGTTTTATAGAATAGTTAACATTTATGGCAAAAATATCAATTTAAAAAGCCTCCTGTCCAGACTGCTGCTGTCTGCCCAGTGGAACATTGGTTGGAAATTTCTTGGTATGAACATGGGAGATATTCAGTTAATGCAGGGAAGGCATCCTGAACTCTTTTCGATCAAGGAGGAGAAAATTATGGCAAAAGAAGCCGCTAAAACAGGAATTGCTCCAACAACGCTAGTCGCTATTGAGCAATACTATCCTAAGAAGAAGCGCATCATCGAGGATGACTTGGCCCATCTGATACTGCCGTCCGGTCGTGCCTTTTTATGGCTGTTGCGGTCTAATTCGATCAGGGCTTGGATGGTTAGAGCAACTGAGAAAGACTTTCCCGGCATGTGGGGTGGTATGATGTGCAGAAAAAGGTACATTGATGAAAAACTAATCGATTCTCTCAATCAGATTGACGCGGTAGTGAATCTGGGTACAGGATTTGATACTCGGGCATATCGGTTGCCTGCTCTTTCTGACATACCTGTTTGGGAGCTCGATCAACCTGAAAACATCAACCAAAAGCAGATCAGACTTCGTAAGGTGTTTGGAACAACTCCTTCACATGTTAAACTAGTTGCAATAGACTTCGACCGTGAAGATCTAGGTACCGTACTGGGATCGCACGGTTACTCTGCGGACAAGCGGACATTTTTCATATGGGAAGCTGTTACTCAATATCTAACAGAAAAAGGCCTTAGGATAACCTTTGATTTTCTGGCTAAGGCCGCGCGTGGTAGCCGTCTTGCTTTCACATATGTTCGCAAGGACTTTCTTGATGGGCGAGTTATGTATGGCTGGGAGAAGGGCTACAAAAGGTTTGTGACAAGTAAGATTTGGATTTTTGGGATGGATCCCGAAGCATGGCCGAACTTTCTAAAAGAGTACGGTTGGCAGGTAATCGAGGACATGGGTTACGACGAAATGGCCGAGAAATATGTTAAACCTACTGGTCGGCTATTAGCCTCAACACCGATCGAACGAATGGTCTACGCGGAAAAATTGTAAGAGCTTTTTAGGACAATACAGATTTTTAATGAAGCGCGGGAGAAGGGACGGTTCTTGCTTGCATCAAGGCAAGCAAGACGAGAACCAGCGAGTAGAAGCAGGGTTCTCGTCTTTTTTAGCGTTGTCCATGGTAGAATAGGATAATTCAGAGTTTAGGTCATTGCCTTTATCCCACAATTTGGTATAATTTAGGTATACTTAGTTTAAGTTCATCTACGTAGGAATGAGAGGTGCGAATCGATGGATAAGATAATGGAAAAATGCAAAGTGGCGATTGCAGCCTTTCCTGAGATTGAGTTAGCTTACTGGTTCGGATCACGCGCTAAGGGAAAAGGAACTCCTCTCAGTGATTGGGATTTTGCAGTTAAATATAATAAAGACATGACATGGAAAGACCAATTAAATATTCGTTCTACCATTGCTGATTGTCTTGGAACGGATGCCATTGATTTAGTGGATTGGGATCAGTCGCCTCTACCTTTGCGTTACGCTATCGTGCAGGAAGGCGTCCTACTTATTAGTCGCAATGAGAGCTTGAGGGTGGATCTAGAGACACAAACACGGTCTCGTTATTGGGACTTTGAGCCTTGTTTACGAGAGCATCAGGAAGCATTTTTCCGGCGCGTCGTAGAAAGGGGATTATAAGATGGTCAATCGCACAAAGGTTGAACGGCAATTAGAACTTATCAAAGAATATTTGGATTTCTTACAAGAAATTCAATCTCTCCCTGAAGAAGAGTTTGTCGCGTCCAGAAGGAATTTTCATAGTGCAGAACGTTGCTTGCAGTTGGCCATTGAATGCTTAATTAATATTGGAAACCATATTATTTCCGATCAGGGCTTGCGAGCCCCGAAAGATTATGCGGATATTTTCAAGGTGCTCGCGGAAAAGGGTATTTTATTAATGGAGGATACACTGACTTTGAAGCAAATGGTTCAGTTTCGTAACCGGCTCGTCCATGTTTACTGGGAGATTGAACCCAAAGTATTGTGGCAGATTATTAAAGAAGAGTTAGGGGATATTGAACGGTGCGCACGAAGTTTGGCTACATATGCGCAAAATCACTGATGTCATCGAAACGATAAAGACCTTTCCTCTCGAGGGAAAAAAGAACTGTCATCACTTGCAGGCAAGAACCAGCGTTGATACGCTGGTTCTTGCCTTTTTGCGCGGGAAAGTCGCGGGAAAAACGCGGGAGAAGGGACGGTTCTTGCTTGCATCAAGGAACCATTAAAGGTATAATTTACCTTAAGAACATGTCGGAGAGGGGGATGTGTATGCCACGGGGGCAAAGGGTTAAGGTTGAATTTTCCACTTATCATGTGGTCCAGCGGGGGAACGAGAAAAAGCAAATTTTCAGGGACGATGAAGACAAGGCTAAGTTTTTAGAGACACTTGCGAAGGCTAGGGAAAAGTATAATTTTATACTTTATGCTTATTGTCTTATGGATAATCATATCCATCTCCTTGTAGACGATAATGGCAATGACATTTCAAAATTGATGAAGAGTATCAATATAAGTTACGTCTCCTACTTTAATCGTGTTTATCAGAGGTGCGGTCACCTGTTCCAAGATCGGTTCAAGAGTGAAGTGGTCAAAGACGATCGTTATTTACTGGAGGTAAGTCGGTACATTCACAATAACCCCGTCAAGGCCAAGCTTGTAGGAAGAGCGGATGAGTTCAAGTGGAGCAGCTATAATATCTACTCTGGAAAAGCCAGCGATGTGTTAGGCTTATTGGATACCAGCATGATCTTAAATTACTTTTCGAGTAATAAGATTAAATCCGTAGCTGAATACGGGAAGTTTGTCACTAAAACGGAACAGGCCGAAGAGGGCATACTGGATATCGAAGACCACCAGGAGCTCGGTCAAAAACAGTCTGAATATATAAATGGAATGACGATGGCCAAAGTACGCTTAGACCAAATATTAGTCGAAGAGAATATGACCCTAGAAGAATTACTGAACAACAGACCTCTAAGAAATGAGCAAATTCGAATCCTGCGAAGGAACTCTTCCCTAAACCTCAAGGAACTCGGTGAACTGTTTGGCGGGATAAGTGAGTCCCACGTAAGCCGGATCGTGATTGGCTGAAAAGGCAAAATAAGAATGCAAATAGGAATGCATGTAAAAATGCAAGCAAGAACTGTCCCCACTTGCACCCTTGCACCCCCAGAGAGAGGAAGTGCGTCAATGAGCGCAGACGATATTGCGTTAATAGGCAAGCAAGTATGCAAGCAAGAACCGTCCCCACTTGCACCACTTGCACTGCGTGAGCGGTCTGAAAAGGAAGAAGAAGAGCGCCTTTCGCCGTATGCGGCAAAAAGCAGGGATGCCTTGCGCGAGCGATCAGAAGAAGAGTGCCCGATTCGTACTAAATTCCAACGCGATCGCGATAGGATCTTACATAGTAAGCCGTTTCGACGTCTTAAACATAAAACTCAGGTGTATATTGCTCCTACGGGAGATCATTACCGAACCCGCATGACGCATAGTTTGGAGGTCTCGCAAATATGCCGAACGATTGGTCGTGGGCTACAACTGAATGAGGACCTCATCGAAGCGATCGCGCTGGGGCATGATGTTGGACACACTCCGTTCGGTCATGTCGGAGAAGAGGCTCTCCGCCGTATTATCAAGCATTTTGAGCATAATGAACAGTCCATCCGCATTCTGAAAGTGTTGGCCCGTGAAGGTCACGGATTAAATCTCACTGAGCCTGTACTCGATGGGATCTTGCATCACACTGGAGAGGGTATTCCTAAAACCCTTGAGGGTCAGATCGTGAAAACTGGAGACCGGATTGCT
This sequence comes from Desulfosporosinus sp., assembly GCA_036569365.1. Classification (GTDB taxonomy): domain Bacteria; phylum Bacillota; class Desulfitobacteriia; order Desulfitobacteriales; family Desulfitobacteriaceae; genus Desulfosporosinus. The sequence continues at coordinate 5,119 of DATCQU010000004.1, read as the reverse complement.
TATCTTTGTCATGATTACGATGACGCCTTAAGGGCGGGCTTGTTAACTAAAAGTGATTTACCAGAGTCAGTGCAACGGACACTTGGGATAAAACCGAGCGCGATGATTGCCACGATGGTGGTGGATATGATCGAGGCATCCCGGGGCAAAGATAGCATTAAACAGACCGTTGAGGTTAAGGGCGCGATGCAGGAATTCCGGCAATTTATGTTTGACAGAGTATACAACAGCTCGACTTTGCGTGAAGAGCGGCGTAAGGGGCAATATATTGTTCATGCCCTTTATGATTATTATATAAAGGATATATCGAAACTACCCGAGAACTTTTTGATTTGGGCGGACGGAAACGAAACTCAAGCCGTCGTTGACTATATATCCGGACTCACCGATAATTACGCCATTGATCTGTTTGAGAGCTTGTTTGTTCCTCAACGATAGAGTCTTCACTACATATTCCCTTTATACGTTATCCAATAAAAGAGCAGAAGAAAAAGTGGTTGAGTAAATTATCTCAACCACTTTCGTCATGCTTCAGAAAGAATAAGTTTTGAATAACAGAAGTAAACTAAGGAGATGACACATGAGGAGGGCAGCCCTATTTTTCTTACACCAAATCTGCGAGTATTTGCGATATAAGTGCAGCTAAGGCTTGGCACCAGCCCTAGTTTGCTTTAAGAATCAAGCTGACATTTTTCTTAAGAGGTGTGCTAGTGTCAAGTTGTCCGAGGATTCCATCTAGCTTTTTACCTTCTAGGAGAAATTGCACACTTTGAACGTTTGAAAGGGTCGTCAATGTGTTCACAATACTATAGAGGGTCATCTCTTCACCCGCGGAACCGCCGGTAAAGTTCTTTTTAAATTCGGTGGACAGATCAATCGTGGCTACGCCGTCTTTAACGGAGGCGCTTTTAAGGACGGTACCTTTAGGTAGTGGTTTTTCCATTCCCGTTGGGGGAGTGGCTAGTTCTGTAAACATCGCTTTAATAACTTCTTGATCGGCGACTGTAACGGTTCGATCGGTAGGAACTAAGCCACTGGCGTCCGAATTAGGGAAATAAAGAGTCAATTTAACGGAGTGTGGGGTAGTATCAGGGAGGGTACTTGCGGTGGGTGTAGCAGGAGCTGGAGTTGCAGCAGGAGTCGGGGTTGTGGCGTTCTCTGATGATTTGACGGCTTGTGTTTTAGCGGAACTGCAACCGGTCAGAAAGGCTCCGGCAAGTAACATCGAAACGATTGCTACGACGAGTGTTTTGTATGTACGTCTAGACATAAAGCATCAACCTTTCTATTATGTTCTTTTTTAGTGGTGGTTTGAAAGCGCGATTTCACTGCATAAGTTTACTATATACTAACATGCTTTTGTAGTGTGGGAAAGTGTTTATCTGGCATTCTTCTTGTTTCGAGAAGGAGTAGGGCAAATACTTCAATAAATATTTGTCGAAGAAAGCAGGTATTGCCTTGAAAAAGGAGAATAAATAATATTCTGGAATAGTTTTTGACTCTCCTTAAAAACTGTTTCATTATAGGGGGAGTTAAAAAGAGGATTTTATGAATTTTCGGCGAAGAATTGTATAAGCCTAGGGTTGACAAAGTAAATAAATTGTGGCTGAGAATCGAAAGGCGAAATTAACGTGGACAATAGAATTCATGAAGACTTTATTCCAGAAGAGGTTATCGAGGAAGTGCGTTTGCGCACGGATATCGTAGAGGTTATATCTGATTATGTCAGCTTGCAGCGTAAGGGGAAAAATTATTGGGGACTTTGTCCTTTTCATTCGGAAAACACACCCAGTTTTACCGTGACCCCTGAGAAACAAATGTTTTACTGTTTCGGATGCAACGTTGGAGGGAACATCTTTTCGTTTGTCATGAAGAAGGAAAATTGGACGTTTGTTGAGAGTGTTAAGAATTTGGCGCACAGATACGGGGTGTCACTTCCTGAGAAAGAGCTGTCTCCTCATGAACGGGAAGAAACGCGCCTTCGACGACGCGTTGAAGAAATTCACGAATGGGCGGCAAGCTACTTTCATGACCTTCTGTTGAGATTACCCGAAGGAGAACCTGGACGTCTCTACTTTGCGAAGCGTGGGGTCGACCTAGAGACGATGAAGAGCTTCCGTTTAGGGTATGCTACGGACCGCTGGGATGGATTATTGGGGTACATGCAGGAACGTGGCGTCCAGCCGCATGAATTGGCGGAAGCGGGGCTAGCCATTGAAAAGGAAACGCAGAGCAAAGATGGACGACAATATTATGATCGGTTCCGTAATCGTATCCTCTTCAGTATCCTCGACCGCCGCAACCATCCGATTGCCTTTGGTGGCAGAGCGCTGGATGATTCAATCCCTAAGTACCTGAATTCTCCGGAGACCCCGTTTTTTAACAAGGGGCATAACCTCTATGGGATGCATCGAGCGCATCAAGGAATCCGGGAAGAAGGGTTTGCCATACTGGTTGAGGGTTATATGGATGTCATTGCGCTTCAGAATGCTGGATTTCCGAATACCGTGGCCTCCTTGGGGACAGCGTTGACACGGGAGCAGGCAAAACTTTTGAGACGATATACACAGCGCGTCATTCTGCTTTATGATTCTGATACAGCGGGAATTCATGCTGCATTTCGAGGGGGAGAAATTCTCCGTGACGTAGGGATTCGCGTGGACGTTTTAACGTTAATCGGAGCGAAGGATCCGGATGAGTTTATGAAAAGCTTCGGTGTCGAGGAGTTCAACAAAGCCTTAAAAGGGGTATTAACCTATGTCGAATTCAAATATCGAACTTTGGCCCGCGAAACACCACCGCAGAACATTCATGAGAAGGCAGAATTAGTCATTAAGCTTGCGCCTGATATTTTGAAAGTGACCAGTCCAGTCGAACGGGAAGGGTATGAGAGGTTTCTAAGTTTGGAACTGGGGCTGACATTAGAGGCAGTTCAACGTGAAATCGCAAGCCAGGAGCAGAAAAAACCTAAAAAAGAGCGAGTACAGGAATATTCTCAACAAAAACAGGTTAATTCTCTTAAAAACAGAGATAATATTATTGATGCCATTATATGTAAAGATAATGCTACACACCCTCAACCGACCGTCTTCTTGGGGGTTTATCGAGCGGAGCGTACGCTTTTGCGCATGCTTTTAGAAGATCTTTCGCATTTGCCTAAAATTAAGGCGAAGTTGGGTGAATCCTTTTGGAAAGTTCTAACCCATCAACAAATTTTCAATTATCTCGATCAGGATGGAGGCTTGCCTGCGCATTGCGACGAAACGGTTCAAAGCCGGTTGGCAAGTTTGCTCCTGGAAGAGTTAGATATATCGCAGACTGAGCGACTCTTAGATGATTGTATCAAGGAGATTCTTTCTACGCAAGCAGAGGAACGAGTGGAAGATCTTCAAGCCCGCATGGCGGCATTAGAAAAATCCGGTGACATGGCTGGGGCCATGGCTCTGTTGAAAGAGATAGGAGAGCGGTTGAAACGTGGCGAATAGCAAGGTTAAAGGCACCCAAAAGAACGATCCGAGGAAAGGTGGGGGACAGATGAACGAAGACCAAAAAATGGACAAAATCCAAGCCCTCATTATGCAAGGAAAAAAGAAGGGATCCATAACATATCGGGAGATTATGGATACTCTCCAAGGGGTTGAGCTTTCCGCGGATCAAATTGATGATATCTACCAACAACTTGGTAGGATGGGAATAGATGTGGTGCCAGAGCCTGGAGAAGTCGAGCAGGAAGTCTTGAAAAAGGCCAAGGATGACGATGATGATATCGCAGATGAGGCAGATGATGAGGCCGAGGAAGAGGCTGAGGTCGATCTGTCGGTGCCTGAAGGTGTGGGCATAGATGATCCGGTTCGCATGTATCTGAAAGAAATTGGACGAGTGTCTCTTCTCTCTGCCGAGGAAGAAATATCCTTGGCCAAGCGAATGGAGGCCGGCGACGAAGAAGCAAAACGCCGCTTGGCTGAAGCCAATTTGCGTCTTGTAGTCAGCATCGCGAAGCGCTATGTTGGACGGGGTATGCTTTTCCTGGACTTGATTCAGGAAGGGAACCTTGGCCTTATTAAGGCTGTGGAAAAATTCGATTATACTAAAGGATATAAGTTCAGTACCTATGCCACTTGGTGGATCCGCCAAGCCATCACCCGTGCAATCGCAGACCAAGCCCGGACCATCCGAATTCCTGTGCATATGGTAGAAACGATTAACAAACTGATCCGTGTTTCCAGGCAGCTTCTACAGGAACTAGGTAGGGAACCAGCACCTGAAGAAATCGCTAAAGTGATGGATATTCCCGTCGAACGTGTTCGAGAGATCATGAAAATCGCTCAAGAGCCCGTGTCGCTAGAGACCCCCATAGGGGAAGAGGAAGACTCCCATCTAGGCGACTTTATCCCCGATGAAGATGCACCGGCACCGCCAGATGCTGCGTCGTTCATTCTCTTAAAAGAGCAATTGGAAGAAGTCCTGGAAACGTTAACCCCCCGCGAAGAGAAAGTACTCAGGTTGCGCTTTGGACTCGATGACGGGCGTACTCGGACCTTGGAAGAAGTGGGGCAGGAATTTGGGGTTACTCGAGAACGGATTCGGCAGATTGAAGCCAAGGCCTTGCGGAAGTTGCGTCATCCAAGTCGGAGTAAGAAGTTAAAGGACTATCTGGAGTAAACGACCCCCTTGTCTTTGAAACGAAGGGAAACAAAATAAAGGCTTGACTAAAGCGGATGGATTTCATATAATAATCCGTGCAAAGGATATTCCTCGATAGCTCAGTTGGTAGAGCGTCTGACTGTTAATCAGAATGTCGCAGGTTCGAGTCCTGCTCGGGGAGCCAATTTGTTTTCCTTTATACGGGCCCATAGCTCAGCGGTAGAGCCCCCCGCTCATAACGGGTTGATCCTTGGTTCGAATCCAAGTGGGCCCACCATCATCGAAGTTCGGAATGCGATGTTCGAGACGGTGGAAGAGACAATGCAACGAGAGTCGAAGTTTTGTTCGATCGGTTACCGAACCACGAACCACGAACAACGAATCATGAATATCGCATTAAGGGCGATTAGCTCAGCGGTAGAGCGCATCCTTCACACGGATGAGGTCACTGGTTCGAGACCAGTATCGCCCACCA
>DATCQU010000003.1:0-16241 GCA_036569365.1 Desulfosporosinus sp. | reverse complement strand
TAGTCGTTGTCATTCCAGCAGGTGTTATGGGGGGGATCCTCTATCTGATCTTCCGCAGCGAATTAGCGTTTGAGTTAGGAATTATTGTGGCGAATGTTGGGGTTGGCTTCCTATTGTTAGGATTTTCCGGAAAATTGTTTTCTTATATTGAAATGCGGGAGTTTAGCGATTCGTAGCCGTATTGGTGCCCCTTTTCGAATCTGTGACCCAGACGGTAGCAAGAGTTCGTGTGCTACTGTCTGGGTCACGCTTTTTTTGCTTACCGCTCAATGCTGACGGCGGTACCAATTTCGACGTATTGGTATAGGTTTTCGACGTCACGGTTATGCATACGGATACACCCTTTGGACACAGCTTGACCAATGCTTGATGGGTTACTCGTCCCATGAATCCCATAATGGGGGATGGAAAGGCCCATCCAGCGGCTACCAAAAATACCACCAGGATAAACCGTTTTCGTGGCAATGGTGAAGCGCCCGTGGGGTGTGGGGGTTGCTCCTTTGCCTACAGCAATCGGATAATGCTGGATCAGCCGATTTCCTTCATAAAGCTCAAGTTGTCGACGTGTGGTATGAACGACAATAAAACGATTGGGCATTAAAGTAGAAGCCTCCTTTCTTTAGGTAACTAGGTTATATCTCATGGTATGTTGGTGATTTCTGAATGTTCGTTGCATAAATATACCCCTTTAAGTTAAAAATAAATGGACAGGAGGGATCAGTTTGACTGAACATGTGGAAGGAAAACTTCTTATTATCGGTGGGGCAGAAGATAAAAAGGGAGAGTGCAAAATCCTTAAGCGCTTTGTTCAGGAGTCAGGCGGTAGGGAAAGCCGTATTACGGTCCTGACGGCTGCGACAGAATACCCTCGACAAGTAGGACCCGAGTACCAGGCCTTGTTTCTCAAATTAGGGGCTCGGGAAGTACAAGTTCTTGATGTCTCGGATCGTACTCAGGCGAATACACAAGGAATTGGTAAGCAATTCGAAGAATCAACAGGGGTCTTTTTTACAGGGGGTGACCAACTTCGGATCACAGGCTTACTAGGGGGGACGCTCCTAGGAAGAATGCTCCAAAAACTGTATGAACAAGGAGTCATTATTGCGGGAACGAGCGCAGGGGCTTCTGTTATGTCGGATACGATGATTGTCGGGGGGGAAGCGGGAACGGCGAAGAAAGACACTCTGACGATGGCACCTGGATTGGGGTTACTTCGCTCCGTGGTAATTGATCAACACTTTGCTCAACGAGGACGAATTGGTCGACTCTTATCGGCAATCGCTCAAAATCCTTACGTCCTTGGAGTGGGAATTGATGAGGATACTGCCATTCTAGTTCAGTCTAACGCGCTTTTTTCAGTCGTAGGAAGCAATACAGTCACTGTAGTAGATGCGTCCTCCTCCACGGCGACAAACGTTTCAGAAACAACACCGGGTCAAGCCTTGCTTTTGAGCCCAATTATGATGCATGTTCTATCCGATGGCTATGGTTTTGATCTAAAACGTCGGGTCTCCTTGCTATAGGCATATGAAAGAAATAACAGGTCAAAGATGCATAGATATTTTCTTAAATGTGCCTCAGTTGTTGATAATGACTTAACTTGGGAATACCAAGCGGAAAAAAGGTTTAAACTAAGAAAGTATATTTATCCAGTGCAACTAAAGGAGGAACAACAACATAATGGAGATTAAACAAATCCAAGCGATCGAAGGGGCTAATGTTTATAGCAGTAGGCCTATTATTCGAGCGATTGTGGATCTCCAAGAATGGACAGAGCGCTTTAGTAATGAATTGGGAGACTTTAGTCTTCGTCTCGTCGATAATTTACCCACATTGGCAGACCATCACTGTTCACGGGGTAAACTTGGTGGATTTCTAGAGCGGTTACAAGAGGGAACCCTTATCGGGCATGTTCTTGAACATGTGACGATCGACCTTCTGACACAAGCTGGGCAAAGCATCAAATACGGCAAAACGATGGCTATTTTAGAAGTGCCAGGTCTTTATGAGATTATATTTAATTACGAAACCAAAGAAGGAGCAATCGAGGCGTTCAAACAAGCGTTCAATCTTGTGCGAACCCTTCTGAATCAAGGGACCTTTGATGTTTTACAAGCCGTAAATCGCATAAAAGAGGTAATGTCTGAGTACGAATTAGGGTCTTCGACGAAAGTGATCGTTGAAGCTTGTCAGGAGCGTGGAATTCCAGTTCATCGCCTAAATGAAGGCAGCTTGTTGCAGCTTGGGTATGGTCGGAATCAAAGACGTCTCCAGGCGACTATGACGGATGCGACCGCGAGTATAGGGGTAGACATTGCTTGTGATAAGGAAATGACCAAGAAAATACTCAGCGATGCTGGAGTTCCAGTCCCCTGGGGACATATTGTCAGGGCAGAAGAGGACGTCGTTCAAGCTTTCCTAGATATGGAAACGACTGTCGTAATTAAGCCCTTGCATGGAAATCAGGGAAAAGGGGTGACCCTCCAACTAACGAACGTGGCAGAAGTTAGGGCAGCGTTTAGGGTCGCTCAAACATATGGGGATTGGGTTATTATCGAAGAATATATTTCTGGGCAGCATTATCGCTTGGTTGTCGTTGGAGATCGTTTGATCGCCGCTGCCCAGAGGATTCCAGCTCATGTAGTTGGGGATGGCTTAGCGACGATTGCTGAGCTGGTGGATCAAGCAAATGAAGATCCCTTGCGTGGTGATGACCATGAGAAGGCCTTAACTAAGATTAAGATTGACCCTGTGGTACTTTTGACCCTTTCTCAAAAGCACCTAGAGCTCTCATCCGTTCCCGAACAAGGGGAAGTGGTGTATCTTCGTGACAGTGCAAATCTTAGTACTGGAGGGATCGCTGAGGATGTAACGGATCGTGTACATCCAGATAATGTGGATTTAGTCGTCTTTGCATCGAAGCTAATCGGATTAGATGTTGCGGGTATTGATTTAGTGATCGAGGATATTCAGGCTTCCTATCGAGAAAAAAATGGGCATATCATTGAAGTCAATGCCGCGCCCGGTATTCGCATGCATCATTTTCCGAGCGTGGGAAAAGCACGGAATGTGGGCAAGGCTATTGTAGAGCAAGTGCTACCTTCAGGTAATGGAAGAATTCCAATTATTGCCATTACAGGTACCAATGGAAAAACAACAACGACTCGTATGATTAGTAAAATGCTTTCAGATCAAAAGCTTTTGGTGGGAATGGCGTCGACGGATGGGATTTATATCAATCAGAAGTTGTGGGTTAAAGGAGATACAACCGGACCAGAGAGTGCCAGGACTATTTTAAGACATCCAGATGTTCAGGTGGCGGTTCTTGAAACGGCTCGGGGCGGGATTCTCCGAGCAGGTTTGGGGTATGATTATGCTGATGTGGCGGTTGTCACAAATGTATCCAATGACCATCTTGGGCAGTATGGTATCGAGACTCTGGAAGACATTGCCCATGTGAAGAGCTTGGTTGCTGAAGTGGTCAAGCCGTTTAGTTATGTGATTTTGAATGCGGATGACCCTTATGTTGTGCACATGGTTAAGCGTACGAAGGCACGGGTTATCCTTTTCAGTACTGAAAAGGATAATATTCATGTGCGTAAACATCTAGGGAAGGGTGGAACAGCTGTTTTTGTACGTCGGGGTATGATTTTGCTTTGCCAGGGGTCAGAAAGTTCTAGAATCTGTTCTGTGAAGCAGATCCCCGCAACACTTGACGGCAGGGCCAAGCACAACATTCAGAACGCCCTTGCATCAGTCGCAACAGGGTGGGCCTTAGGGCTGAGTGCCGTGACGATCCGAAATTCTCTTCATGGCTTTACCTCAGATGCTGAGCATAATAGAGGTCGTCTCAATCAATATGAGTTGGATGGAGTTCGTGTTTTTATCGACTATGCTCATAATGCGGCGGGGATTCAAGAAATCGCCAAGACCCTTAAACATTTTAAGACGGGGTCACTGGTGGGGTGTATTACGGTGCCTGGAGACAGACCGGATGATACGATACGTGAAGTTGGACGGGTAGCGGCAAAGGGATTTCACCGATTAATTGTTAAAGAAGATACTGATTTGCGTGGACGAAAACCAGGAGAAATAGCGCAACTACTTTATGATGAAGCTGTGCTGAGTGGCATGAACCCGACTAAGATAAGAGTTGAACTTTCAGAAATAGAAGCTTTTCGGAAGGGGTTAGATAGTTGCGTTCCTGGCGATACGTTCGTGATGTTCTATGAGCACATTGAGCCAATCGAAGAAGAACTAAGTAGGAGAATGGAATTGCAAAAGGCACTAACCTATGAATTAGTGCCGAACGAATGGGTCGTTGGAGGAGAACTTTAGAGCGTTACTGGGGGCGAGGATTATCTTCGTCCCTTTTGATTATGGGATTTACATGGAGAAGTGCTGGAATTTCGACCGAAAAATATGTATAATATAAGAAAATACAGTCATAACGTTCGGAAAGGGTAAGGCCGATGGAACAATCTTTTCTAACTACGTTCGCCTATGCTAAGATTAATCTAGCCCTAGCTGTTCACGGGATTCGGGAAGATGGCTACCATGAACTTCAAAGTGTCATGCAATCCATCGCCTTGCACGATATTGTTCGGGTTCGTCGTCGTGGCGAGAAGGTTGTTTGCCGGTGCGGCGCATTAAGTGGCCCTGGCAATCTGGCTTATAAGGCGGCTGTGTTATTTCTGGAACAGTGTGGTCAATCTGAAGGGATTGAAATTGAGATTGATAAGCATATTCCTGTCCAGGCCGGACTAGCTGGAGGGAGTACAGATGCTGCAGCGACGCTACGTTTATTAAATCAACTTTATGGAAAACCCCTTGATCGGGAAAGGTTACTTGGGCTTGCAAAGAGTTGTGGTGCTGATGTCGCTTTCTGTCTTAGCGGAGGGACGTTGTGGGCTACCGGCCGGGGAGAGCGGCTCGAATCATTGCCTGCGGCTCCCGAGATGAGCATTGTGTTAATCAAACCGTTCGCAGGAGTGAATACCAGGGAGGCCTACCGCCGTTTTGACGTAGTTGGACAGGGTGGAAGTTTAACGCGAACGGATTGGGAAAAGGCCTTAACACAAGGGTCGGAACAACAAATAGCAGATCTACTTTATAATGATTTAGAGCCAGCCTCCATCCAAATGGTACCGGAAATCTCAAAAATTAAGCAGCATTTACTTGATGCTGAGTGTTACGGAGCCTTAATGTCAGGAAGCGGTTCATCCGTTTTCGGGATAGCCCAGGAGAAACAGCATGCTATAGAAATCGCGGGGCGGTTGAGAAAAAAAGGTTATAAAAACGTTTGGATCACCAAAACAGTGGGGGACGTATTAGGATGAAAGGGGAGACATTCGTGGAGAAACGCTTGCTACCGGTTATACTTGACGGTTATAAACCATTACGGGAGATTGTCTTTGAGTCTATGCGAGAGGCTATTCTGAGTGGAGTTCTTAAGCCTGGGGAACGATTGATGGAAATCCAGTTAGCCGAAGAAATGGGGGTTAGTCGAACCCCAGTACGTGAAGCAATCCGGAAATTAGAACTTGAGAATTTTGTTGTCATGATTCCGCGTAAGGGAGCCTATGTCGCCGGTGTGTCTCTAAAGGATGTCGCCGATGTTTTTGAAATCCGTTCTGCTTTAGAGGGATTGGCAGCAGGCCTTGCAGCTGAACGAATTACCGAGGATGAATTGGAACAAATGGAACAGGTGTTGTTTTATAGAGTCAGTGAAGGCGCGCTAGACTTAGAGCAGATTGTGAAGTCTGACACAGATTTTCATGCGTTAGTCTATAAAGCAAGCCGCAATGAACGGTTGATTTCAATCTTAGAAAATCTGCGTGAACAGATTCAACGGTTCAGAGCAACTTCACTAGCTGTTCCAGGGCGAAATAAACTTGCAATTGAAGAGCACCGCATGATCGTAGAGGCTCTAAGACATCATAATAGTGAAGAGGCACAATCTTTGGCGATGGCACATATTGTTACGGCCGAGAACATTACGTTTGATTGCCTTAGCTTAAAGAATGATCCAGATAAGGTGGATTAAGAAGCGTGGAGAAGATGAAACGAGCAGAACGGATGGTGGCCATCACCCAAGTGTTGATGTTAAAACCGAATGTGCTGACTCCATTAACCCTATTTGCAGAACGATTTGGTACTGCAAAGTCCACTATTAGTGAGGACCTTATGGCTGTTAAGGGGAGCCTCTTGCTCTCAGGTCAAGGTCATCTCGAAACAATTTCAGGGGCCTCAGGTGGGGTTCGATATATTCCAGGAATTCCAAAGGAAGAGGCAACACACTTTCTAAGCACGCTTGCGGAACGACTGAGTGACAAAGAACGCATTCTGGCGGGCGGTTTTCTCTATATGACCGATATATTATATGATCCAGCTGTTTTACGTCCACTCGGTCTCATTTTTGCCGGCGCTTTCAGAGACAAATCACCGGACGTTGTGGTTACAATTGAGACGAAAGGCATCCCGCTTGCGCTTGTGACGGCAGAGGCCTTAGGGTTACCCATGGTGGTCATTCGCAGTGGTAACAAAGTGACAGAGGGTTCTTCAGTAAGCATTAATTATGTTTCCGGATCTTCCCGACGTATTCAAACTATGTCACTTTCACGTAGGGCTTTAGAACCCCAACGGCGCGTTCTCGTGATTGACGATTTTATGAAGGCGGGTGGAACCGCTCTGGGAATCAAGAATTTGATGGCAGAATTCGAAGCAGATGTTGTGGGAATTGGGGTATTAGTAGAAGATAGGATGACCTCGGAGTCTAAGCTTGTCGAGGGATATCTATCCCTTTTACAGCTTAAAGAACTTGATTTAAATACGGGTAAGATGTCTGTCGTCCCTGTAGCTAATCACTGAAGCCTGTTATTTCGGACGGCGATTTTTGCGAATAAAAATTTTCCTCAAGTTAATGCAGGATTTTTTTTCCATACAGAGAATATTATTATGAACAGGCCCGGAGGGAAGGCAATCGCCTAGTGGAAGGGTGGTGATTCATAATGAATATTACCGATGTGCGGGTTCGGAAGATCAACGTGGAAGGAAAGATGAAGGCCGTGGTTTCCGTGACTTTTGATAATGCTTTCGTGGTTCATGATGTCAAAGTCGTGGAAGGCACGAATGGTATTTTTGTAGCCATGCCCAGTCGTAAAACACCAGAAGGAGAATTTCGCGATATTGCGCACCCCATTTCCGCTGCAGCGCGAGAAGTGATCCAGACGGCGGTCTTAAAAGCATATCAGGAAGCCATTTAATTCAAAATAGATTTTGAAGGGGACCTTGTACTTAGGTCTCCTTTTTCTGATATCCTAAAAATAAATTGGCCTAAAAAAGGTATTTTGACATGATTTGACGAATAAACAACGTTTGGGGTGTAAAAATTAGATTGAGGTTAAACTAGAGCTGGAGGCGAATTAGAACATGCCAAATTTGGTTGCTGTGATCATGGCTGCAGGAAAAGGGACTAGAATGAAATCGAAGTTACCGAAAGTCATGCATTCATTGGCAGGGAAACCGCTTATCGAACATGTCTTGGACACGGTAAACCATGTTGGAATTGAACGTCCTCTGGTTATTGTCGGTCATGGCCGTGAGGTTGTTGAGACCCGTATTAATAAACGTGCTGAGATCGTGGAACAAATAGAGCAACTTGGAACGGGGCATGCTGTTATGCAAGTCCTACCTTATCTGGAGGATGCCCAGACAGTTCTTGTCTTAAGTGGGGATCAGCCATTGCTTAAACCCGAGACTCTGCAAGCTCTCATCGATTTGCATGAGACTCAAGGGGTTAGTGCCACAGTATTAACAGCTTATATGGATCAGCCTTTTGGCTATGGTCGTATTATTGAAGACGGCGAGAACTTCATAAAGATTATTGAGGAAAAAGATGCAACCCTTGATGAACGTCAAATTAAGAAAATAAACACTGGGACGTACTGTTTTAAAGGGTCGTCACTCAAGGATGCTTTAGCGAAAATTACCAATCAGAATTCGCAAGGTGAATATTATCTGACGGAAGTCTTCGATGTACTTTTGAAACAAGGAGAAAAGATGCTGACGTATTGTACCGCAGATACCCATGAAGCCTTGGGCATCAATAGCCGAGGGCAATTGGCGGAGGCGGAAGCCATTTTCCGAGAGCGAATTCTTGAACATTGGATGGCAGAAGGGGTTACGCTGGTAGATCCTTCCTCTACCTTTATTGATGCAGAAGTCAGACTCGCACAGGATGTAACGATTTTACCCTTCACTCGATTAATCGGCAAAACCCGAATCGAAGAGGATGCGATCATTGGGCCCCATTCTAGTTTAGAGAACTGTATGGTGGGGAGCGGTTCTGAAGTGACCTACACTGTGGGCAAAGACGCAGTGATTGGTGAACGCTGTCACATTGGCCCGTTTACCTATTTACGTCCCGGTACAAAACTAGAGGCAGAAGTAAAAGTTGGGGACTTTGTGGAAATTAAAAATAGTTGGATTGAAATGGGATCTAAAGTACCCCATTTGAGTTATATCGGAGACGCACACATCGGAAAATCTACCAATATTGGTGCGGGTACGATCACCTGTAACTACGATGGAGTTAACAAACATCCCACTAAGATTGGTGATTATGCCTTCATTGGCAGTAATACCAACTTGGTTGCTCCGGTTGAAGTGGGAGATTATGCTGTGACAGGTGCAGGGTCTACCATCACGAAGAATGTGCCTGCAGAGGCCTTGGCGGTGGAACGGAGTCCACAGGTCATTAAGGAACATTGGCATCCAGCGCGAAAAGATGAAATAGGGGGCTGAAAAAGGCATGGCGGCAAAGGAATTTAAGATTTTTTGTGGGAATGCTAATCGGCCGTTGGCGCAAGAAATTGGGGACTATCTTGGAGTACCACTTGGTAAAGCAAATATAAAACGTTTTAAAGATGGAGAAATTTGTCTGGCCATTGATGAAAGTGTTCGGGGTTCGGATATTTATGTCGTTCAACCGACCTGCTATCCTACGAATGACAACATCATGGAGTTGCTGATTATGATTGATGCGATTCGTCGGGCGTCAGCGCGTCGTATTACTGCAGTCATGCCTTATTATGGTTATGCTCGTCAAGAACGCAAATCAAGGGCACGTGACCCCATCACTGCAAAATTAATGGCGAACTTGATCACTACAGCGGGAGCGGATCGTGTCGTGACCATGGACTTACATGCTCCGGCGATTCAAGGATTCTTCGATATTCCACTGGATCATTTGCCTGGAGTTCCGATTTTGGCAGAGTACTTCCGAGAAAAGGGGTTTGAAAACCTCTGCGTTGTATCTCCGGATTTAGGTGGAGTTACACGAGCACGGAATTTCGCTGAACGGATCGGGGCGTCTATTGCGATTATTGATAAACGTAGGCCCGAACCTAATGTTTCGGAGATTATGCATGTCATTGGTGAACTGAAGGGTAAGACGGTGATTATGATCGATGACATTATCGACACTGCTGGAACAATTACCTTAGGTGCACAAGCTCTTGTCGATCGGGGGGCCAAGGACGTGTATGCGTGCTGTACTCACGCCGTATTATCTGGACCAGCCATTGAACGATTAGAGAACTCCGTTATTCGTGAAGTCGTTGTGACGAACACCATTCCTCTGAGTAAGGAGAAAATGATTCCCAGAATTAAGGTGTTGTCTGTCGCACCACTCTTGGGTGAAGCCATTGTTCGGATTCACGAAGACCTCTCAGTCAGTAAGCTATTTAGTTAAAAAAGAACCCCTGGGTATCAGCCCAGGGGTTCTTCGGTTATGGGTATTTCGATTGAATCGTCGCTAGAAGAGTCAGCCTCTGCTATAGTGGGACTGGTCGGTGAGATAGGGTCGATTTCGGGGATGATGATCGGTGCCGTATCCAGAATGGTTTGAGAAGCGGTTTGAGAAGCGGCTTTAGTTTTATCTTTTTTAAAGTAGTTGCCGATCGTATGAGTTGTCTCTGAGGCAATATGTGAGGTTGAGTGGATTAGATTTTTCAGGGTATCATTGAGTCCTTTATCCGCGACTGTGAGAGCACTTTCGCTGCCTTGTTTGGTTATGATAACATCGTGCCCAATGGTCATAATATAGTCAGACGTCATCCACGCCTTGCCGCTTAGAAAACCTTCTAACTTGCCACCTGAAATTTCTATCTGGGTTATTTTGCCCGTTTTCGAATCCACATAATATTCCTCGGCAGTTCCAAGTGTTTTTCCCGTTTCTGTGACTATTTTGGTCCCGATGATGGTTAACTTCTCTTTGACTAAATCCATTAATTCCGGAAGATTGGTCGTCTTTTCTACATAAGCCTCCTTGTCAATGGTGATCGCGTCATCGCCGACACTGACGACTTTGCTATAGGGAATAATGCGCTGATCCTTAAAGAAACCCTTAGAGTCCACAACAATTGCAGCTAGGGACTTCGTAGCGGCATTGAGAATTAAGCTTTTGACATATCCGATTTGCTGCCCCTCTTGGAGAGAAATGATAGGTAAGGATAAAAACTTCCGGCTGGGTTTCACAGGTGTACCCCCTTATTGGTAATTATTTGTTTCTGATTCATAAAGAATGTATTCAGCGTATTCGATGAATATGCTTGGGAGGAGATTAGAATGAAGGTTATTGTCGGTCTTGGAAACCCCGGGCCTCAATATGCAGAGACGCGTCATAATATTGGTTTTTTGCTAGTCGACCTCTTAGCAGAGTCTTATAAGCTGGCCTTCCACTCAAAATTCCAGGGGTTATGGGCCGAAGGCAATATAGAAGGGGAGCGTTTTCTTTTATTAAAGCCTCAGACCTTTATGAATTTGAGCGGTCGTTCTGTGAGGGAACTCACTAATTTTTATAAAATACCAGGGGAAAATCTCCTAATAGTCCATGACGATATGGACTTGGCGCTCGGCAAAATTCGCTTACGTGATCAGGGTAGCGCAGGTGGGCATAATGGAATTAAGTCCATTCTAGCTGAATTGGGAACAGAAAAATTCTGGCGACTTAAATTGGGCGTTGGTCGGCCGCCTCGAGAGTGGGATCCTGCGCGTTATGTTCTTTCCTCCTTTGCGGAAGACGAAATTACGCAGTTGGACGAAGTATTGGGACGCGCGGAGAAAGCTGCAAATTTATGGATTAAAGGGGAAGCCGATCGTGCCATGAATTTATACCATCGTTAAGTGGGTATAACCTCCGGCGCTAGGGGCAATTCTACTAGCTAGGAGGTGGTTCGGGAATGAAGGTATTAAAGGTATGTCATGCTTGTGATCGAATTATTGGAGAGATTGAGTTAGACGACTTGACCAGCCATAACGAGGATTCTATAATGGATATCGTTGGCAACGTTGCGTATTCGCTTTGTCCAAGTTGTCTGCATGAAATGGAGATGGAACCTAAAAACGTCTATCATTAACCGATGTGTGAGGCCAGATCCAGAGGTCGGGGATTATGCCTTAAACGCAGGCATGTGCCCCGACAAGATGAATGCCTCTGGTGTATAGTTATAAGGGTAGGAAAATGGGGGTCCCTTGGCGGACGTTCATCGTTTCATGTTGCCCGAAAGGATGAGCGATTTGAACACAATTCATGACTATCTTCGACGGGGACTTGATGTCCAGGAGATTGATCAGTCGTTAAGCCATGGGGAATGGCCCCAAATGGTTTATCAATTAACCGGAAGCCAAAAAGCAGCCTTCGTCGCACAGCTTTTGCAACAATCAAGGCCTGCATTAATATTGACGTATTCGGAAGAGCAGGCTCAAAAATGGACGAACGATTTGCGGACCTGGTGTCCTCGAGAAACTATCCTGCATTTGCCCACAACGGAATGGCTACCGTTTGAAACATTGGGCAGAAGTCGGGAAACAACGGCAGACCGAATTCGGGTATTGAATCGACTGGCTCAAGACCAGAGGTGTACTGTCGTAGCTTCAGTCCTTGCAGTGGAACGGCGTGTATTCCCTCTTGATCGCTGGAAGGATTATATATTGACCTTTGAAGTGGGGCAAAGATATGTCTTAGCCAAGGTTCTGGGAGCGTTAACTGATGGTGGATATGAACGAATCGAGACAGTGGAAGGGCGAGGAAAGTTCGCCTTAAGAGGAGGAATACTTGACATTGCACCCTTAGACGGTGATGCAATACGTATCGAGTTTTTCGATGATGAAGTTGATTCCATTCGCACGTTTGACCTTGAGACTCAGAAATCGGTAGTAGCTCAGGAAAAAGTGCTTATTTCGCCTGCTATGGAATATGTAGTCGCAAGTGAGGAGCTAGTACAACTTCGCTTTGCTATTCGGGCCGAGGCTCGTATAGCGACTGGTCGTCTTCTACGCTCTGGGAGAAAAGAAGCAGCTGATCGTCTCCAAAAGAAAGTCGATTTTCTAGAAGAACGACTTGAGCAGGGCATCCTAGATGAGAATGTATATCCTTTCTTAAGCCTAACTAAGACGTCGCTCGTCCCGTTTTTCTCTTATCTGGCGGAAGATCATTTCGTTATCTTGGATGAACCTCTGCGTTTAAAAGAGCAGTTGGAGTTCCAAGCTAATGAACGCTTATTAGAATTTACGCAACAATTGGAACATGGCGAGGGGTTTGTTCATCCGGAGACCCAGTTTATTGACTATGAGGATATTCTAAGTCACGGAGACGAGCATCCGTTAGTCGGTCTTTCAACCCTGCTAAGGCAGGCTCCTGGGCTCGCACCAAAACGAGTTTTTAACTTAAACGCCCGCGCCTTAACAGGCTTTATGGGGAAGACAAGTATGCTGGTCGATGAGATAGAGCGGCGTAAGGATGCTGGAACTGTGGTGGCCTTGTTTGTAGGGGATGAGGATCATGTCGAGCGTTTAATTCAAGGCTTGAATGATCGCGGAGTGGCAGCGACCAGCAGAGAGCTTAAAGATCCTATTGAGGATGGACATGTTTATGTCTATCCCCATTCTCTGGATCAAGGGTTTGAGTTGCCGCTGGGGAATCTCGTTGTTTTAACTGAAACTGAAATCTATAAGAGGGAGCGCAAATCGGTTGGCAAAAAGCCCAGCTCACAGCCCGAAAAGAAAATTTTCATTGCGGATCTTAAAGCAGGAGACTTTGTGGTGCACGTGCAACATGGTATCGGAAAATTTACCGGCATTGAGCGGTTAGCAGTCGGCGGTATAGAGAAGGACTATTTCGCTATTCGTTATGCTGGAGAAGATCGGCTCTATGTTCCGTTAGATCAACTTCATCTTTTGCAAAAATATTTGGGCAGCGCTGCGGAAACCATGCCGAAGCTTTATAAACTCGGGGGTACTGAGTGGTATAAGGTAAAGAGTAAAACACGCAGTGCGGTCAAAGAGATGGCGATCGATTTGGTCAAGCTTTATGCGCAAAGAGAGGCAATCAAAGGCTTCGAATTCTCCCCGGATAATGTATGGCAAAATGAATTCGAAGAGAAGTTTCCGTATGTAGAGACCCCAGATCAACTCCAGAGCATTGCTGAGGTAAAAGTTGACATGATGCGCCCACGTCCGATGGATCGCTTGCTCTGTGGAGATGTGGGGTACGGAAAGACGGAAGTTGCCCTGCGTGCGGCCTTTAAAGCTGTGATGGACAGCAAGCAAGTGGCGGTTCTTGTCCCTACGACTATTTTGGCACAACAACATTTTAATACGTTCCGAGAACGATTTGCAGGATATCCAATTACGATAGAAATGCTGAGCCGTTTTCGTTCTCAAAAGGAGCAAAAAGAAATACTCAAAGGTCTTATAGAGGGGCGAATTGATGTCATTGTGGGGACGCACCGTATTCTCTCCGATGCTGTCAAATTTAAAGATCTGGGATTATTAGTCATTGACGAAGAGCAACGTTTCGGTGTCACTCACAAGGAAAAACTGAAAACATTAAAGGGTAACGTCGATGTTTTAACATTGTCTGCCACCCCGATTCCGAGGACACTGCACATGTCTCTCGTGGGAGTTCGGGACATGAGTGTCATTGAGACTCCACCTGAAGGTCGGTACCCCGTTCAAACGTATGTCACCGAATTCCGGGCAGATGTAGTAAGGGATGCCATACGGCGCGAGATTCAACGCGGAGGGCAAGTGTTTTATGTGCATAATCGAGTGGAAGACATGGATCAGGTTACCCATTACTTGAGTCAACTGGTTCCCGAAGCCCGCATCGGTGTTGCCCACGGTCAAATGCGCGAAACATCATTGGAACGGGTTATGCTTGCTTTTTTAGAACAGGAAATGGATGTCTTGGTCTCTACGACGATTATTGAAACAGGTCTCGACATGCCTAATGTAAACACGCTTATTATTGACGAGGCCGATCGTTTTGGTTTATCCCAACTCTATCAATTGCGAGGGCGTGTTGGGCGGTCCAATCGTAAAGCCTTTGCGTATTTTTTGTATAAACCACAGAAGGTTCTTACGGAAATTGCTGAAAAACGCTTGGCAGCGATCCGAGAGTTTACGGAATTTGGATCAGGATTTAAAATAGCCATGCGAGATTTGGAGATACGTGGCGCAGGAAACCTAATCGGTGCCCAGCAGCATGGGCATTTGGCAGCGGTGGGATTTGAGTTATACAGTCAGATGCTGAAAGAAGCGGTTCAGGAGCTACGAGGAGAAAAGATCGAAGAAAACATCGAACCGAGCATCGAGCTCCAAGTGGATGCTTTCTTGCCGGATCCGTATGTTGCGGATAGTCAAACCAAGGCATCATTGTACCAACGGTTAGCATTAGTTCGAGATGAGGAACAACTTAGCGAGATGGTGGACGAACTGGTGGATCGGTTTGGTACTCCGACGCGTGAAGTCGAGCATCTGATCGAAATTATCCGGATTAAATTGCTGGCAAGCTCTTTGAAAGTTGAACAAATTCAACAAGCTAAACAAACGATTGTCATTCGTTTTGGGGCAGACATTGATTTCATAACTGGGGAATATTTGATGGCGGTAGCCTCAGCTTCTACTTACCCGTTGTCTTTTAAGACGATGCCAAATGGAAATCTAGAGTGCAGAATCCGTATCCGCACGCTCGACCAAGAAGAGGTAATAGAAGCGGTACGACGCGTACTTTCGACATATAGCGACATTGCTTCGCGAGCAACTCCTTGATATAATATTCTCATGTCTATTTGAAAGGGTGTGTCTACATGAAAAAGTCCCGTGTAGGGTTGATCCTTAGTGTTCTTGCATTGATGCTTGTGACCACGGGGTGTTCTTCGTTGGTTGGCGGTAAATGGGCGGTAAAAGTGAATGGAGACTCAATTTTAATTAAAGATTATGATGCCCGCGTTGCGCTCGCACAAAAGACCTATGAAAAACAAGGTATGAAATTTGACACGGATCAAGGAAAACAGGCCTTACCTCAGATTAAGAGCCAGTTATTAGACCGCATGATCGAAGGCAAGCTTATCGCTCAAGAAGTGAAGAATCAAAAGCTCAATCCGGAGGATGCGACAGTGAAAGCTCAGGAAGAGGTTATAAAGAAAAATATTGGCGATGCCACAAAATTTCAAGACACCCTAAATCAACAGGGTATGGCGGAACCCGAATTAAAGAATTTCTTGGCGGTTTACGCGAAAGTAACGGCTGACGTTAAAGCGCCAAGCGAAACTGAGATCAAAGCTTTCTATGATAAGAATATAGCAAATTATGGCCAGCCTGAAAGCATAAAAGCCCGGCATATTTTGCTTAAAACGGAAGATGAAGCGAAAGCTGTCATTGTGCAACTTAAAGCAGGGGCAGATTTTACCCAGCTCGCTAAGGACAAGTCCATTGAGCCAGGAGCAAAAGAATCCGGCGGGGATCTTGGGACCTTTACCAAGGGGAAAATGGTTCCTGAATTTGAGACTGTGGCGTTTGCCCAAAAAGTGGGTTCGTTTTCAGAAGCTCCTGTAAAAACGCAATTTGGCTATCATGTGATTCTGGTTGAAGCACATACGGCAGCAGCAGCAGCAGACTATGCCAAGGTGCAACCTCAAGTAGCACAAGATTCGCTGAATTCGGCGAAGGATGCGAAATTCCAAACTTTTTTCGACGATCTACGGAAAAAGGCTAAGATCGAATATGCAAAAGGTTATCAGCCCGCAAGTTAATACGAGTCAAAAGAAGGCAATGTAGATTGTCTTCTTTTGTTTTTGCTTTGTATTGTAAAAAAATGAATAATTGGCAATCTCTAGATATATACTATCATTGAATTTAAGGTGACAAATTGTGGCGGTGAAAAGAGTTTTCGGAAA
>DATCQU010000002.1:0-166827 GCA_036569365.1 Desulfosporosinus sp. | reverse complement strand
TGCATAATACTAGGCAACGTCACTCGGTAGCTAGGTCGGTAGTAATGACTCATTAGGATCAACAGGGGATGGGTGCAAATTTTCGTCTTATACGGAATTTGTATCCATCCCCTGATTTCATAAACGCCCATGGGGAAAATTGTTAAGTGATTTCGAATCAAGGCTGGACAAGATCCGGCCTTTTTTTAAATCCCGTGTTAAAGCTGGTTATAAAAAGTAAGATAATTAATCATATAAAAATAAGTGCCATAGGCATTAGCCATAATAATTGCGAATTAAGAGACCGACAATTTCTTAACTTAGATCTGGAAAAAGCTCATAGAACTATCGTACCATCAAGTAGAAACTACAATCGGTTACCTTTGCTGGAAAGGAACTCCAACCCTTAGTGCGGCAACTGTTGTAGATCATTGATCATAACTAAGGCAGTGGGAATATCTCGGATCTTTGAACAATTTACAGTTCCTGTAGAGTAATAATACAGTAAATACTCATTAATCATTAAAAAAATATGTGAATTAGCGACAGTAATAACTCACTGAGAAGTGGGTTTGCAATATGAAATTGTGATTACGATCATATTGACTTGGTATTGACTCAATGTTAATCTTAGATTGTGAAAAGATTCATAGATCACAATTTACATTGTGATTAGTCACATATTTTACCGGAATAGTTTTGCCTGACATTGTTGGCTAATCCTTTGGTAGATGTTTGGTAGCAACCATTCATACTGAAAGGCGGGATTCGTTTTGTACTTAACACGGTTTAAATATATACCGATGATTGGAACGATTTTTAACTACAAGAAGGAATACGTTAGTAAAGACGTGATTGCTGCATTGACGGGAGCAGTAGTGGCAATCCCGCAATGTATGGCTTATGCACTGATTGCGGGTCTTAACCCGGTCTATGGGCTGTATACGGCAATAGTATCATCTATTTTCGGTTCAGCATTCGGTAGCTCTAAACACCTGATCACTGGACCGACAAATTCGTCGGCACTGCTAGTGGCGAGTGTGATGGCGGGCTATATGGGACATGATAACGCTTACCAAATCCTCTTTCTGCTGACTTTTCTCGTTGGGACCATAAAATTGCTCTTTGGAGTCCTTAAGTTCGGAAAGTTGATAAATTACGTGTCGCATACCGTAATACTTGGTTTCACTACTGGTGCAGGTGCTTTAATCGCACTTGGGCAATTAAACACCCTATTGAGTATTCCTATAAAAGATGCAGCACAAATGCCAACTACCGATAAATTATATTATGTCTTAACGCATTTAGGACAATCCAACTTCTATGCTCTTGGGCTTGGACTCATGACAGTTGCAATAATATTAATTTGTAAAAAGGTAAATAAGAATCTTCCGGGTGCTCTAATAGGGATCGTCGTTCCAATCATTTTTATTATTCTATTTTCTTTAGAAAGCCGGGGCGTAAAACTTACAGGCCATATTCCTACCTCCCTACCTCCCTTTACAATGGTGCAATTCAACTTTGCTACAATGAAAGATCTTTTCAGTGGGGCTTTGTCAATTGCTATTATAGGATGTGTAGAGGCTATATCTAGCGCAAAGGCTATCTCCAATGAATCACGTCAAAAAATCGATGCTAACCAAGAATTTATTGGACAAGGCTTAGCAAATGTAGCATCATCTTTATTCCAGGGTTTTCCTGGGTCTGGTTCATTTACACGTACTGCGATAAATTATCACAGCGGAGCGGCTACAAGATTCGCTGGGATCTTATCAGGTGTGATCATGGCCCTAGTTCTTTTATTCTTTGCCCCATATGCCAAGTACATCCCTAATGCATGTCTTGCGGGGGTGATGATGGTTACTGCATACAATCTGGTTAACAAAGAAGAAATTATGAAGGTCGTCAAATTAGGTAAATTAAAATCAGATTCTATTGCGATGTGGGTAACGTGTTTCGCGACAGTTTTATTGCCTAACCTTTCTTATGCAATTTATTTGGGAATTGGACTCTCAATTGCCTTATATCTGAGAGATACTAACAAAGTTCCTATTAAAATTCTGATTCCGTCAGAGGGAAAAGAGTCTCAAATAATCGAAACTGAAGTTGAGGTTGTCAATGGTAAGGTAGATATATTGATTGTTGAATTAGAAGGAAATCTATACTTTGGATCGTCAGAGGATCTTGAAAACAAGCTTGAAACCCTAGTAGACAAAGCCAGAGTTTTCATATTAAGAATGAAGCATGTCGCTAGTATTGATGTAACAACCCTCAATGGCTTGAAAAATTTTATTAGGTCCGTTAAAGAATCTAATGGGAGTGTTATCATTTGCGGTGTAAGGTCAAATATTAACTTAATGCTTATGAACTCTAATTTTGATTCTGATATTGGGGCTGGCAACAAATTTATGTTGTCCGAGAATGAAATTTTCGCTTCTTCGTCCCAGGATTTAGAGAGAGCTAGAGTAGTTTTAAACTGTCAGATCGGTGACAATACTGAGAAATCAGCCGCGTGTAATTTACTAGAGTCAGTTAATAAGTTTAAGGGCAGCGAAGGTATCAACACGAACGTCGGTTAGTTCCAAAAGAAACACAAAATTGAGCATATGTGAAAACACCTATGCTCAATTTTATTATATTTCTTTAATAGTTTTCAAATTGCTAGCACCTGTGCGATCAATGATTCACCTTTGTGCTTGGGAAAATTATTAAGGTTTATCCTCCTATGCTTATTGGCGAAACGAAAACGCCTTGGGCTTTTTTAGTTTTGTGGATTTTGTGGTCCATGAGGTTAAGAATGGTATATTAACTTAATATTCAATGAATTAACCATAGCATAATATGATTGTTAGAATGCTGTTTTAGACATAGACAGAATACGAACACAGTGCTAATCTTTACTAGGGTTGGATAAAATATAAACGTTCATGTATAGCTATGAGTTGGTATCTTTATTGCTATCTTCGTTTGTCGTAGTTCTTAAGATTACGTTCTTGGACCATAAGGCACATACTATAAATAATTCCGATTTGGTTGAAAGGGGGGATACATTTGTTCAGCTTAACACTCACTAAATATATACCTATACTGCAAACTATTAGAGAGTATAAAACGGAATATGTAAAGAAAGATTTGATTGCAGCCTTGACAGTAGCAGTAGTAGCAATTCCTCAGTCCATGGCCTATGCACTAATCGCGGGTGTTAATCCTGTGTATGGTTTATATACGGCAATAGTATCAGCCATTATCGGTTCAGCATTTGGTAGCTCTAAATACCTGGTGACCGGGCCTACCAATGCCATAAGTCTTCTCATAGCTGCTAGCATGAGGAACTATATGGGGCTTGATAATGCCTATCAAATCCTTTTTCTTATGACGTTCGTCGTTGGTGCCTTACAAATATTTTTTGGAGTCATTAAGCTGGGTAAGGTGATAAATTTCGTATCCCATACCGTTATTGTAGGCTTTACAGCAGGTGCAGGCGTGTTGATCGCACTTGAACAACTCAATACGATATTGAGCATATCTATAAAAAATTCAGCTCAAATGTCAACTATGGGAAATTTGTACTACATTATAACACATATAGGGCAAACAAACTTCTATGCACTCGGTTTGGGACTAATGACGATTGCAATAATATTAATTTGTAAAAGGATTAATAAAAATATTCCAGGTGCACTAATTGGAATTATTGTTCCAATTATTTTCATTCTAATTTTTGCTTTAGACAAGAAGGGTGTAGCTCTCACGGGCGCTATCCCTTCCTCCTTGCCTCCCTTCAAGATGGTGCAATTTAGTATTCATTCGCTTCAGGCAGTGTTTAGCGGGGCTATGGCCATAGCGGTCATAGGACTGGTAGAAGCTCTATCAATCTCAAAATCAATTTCCAGTACCTCACAGCAGAAGATTAATGCTAATCAGGAATTTATTGGTCAAGGAATATCAAATGCATTGTCAGCTTTCTTTCAGTGTCTTCCCTCATCTGGTTCCTTTACACGTTCTGCAATAAATTATCACAATGGGGCAGTTAGCAGATTCTCAGGAATCCTCTCAGGGGTGATCGTTGCCTTAGTGCTTGTCTTCTTATCCCCATTTGCAAAGTACATACCCAGTCCATGCCTTGCCGGAGTGATACTGGTAACTGCCTACAGCATGATCGACAAAAAGGAAATTCGGAAGGTAAGCAAAGTGGGCAAATTCAAATCCGAATCTATTGCAATGTGGGTAACCTGTATCGCAACTGTTATAATGCCTAACCTTGATTATGCAATTTATACAGGAATAGCGTTATCTATAGTATTGTACCTGAGAGATACAAATAAAGCGCCTGTTAGAATTCTTATTCCGTCGCAAGGAGTTAAATCCCAAATCATCGAAACAGAAATTGATGTTGTCAAAGGAAAGGTAGATATCTTAATTATTGAATTGGAAGGGAATCTTTATTTCGGATCGTCAGGGGACCTTGAAAATAAACTAGATAATCTAGTAGATAAGGCCAGAGTCTTCGTCTTAAGAATGATGTATGTTGTTACTATTGATGTAACATCACTTAATGTTTTAAGAATCTTTATCAAGTCTGTAAGGGACTCTGGCGGAATTCTGGTTATCAGTGGCGTAAAGTCTGATCTAAGCATAATGCTTAAGAATTCAAGTGATTCAGATATCAGTATTGAGAGCGAATTGATGTTGTCGGGTAACGAAAATTTAGCTTATCCCTTTAGTGATTTAGAGAAAGCAGTGCTAAATAATGAAGCTGCGGTAATAACTCAGAAAAACCGATGGCGTGTAATTTGTTAGAGGGTAGTTATATAATGGCCATCAATGTTATTGATGGCCATTATATTCTATAGTGAGCTTAACTTTCCGAGTAGCTCAGAGCAACAGGCGAAGTCAAACTGAAAAACTTGTTGATCAAAGATCTGCCCTGTCTTTTGCTGTTAGAATAATGGTATAATTGAGTTAAAACATCAAAAGGTGGTATGTGACATGACAGATCCTAATAATTTGAAGGTACTTCTCTACTCTGATGGTACACATTATCCGTTTTCTGCTGTCGTTTACACAGCCAACTTACTGAAGAGTATACCCAATATGCAGTTAACCGTCTTACATGTAAAAGAAAGTGATGAAGGTTCTACGGGGACAGATACCAGACCGGATAGCTTCAACTCGGACTGGATGAAACATGTGGTCGATGACGATGACGATGTCTCAGATTTGGTAACCAAAAAGCAGTATGAAGAAATCCTCTCCAAGACTAACGAGATATTTGCAGAGAGAAGACTGAATGTCAGTCACCATGTAATATATTGCAATCCGAGTATTTCCGATACTGTAGATGCGCTTCTTGATTATGCAACGAAAAAATCATTTGAATTAATCGTTATGGGGACTCGGGGGCTTACTAGTCTAAAAGGTGTTATTTACGGTAGCTTAGCGTATACTCTTCTTAACAGGTCCACTATACCGGTGATGTTGGTTAAGAAGCTCCCTCAAGGCTTTATAGATAGTTACCTGCTTAAAGGCTGAGTCAGTTATGTCTATGAGTTTTTATAAATTAGCCCCGAAGAGAAAAATATTCTCTTCGGGGCTTTAGGTTTGTGCTCAAACGATACACAATAAGACGACCAGTAGAACTGTTATTGATCATAATTAGGTGGCTAATTAAAAAATTGGTCTCGATTTTTCCATAAATAAAAACACTGATCAGCATCAACCATAATAATTGCAAATTAAGAGGCTTAAATTCTCGAATTTGTCAGACGGAAAATAAAAGATCTTAATTATCAATATTATTTAACTCGCAAGATCGTAAATATAGCAGCGAAGGCCTCTTCGCCCTACAACGGAGCTCATTGGAGATACACTGACCATTCTAGGACGGGATAATTTCACTGATTATTGAACTTTTTTGAGATTGAAACGAGCAACTGAGTCAGAAATTAATTCATAATATGGTTAATTATGTAAATATAAATCTTCGAGATGGTAGTTTAGCAATAGGATATATCGATTACGACCATATTGACTTGATATGTTCTCAATGTTAATCTTAGCTTGTGAAAAGAATATTGATTGCGTTTTGTTTTACAATTTGTCACGTTAATCAACTCAAATTAGTTAATGCTTGGGGCAAAGTAAAAAGGCGAAAGTATTTTCGCAGTTGGAGGTGGATAAGTATAACAGACAAAAGTATCAAGGTATTCTGACCGGTGGAGTGAATTAAGCAATTATTTGATAAGACATAGTGAAAAAATTCTTTTTCAGTTTAAGTACATGATACGAATTAGCTTAACCGTAGGAGGTCGAACATAATGATTGAAAATTTATTTACGCATGCCAGTTCATTATTTACAGCAACCAATGTTGCTGTGGCGCAAGCAGCTGGTACACCTGGAGTACCATGGTGGGTATGGCCTCTAGCCTTATTTTTTGCTACCTTTCTAATAGGCATTGTATCTGCGTTAGCTGGGATCGGTGGTAGTACACTGTTTGTGCCACTTGTCGGTAGTTTCTTTCCTTTTAACTTTGATTTCATCCGTGGGTCTGGTTTGTTTGTTGCTCTTGCATGCTCGTTATCTGCAGCGCCTAAACTTTTAAAAGCAAATTTTGCAAGTATACGGTTGGTTATCCCCTTAGCTTTAGTTGCCTCAGCATCAAGTATAGTTGGCGCGTATTTAGGACTTGCCCTACCGCAAAGTATACTTAAAATCCTTTTAGGAGTTTTAATCACAGGTATTGCGTTTGTTGTCATTTTTTCTAAGAATAGTGAATTTCCGAAAATTGGTCATTCGGATTTCCTCGCCCGTTATTTAAATATTGGTGGTGCTTATTTTGAACCTTCAAGTGGGAAGGATATTAAATGGACTGTATGGAGACTACCACAAGCACTCTTACTCTTTAGTTTTATTGGGATAATAGCTGGAATGTTCGGGATTGGTGCAGGCTGGGCTAATGTGCCAGTACTTAACCTGTTACTAGGAGCTCCGCTAAAAGTAGCAGTTGGCACGAGTTTATCATTGCTGGCCATCACAGATACTTCTGCGGCATGGATTTATTTGAATCAAGGTGCAGTGCTTCCTATCATTACTATTCCATCCGTTTTAGGGATTATGGTGGGCTCACGGATAGGGGTCAGGATGTTGAAAACAGCCAAACCAAAATCGATACGTTATATTGTTATACTCATGTTATTGTTTGCGGGAGTAAAATCTTTACTTGATGGATTAGGATGGGGGTAAGAGTATTATGAGTAATCAAACATCTATACCAAGCAGTAAATCAATGAGCACCATAAGTGAACAAACTCATAACAAAACTAATGTTGAGATTGACGTGGAAGTAAGCCATGAACAGAATCTATATGCTAATATTGTGTTAGTATGCTCATGGGCTGGAATTGTTATGATGCTAATAACCTTTGTGCTGTATATGGGTGGCATGTTTCACCCGATGATTAAACCTTCGGATATGCCCCTTTATTGGGGGTTGAATGTGCATAAGTATTTGCAGGCTACACATGCCCCTAGTGGCTGGAACTGGTTGGC
Source organism: Desulfosporosinus sp. (assembly GCA_036569365.1). Lineage (GTDB taxonomy): Bacteria > Bacillota > Desulfitobacteriia > Desulfitobacteriales > Desulfitobacteriaceae > Desulfosporosinus. The sequence goes on along the minus strand of DATCQU010000002.1, from coordinate 159,298 downwards.
ATTAGTCAATCATGCTGATTATTTAAATTTAGTTGGGTTGGCTTTTCTAGGATCAGTCTCAGTTATAGCGTACTTGACACTCTTTGTTAATTACTTGCGTAAAAAAGATTTTCCATATGTAATAATGGTTAGTATAGAAATTATTGTTATTGTATTAGCTGCTTCGGGCATTTTCAAAACTGGTTGATTTCAATGCTTAGTCGGAAGAATAGGTTTTACAATTGAATAGGAAGAAATAAATTAGCCCCTAAGAGAAAATATTTTCTCTTAGGGGCTTTTATCTGTGCTTGTCTCTACGAAAATAACTAAACTTATAATTATATGTCCGTCAGGTTTACAGCTTAATATTAAGAATTTAGCGAACTGACCATAGCGTAAACGGAGTGCGGAAATATTGACTAACTATAGACAGAGTACTTTGCTCAATGTTAATCTTTAATTGTGTTAGTAAAAGAGTAAAGGAGGTGCGTGGTATGGTTGGGGGAGTCCTCGCGATCATTGTCATGGTCGCTGTTTTCGGAATTGTCTTTGTTGATTATAAGTCTAGGTCGCATACCCTACAAAAATGATGAACCTATACAAGAAATAGAAAAAGCCGCCTCGAAAGGTTGCTAAGAAATTTGATCAAAACTCGATCATCATACAAAATCAGATAAGGCAGAAATACTAAAGTCCCAATGAGAAAACATACATCATTGGGACTTTAATATTTCTTAGTGGTCATATTCTAGGACGGAATAACGTTGTTTCTTGCGCCTTTATAGGAATTGAATAGAGATTCTACGCTCGTGTTAAAATTCACAATTTCGAAATGACAGTAAAATATAATTGTGAAATTTGACTAGTTGTTCATAGAGAAAACTGAGTACGACAATATTGATCTACTATAGACACAGTAGTTACACAATGCTACTCTTTACTTATTAGATGTTGAAACTTATAAGGGGGGTGAACAGTTATGGTTGTTGGTGTCTTTGCTATCCTTGTTATGGTCGCTGTTTTCGGAATTGTTATTGTTGATTACAAACAACAGCATGCATAATAACCACAATGTATGTTCACTAACTGATTAAAGAAAGCCGTCTCGAAAGGCCGCTAAGAAATTTGATCAAAGGTTATCCTAATTACATTAATTGTCGGAAGAATTTTAGTCGGCGCTTTAGTTTGCTTGTACTAGTGAAATTCTTCACTCCCCATTATACTGAAAGGTGGGATTCGATTGTCCAGCGTAGCACTTGATAAAGTATCAAAATATTTACCCATAATTGAAAGTATTAGAGAGTACAAAAAGGAATATATCAGCAAAGATATTATTGCCGCATTAACGGTGGCAGTAGTGGCTATTCCACAATCTATGGCTTATGCACTGATTGCGGGGGTTAACCCGGTTTATGGTCTATATACTGCTATAGTATCAACTATTATTGCTTCTATATTCGGAAGCTCGAAACACTTGGTCGCTGGGCCGACTAATGCCATAGCCTTACTTGTAGCAGGTAGCATGAGAAACTATATGGGACTAGATAATGCCTATCAACTACTCTTTTTAATGACTTTTCTCGTTGGCGCTTTACAAATTCTTTTTGGAGTTGTTAAACTGGGTAAAGTGATCAATTTTGTGTCTCATACCGTAATAGTAGGTTTTAGTGCCGGTGCAGGCGTTTTAATCGCACTGGGACAACTAAGTACACTTTTGAGCATCCCCATCAAAAATTCAGCCCAAATGGCAACGACAGAGAAATTCTATTACTGTATAACCCATTTGAACCAAACCAATTTATATGCTCTTGGTCTGGGTTTAATGACAGTAGCAATTATGGTGATTTGTAAAAGGGTCAATAAAAACCTGCCAGGTGCATTAATCGGAATCATCGTCCCAATTATCTTTATACTAATTTTTGCTTTGGATAAGAAGGGAATAAAACTCACTGGTAACATTCCTTCATCTTTGCCGCCCTTCAAGATGGTGCAATTCAGCCTTGGTTCTATAAAGGAAGTATTTAGCGGGGCGATAGCCATTTCAATCATAGGATTGGTAGAGGCCATTTCAATCTCGAAGACCATCGCAAGTACCTCACGACAGAAAATCGATGCGAACCAGGAATTTATCGGACAAGGTCTTGCCAATGCAATATCGTCATTCTTCCAGTGCTTTCCTGGATCAGGTTCTTTTTCTCGGTCTGCAATAAATTATCATAATGGAGCGGCAAGTAGATTCGCCGGAATCTTGTCAGGAGTGGTGGTTGCCTTAGTACTGGTATTCTTTGCACCGTACGCAAAGTATATTCCATTACCATGCCTTGCAGGATTGTTAATTCTTACAGGATATGGCTTGATGGACAAAAAGGAAATCAAGAAGATCTTGAAAGTGGGCAAATTAAAGTCTGATTCTATAGCTATGTGTGTAACATTCTTTGCAACAATTTTACTCCCGGATCTTGATTATGCGATCTATACGGGAATTGCAATTTCTATTGCCTTGTACCTAAAAGATACAAACAAAGTACCTGTTAAAATCCTTATTCCCTCACAAGGGAAAGACTCACAAATTATTGAGCTAGAAGTCAAATCAATCAAGGACCAAGTTGATATATTGATTGTTCAATTAGAAGGAAATCTTTACTTCGGTTCGGCATTTGACCTCCAAGAGAAACTTGATAGCTTAGTAAATAAATCTAAAGTTTTCATTTTGAGAATGAAGTATGTCGCAACCATTGACATGACATCACTTGAAGCCCTAAAAATCTTTATCAGGGCAGTAAGAGAAGCTGATGGAATCCTTATCATCAGCGGTGTGAAGTCAGAACTCAGCGAAATGCTCGAAAAATCAAATCTTGTTTCGGATATCGATGTTGATAATATATTTATGTCTGAAAATGAAGTTTTTGCTTCATCCACTAATGCTCTAGAGAGAGCACGAGCTTCACTAAACTGTGAAATCGGGGTAAATTCAGGGAAATCGGCAGCATGTACATTGCTTGAGTCTGTTTCAAGTTTTAGTGGTACTTCCAATGGCAAGAACAAGAAGATTAGCTCATTCTAATAAATTCTCGATTGATACCCATTGTGTGATCCTTGGGTGGGTCAATTTGAATGATCCTTTGGTACTTTGACTAACTTCTTAAGCGTGCTTACTCAGCAAAGCAAACTTTTAAGATTTTTCTCAGCTACCATAAATACTGAAAGGTGGGATTCAGTTGTCTAGCGGAGCAATTGATAAATATGCACCATTAATTGAGAAGACGAAGAAACGGGAATCGGGAGATAGAACCTATCCAATTTGGCTCTTAGTTAATCCAAAACATACTGCTGTTCGTCATAATATTTGGACGCCAGTATTAGCGGAGATACAGGACAAGGTATTTAGAGAAATCCACAAAAGAATTGATACAACTAATATATATATTAGGAATGTTGTTAGTGATCCTGGCATCGTTCCCAATACATTAAATTGGTGGGGAGCTGAAGTAGCTTCGGAAATAGAGTTGTTTCGAGAAATTGTTCTTGAGCATAAACCTGAGATTCTTATTTCTTTCGGAGCATTTCCGTATGAATTTCTCAGGCGTGTCTATGAGATCAAACCCGAAAAAGGACCAAAGTATTGGGGCTCTTCATTTCTAGGCGACGAGTTCGGTAGATCCATTGAAAACTTTGATATAAACCAAACCAATAGGTTCCCCTTACTTCGTCGAGTGATCTCAAGTGGTAAGTTCATAGAAGATCACAACTATTTTGGGGAAAATTACTTTCATTATGTTGGGACCAAGATCGCTGAAAAGCTTATCGAGCACAAAGATAGTCTGAAGATATGGATTGAATAAAGAGGACAAAGACTACCTAGGTTTGTTCGGATGTACTTTATTAAACTTGGCAAGAACGAATGTGCCCCGAAGAGAACTCTTCGGGGCATTAGTAGGTTCTGATCTTGCAAATATCTTATATTAAGAGTTTCTAATTATGTCATCTCATGTCCGATTTATAGTATAAATAATAACAATAATAAACGAGTTAGCAATAGGTATAAACGATTATGGACATATAATTTAGCTATAGACTAAATGTCAATAAAATGATACTCTTAAGTTGATCTTGTGAGGATAATCACATACAATATAGATGATTAGATGTTAAAAACTGATAGGGTCTTCGTAACGTGCCTGATTAAGTAAAAAAAAAGTAGCCTCGAAAGGCCACTAAGAAATTTGATCAATATTAGTATATCACGAAATTCTGGAACTAACCAGCGCATGATTTGATGAAACGGGCTAGTAGATCGTATATCAGTTCTTCTATAAATACTGAAAGGTGGGATTCGAATGACTGGCTTACCGCTTGAAAACTATATACCTGTAGTTGAGGATACGAAGAGGGAGTGGGGAGAAAAAAGTTATCCAATTTGGCTCTTAGTTAATCCTAAACATCCATCGGTACGTCACAATATTTGGACACCTATATTAGCTGAGGTGCAAGACAAAGTCTATAGGGAAATACATACTAGAGTGGATACTTCTAATATGTATATTAGAAATGTTGTGAGTGATTGCAGAGTAGTTCCTAATACGTTAAATTGGTGGGACGCTGAAGTGACTACGGAGATAGAGATGTTCAGAGAGCTTGTTCTTGAACATAAACCAAAGATGCTTATTTCTTTTGGAGCATTTCCGTATGAATTTCTCAGGCGCGTATACGAGATCAAACCTGAAAAAGGACCTAAATATTGGGGTAATTGTTATTTGGGCGATGAATTTGTCAAAGCAATTGAAGACTTTGATAGTAACAAAACTAATATGATTCCTTTACTTCGCCGAGTGATGGCGAGTGGAAAGTTCATTGAGGATCACAATTGTATTGGAGAAAATTATTTTCATTATATTGGAACAAAGATAGCTGAAAAGCTTATCGAGAACAAAGATAGTCTTAATGTATGGATTGATTAGATCTAGGACTCAGTGTCTGAGAGGTAGCTATCGATAAAAGCCTGCGGGAGTTTCTTAATTAACAATACGGGTACAGGAGACTTGTCAAGCACGTTATGCGCTAAACTACCGAAAATTAGCCCGTTTAGTGCAGAAAGCCCCCGTGTACCCATGATGATTAATTCAGTTGAATTCTTTGTTGCATAATCGATAAGTGCATCTTCTATTGCTGACGTATCGGAAATTTTGGTATTAGAATATAATGCGTGGTGACTGACGTCTTGGCCTCTCGCCGCAAATATTTGGTTGGTTTTGGTAAGTATTTTTTGGTAATAGCTCCTGGTCGTAGCATCCGATTTGTTAAGAACTCGTTTCATCCATTCGGAGGTAGGGCTAACCGGCCAAGTATCGATCCAATGATATTCGGTCTCCGCAGAACCTTCAACATTGCCTACTATATGCACGACCGTTAAATGCATATCGGGTATATTCTTAAATAGGTTGGCTGTGTAAACAGCCGCAGAGAAAGCTTGATATGATCCATCTGAGTAAAGAAGCACATTAAATTTTTGATCTGTCATAGCAAATACCTCTTTCGTTAATAAGTAGTTTTTTCGTAAGTAACGCTAATTCTATCAGTCCAGTATTTCACAAATAGTAGTCAGTAAAATTGAATAGTTTAACTTTATTACTACCACACTTGACAGCTCATAAGTTGGAATATATTATATTTCAACTTATGAGCTGTCATGATTTGAGGCAGGGGGAGCAGGCTCCAGTAGACACTCATATTATCCTTTTAATGACCTCATGTGACTAACATTCAGTGAATCATAATTATCCAACATCTGTTTAGACAGAATACCAATGATCACAATTCCCACTAGGATATCGAACATACTTCCCATTTCTACTAACAAAGGCATCCCTTGGGTGAGGAAAAATCCTGCGAGGAATATTCCATTGTCCAAAATCAAGATCGCCAATACCTGGATAATTGCAACTTTACGGATCATCATAAGCAGAAGACCATAGAAAATTAGCGCTATGGCAACCGCTAAACCGCTACGAAAGCCGGGCTGAGCAGATTCCATTAGAGGTTTTGTAATAGCATATGAGACAATCGTTAAACCTCCAGCAACGAGTAACGATGAAGCGCGATTCAGGTATATTTCACCCACCCATTTTGTCTTTGACTCTTTTAACACGCGTCGTAATAGTATAGGGATGATTCCAGCCTTACCGACCAACAAGAACACTCCTACAATCATGACTTCAAGTTCCTTGTGATATACCCCTTGAGCTAAAATAAGAAGAGAAACAGCGGTAGCTTGTACCGTCCACCAATTCAAAGCCTTTAGTACTCTGTTACTATAGACAATGCTTAGCCCGCTGACCAAAACCACAAGTAATACTAAGTTAAGTCCATTCTCGGAAATGCCTGACACTTATATCTGCCCCCTTATTATTCAGAGTCATAGTAACGTCAAAGCATTTCCAATTCGTCCGCTCTTCACTTGCAATTGTCCTAAATCAAAACCACAATCATCGTTATAAATAGATAGTTTAAATTACAATACATGCTTAATCAATCCATATGTTAAGGCTATCCTTATTTTCGATGATCTTGTCGGCAATTTTCGTCCCAACATCACGAAAGTAATTTCCGCTGTCTCTCCAGCATGAATAATTGCGTTCTTCTATAAACTTGCCACTCTTCATAACTCGACTAAGCAAGGGGATTCTATTCGTTTGGTTAATATCAAAGTTCGCAATCGATCGTTCGAATTCATCTCCTAAATTAGTAGTACTCCAATATTTAGGCCCTTTTTCATGTCTTAGCTCGAAGACACGTCTTACAAACTCATAGGTGATGGTACCGAATGTAATTATTATTTTAGGCTGCAGTTTCAAGACACTTTCCCTTAAAGTCACAATTTCTTTAGCAACTTCTTTCGCCCCGTAATTTAGGCTATTTGGAACTTCTCCAATATCGCTAACAGCATTTTTAATTAAAATATTATCAGTGTCAATTCTTGTATGAAGTTTACGATATACCTTGTCTTGAATCTCCTCTAATATAGGAGTCCAAATATTGTGACGAATGGCGGGATAGTTGGGGTTAACTAAGAGCCAAATCGGAAAAGATTTATCTCCAGATTCTTTCTTTCTTCGGTCGACTAAAGGTGAATAGTTATTGAGTACTAAGCTGGACACATGAATCCCACCTTTCAGGGTGTATCGTGGCATAATATGAGGTTTAATCATCGACGAAGGTACTTGGACAAGTTTCTTCACGGCAATACTTCTTACCTATCTGTATTGCAAAAAGCGTGCCAACTCTAAAACACGCTAAATTCACGCCTTTCGCTTCTGAAAATGGAAATTAGTGTAGCAAATGCTACACTAATTTTAGGGGACAAATAACCATATTGAGCTGAATTATCGCCTTCATACTCTGTTTTAACAAGTTATGCTAGCCTACTGATAAATGTATCTTTCCTCCAATAAGGTGTCTTATATAATTCAGTTTTTTGGATTTTGCTATTATCGTGGATTATTTCACGCAGACTTACAAAATATATTTGCATGTTTCACCACAATATAATGAATGTGTTATGTAGAACGAAATATCCAGGAAAGGCCTGGACAGGATTACCAAGCCTTTCCTTTTGTCGAGCGTTTGATATAATAAGTAAAATTAGAGGGAAGTTTGAAAGGTAGGAGAAATAATGGCAGTAAGACTTAGTAAAGGGCAAAAAGTTGACCTCACGAAAAGCAACCCCAACCTGAAGGATGTTATTGTCGGCTTGGGTTGGGCATCCAATCCAACTGCTAGTAGTTATAACTTTGATTTAGATGCTTCCGCTTTTTTGATTGGTGCGAACGGCAAAGTGAAAGATGAAAATGATCTTGTCTTCTATAATAATCCTTCTGGTGGACAGGGTTCTGTAAAGCACAGCGGTGACAACAAGAAGGGTTCCGGTGAGGGTGACGACGAGCAGATCCATATTAATTTGTCGGCGGTGCCTTCATATATCGAGAGAATTGCTTTCACCATCACAATTAACGACGCTCAGAAGAAACGGCAAAGTTTTGGAGATATTAAAAACTCGTACGTACGGATTCTCAATGCCAGCACAAACGAATTACTTCTCAATTACGAACTCGGCCAAGAATTTTCCATTGAAACTGCGATTGTTGCAGCTGAACTATATCGTCATGCAGGGGAATGGAAGTTCAATGCAATTGCAAGTGGGTTTCAAGGCGGTCTGGGGGCCCTCTGTCATAATTTTGGGCTAGAGGTCGAAGAAGAACAAAGCTCAGCAGGAACTAGCAGTTCAGGTAATTCCGGTAATCCTAGTTTCGGAAACCCAGGGCAAGGAAATTCTTCTGTACCTTATGGGCAAAATAGCCCTCAAACCTATGGTCAAAAAATCTCACAATCTTATGGCAGTTCTGGCTCCCAGTCCTATGGTCAAAACAGCGCTCCAAGTTATGCCCATCCGCCTGATCAAGGGGGCATGTCCTGCCCTCGTTGCCATTCAACTCAAGTTACAGCTGGCAAGAAAGGATTCGGAATTGGTAAGGCACTAGTAGGGGGCGTCTTGCTGGGCCCCGTGGGAATATTGGCCGGATTTATTGGGAGTAAAAACATGGAGTTTGCCTGCTTGAGCTGTAAGGAACGTTGGAGCGCAACAAGTAATACTAATACTGCGCAGTGGCTACAGAAGCAAACGGAGAGCGCCCGTAATGTCGTGAGCAAATATATGGGGAAAGATCTTACGGAGGCGCTGGTTGCAGGGAGCGCTCTAGTGGCCATGGCGGACGGGATTATCGATCCGTCGGAAAGAGAAAAACTCATAGACTACTTCCGCACCAGTCAGGAAATGCGGGGAATTAATATTAATGAAGTAGAATCTCGATTTAATTACTTTGTACAGAGGATTCAAAGTGATCGTATGATGGGGAAAGCGGAGGCCTTGCGGGCAATAGGTAAACTAGCGAACAAGCCTGATGCAGCGCGCTTAGTGGTTCGTTTGTGCTGTGCTATTGGTTTTGCGGATGGAGAGTTTGCCCCAGTGGAGAAGCAAGTTGTAGAGGAAATTTCCCGCGAGGTAAACCTCGACCCAAGGGAATTTATATTTTAGCCTTTTAAAGGCATGACCAATGTAAGGTCTTTACTCCCAACAGGTGGAAAAAGTAAGAAGAAAGGATGCATCATATGCGACTCTGGCACCAAGATCTTCTTGCTCTTTTGCCTCGAGCCCAAATCTTGGGTCAACATCGGGAATGCTGTGCCCTACGGGGAATGGGGTGGGGAAGGAAACATTCCACGGTAGATTACGTGTTCACGCATAACGTAAAGAGGCTGGTTGACTATCATCATCTTGTTCTCCGTGAAATGGAGCACCGGGGATACAGGCCAGATCCATTATGGTATTGTCCTGAATACCGTGGAAAAAATACAAGTCCTTGGCCCGGCGTTTTGCTATGTGGATCTAAAAGTTCAGAAGCTCTAATCTACCCTGAGCATGATAACGCGTATCGTGAGCAATGCCTCGCTAATCTTAGGAAGAAAGGTGTCGAACTTTTCTCCTGAATACTGCTATAATCTAATTAGATAGTTTCTGTTAAGGAGAATATGTGCGGATGAATATACAAATCTTCGGCGTGAAGAAATGTTTTGATACAAAAAAAGCAGAACGTTATTTTAAAGAAAGAAATATTAACTATCAATTTGTAGATTTGACGATGCTTGGTTTGAGCAAGGGCGAATTACAAAGTGTTAAGTCTGCTGTGGGATGGAATAATTTGGTTAACATTGCATCTAAGGATTATAAGAGATTGCATATGGAGCGTATTCTTTCGACAGAGGGTAGAGATGAGATGCTCTTGAATAATCCTAGTCTTTATAAGACTCCGGTGGTACGCAATGGCAAACAAGCGACAGTCGGTTATGAACCGGATGTATGGGAGTCTTGGGTATAGTGTGAGGGTAGGGAGTGAGATCGTACGGAGACTAAGGGCAATAGAACGGTCTTGAAGCAATCGGACAATATTTATCTGGATATACTATCTCCTTTGACGGAAAGAGGAGATAATTCCTATGTTTATTTCTACCGTATTATTGGGTGTAATGATGAACGACAGTACCTTTGTGATATCAGTACCCTGGATGAAAAGCTTAGATTGCTGGACAACTATATCTGTTTCGACCGATCAATCAAGCTTACAAACGACATAGCATTAATTGAAAAAGCCAAGAAATTGTTCGAACAAGTTCCGCTTAAGGATTTTAGTAATGGAGCATTTTTGAATGTGCTGGAAACGAAGGGCTATTTTTCGGTAACCTCAGACATCTTGGTGAACCTAAGAATTAAGGATGCTTTCGGCATAATACTAAATCTATATATGACAAATGAGCGACCAGTTAATTTAAGTATTGTCGAAAACTTTATCACTAAAATATTGCTGTGGTTCTTAGATTATGGCAAACAAATTGCCAAGAAATCTCTTTATAATCCAAAGATAATTTATTGGGGAAGTGCCAAAACACACGAAATCTATTTTCTTATCCTTATGTCACTCATGGGGTGTGATGTCCTTGAGCTTAATACGTCGTTTAATGACAGGTTCGAAAAAGTAGACAAGCAAAATGAATTCGCCCTAATAATTAAACAAGCAAAGGAGCTACCGATCGACGCTTTTCCAACGAAACAATTTGAAGTGCAACCACAGATTAGATTAGAACAGGTCCCAAATCAAGAGAAGAAAACCATAAAGGCAGTACGGACAAACCAGAACGATATCTTGTCGAATGATCATATTATTGTGGTGAGACTGAAGAGATCCGAGCCCGAAACTATTTTTGAAGAAATCCTAGTTCCCCAAAACAAACGAAGTGGCTATGTGGGTGATCCCTATCCTATACTTCCAGCATATTTCGTGCGTTATATAGGAGCTCCCAGCTCTACTGATGACTGGGCGGCGGAATATTATAACAGTCTTTATAACCTTGATAAAGCGTTTCAAGCGTCGAGTGTTTATCTGAAGTTTCTAGAGAGCATCCCAGCTCCAAGCGCGGCGGAGGGTGCTTTGCTTCCCCATAGCCTCAGTGAATATCCGTTCAAAGATGGGTTGGATGTTTTAGAACAAATTCTTCAGGCCAAGATACTTCCCCAAATGAAGGATGATCTTTTAGATAACACAATCAGAAAAACATTTGTTGAAATGGTTAATCTTTTTGTAGAGAATAGTAGTAATATTAGTACATCCATAGTCTTAAACTTTTCATTAAAGCTGGTTACTTGGTTAAATAGATACCTTCCCAAGTTATTTGGTAATGGTAATCGTAATCGAGACAAGAAAATTCTATTCTACGGGCCGGTCAAACCTCATGAAATCTATTTACTCAACGCTTTCCATAAGCTGGGATGTGATGTTCTTTTTATTCATTCCGATGAAGAGGGTGACAAAGCATTCCAACTCTTTGATAAGGATAATGTAGTGACTCAGCTTGTTAAAAATATGCATACCTTACCCTTGGCTTCCTTTCCGCAGTGTGAACAGTTGATTCGCAAAAGTACAATAGCCTATAATGCATCCAAAGAGATTGAGGAAGTGATCTATAACGAAGAAGTAGGCCTTTTTAAACCGTGGCAGTTTGAAAGTTACTCAACCCAGCCTATAACGCTCAGAACAACATATGATGAACTGAAAATTCTTTGGCAGGAACCCGCTAAACTTCGCCCTGAGTTTAAAGTCCAAAACAAAAAGGTTTATGTGCCTAACTTATTTGCCAAGATCAACGGGGTTAGCGAAGATCTGGATACTTATTGGCAAGATATCAAAGCCCTTTCGTCTGCCCATAATACGAAACTTATAGAAAAAGTCCCTTTTAGTATAATAAGTTATTCCAAACAGGAGCTTTATCATGCTGACTATTTAATGAACGAACAGGGCTTTTTTGATGATCTCAAGGTGAGGAAAAGTCAGCACTACAAATTAGGCTATCTCAAAGTCCCTTTGCAGCATTTTCTGATTGCAAAAATTAATGAACTCATACTCTCAGGAATGTTCGTAACTACTGTGGATGAGAAATTTAAGCTTAAGATACTCATGGCTATTCTTACCATGGACGATTCTCTAATAAAACTTATTGAAGTTTTTGATTATCCACAAGAAATTCCTAAGATTATTGTCTACGACAATGTCAAAGAGACCTTCAGTGAAAATGATGCCATCTTACTTGCCTATTTTAATCTCATAGGGTTAGACGTTGTTATTTTCACGCCAACTAATTACAAGACTATTGAACAGCATATCAAGCCCAGTCTTTTTGATGTTCACCAGCTGCCGCTGGTGAAATATGACCTAGCGCTTGTGTCTTTAAACACCATTTCGTCAACTTCAACTTCTAAACCAGGTCTTTTGTCCTGGCTTTTTAATCGTCACTAAGAAGGGAGGGCCGGCGAGACACCTCCTCGGCCATGCGTTCGCCGTGCCAAACTAGGGCTTTAATCCTTGATGCAAGTAGGCAGGGCGAAACACATGTGTTTCGGCCAATGCGACATCCTTGTCGCATGGCCGGCGGGAAACGTCCGGACGCAGAATTAGAGCGATGTCCAAGGATGGACGAGTGTCCCTGTAGCCATGGATGGCGAGAAGGGACCTGATGAAAGAGGATTAAAGCCGAGTTTGACTACGACTCACGCAAAGGCTTCACGCCGTGTGATCGAAACCCTCTGGGCAGGGAAGACGATGGGATGGACCGGGAGTATTCAAGCAAGAACCGTCCCCACTTGCATCGACTAATTTTAAGAAAAGAGGAATATTAATGGAAATTCAAGGTTTTACATCCACATCAGCGGAGGATAAAAGCTTAGTTCCGGCACCTATTCCGGAGTTTGATCTCGAAAAGAAGAAAAGCGAAGTTATGGCTAAGGTGCAGGAAAGCCCTGAGGTGCGTAGTATTGTCCGGCAAATCAATGTCGAAGATGTAAGTTCTATCATGACGTTTGGTAAGAACACTGCAGAAGAGGTTTCTCGGTTTTCTGATGCCATCCTTCATTCTATGCAATCAACAAAGGTTGAGGATTCAGGAGAGCTTTTAATTCAGCTTAATAAAATCATGGACAAATTCGATATTAAAGATTTTGAGGATAAATCCCCTGGCTTTCTGGAGAAATTTTTTACGAAAGCGAAAAATTCGGTCGAGGCACTTTTCCAAAAATATAACTCAATGGGTGATGAAGTCGATAAAGTTTTTGTCACGTTGAAGAAATACGAAGCAGAAATTAATATTGCTAATAAACAGTTGGAAGGTATGTTTGTTAAAAATACGGAATATTACGAGCAGTTAGGGCAATATATTTACGCTGGTCAAGTTGTACTCGCAGAACTTAAGAATAATATTATCCCTACAGCTCAAGCAAAAGCCGATCAGACGGGTAACAGAGTAGACCAGATGAATGTTAATAACCTAGTGCAGGTTCAAGACATTATGGAGCAACGGATTTATGATCTACAACTTGCCGAGAATGTAGCAGTCCAAAGTATGCCAACTATCAAGTCCATTGAATATGGGAATTACAACTTGGTTCGTAAGATAAACTCTGCTTTTGTAATTACCATGCCGATTTTTAAACAATGCTTGGTTCAGGCAATCATGTTAAAACGTCAATCTGTGCAAGCAAAGGCGATGAGTGCGTTAGATGAAAAGACAAACGAGCTGTTATTGAGAAATGCTGAAAACACGGCACTGCAATCAAAAATGGTCGCTAAGCTTGCCTCTGGAAGTTCTGTTAGTATTGAGACCTTGGAAAAATCATGGCAGACAATCGTCAAGGGTATCGAGGAAACAAAAGCTATTCAAGAGGAAATGAGACAAAAACGTCTGGATGGAACGAAACGATTAGAAGTCCTCAAACAGGATTTTGTAAATCGTGGAATCGTACGTTAGAGCATTAATGATGTTGACCATAACCATATCTCGCTGACGTGTTCAGTTTATACCACCTCGGCACGGTTACGTTGTCTCCCTGCAAGGAATAAATCATAAAGCCTGCTTCTGGTCTCGACTGGAAGCAGGCTTTTATCTGTAGATTCAATGTGCATATTAGCTCTACGATGAGCAAATACTACTAATTAATTCACAATAATAAACTACAGGATGTGAGGCGGTATGCTACCCTTCCGTTCACGTAAAAGAAAGAAAGCCCCAGAACCTGGGTTAACCCAGCCCCTTGCTGCTGAGGTAAACCAAACAAACCAGGAAAATTCTCCATTGAGTCGTTCGTTGGCTGAGAACCTGACCACATTTCAGACTATGTTTGCCAATTGCACTGATTTCGCCTATCGGGAATTGAAAATCGGCCAAGAACAAATCCCCGTCCTGCTCCTGTTTGTGAACGGGATTACCGATGAGCAAACGATCAACGAAGACGTCTTAAAATCTCTGGTAAACATCCGATGTTCAACTCTTGAAGCTTCCGGTTCGAACAATCTCGATATGGTTAAAAACGTCTTCATGGAAATTGGCAACATCGCAGAAATGACTACAACTGGGGAAGCTTCAGATGCCATCCTAACGGGAAGTGTTGCCCTACTGGTGGAAGGAACCGCCAGAGCCTTAAAAATACGAACCAAGGGCATTCAGGGGCGGGCAATTTCGGAAACGGTTACGGAAGGGGTTGTCAGAGGGCCACGGGAGGGATTTAACGAAAGCCTTCGTACCAACACTGCATTGGTGCGTCGCAGAATCAAAACTCCTAACTTGAAAATGGAGAAATTTGTCCTAGGGCGAGTCACCAAGACCGAGGTGAATATTGCCTATCTAGAAGGAACAGCAAATCCAAAAGTGGTTGCCGAGGTGAAAAAGAGGATATCCTTAATCGATGTGGACTCTATACTGGAGAGCGCCTATATCGAAGAAATGATCGAGGATGAACCCTTCACAGTTTTTCCGCAGATCGATCACAGCGAACGGCCTGATAAGATAGCCGCTGGGATTCTGCAAGGTCAGGTAGCAATTTTCACGGATGGAACGCCGTTCGTCTTGATAGTACCTACAATGATGTTTCAGTTTCTGCAATCCAGCGAGGACTATTATGATCGCTCTATTTATGCCACAGCCGTGCGGGTGGTACGTTTTTTCTTCCTTAATTTGGCGTTGCTTCTCCCGGCTCTGTATATTGCCGTCACTACCTTTCACCGAGAATTGCTTCCAACTTCACTGTTGATCAGCATCACGGCCGCGCGCGCGGGGGCACCTTTCCCAACAATCATCGAGGTTTTATTTATGGAAATAACCTTCGAGGCTTTACGGGAGGCCGGGATACGGCTGCCAAAGCCGGTGGGACAAGCGGTGAGTATCGTAGGCGGACTAGTTATTGGACAAGCGGCCGTGCAGGCCAACATGGTTTCTCCTACCACTGTGATCATAGTTGCCCTTACTGGTATTTCGTCTTTTGGTATTCCGTCATACAGTTTTGCACTGGCAATCCGGATTTTGCGGTTTGCAATGATAGTATTAGCTGCTACCCTGGGTCTTTTTGGGATGCTACTGGGCCTATTGGTCATGCAAGCACACCTTGTATCCCTGCGTTCTTTTGGGGTACCCTACTTCGCTCCGATAGCACCTTTTAACCTGAAAGATATGAAGGATTCAGTGATGAGGCTACCTTGGTGGGCTATGGGAGAAAGACCTCGCTTGATTGCTAAGAATAATAATAACAACAGACAGCGTCAGAAATTCTTCCTAAAACCAGCCCCGCCCGACGAAAATAGATAAAGGGTGTTAACTATGCGTAAATTGGCTTTGATTATGGTATGTATATCCCTACTGCTGACGGGTTGCTGGGATTATCACGAGGTAGATCACCTGGCACCAGTCATCGCTATGGGACTTGACCGTATACCTGAGAGCAAAATTATCCACCTGACCGTGCAAATTGCGAGTCCTGAGGGTAAGGGTGGAAATAAACAAACTGGAGAACAAGCGGGAGGAGGCGGGGGAGTGTACACAGTCATGAATAGCGAGGGCAAGTCGCTGTCTGAGGCTATCCGCAATTTAAATACGCAGTCAACGAGAGTTGTTTTACTTTCTCACTGTAAACTGGTTGTCCTGGGTAAAGGCTTGGCAGAAACTGGCATAGGCGAAATTATTGACGACATAAAACGGGCTAGAGAATCCCGCCGCACCAACTGGATAATCACCACAGATAAGACGGCTAAGGAGATCCTAGAGAAAGACATTGTACTGGAGCAGGTGCCAGCCAGAGGATTGGATTTTATTCTGCAGAATTTTAATCAAAAGGGTCGTGTCCTAGCAATGAACTTCAATGACTTTTTTGCCCGACTCAATGGAGATTCACACGTTAGCTTTACCCCGTTAGCGCAGTTGGAAGACATCGACAAGGAGGTTACCAATAAGTTAGAGAAGGCTGTAAGTAGGCCTTTGGACTCCCAAGAAAAGCCTAAAACCCTGACGATTGGAAAGACGGCTATCTTTAACAATCTAAGAATGGTCGGTGTGCTGAATGAAGATGACACAAGAGCCCATAAGTGGCTTGTTGAGTCTCCAAAAGGAAGTAGTATAACATTCGCTTATGCTCCCCAGGCGCAGTCTAATGGAGATAAAGGAGAAATCATGCTCGACATAACAGAGGGCAAAACGATCATTACTCCACAAATTTCAGAAGACCGTATCACGATGAATATAGCAGTGACGATCAAGTCTGCACTCCATGAAACTGGAACATCTGGGGTAAAGGTGCGCGATCCCAAGGAAATAGAACAACTGCAACGCCAAGCGGCTGAAACGGTGAAACTTCAGCTCGAACATACCATTAACACGGCCCAGAAAGAGCTCAAGTCCGACTATGTCGGTTTTGCTGAAGATCTTCATAATTATTATCCCGTCGAATGGAAGCAGATCAGGGATAACTGGGTTAATATTTTCCCCACTGTAGATTGTCAGATTTCCTGTGATGTCGAGATTCTGAGTACTGGTATGATAAGCAACCCCACGCTGGGAAGTGAGTCGGAGGAATAAACAAATGACCGTTCTAATTGTGGTGATGGCGCTGGCCATTGGTTTGGCGGAAGGGCTTCCTCTTGGAAAACAAGGTCAGCGAAAAGAGTTAGTTGTGATGAGCACTCTCCTGGGTGTGGCTTTCCTATTGACAGCGAGCAGCTACCTTGGCTTGCCCTCGCCTCTATTACTCATGCAACGACTGATCGAGCCAGTAGGTAAAGCTATTTTCAAGTGAGTACAAGAAAAGGTGATTGGATGCCGGAAAAAGGAATTATTAATACCAAACAATTCGTTTGGTTGTTGTTTGTCATTATTACGATTTTCGCCGCTATGCAGATTCCAGGCATGCTGATCAGGCAGGCAGGGAGGGATGCCTGGCTATCCGTCCTCGGTGCCTGGTTTCTCGATGTCATGCTGGCCCTAATCTACGCTTATATGGGCATCCGCTTTCCTGGTGAAAACTTCGTCCAGTACAGCATCACCATTCTGGGAAAGTATCTGGGTAGGATGGTCGGAATCATATTCCCACTGTTTTTCTTACTGGTATGTACCCTTTTGTTGCAGGGCTTAGCCCAGACAGTCCACAACACCTTTTTACCACAAACGCCTTTTAATGTTATCTTGATAGCAAATTTCCTGGTCTGCGCTTACATAGGCCGTAAAGGAATTGAAGTCATCGCTAGAATGACGGAAATCTTAGGCCCTTTGTTTTTACTCAGTATTGTCACCCTTAGCTTCCTAGTTCTACCCTCTTTTCAGATCGCTCGGCTGAAACCTCAGTTTGATCAAGGGGTAGCACCGTTCCTGACTGGCACGCCTATACTCCTTACCAGTTTCGGGGTTTGCATTATCATGGCCATGTATATTCCGCTTTGCAATCGACCTGAAAACGGCTTTCTGGCCAAGTTTAGCGCTGTCAGTATGGGGGCGTTGGTAGTAGGCTTGGTGACTGTTTTATCAGTCGGAGTCTTCGGGAACGAGGATGCCCAATACATGTTCTCACCCGGGATCCAACTCGCCAAGATGGTTAATTTCAGTAACTATTTTGAACGAGTTGAGATGATCTGGCTAGTTATTAACGTCGGTTCGTCAATCGTGGGCTCAGCTAGCCTTCTTTGGGCATTCGGTGAAGGGCTCGCTCAAGTAGCCGGACTGAAGACTTATCAGTCACTGATATATCCAGGGGCCTTAATCTCCTTAGTGCTTTGCATCGTCTCTTTCCCCAGTGGTCTCCAACAGACAGCCTTCTATCACTATACTTTTCCTATAATTGGGGTTTTCGTAGAGACTGGCCTTGAACTCTTCCTTTTTGCTGCTGCCTTGATTTTGCACAAGCGGGGAACGGCTTAGTCGGTCATACTTTTTTATTGGGGATGACTGGGGGTTCAGACCGTGCCTTATCCAATTCATTCCTAACCTTGTCACGGTATTTATTAAATAACTTTTTTTGAAAGAGGTAAGAGATCAGGCATCCTGTCGTAACGATAGATATTCCGGTGACGACTGCTATAATATTGGTTGGACCGTAGACTTCCACAAGCAAAACCTCGCTTATTGAATTTGCTACTGTATTACCACTAGAATGCCAATATATAAGAATGATTAGTCAAAACTGAGGAGATTAAAATGGAAGACCTAATACTGACGTTAAATTGTATTCACAATTACATGGAGATGGGGTGATTGGAAGCACTGGAAACAATATTACCCTACGTGATAATGACCCTCTTTCAGATTCCATTAAGTAATAAGTAGCATGCAAATGTCTAACCTGGGCAATAAATTCATGGGTTTGACTTCACATAGTGTGACCCCGTTCACAACTTCCTAGCCACAATTGGATTATAATGAGGGTATGGAATTTGAGCTGGGAGGGACCCATCATGCAGGAAGTAATAAAATCAGGGGAAATTGGAGATCGGTCTGATCCGGAAAATGAGACGATATTGACACGGACGGCACCGTCGTTGATGATTAGCTACATATCCAAAATGAAAGGCTTTAAAAGAACAACGCCACTTGTTTCGCCGCCCCCATTAGATGTGATCCTTTCCTGGTTGGGCGCATTCTTAGGAATAACTGCTATAACTTTATTTGCTCACAGGTATGCTCTTCCGGTTGTGGCATCCTTTGGCGCCTCCGCGGTGCTGATCTACGGGGTCCCTGATGCTCCTTTGTCCCAACCCCGTAATGTTATTTTTGGCCATACCTTTTCTGCTGCAGCTGGCGTAGCAACCGTGATGATGTTTGGGTTAACTTGGTGGTCACCCGCCGTAGGTACTGCCCTCGCGTTGGTCGTTATGCTTCTCACTAAGACGACACATCCACCCGGGGGAGCGACTGCATTGTTTGCCGTTTTGAGTAAAGCGCATCCAAGCTATATTTTGACACCCATTATGGCAGGAGCGGTGATTTTAGTAATCATCGGGCTTCTAGTCAATAACCTGTCCCCCAATAGACAATACCCAAGGTACTGGTATTGAGAGGAGTAAGCATGAATGTTTAAGATGATCTTGGTCCCTACCGACGCGTCTGAATCAGCACAACGTGCTTTGATGGTCGCCATAGACTTGGCGCAGGAGTTTGGTTCCCGAATTGTTCTCCTGCACGTGGTTTATACTCCGGAGGCTCTGGGCTATACTCTTTCCAGCGGGATTACCGTACCCCAGGAAGAGATCAGTATCTACGGGAAAGAAGCTTTAACAGCAGCTCTGAACGGAATTGACACAAAGAAGGTACCCATTGAGAAGAAACTAAAGCCCGGGCATCCAGCAACCGCTATTTTGGAAGAGATTAAGAGTGGGTATTTTGATCTTGTCATTATGGGAAGCAGAGGGTACGGACCGATTATGGGGTCTCTGCTGGGGAGCATTAGCCAACATGTTTTGAATAAAGCAGAATGTCCAGTCATGATTGTTAAATAGTAAAATAATGAGGACGCTCAGATGGTTGTTTCTGAGTGTCCTCATTATTTTATTGACATATCGAAAAGTATAAGGGATAGTGAAAGTTAAAAATACCTAGACAAAGGGGTTCAACAGATGATATTGTACTTATCGGCGGGTAGCCATCGAAAAATAGCAACGAATCGTTTAAGGGGGTGAACTGGTTTTGTCAGAAACGCAGTACAACGCAGAATCTATCCAGGTCTTAGAGGGATTGGAGGCAGTCCGCAAACGACCTGGCATGTATATCGGTTCTACCGGGAGCAGAGGGCTTCACCACCTTGCCTATGAAATTATCGACAACGCAATTGATGAGGCTGGGGCGGGATTTTGTGATCAAATTGTAGTGACTATTAATATAGATGGATCGATAATGGTCGAGGATAATGGGCGTGGAATTCCAGTTGATATACACTCAATCAAGAAAATAGCAGCTGTTCGCTTAGCTTTTGAGACTTTACATGCGGGCGGTAAATTTGGTGGGGATACCTATAAAACCTCCGGAGGATTGCACGGCGTCGGAGCGAGCGTCGTCAACGCTTTGTCTGTTTATTTAACCTGCGACATAAAACGCGGTGGAAAGCTTTATCGAGTTGAGTACATGAACGGAGGTCAGCTCAAGTCAGATCTGCACGTCATCAAGAAAAAAGTAACAGGCACAGGCACAACCGTGGTATTCAAACCCGATGCACTCATTTTCAAAGAGACTACCATTTTTAAATATGATTCCCTAAGAAGTCGTTTAATGGAGCTGTCTTTTCTCAATATCGGTCTTACGATCATCCTGACTGACCTGCGCGGAGAAACGAAGTCAGAAACCTTTTCTTCAAAAAATGGGATCATCGGTTTTGTGGAACACTTAATCAAAGAATCAAGTGTATTGCCCGTTCATAAGAAACCGATTTATTTTAGAGGAGAAAAGGAGGATGTGATTGTAGAGTGTGCTATTCAGTATAACGACGGTGATGATGAATCTTTACACTCTTATGTCAACAATATTCCCACAGATGAGGGGGGAACTCATGAGTCCGGGTTTCGAACGGCTTTAACGAAAGTCTTCAATAATTACGGTCGCAAAAATAATCTCTTCAAAAAAGAGGAAAATCTTATCGGGGACGACCTCAAAGACGGCTTAACGTGCGTACTAACACTTAAGGTTAAAGATCCTCAATTTGAGGGACAGACCAAGACGAAACTCTCCAATATGGAAGTCGAGGGAATCGTGCAGTCGCTGACCAACGAGGGGATTAGTCAATTCTTTGAACAAAATCCTTCCATAGCCAAAGACGTTATTAATCGAACGTTGACAACCAGTCTTATAAGACTTGCTGCTAAGAAAGCCAAAGAGCTTAAAAAGAAAGCTCGAGATGCCGAGGTGAAGGCACTCAGTGGTAAGCTTGCGGCTTGTAGCGGGAAGGATAAATCGCGGAATGAACTTTTCCTTGTCGAAGGGGATAGTGCAGGCGGTTCAGCCAAAATGGGACGAGATCGACGATTTCAGGCCATTCTTCCTTTACGGGGAAAGGTCATTAACACTTACCGTGCTAAGATCGATAAGGTCTTAGGCAATGAGGAGATCAGAAGCATTATTACAGCCGTTGGATCCGGGGTAGGAAAAGAGTTTGATTTAGAGAAGGGGAATTATGCCCGTGTATGTATTATGACGGATGCTGACATAGACGGAGCGCATATCCGCTGTCTACTGTTGACGTTTTTCTATCGATATATGAAACCACTGATTTTGAGCGGAAGAGTCTATATCGCGCAATCTCCTTTGTATAAAGTCGAGAAGGAACGAGGAAAGATAATACGCTATGCTTTCAACGATTTCGAATTAAAGAAAGAACTCAAGGAATTGGGGAAAACGGCTAAGATTTCACGCTACAAAGGACTTGGAGAAATGAACCCAGAGCAGCTATGGGAAACAACTCTGAATCCCACGAATCGGCGAATGATTCAGGTGACGATCGATGATACTTTGGAGGCAGAGCGTAAGCTTAGAATTCTTATGAGCGAGCAGGTAGAACCACGGCGTGATTTTCTGATGGAAAATATCGTCTTTACAGACGATGACATGTAGAGGGGGGAAGATAATACCCGATGAGTATTACCGAAGATAATATTATTCAGCGTCCACTTGAAGACGTCTTACCAGAAGCATTCCTAGGTTATTCCAAACATGTTATATTGCAGCGGGCTGTTCCTGATGTTAGAGACGGGCTTAAGCCAGTTCATCGCAGAATTCTATTTTCGATGGACGAAATCGGGATGCATCCGGATAAGCAGTACAGTAAGTCAGCTCGACTAGTAGGGGATTGCATGGGAAAATACCATCCCCACGGAGACTCGTCGATCTATGATTCTGCTGTTCGTATGGCTCAGCCCTGGGCGACAAGATATCCTATGGTGGATGGCCAGGGAAATTTTGGCTCAATCGATGGAGATAATGCTGCCGCGATGCGTTACACGGAAATGAAGATGACACATTTATCACATCTGATGACCCAAGATATTGAGAAGAATACGGTGCTCTTCAAAGCAAACTATGATCAACGCCTGAAAGAACCTGTCGTTCTCCCAAGCCCTTTTCCTAACCTCTTAGTTAACGGAGGGTCTGGAATTGCGGTTGGTATGATGTCTAATATTCCTCCCCATAATTTACGAGAAGTTGTAACTAGTGTGATCCTTCAAATAGACAATCCTAAGATAACGGTTGATGAGCTCATGGAAAAGGTGACCGGACCCGACTTCCCCACAGGTGGACTGATTATCGGCACAGAGGGAATTGTGAACGCGTATAAAACCGGACGCGGAAAAGTGACGATGCGCGGTAAGGCGATGATCGAGCATGGTGCGAATGGCAAAAGCTTAATTGTGATCACCGAGATTCCTTATCAGGTAAATAAATCGACGCTAGCTGCCAAGATTGAGACGCTGGCAGGTTTGGGCAAAATTGATGGAATAAATGAGGTCAGGGATGAATCAGATCGAGAGGGGATTCGACTTGTTGTCGAGTGCCGAAAAGAAGCTGATCCGCTGAACGTCTTACGCCTGCTTTATAAACATACTCAGATGGAAGATACTTTTGGTATCATTAATCTAGTTATTACTGCAGAAGGCACACCTAGAGTCCTAGGCCTTAAAGAGATCAATGCGGCTTTCATTAAGCATCGCAGAATCGTCGTCACGAAACGGACGGAATTTGATCTAGAGAAGGCTCGTTTAAAAGCTCACATCCTCGAAGGCTTAGTCATCGCCATTAAAAACCTCGATGAAGTGATTGCTCTTATTCGGGCCAGTAAGACTCCTTCGATAGCCAAAGCAGCGCTTATTACCCGTTTTGAATTATCTGAGATTCAAGCTCAAGCAATCTTAGATATGAGGCTACAAAACTTAACGAACTTTGAACTTGATGGGATTAGGAAGGAACATGCTGAGGCCTTAAAACTCATTGCTGAGTTAGAGAGTATCTTGGCAGATGTGAACAAGGTTTACGATATTATCAAGAAGGAACTCAAAGACATCGCCGATAAGTATGGGGATGATCGACGTACACTCATTTTGCCTGAAGAGATGAGGGATCAGCTTGATCTCAGCTCCTTTGAAGAACCTGAAAATCTCATCGAAGTCATGCTCACAACGAATGGTTTCATAAAAAGGATGCCTCTTCAAACCAAAAAAAATAAATCGAATGCCCTAGTCTGCGCTTTCAAGGATGGAGATACTTTAGCGGAGAGGATTACTTGCACTGACAAGGATACGCTTTATTTCTTTACTCATACTGGAAAGTTCTACAGCATCAAGACGAAAATTGTTCCTGAAGCAAGGAATAAAGATAAAGGGGGCCCTCTAACCAATTTATTCCCGTTGCCTATGGGGGAAAAGGTGGTCTCTACCCTGTCCATCAAAGATGCGCCAGAGGCATTATACTTCGTCTTTGTCACGAAGTATGGACAGGTTATGCGCAATGCCACCGGCGATTTTGTCAACGCTCGCTCTTCGGAAGCCATGGGGCTTAAAGAGGGTGATGCCGTAGTCAAAGTCTTCTTGGGCGCTAACGACGGGCAATTACTCCTCGTCACACATCAAGGGCAAGCCATACGATATCAGGAATCGGAAATCAACCCGATGGGACGTAAATCACGCGGTGTCAAAGGGATGACTTTAGGGAATGAAGATTGGGTTGTTGATGCTCTGCTGCTATACAGTTCAGAAGACAAAACTTTGGGGGATATTGTGACGGTGACTGAACGAGGATTTCTTAAACGAACATCGTTTGAGGAATACAAACCTCAAGGACGGACAGGAAAAGGGATTTCTATTGGTAAAATAGACCCTGTGGGGACTGGTTTTGTTATGGGTGTTGCCCGCGTTCAAGATGATGACGTGTTACACGTCATTCAAGGTAGCGGCACAGTAACTCAGATTGAGATGAAGGACGTCAAAGTGGAGTCCCGGGCACACGCTGGAGTTCAGTGGATCCCTGTTTTATTGAACGATTACACGGTGAGGGTTTTATAGGTATCAGTTGAAAGGACGATGATTTTTGCCGAAACAAAGAGTCCCAGAATGGGATGTAATAAGAGGGATTGCTTTTCTAGCCATCGTTATGCAGCATTCTATTGGGCAGTTTGCGAACAGGAAAGATACAGGTTTGTTTGATGCCTATACATTGGCCGCCGTTTATCACTTTAGCAAGTTTGGGGTGCCTGCTTTTGTTCTACTGACAGGAGCAGCACTGGGTTATAATTACTACGAGAAGTTGAACTACCCTTCGTTTATTAAAAAACGAAGTATCGATATCTTGATTCCATATTTCCTTTGGACGGCGATTTATTATGTTTATATGTTTCCGGAGGAAGGTATTCGTTTCCAGTGGTTTAAAGAAGTTGGTCAGCAGATCATCACCCCAACGCTAGGCTATCATTTTTGGTTTATTCTCCTAATCTTTCAATTTTATCTTTTGTTTCCCCTGTTTCTTAAAGGGTTAACATGGGCGAAAGAAAGAAGCGATGATAACGAAACACGAAAGCTGGACTCTTTTTTAGTAATTATTGGTCTGGTTTACATGTTTTTAATGTGGGTATCATACAAGTATTTACCGTATCACGCTTCAAGCTATCCTGGGTTCCTCCAATACCTCGTCGCTAATAGAAACACTAATTTTCTCTTTTACTCCTTTTACTTTATCTTTGGAGCAGTTATTGCTATCGAGCTTGAACGATGGCGCAAGATCATCAAGAACTCTTTTCGATGGAACGTTATTTTGTTTATTGTTGCCTATGGCCTGGTAGGCTATGAGCTTTTCAGAGGGTCAGGCTATAATTTGCCGATAAACTTAAACTGGTCGACAACTCTTAAACCGTCGATGTTTATTTTGGTGTTCTCTGAACTCATCGCTCTTTATATGATTGCTCTGCAAGTCACGCAAAAGAATAATTGGATCAATAAATTGACCTCTTGGTTAGGAAAGTATTCCTTTGGAGCATACCTTGCTCATGCGCTAGTACTGGGCGAATTAGTAAAATTTATTGATGCGTTGCACAACATATATCCTGCTTTAAATCAGCACTATGTCTTAGTAACATTTGTTGCATTCCTAATTGTTTCCGGTGTATCCACTTTAACCTGTGTTATTATCAGTAAGATTCCATTCGGGAGATACTTGATTGGCCCGACTGGTTCAAAGAAAAAGCTGAATAATATGTCTCGTTCTAGTCATAATAAAACAAAAATGGACTAAAGCGGGAGGTATTAGAAATGGAGATTTTCGATATTAAGGTTAATGGGTCAGGTTTTGATCCGGAATTCAACTTTAATAATTACGCGTTAACTCTAGTCTTCAAAAACAATGATACTGAAAAAACAGTCAGAGCAAATTTACGTTACTATCCTACAGAAAACGAATGGGATCTCAACCCAATTTTTTACGAATACACCAACGACGAAAAACAAAGTTTGATCGAACAAATTATCGAGAGTGAGAACTTTAAGTCTGCATTTGAGACGACAACGAGCCATTTGGAAGGATAATGGTTCAAGTAATACTGTTAAGAAAAAGGGATAGGTTATTCATAATACTATGAATCCTATCCCTTTTTCGTATAGTTAATTAACTGCTTTTTGCATTCTAATGAGTTCACCATACTTACTACTCCTTAAACACTTCGGGCAAATCATGAGGCTCTCATCATTGGACTGCGTTTCTATCAGCGCAGAACGTTGATACGTCGGGTCATCAAAGCATGCAATCATCCATTGGCTGATGTGGGATGATTCAGTACAGACGGGACATTTAAGGTAGAGTATGGTTAAGGATTTTCTGCGGAAACGTTTATCTGGCATAGAGACTCCCCTTACTACAGAATATAATAATAGTAATTGTCTGGGTAACGTGATTACCGGTGTAATTACTATACTGTTGACCGTGGGAGGAGTATTCGCTCTCCCTTCATGCATTTTATACAAAAACCATGAATAGTGTGCCTGATATCAAAGAATAAACTATAGTAGAGACCCTACCGAAACGTATCTTTCTGACTGCAAAATGAGGTTAAGAGAATAGAAGGTTTAATAGGAGGAAAAACAAAGCTATTAGTCGAATAAAATATAGAGGTAGGATAATCAAAGTAGAGGAATGATGTACTATTGTCCCGTTTAGATGATGAGTTAGCCCGTGGCAACGAAAAATTTAATCAGATTCAGGGTATTAAGCACTCATCAAACGGTTTGCTAGGCCCCATTTTAGTCGTACTCCGTTGGCATAAGGCTAATGTCTTGGTATTTTCCGTCACAGTTCTAGTCCTACTGGCTAAGTCCATACTTTTTTTAGGACTTATTAATAACGATAACGCCACCAGCTTTAATCTGTTCAAAGCATTTTTTAGTTTTAGTGCTACTCCGCCACTGTTTGTCTATATTTCTATCATTGTTATGGTGCTGAGTTTTGCCTTTCTGTTTCATTGGCGAGCAAGATTTTGGTACTTAATCATTTCCAACACTTTGTTTTCCTTTCTTTTTGTTGCAGACTTAATGTATTACCGCGGGTTCAGTAGCTTTGTTTCCCCTTATTTACTGAGTCAAACAACGAATCTCGCTAATCTTTCCAGCAGTATCTTGTCGATGCTTCGTCCAGTAGATCTCCTATTTTTCATAGATCTGTTTGTTTTAGTGGGGATCGGCCTAATGTTTGAAAAGTTTCACGTGAAGGCTAAAAGAAACGTATATATCCTGTTGATGCTTTTAGTAATTTCCGTTTCGTATGTTTACTATCAACATGTTCAGCTTGATCTCAACGGGAAAGGCGACGACATGTTGTTTAGGGTCTCTTGGTCACCGAATCAGACAATGTCAAATCTCTCACCGCTGGGATACCATGCCTTTGACATTTATAACTATTACGAAAATAAGCAGACTGAAAAATTGACCTCACAAGAAAACCAAGAGATCAAGACTTGGTTTGCGCAAAAACAGGAGAATCGGCCACCAAATCAGTACAATGGTCTTTTTAAGGGACAAAACCTGATGATAATCCAGGTTGAGTCACTAGAAAACTTTGTGATAAACCAAAAGGTCAATGGCCAGGAAATCACTCCACACCTCAATAAACTGTTAGCAAGCAGTCTTTACTTTTCGAATTTTTACGAACAAGTCTATAATGGCACTAGTGTGGATGCTGATTTAATGACCAACACCTCGGTTTATCCCGTTCGAACAGGCGCTACCTTTTTCCGTTTTCCCAATAATACGTATAATTCACTTCCTAAGATTTTGCAGGGAGTGGGATATAGCACCTTAGCCATTCATCCTGATAAAGGTTCTTATTGGAACTGGGTGCCCGCGCTGACCTCCATAGGCTTTGAAAAGACGTTGGATGAAACTCATTTTAACACGGACGAAAAAATTGGGTTGGGAATCAGCGATGCCAGTTATTTTAAGCAGTTGGCCCCCATTGTCGCAGCTGAAAAGCAGCCCTTCTATAATTTTATGGTAACCTTAACAAGCCACAGCCCCTTCGACCTGCCCGTTCAATATCGTAGGCTTGCTCTAAGCGAAGATTTAAATAAGACGACATTAGGTGGGTATTTTCAAAGTGTTAATTATACCGATGAGCAAATTGGAAATTTTTTAGGCACTTTAGACAAGAGTGGGATTCTGGAGAATACAGTGGTTGTTATCTATGGTGACCATACTGGCGTACATAAGTATTATAATGATGAAGTAAAAGAAGTTCAGCCTCAGGAAAGCTGGTGGCTTGATGACACTAAACGTATACCCCTTATCATCTATCATAAAGGCCTGAAAGGACGGGAAGTGGCATTGACGGGCGGACAAATAGATACTATGCCCACGCTGGCCTCCTTGATGGGTATTAATGAGGATAGTTATAAAAATACAGCGTTTGGACGAAATTTGTTAAATACCAACAAGGATTTTGCAGTCTTGGCTAACAAGCAATATGTCGGAGAAGCTGCTAACAATGAAGAACTACAGCATCAGATCCAAGGGATTGATCTGGCCGATCTCATTATTACGAAAAACTATTTTAAAGGAGCTGGCCCAATCAAGCCTTGACATTTCTGGGTATCTGGGCTACTATCTTAGCCACACAGAGAGCGCCGTTTGGAGAACTATATAGATTTCTAAATTTGGGAGAAGGGAGGAATTGTACATGCATGTTGAATGTGGCAAAGGGTCGTTAATTCGCTTAATCGCAGGGACCTTTGTTTTAATTAGTGTTATTCTTGGATTTGTTGTTAGCAAAAATTTCTTTTACTTTACAGGATTGGTTGGTTTCATGTTGATAATATCCTCTCTAACTGGTTTTTGTCCTATGGAGATCATTCTAAAAGCATTGGGTGTTGAACAAAAAAAGGTGTGTAAAATGTAGCTTCGGAAAAACTATTACCCAAGAACATTTAAAAATAGTTATGGCTGAGAAAGAAATTGAAAAAAAGAGTAAATAGAATGAAGTCACTTATAACTAGTGGCTTCATTCTATTTGTGACTTCTTATACCTCTGAAACTTAATTACACCAAGCACTTACGAACTTAACCAATCATAACTGCTTAAAACAAACTTCATTTTGCCCTGGGAATATCTCATGTGGTATAATACCCATCAAGAGGGGACAGCGGTCCCTTAAGTAAAAGGAGAGCTGTAAAGATGAAAACTATTGAGACGTTAGAGGATGCCCAATACTTTATAGACCACTTTAGGGAAATTGGCAAAGAATCACATATTATGTACGGCTTCCACAATTTTATGTATGGACGTCACCTGCCAGGTGTAGATGGTTCTTTAGTTGAAGACGATATGCCCGTAAATATTACGATGGATAAGCAGGATCAACTCACGAAATACTGTTATACATGCGATGTCGGCAGGTATGTTAAAGTATATATGCCGTTGACTGTTCAAGATGTATTCGAGGATAGGAAGTATATCAATTACGCTTTGAGTGTTCAGGAAAAAAAAAGTGAAATAGCGTAGTGAGATAACACTGCATCCAGTTTAGAGGCTATGCATGATATTCGTTTGAATAACTGCATAGCTTTCTTTATCATATTATTTGAAGTTAAATTTTCCACTGTACTATACCTATTTCCTTATGTTAATATATAAGGAAATAGGTATAGTTATTTGGAGGGGACATCATGAATAAAGAAACATTGTTTCGGGAAATTTCACACGCCCTAGTAGAGTTTGAGGTAGAGAAGGTCGCAGAGCTTGCCGAGGAAGCTCTGAAACAGAATATTCCTGCTTATGAAACAATCACAGAGGGCTTAGTTGTTGGCATGCAGGAAGTAAGTAGGCTCTATGAGGAGGAAGAATATTTCCTTCCTGAAGTCCTGATGTGTTCGGATGCTTTCAATGCAGGTCTGGATGTGGTTAATCCTCATCTGGACAGAAGCTCACTAGAAACGCCCATCAAAATGGTCATTGGGGTAATAGAAGGGGACACCCATGATATAGGGAAAAACTTGGTTCGGATTCTGTCCGGGGCCTCAGGCTTCGAAGTATACGATCTTGGCAGAGATGTCCCCCTCGACCGATTCATCGAAAAGGCTGAAGAAGTAGAAAGTGATATGATATGCATGTCTACGTTGATGACCACCACGATGGACGGGATGAAGACCGTTATAGATCGATTAAAAGAGCGAAATATTCGCGATAAATATAAGGTGATTATTGGCGGCGGTCCTATTTCTCAGACGTTCTGTGATAAAATTGGAGCCGACCTTTACGCAAATGATGCCAGTTCAGCTGTGAGAAAAGTCAAAGAACTGATGGGGAGGGCCTAATATGCTAATAAGGGAAGATATATTAACCCCTAAAGAACGAGTTCTGGCCCTTCTAACAGGAAAACCCCTGGACAGAATTATTTGTATGCCAATCGTAACTACCAATACCGCTCAACTCATTGGTAAAACTGTTAAAGAATTTCAACTTGACGGCAAGGTCATGGCTGAAGCGCATATTGCTGGCTTTAAGAAATTTGGCTATGATTTGATTTATCTCTTCACGAACTGTTCCTACGTAGCGGAAGCTATGGGGGCTGAACTGGATTATTCTGAAAATGAGCCAGCTGGTTGTGACGTTCCCATAATTAACTCTAGGGAAGATTTAAGCAAAATTAAGGTTGCAGAAAAGAATGACGGTCAATTCCCTGTTTACTATGAAGCACTGGAAATCCTTAATAAAGAAGTGGGTGACCAGGTCTTCATTTCTGTATGTTTTTCTGGACCCGTATCCACTGCAGCTACCCTACGGGGGGTAGAAGCATTTGCCCGCGATACTTACGCTGATCCAGAACTTTGCCATATACTCTTGCGAATGGCTACAGACAGCTGTAAAAATCTCATTCGGGAAATAGCCAGTTATGGTGCTATGCCTATTATCCTGGAGCCCATTGCTTCCGGCAGTCTTTTTAGCCCCAAGATGTTTGACAAAATTGCTTTCCCCTATATTAAAGAACTTGTGGACTTAGCCCATGAGCTCAAAGCTCTTATTCCCTTGCATATCTGCGGTAAGACTCACAAGATTGTGGACAAGATGACAGATACCGGCGCTGATGTGATCAGTTTGGACAAATGTGATCTTGCAATCGCTCGGGAAAAGGTTGCTGGAAGAGCACTCATTCTCGGCAACATTGATCCTGCCAACGAACTGCTTTTCGGACCCGTGGAAGAAATTCATAGAGTCTGCATGGAGGCTCTTGACACAATGAAAGGGTATACTCCAGCCTTTGTCCTCTCGACAGGGTGCGAAACTGCTAATAAAGTACCTTTTGAGCATATTCAGGCTATGCTTGATGTGGCTCGTAGCCATGGCCTTTACGAGTATAAAGAGGGTGAATAATCTTGAATGAAAAAGAACGCCTATTAAGCGTATTGAAGGGAGACCGGGTTGACCGGCCTCCCGTTATTTGCCCTGGAGGTATGATGAGTGCCTGTGTAACGGAGATATCCGATCAAGTGGGGGGCGGACATCACTCGGATACTAAATCGATGGTAAGTGCTGCACGCAAAATCAATGAGCTCACTGGCTTTGAAAATTATGGAGTACCTTATTGCCTGACGGCTGAAGTTGAAGCGCTGGGTGCGAATGTTAATATAGGGAATAACCTTATTGAACCCAGAATCACTCGGTACAATGACCAGCCACTAGAAGTTATTATGGAAAGCTACTCTTCGGTCGATGTTGCTACAGGAAGGATGGGGGTAGTTTTAGAGGCAATTCGTGAACTAAGGAACAGCCGGGTCCCGGTTATTGGCAATGTTTCAGGTCATATCAGCACCGCCTCCTCAGTAGTAGACCCGCTAGAAATTTTCAAAATGCTAAGAAGGGAACCTGAGCGGGCAACCCGTTTCTTGACCTTCATTAGTGACTATTTAATCCAGTATGCTTTAGAGATGGTTAGGGCCGGAGCGGACGTCATTTCCATTTCAGATCCTTCGGCTACAGGAGAAATTCTGGGACCCCGCAATTTCCAGACGTTTGCGGTTCCCTATTATCAGAAACTAATAGATGCTCTTAATAAGGAAGGTATACCTGTTATACTTCACATTTGCGGTAACGCCAGCAATATCGTCGAGTCCCTCAACGAGGTAAAGGCCAATGCGGTGAGCTTTGATTCGGTCGTCAACATGAAAGTTGCTCGAGCGGGAATCAAGACGGGACTTATGGGCAATGTTAGTACTCAACTTCTGCACACCGGGGAACGGGCGAAGATTGTGTCCATCACCCGCAATGCGCTCCAGTCAGAGGTGGATATCGTGGCTCCTGCTTGCGGTCTCAGTATGGCTACTTCTATAAGCAATCTCAAAGCCATGACAGATTACGTGAAAGAAGGTTCTTATAATTAGTAGGGTTCAAGCGTTGGACTTTTAATTGGGGATTGAGGATATTGAGGGGTGTAACGATGATCAAGGTGGATGTGATCTCAGGATTTTTGGGCTCTGGTAAGACCACACTGGTTAAGAAACTTCTCCAAGTTCACCAAAAGGAAAAGGTTGTCCTCATTGAAAACGAATTTGGGGATATCGGCATTGATGGTGAACTGATGGAGAGGGAAGGCTTTGAGGTCTTCGAAATTTCTAGTGGGTGTATCTGCTGTATTATGCAGAAGGATTTCATCCAAATGCTGACCCGGATTATCGAAGAATTCCACCCAGAGCGGATTATCATTGAGCCCACCGGCATCAGTATCTTGAGTGAGATCATCGATATCTTGCGTAAACCAGAATTCACATCTCTTCTTGAAATCAACTCCCTAGTGACTGTTGTGGACAGTATTAATTACCTGCAACAGTGCGAAGTCTTTGGCGAGTTTTTCGAGGATCAGATAACGAATGCCTCTGTCCTTACCTTAAGTAAAAGCCAGCTCGTTAACAGTGAAACTTTAGACAAGATCGTTACTTCCCTCCGTGATTTTAACCAGGATGCGGAGATCATCACCAAACCCTGGGAATCCCTTGGGGCAGACGAAGTCGAGAATCTGCTTGATGCGCCGGAAGATCTGGATCTAAGTGATATCTTCCATACAGATTACAAACCGTGTAGCGAAAATGATTTTGAAGCGTTGGCATTGAAGACTTCTCGCGCGTTCAGTCAAGAAGAAGTCGAGCTTTGTCTTTCCCAGCTCAGCCAGCCTCAATATGGTCAGGTCTTACGGGGCAAGGGGTTCCTCAAAGGTTCACAGGGTTTCTTAGACTTTAGTTATACTAACGGTCAGTTTATGGTGTCAAGCAGTAAATTTAAGTCCACTGGCAAGCTGTGTCTGATTGGGAAAAATCTCAAGGAAAAGGAAATCAAGGCCTTGTTTAAAATAAAAAGTGGAGGGTTGTTTAGTTGGTTGAAATTCTGATTGACAGCTTCCTAGATGTAAGCAAGATTGTTCCTGTTTTATTCCTGGTCATCCTTTTAACGAACTGGATGACTGTTAAGGTCAAAAAAGGAACGCCCCTATTCAGCCGTCTTGCCAGACTTGATGTCCCTGGAGGGGCGCTACTAGGAATAATCCCTCAGTGTGGTATTTCAGTGGCTTTTGCTAAGCTTTACGGCAATGGTTATATCTCTTTAGGTATGCTGATGGCCGTTTTCTTGGTTGGTTCGGACGAAGCCCTGATCATCATCGGCGCTCATCCTGATAAGCTCCCTCTGATGCTGGAGATTATTGGGATCAAGGTTTTAGTTGGGATAGGAGCGGGCTTCTTAATTAACCTGGTGATCAAGGAGAAACGCAATCGCCTCAAAGGGTGTGGTATTGACTGTGATTGTCCGAAATGCGGTAAATATAAAAATATTTTCGTCAATAGCTTAGTCCATACGGTGAAGATTATGTTCTTTTTGTATGTTACTGTTTTTATCATCGGTACCTTGTCGGATCGGTTTGGTGAAGAGGGAATCTATGCTCTTCTGGGGCGAAATACCTTTCTCCAACCCGTGCTCGCTTCTTTGATCGGCATGATTCCAAGCTGTTTTTCGTCCGTGCTCATTGCTGAGGGCTTTATTAAAGGGGTCTTGGGCTTTGGATCCCTGATCTCGGGGTTACTCGCTAATACGGGATTTGGTATCTTGGTTCTCTTTAGGGAACTTCCTTTGAAGAAAACCCTGTGGATTATCCTGCTCTTACAGGCTATAAGTATTCTTGTGGGGGAGCTGTTCTACCTTTGGAATTAGCCAACTTACTAATATTACAGATTAAGAAATGAATAAAATGAAACAAGGGATTAAAAACAAGCATTAGATCATAGGAGGATGGAGGATAAACGATGGATTTCAAATGCACAGGAGATGATCTGGAGCAGATTCCGGAAGAGGTTGTTAGAAAAACGGGTATCTCCTTACCGGGAGCTCATTCCGATAAAAATAGCATGGCAACCCTTGCAAGTGAGCTAAGGAAACATCGAAGGGATGTCATAGTCAGGGTGCCGTTCTGCGTTACCGTAGAAGCAGAAGCTTGCGGAGCTCACATCAAGCTGGGCGATGCCTTGAATGGGCCCAGGGTGGAAAGTTACCGTTTCAAGGCAATTGAAGAAATGTCTGATATCCGTGGCTTGGAGCTAAATGAAGGCCGCATTAGGGAGGTCCTAGATGCTGTTGAAATTTTGGCTAGTACGGGGGAGAAAGTATCTTTAAATGTGGAGGGGCCTTTTACCATTCTATCGTCCCTTATCGACCCCATGGATTTTTATAAAGGGCTAAGAAAAGATCCACAGCGAATTCAGAGAATTTTGGCTGTTGTTGAAGAGGGTATCATCCGTTATAGCCTTGAAGGTATTAGACGAGGGGCCTCAATTATTTCGTATGGAGATCCAGTCGGAGCAATCGGTATAATAGGACCAAAAGTATATCGAGAGTATAGTGGTCCTTCAAGCTGGCGAATCATCAAGGGTATTGGAGAAAGAGGTGGGAAAGTTCTTATCCATCTCTGCGGTAAAACTTCAACGGCACTTGAGAAAATAGAGATAGCTAGAGCCTATCCTATCGAGGCAGACGATACATCGACTTATGGGCTGGCGCTACTGGAGTTGCTTGACCAGATGACCGAGCCCATTGTGATAGGACATAGATGTATAAAAGGGAGCTCGAAAAGGATGAATGAACCAGTTCTTTGGGGAATCGAATTAATCAATTAAACGTGTTGGATAATAATTCTATGTCCCTTAATAAAGGCGCTTAAAAGTCACTAAGCTCTACAGAGTTTAGTGACTTTATAATAATTATTATTAAATAAAGAGGGATATCAATATATAGTGTGGAATAAATGGGAATAATGAATTATAGGGAGGGGTTCCGTTGAAGAAAATATTAGTGGCGACCGATGCGTCAGAGTATTCTAGACAAGCGCTGAAAACTGCATTAGAGTTAGCACGGAAATTTAAAGCTGATGTTGAACTTCTATTCGTTATGCCTATGCCGATAGTGTATGATTCAAATGTTTATAGTTATATCATTACACCTGAACAAAGTGAAGAACAGGGTGATCTGGCATTGGAAGCCACACTCAAAGGAATTGATATTAGTAATGTTAACTTGTTTACGAAAAAGTTACTAGGGAAACCAGCGACCCTTATCTTACAAGAAGTTGAAAATGAGAACATTGACTTTGTCGTCATGGGGAGCCATGGTTATGGTGCGATCGCTGGTTCATTGCTAGGTAGTGTCAGTCAGCAAGTCCTCCACAAAGCCAAATGTCCTGTGCTAATTGTGAAATAAAAATCAACAAAAGGGTGGGGGGACGATCTTGGATTTCAATATTTTGGTGGGTGGAGCAGCGGGTCAAGGGGTTGACACCGTCGCGAAAGTACTTGAATTAATTATGAAAAAACAAGGAGTCGAGGTTTTTTCACATAAAGATTATATGTCTCGTGTCCGAGGCGGACACAACTTTCATCAGATACGTTTTGCGGATCGGCCGATCTATTCCCATAGCGAGACTCTCGATGTTATCTTAGCGCTTGATTCCACAACTGTGAAGGTGCATTCTTCCCGGTTGTCTGCCCAGGGTGTGCTGGTCTGTGACGAGAGTAACCGTACGGAGATAAGTAGGGGAAAAACTTTATGGCTGCCTTTGAAAGAAAAGGCCGTCGAGGCTGGGTCGAAATTGACAGAAGGAACCATAGCTGCAGGCGCTGTTCTGAGGCTGTTTGATTTTGATTTCGAAAAGGTCTGGCCTGTGCTACATAGTCTGTTTAAGACAGAGATTTTTGAGGTCAACCGACGGGCGTTAGAAATAGGTTATACATTGACAGAACCGCAATTCAAGCTCGAATTCCCTGAAAGTCAACCAAGAATTATGATAACAGGTAATCAAGCAATTGGTCTGGGGGCGTTGGCGGCAGGGGTTAGTTTTTATTCTGGATACCCGATGACTCCATCCACTGGGATCATGACGTATTTAGCCAGCAAAATGGAAGAAGCCGGTATTGTGGTGGAACAAGCAGAAGACGAAATTGCGGCCATCAATATGGCTATTGGGGCTTCTTATGCGGGGGCTAGAGCCATGACAGCAACGTCTGGTGGTGGGTTTTGCCTGATGGTGGAAGGTCTCGGCCTAGCGGCAATGACGGAGACACCGCTTGTTATTGCTGAAATTCAGCGTCCGGGTCCAGTGACCGGATTTCCCACTCGTACGGAGCAGGCCGATCTGAGTTTCGTACTGACGGCTTCCCAAGGGGAATTTCCTCGCATGGTCACAGCCTTGCGTGATCCAGAAGATGCTTTTTATCAAACCGCCCGAGCCTTCAATATCGCGGACAAATTTCAGATCCCGGTGATTCTGCTGGGAGATCAATACCTAGGGGATTATTATCAGACGATACCGCCCTTGGACTTTTCAGCTCTGACGATTGAGCGCGCTTTAGCAGGGGAAGAGGTATGGAAGCAACCTGATCACTATCAACGCTACAAATTGACTGAAGACGGAATTTCGCCACGATTAGTGCCCGGCCGGTGCGGAACTCAGCTCGTCATCGTCGATAGTGATGAGCATACAGAGGATGGTCATATTACGGAAGCAGCAGATGTGCGTATAGCCATGACGAAAAAGAGGATGCAGCGCTTAGAGCTTCTGAAGCAAGAGGCTCAGGAACCCTGGTTTTTCGGACAGACTGATCCGGAGATCTTGCTTTTAGCATGGGGCTCAATCGCCGGACCCATGCGGGAAGCGATTGAACGACTGCAAGAAGACTACTCCATTGGGGCTTTAATCTTCGGAGATATCTATCCCTTGCCTACTAAGCTTCTGACGACTTTGCAACCGAATGTCACGATGCTGATTAATGTGGAACAAAACGCTACTGGCCAACTGGCAGCTTTGATCCGTCAGGAAGCCTTGATTGCCTGTACGCACAGTATCTTGCGATATGATGGAAGGCCGATGAGCGGGCAGTATATCTTGGATAGGGTGAAGGAGGCTATATCGAGTGACAAAAGAAGAACAGAATAAGGAACAATTCGATTCGGATGACGAAATCACTTGGTGTCCGGGATGTGGCAACTTTGCTATTTTGACGGCGATTAAGACAGCCTTGTTAGAATTAAACAAGCGACCGGAAGAAATTCTGATGGTATCAGGGATAGGTCAGGCGGCGAAACTTCCTCATTATATACGGGCCAACGTTTTTAACGGCTTGCACGGGCGTGCATTGCCTCCAGCAGTGGCGGCGAAAATCGTTAATCCTGAACTTACGGTGATCGTTCATTCCGGTGATGGAGATACATACGGAGAGGGCGGAAATCATTTTATTCACAATATCCGGCGTAATGTGGATATAGCCCATTTTGTACACGACAATCAGATCTATGCCTTGACTAAGGGGCAGGCTTCACCGACGACTGAACTTGGCCAGGTGACTGGAATCCAGACAAAAGGTAATCTGGACCAGCCACTTAACCCGATCATGTTGGCTCTGGCGGCTGGAGCAAGTTTTGTGGCTCGGGGTTTTACAGGACGCCAGGAGCATCTCGTCAACCTAATGAAAGAAGCGATTAGCCATCCAGGCTACGCCTTGATTGATATTCTCCAGCCCTGCGTCAGTTTCAATAAAGTTAATACCCATCGTTGGTACGCGGATCGGGTCTATGAATTACCCGAGGAGTATGGCACTGGTAATTTGAGCCAAGCATTGGAGAAAGCCATGGAATGGGGAGAGAAAATACCCATTGGTATTTTTTACAGCGTGAAAAAGCCAACCTTTAGTGACCGTCTCCTATGGCTGGCCGATCGACCGCCACTTGTTGACCGGGTATGGAAACCGCGAGATGCCGAGAAGTTTATGAAAGAACTCGAATAGTTAGGATTTTGTCGCGACTATGATTGTTATTAATAATGTTAATTGGAGGATGAATAAATGGAAAACCCCATTGTAGTTGGAGCCATTGCTCCGGATTTTAATCTAAAGGATAACCGCGGAAATACGGTTAGCTTGAGCGATTATAAGGGCAAAAAAGTTTTGCTTTCCTGGCATCCGTTAGCTTGGACCTCCATATGCGCCGAACAAATGAAAGCATTAGAAACTAATTACGCACGATTTGAAGCACTTGGTACGATTCCATTAGGGCTAAGTATTGATCCTGTTCCATCTAAAAATGCTTGGGCCAAGGAGCTTAAGATTGCTACTCTTAAATTGCCCTCGGACTTTTGGCCACACGGGGCGGTAGCCAAGACTTACGGCTTATTTCGCGAGCTAGAAGGGTTTTCTGAGCGCGCAAATGTAACAGTTGATGAAAACGGCAAAGTTATGTGGATAAAAGTATACGATATACATCAACTCCCAGACGTTGAAGAGGTTATTCAGATATTGA
The DNA here is from genome assembly GCA_036569365.1 of Desulfosporosinus sp. Lineage (GTDB taxonomy): Bacteria > Bacillota > Desulfitobacteriia > Desulfitobacteriales > Desulfitobacteriaceae > Desulfosporosinus. The sequence continues at coordinate 120,583 of DATCQU010000002.1, read as the reverse complement.
AATAAGCCTACATCTTGGACAGGTTGCACCTTAACCTCTGTTACAATCAAACCATTGATTTCATTGCTCGAATTACGGATTCAAAGTGTATCAACAAGCACAGGCTAAGTTATTATGCCTGTGCTTGTTGGTTTTTTGATGAGGAGGAACCTGTATCATGGCAATGCTAAACAACACGGATGGGACCTAAACTTTGACATATACAAGTCCGGACAAGATTGGTGTCATATATGGGTATCTTGGATTATTTTGTAATATTAGAAGGAATTCAAGGAAAGATGTGGAATTATTTAGAGTGGAATTGTTTAGAGTACAAATGACCAGGGTGTGCAATATTTTGGGAGAGCTATAAACACTAGAGAAACTATCAAGGAGACGACAATTAATCGAGCTTCTTTTTATTTATTTATTTTTGGGTGAAACCTAGAGATCCTGAGTTATGGAAGGTCTGACTTAATGAAATTTCGTTGTAATATTCATCGAGGAGGTGGCGAGGTTGACCATGGAATTAAATGCTCGAGTTCAAATAGCCTTTAATCGTCTGGAGAATTTGTCCCAATGTAATCTACCGTCTCATGAACTGACGTCTAAACTATTATCTGAGCTCAATACGGCTCTTCATGAATTACAATCAACTGCTGTTGAATTGCTTGAGCAAAATGAGGAAATGGCAGCTAGCCGCCAGACACTCGAGGATGAGCGACGTCGTTATCAGGAACTGTTCGAATTTTCACCTGATGGCTATCTCGTCACGGATACGGAAGGGATAATGCTAGCTGCCAATAGCGCCGCTATTGACCTTTTTAACGTCAGCAAGTCCTTGCTTATTGGCAAGCCTCTAGCAATGTTTGTTCACAGCGAAGAATACCTGACGTTCCGTACCCAGTTGGAGGAATTGAAAAAAGGTACCATTGTCCGAAAAGAGAGCTGGGAACTGGTCATGCTCACCGGAAAGCGAACCACTTTTCCTGTGTCAATAACGGTGGGTAAGGTCATTGCATCCAGGGGGGGAACAGCGGAGTTGCGCTGGTCGCTGCGAGATATCACTAAACGGTTGAGAAATGAAGAGATATTGAAGGAAAGTGAGCGTCAATTCCGTAATGCCATAGATAATGCACCCATTCCTATTCTGCTTCAAGCAGAAGATGGAGAAGTAATAAAGCTCAGTCGTGTTTGGACTGAAATGACTGGGTATACCCTTGAAGAGATTCCAACGATACTTTATGAACTGAATAAGGAAAAAAACGAGTCGACATAAGTGAGACATATAATCCGGCTATTATGGAAAATAATTTGGAATATAAGATTAGGACAAAAGATGGACGACTTAGGATTTGGCAACTTTACGCATCCTGTATCGGTGAACATTATGATGGTCGTAGCATAGAAATGATTGCAGCAATGGACATAACTGACCGTAAACTTTTTGAACAAGAATTATTAACGGCGAAGGAACAAGCAGAAGCCGCAAGCACAGCAAAAAAGTCAGTTCTTAGCCAATATGTCTCACGAAATAAGGACGCCAATGAATGGCGTTATAGGAACGCTACAGCTATTGCAAATGACAGAATTAACCCCAGAACAAACGGACTATATTAAAGTCTCTATAACATCTTCAAAATCACTTTTGAAGGTGTTAAATGACATTCTTGATTATTCGAAAATTGAAGCAGGAAAATTGAAAATTGAGAAACTCCAATTTAAACTGAACGAGTTTCTTAGTGAGATTGAAAGCATGTTTAAGCCATCTATTTTGAATAAAGGTCTTATCTTAAATATAGGAGTTGAGGATAATGTGCCGCGTCCACTATTAGGTGATTCTTTTAGATTGAGACAAGTATTATCCAATCTAATAGGGAATGCTATTAAATTCACCCAGAAGGGAAGAATTGACGTAACGGTCAGTTTGCTTGAGGAACATAATAATGAAGTTAAGCTAGAATGCGTAGTTCAGGATACTGGTATTGGACTGAGTCAGACTTATATTAAGACTATTTTCGATAGCTTCAGTCAGGCCGACAATTCAACAACTAGACAATATGGAGGAACGGGACTTGGACTAGCCATATGCAAGGGAATAGTTGAAAAGATGAACGGTGAGATCTGGGCAGAAAGCAAAGAAGGGGAAGGTTGCAACTTTTATTTTACTTGTGTATTAGAAAAATCTGAGGAAGAAGATAACAAAAGCGTAACAAAAATTGCAAACATCGAATATAGCCCGAACGCAGAAGTTTTGAAGCTGCTAATTGTTGAAGATGATGCGATAAGTCGGATGGTCATGGAAAAATTAGCAATACGAAAAGGTTGGTTCGTTATTTTGGCTGCAAATGGAAAAGAAGCCGTTGTAGCTTTAAAAGAGGATTGTTTTGACGCAATTCTAATGGATGTTCAGATGCCTGTTCTAGATGGGTACCAATTAACTGGAGTGATCAGACAGATGGAGAGACAGACGGGAACGCATACACCCATTATCGCGATAACAGCCAATGCATTAGAGAGAGACGAAAAAAAATGTCTACAAGCAGGAATGGATGATTACCTATCGAAACCAATTGATGCAGATGAGTTATATTCGGTGCTTGTTAAGTGGGCGAATGGTATGAAGATAGATGGCAATTAGAATGAAAGTGTGAAGAGATTGATCAGCGGTAATAGGCAACTTGCTCGGTATTTTAGGGGGTGATTGTTTCATGGTAAGAGATACTGATGCTGCTAACTATAGGGATACAGCATTTCTGATGGTTATTAACGGGCTCGTTGAAGAGAGCGGAAATGCATTTATGGAGCTAACAGATTTTACGCGAGCAGATATTTATCAGAAAGATTTCTCGTGGGTTGTCGAAAAACTTTTGAGAATGAACTGTACTGTGGATGATTTGAAAAACAACAATACCGATACTGATCTTTTCCTTTTCTCAAAGTCACTTGAGGCAAGAGAAGTCTCAATTTCGATTAGCCAATTAAAGGGTAACGTATATCTGTATATCTTTACACCTAAGTCGCGACTTGAAGAAAAACTTGGTTTTGTGAAACAAATATTCTCTGATAACATGATCAGAGCTGCCGTTTACAGTGCGCCTGATTTAATTATGCTAAAAGCAAATCAAACATATCTAGATATGTTTGATTTGCCTTTTAATACCATTGAGGGTAGTCTTGGAAAACCTAGGAGAGGGATTGCAGCCGGATTTTTGGGCAGTCCGGGTGAGGTGTTGAGGGATACAATCTTAGAGATCCAAAAAACTATTTTCATCAAAGAAATCGAATGTAATAAGTTTCCAAGTGGGAAAACATATTGGGATTCTACACGAACTCCGATATTCGAAAATGGAAAACTGAAATATATCTTTGAAATTGCCACAGAGGTTACTGATAAAGTGATTGAAAGGCAACGTGGAGAGCTTATATCAGAGTCTTTGATAAAAGCAAAAGAGGATGCTGAACGCAGTAACCACGCAATAACTCAGCCTCTCGCGAATAAGAACCATGAAATTCGGACACTTATGACTCGTATTAATGGGATGACTGATTTAACGCTTATGACAGAGTTAACAGAAGAACAAAGGGACTATCTAACAATCGTAAAGTCATCAATGAGATTACTTTTGAAAATATTAAATGATATACTGGATCATTCGAAAATTGAAGCAGGTAAAGTCATTTTAGAACAAGTTCCATTCGATATTCGTGAAATGATCCATGAAATGGTTGATTCGTTTCACGTTGCTACAAAACAAAAGAATATCAAAATACGATTGAACAGTATGGATAATAAAATACCAAAAAATCTTATAGGGGATTCGAGAAGACTAAAACAGGTACTTTCAAATTTAGTAGGTAATGGTGTGAAATTTACGAATAATGGTGAAGTGACTATAGAAATAGATATAGAAGAGATAGCTGAAAGTAGCATGCAATTAAGATTCATCGTGTCTGACACAGGTATTGGAATTCCTGAAGATAAGCTTGTTAAACTATTCAAGAGGTTCAGTCAGGTTGATGATCCTAATACTAGGAAATTCGGAGGCATAGGTATTGGACTTGCTATTTCAAAAAAATTGGTGGAACTGATGGACGGAGATATATATGTTGATAGCAAGGAAGGTGTAGGAAGCGTCTTTTATTTCACAGCAAAATTTGGAGTTCAGTGACAATAGTTCTACTCTGTAGCCTAAAGGAGGTAGTTGTCATCGGATCAACGATCATAGTGGCAGAAGATGATGCCATCATCCAGAAATTCCTACATATTTTATTGACTCGGGAAGGATATAACGTAAAGCTTGTTGGACATGGTGCGGAAGTCATAAAAGAGTTCCATAATTCCAAGCCGGATTTGCTGTTGTTAGATATCATGATGCCTGGGATGGATGGATTTGAAGTGTGTCGCAAAATACGGAAAGAAAGCAATCTGCCAATTATCATACTATCGGCGAAAGAAGAAAACGAGGATAAGATTTTAGGACTGATCTTAGGATGTGATGACTATATAACCAAGCCGTTTGATAGTACGGAGCTTATCTTACGCATTAACGCGGTATTGCGCAGGGTTAAAGAAAATAGCCGACCAGAAAATAGGCGGAATATCGTGGAACTCCCAGGGCTTACCATTAACAATCTCAGTAGAACTACTGAGGTTGGAGGTAAAGAGATTGACCTAACCCCAAAGGAATATGCTCTTCTCTGGCTACTTTCCAACAGTCCGGCACAGGTCTTTACGAGAGAACAGCTCCTTTACCAGATCTGGGAATCAGACTATTATGGTAATCTAGGAGTCGTCACTTCACTAGTAAAACGTCTTCGAGAAAAGATTGAGCCAGATGGCTCTAATCCCTATCACATCCGAACTATTCACGGTGTAGGATACAAACTGGGAGTTAAGCCTTGCTAAAGAAGTAAGCTTTCTTCTAGTTTAAATATACTGAACAGAATATTGCCGCAATGAAAGAGAAATGTCATAATAATGACATTTTTTTTTGTTATCATTGTTATTAATTGGAAACGCCTATTTGGTAAGCAATTACGCTAACTTTCTATGATTTATTAACAATATCATTGAAATGAGATCGTATGTATTGGCGATTGGAGGAAATTAATGAGTAAGTTCAAAGTTGTATTTCATATGGATGAACAAGTAAAAGTCAGTTTAATACTTGATTATATTAGTAATTTGATTACTGACATTGGTGTAGAAAATCTGGAAATAGAAATGGTTGCAAATGGTGACGCCGTGAAAGTGTTCGAGAAAAGTAAGAGTGAATTTGGCCGAGTGCTTCAGGAATTAGCAGAGAAAGAAGTTGTATTCTGTGCTTGCGCCATCGCCTTGCGTAATTTAGGGATTCGGAGAAAAGAATTGCTTTTTTTTGTGACTATTGTTTCTTCTGGAATCGGCGAAATAATTAATAAAAAAGCGGCGGGTTGGTCATATATTTGTCCATAGCGCTTGAATGAGTGAAAGGGGTCACGAGAATGCACAAGCAGGAATGTGTAGCGATGTTATTAGCAGGTGGACAAGGAAGTAGATTAGGTGGACTAACTAAAATGAGGGCTAAACCTGGGGTCTCCTTCTATGGTAAATATAGAATCATTGATTTTACCTTAAGCAACTGTACTAATTCGAACATAAACACGGTCGGTATCCTTATCCAATATAAGCCATTACTTCTTAACTCATACATAGGTAAGGGCACAGCCTGGAACTTAGATGATCTATCTACCGGAGTCCATATGCTCCCCCCTTTTCTTAATGAAAAGGAAGGTAATGTGTATAAAGGAACAGCAAATGCTGTTTACCAAAATCACAAATTTATTGATTATTACGATCCTGAATATGTGATTATTCTTTCTGGAGATCATGTCTATAAAATGGATTATTCACTTATGTTAAAGTTTCACAAAGAGAAGAATTCGGAAATAACCCTTGCAACGATTGAAGTTCCATGGGATGAAGCTTCTCGGCTCGGAATTCTAACCGTTGATGGAGACGAACGAATCACAAAGTTTACTGAAAAACCAGCTCGACCAGATAGTAATCTTGCTTCGATGGGAGTCTATATTTTTAACTGGTCAACACTAAAGCAGGCACTAATTGCAGACGCTAGTGAAAATCAGTCTCAACATGACTTTGGTAAAAACATCATTCCTCAGCAGCTAAAGCAAGAGAAAAGAGTCTATGCGTACAAATTTCAGGGGTACTGGCGAGATGTTGGTACCATTGAAAGCTATTATAATGCAAATATGGAATCCTTGAAAGCGGACCACTTTCTTAATATTTTCGATCCAAAGTTTCGGATATCTTCGAATGAAGATATCTTACCTCCACACATCGTTGGCCCTAACGCAAAAATAGAGAACAGTTTGGTTTGTAATGGTTGTATTGTTCATGGCGAGGTGAGTAATTCAATCCTAGGTCCTGGGGTTTATGTGGGAAATGGTGTACAAATTAAAGATTCTATATTATTACCGTTCGCAAAGGTTCACCCTAGATCACGCCTTCTGAAAACGATTGTCGGAGAAAATGCTGAAATTATGAGTCACTGTATTGTCGGGGAGACCGGACAAATCAACCAGGGACATGAAGCGATTACCGTAGTAGAGGATCATCATAAAGTTTCTGAAGGCTCAATAATTGATGAGAGTGGGACCGCGTTTTGGCGTAGAGCAATTTGAAAGGTGGGAGTGATTGATTCTTCTCTGGTAGCTGTCCAACAGTCAACGTAAGCTTTTCCAGTTATGAGTAGGTTATAAAAGGAGGAGATCAGAATGGTCTATAAATTAATCGAACTGCCATATGCTTATGATGCGCTAGAACCTTTTTGCGACACGGTAACTGAAAAACACCCCTATGACGTCCACAAAGCCTATGTGAAAGCACTCGATAAAATAGAAGGGTATATAGCAAGAACTATATCCAGAGGTAATAATTCACTTATTAAACATTTGGAGCTCGAATTGGCCTCTCGAGAATCAAGACATCTACACAGCATTTTTTGGCAAAATATTTATCCGGGAGGGAGAAGGTACGTACAGGGAATATTAGCTGAGCAAGTTGATAATGATTTTGGCTCCTTTGAGAATCTCAAGAAACAGTTTACGACCACTGCAGTGGCCGTCGAGGGATCTGGCTGGACTCTATTGGTTTGGAGCCCATACTTTCAAGAGTTAGAGATTTTACAAGCAGTAGAAAACCAGAATCCTAATCAGTGGGGAGTAATTCCACTCTTAATCGTAAATGTTTTGGAACAAGGGTACAATCAAAAATATCAAAACAATCGGGGAAGTTGGGTGGAGGCATGGTGGAACTTAGTTAACTGGGAGGATGTCCTCAGACGCTTCGAAGAATGTGCAAAAATTTATAGCGATTGAGTCATAGTTCCACTATGAATTTCCTCAGACACAATGTATTTGCACATTTGTTATGGAACAATATGCTAAACCCGACCCAATCTTGCGAAGAGGAGGGGGAGTATTAATGCAAACCAAAAAAATGTCGCACCAATATTCACCAATAACTGTTGAAGGAAAGAATTTTCAGGATTTTGAGCTACGAATCGATAATTCAGATGTAAGCGAACTGTTTGCAACCGCCGAATATTTAAGTCATGACCTAATAGAGAGGGGGATGCTAGACGACTCGATTATGAAGTTGTTCAAGGAAGCCTTTGATATTGACATTAAAACTTGCACAGAGAGAGAGTGGGCCGAAAGAATTACAATTAAAGGTGGAGCACTTAAACAGTGGCAATCTCTATTAACTCAATCTAGGGATAAGGAGATGGATAGTAGAAAGGCATCTCTCATTTTTATCGCTGTCTCATTAGTCCTTCTATTAGGAATAGGCTTATTACCTAAATCAGTACCGGTGTTAGTACCAGCGTCAGCAGGAACTTCATCAGTTACATCAACATCGGCAACAGAAAAGTAACAGCATAAAAAATGATGCCAAGAATTGCTCACTGATTTTCTCTGGTTATAATAATTGAAATTATTGCAGGATGGCCAGAAAAAATTCGTTAATACTTATTTAGTAGGAGGTTATCATGCAAGTAAGAATAATAGACAAAGCGAAAGCTCAATACAAAGACTTCGAGACAAAAGAAGACATGCTCTGCATGAACGAGCGCTTCAATAATAAGTATCATGCTGCTACCCGCATCGGCACAATCTTAGTGGATCATCAACTGCGCATTTTGTGCTTCACCCCCGCAGTCACCCATATTATCAATCTGATCCTGAGCGACGTGGGTCGGCCCCTAGCCCACATTGGGTCCAACTTGCTCGGATACAACCGCCTGGTAGAAGATACTCGAGAAGTATTGGACACGCTGATGCTTAAAGAGCTGGATGTGCAGACCACAAAGGGTAGGTGGTACACGATTTACATCACACACTACTGCACACATGACACCTTGACTGAGGGCGCGGTAATCACCTTTGTCGACATGACAGAGATGAAGTGGACAGAGGCGGCGCTGCATGAGAGTGAATTGCGCCTCCGAACTCTCATCGAACAGGCACCAGACTCTATTGGCGTACCGCGAAATGTGACTGGTTTACAATTTGCAGTTCCATTTCACCTCCACACAGGAACGGTAGTTATGGATTCGAATTCTTGCCGAGCTCGAGTGGGAAAACGGGATGTTTGTCCAGGTGATCGGTTTCATCATGGATCACCAATCGTCGACCTCAAGATCGTGATGGGCAAGAGGTGGGAGGAACATCAATAAGGAATGAAGGTTGTGCATGATGAGAAACAAGGATACCAGATCCGAACAAACCAACCTTTTAGCAAGTTCAAGGCGGGCTTTGCGTCGGCGTGCCGAAGAGGTAGATCGGGAAAAAGAAGCGTCCTCACCCAAAGTCCTTGCATTGATGCCGCCCGCAGAAACGCAAAGGACGCTCCACGAACTTCGAATGTATCAGATCGAATTGGAGATGCAGAACAAAGAGTTGCTACGAGTGCAAGTAGAACTACAAGCCGAGAGGGAACGCTATTTCGATCTGTACGATCTGGCGCCAGTGGGCTATTGCACCATCTCTGAAAAGGGGATTATCCTGGAGTCCAACCTCACTACCGCCAACATGCTGGGCGTGGTCCGAGGCGCGTTGACTAAGCAACCGATCCTTCAATTAATCTTTAAAATGGATCAGGACATATTTTTTCTGTTTACACAACAGCTCGGTGAGACTGGTAAACCACAGTCGTGCGAACTGCGGATGGTTAAAATGGATGAAACATCATTTTGGGCACACTTGGCGGCCACAGTCGTTCAAGACGCCAACGGAACTCATGTATACCGAGTCGCACTGAACGACATCTCAGACCGCAAAAAAAAAGAAACAGAAATTTTCTATCTAAGCTATCACGACCAGCTAACTGGTTTGTACAATCGTAGATTTTACGAAGAAGAGTTAATAAGACTTGATACAGAAAGGAACCTTCCATTGACCATTGTTATGGGTGATGTAAATGGGCTAAAGCTTATTAATGATTCCTTTGGACATGTTATGGGTGATGAGCTTCTTAAGAAAGTTGCAGAAGTGATAACGAAGGGATGCCGGGCTGATGACATTATTGCTAGACTTGGTGGGGATGAATTCGTAATTCTGTTGCCAAAAACCAATGCCTATGAAACAAAACAAATTATTAAACGTATTGAAGCTCTTGCGTTAATAGAAAAAATTAAATCAATTGATATTTCTATCTCCTTTGGTTATGAAGTTAAAAAAAATATGCATAAAAAAATACAAGAGATATTCAAAAAAGCCGAAGAACATATGTACCAGCAAAAACTTTATAAAAGTGTAAGTATGGAAAAGAATCATGCGTCATCCAGAAATAGTCTATAGAATACTTAATTCAGTAAACAATATGTCTGAAATGGCTAACTACGTATTGAATCACCATGAAAGATGGAATGGTAAGGGATATCCAAAAGGTTTAAAAGGGGATGAGAAACCCATACCCTTAGTATCAAGAATCATATCAATAGCAGATGTCTACGAGGCTATGACTAATGAGAGAAGTATTCGAAGTGCATTACCAGAGGAAGTCGTGCTAGAGGAGTTGCAAAAAAGTACAGGTATCGAATTTGATCCTGAACTAGTAAGCATATTTATCGAGAAGGTATTAGTGGACAGATCTTAGAGGGGAAGTACTTAGATGCAGCATTCAACACGATGTAAGATCGCCATTATGGGGATCGGTACAATTTTGGTAGTTGCTCTTTTGTTATTGACCCAAGCGGTTCATATAGGCTGCTCTAGAGCAGGGATGGTTGGTGAAGAAACAATAAACTGTGTCTATGTAAACTGGCATCGAATTCATGAGCAGGAGAAAGCTTTAGTCAAGCTTCAATTAAAAACAGTTGAACTAAGAGCCCAGAGGCAATCATTTATGAAGTAGTAATCGTTAAACGCAAGATGACTAAATCACACTAAGGATAGCAGAAAAATAAGCTATGAAAGCGGTGTATTATAACATGAAGTTGATTATCCTTTTGGTAGTAATTGGTCTGATCCCCTCCTTGTTAAGGGCATGGGTATCCGTGGATCAAAACTAAGATTAATATGAATAGAATATTATTAATTTACTTAAAAGGCTGAAATCTTCCAATAAGTGAGGGCTTCAGCTTTTTGTGCAGAAAACCTAAATCTGTTCAAAAGCTAACTATTCAGAATCTAAAATATTTTAGTTGACTGATTAATTAATAATTAGTATAATAATAAACAACACATAATATACACTTTATACATATTGTTTATTGAGAGGCATACAAATGATTTTGAGAGAGGATGGTGAAGGTTCAACAGGCTGAAGTTACTATTGACAAAGACAAAGACATTGAGGCATTATACTAAAATATTGGAGGTGGAACGATGACTGAACTCATCTTGTCCAGATTACAATTCGCGGTGATCACGTCTTACCATTTCTTGTTCGTGCCGTTAACACTGGGGCTATCAGTCTTGGTTGCGATGATGGAGACTTGGTATGTTAAGACTGGAAATGAAACGTACAAAAAAATGACGAAGTTTTGGGGAAAATTATTCCTAATTAACTTTGCCATGGGTGTTGTGACTGGGTTGGTCCAAGAGTTTCAATTTGGAATGAACTGGTCTGAGTATTCAAGGTTTGTCGGGGATATTTTTGGAGCACCTTTAGCCATTGAGGCTTTAGTTGCCTTCTTCCTAGAATCTACGTTAATAGGTGTATGGGTTTTTGGGTGGGATAAATTGCCCAAAAAGGTACATGCACTTAGTATTTGGCTTGTGGCAATTGCCACCAATGTGTCTGCACTTTGGATTTTGATTGCCAACTCCTTTATGCAAGAACCGGTTGGGTATATTTTACGAAATGGCCGGGCGGAGATGACTGATTTCATAGCATTAATTACTAATCCCCATGTTTTCTATCAGTTTCCGCACACGGTACTCAGTGGATTTGTAACTGCGGCGTTCTTTGTCATGGGCATTAGCGCTTACCACTTACTGAAAAAGAACCATCTGGACGTTTTTCGCCGTTCATTTCATATGGCAGTGATTTTTGGGTTAATCAGTGCCTTGGGAGTCGCCGGAGTAGGGCATCTACAAGCAATGCATCTTGTGCAAGCTCAGCCCATGAAGATGGCTGCCGCTGAGGCGCATTGGGAGACGGAAAATCCGGCCGGGTTATTGTTATTCGCCTCCATCGATGAAAAGTCACAGAAAAACACCACTGAGCTTAAAATTCCTGGTATGTTAAGCTTCCTTTCCTACAATCGTTTTACGGGAGAAGTTAAGGGAATTCATGAGCTTCAGGCTGCTGCAGTACAGCAATATGGGCCTGGCAACTATGTTCCGCAGGTAACTTCATTGTTCTGGAGCTTCCGAATTATGCTCTTGGCTGGAATGTGGTTAGTGTTGATCCCGCTTCTCGGACTATATTTCTATAAGACGAAACGCTTAGAACAAAAGACTTGGTTCTTGAAAATTGCACTGTGGACGATTCCTATACCTTATATCGCGAACACCGCGGGTTGGTATATGGCTGAAGTCGGACGTATGCCTTGGATCGTTTATGGCTTACAAAAAGTCGACGCAGGTCTGTCTACCTCAGTTTCCGCGCTATCCATACTCATCACCTTCGTCGGATTTACTTTAATTTATGGAGTCTTGGCGATAGCCGACGTGTACCTGTTGCTTAAATTTATTAAGAAGGGTCCGGAAGACGTTAGCACGGATGAATCACTGAAAAGTGGAATAAAGGGGGCGTCGTTATGGACTTGAACATCCTTTGGTTCATACTCATCACCGTCTTGTTTGTAGGATTCTTTTTTCTGGAAGGATTTGATTTTGGAGTAGGAATTCTGCTTCCTTTCCTAGGGAAAAACGATTCAGAACGTCGAGTAATCATCAATACGATCGGACCGGTCTGGGACGGGAATGAGGTCTGGTTGATTACGGCCGGTGGGGCGATGTTTGCGGCATTCCCGAATTGGTACGCAACGTTGTTTAGTGGCTTTTATCTTGCCTTGTTTCTGGTGTTGACCGCTATAATTATCCGGGGCGTTGCCTTTGAATTTCGTAGCAGTGACAGCGGTCTGAATTGGCGGAGCACCTGGGATTGGATGATCTTCACTGGTAGTTTCCTATCTGCTCTCCTTTGGGGCGTCGCTATGACGAATATCGTTAAGGGAGTACCGATTGATGCCAATATGCAATATGTCGGGACCTTCTTTACCCTACTCAATCCTTATGCTATCATTGGCGGTCTAACTACATTGCTAGTTTTCATGCTGCACGGTGCCTTATATCTCAACTTAAAGACGACAGGGGAGATGGCTGAGCGGGCTTCGAACGCTGCCAAGAAGATCGGGTTGATCGCCATCCCAGTTGTTCTCCTGTTTGCCGGATTAACCTATTTCCAAACAGATTTGTTTGCTAATCTTGGAGCTGGTATCACGTTGCTAGCAGCCGGAGTAGCCTTAGTCCTTGCCTATGTTTTGATATGTTCCCGTAAGGGAGGCTGGGCCTTTATTGCGAACGGTGTAACTATTCTCTTGTTTACAGTTGCCTTGTTCTGGGGACTCTTCCCACGTGTTATGATTTCCAGTCTGAATCCGGAGTGGAGTCTAACCATCTATAATGCTTCATCCAGCCCGTACACGCTGAAGATTATGACGATCATTGCACTGACGATGGTCCCCATTGTTCTTTTGTATCAGGGGTGGACCTATTGGGTCTTTCGCAAACGTGTTACAGAAAAAGACCTTCACTATTAAGTTAATATCCTTTAGAATGAAGGGGCAAGATACATCTTGCCCCTTCATTTTTGCTTAGGGAGATGACCTATATGTTTGATAAGCGGTTAGTTCAAGAGGGGAAACCTGTCTGGGGGTATCTGTTGCTCACGGTCGGGATAGGTATTGGGATCGCCTTACTGGCTGTCGCCCAAGCTTGGCTTTTCTCCCGTGTCGTTGCCGGGGTCTTTCTAGAAGGGGCTTCCCTTAGGACTGTCTGGAATTCCCTTTTCCTAATTCTCGGGATTATTGTGCTGCGGGCTGTGTTTCAATGGGTCAGTGAAGTAAGTGCCCATGAAGCATCCTCCCGCATAAAGTCGAGTCTGAGGAAACGTTTACTGAGCCATATCATCTACTTAGGGCCGGTGTATGCTCGAGGGGAAAGGACCGGAGAGTTAATCACTACAGTGGTGGATGGGATTGAATCTCTAGAGGAATACTTTACGAAATACCTGCCCCAACTGCTTCTCGCAGTGGGGATACCCGTTCTTATTTTAGGATTTGTTTTTCCACTAGATTGGAAATCTGGGACAATTCTACTCCTGACGGGGCCGCTCATTCCTGTCTTTATGATTCTGATTGGAAAGTTGGCTGAGAAAAAAGCCCTTCACCAGTTCCAAAGTCTGAGCTGGATGAGCGCCCATTTCTTAGATATTTTGCAGGGGATGACGACGCTTAAAGTGTTTGGCCGTGCCCATGATCAAACACGGGTGATCGAGAGAGTCAGTGATTCTTTTCGTGAGGCTACGCTAAGCGTGTTGAGGATAGCCTTTTTATCTGCACTAGTGTTAGAGTTCTTAGCTACGATGAGTACAGCCTTAGTAGCCGTGACCATCGGACTAAGGCTAGTCTATGGAACCCTCACTTTCTCTTCAGGATTATTTCTCTTGCTTCTTGCTCCCGAATTTTACACTCCCTTAAGAACTCTCGGCTTGAATTTCCACGCAGGCTTGTCTGGTGTAAATGCTGCAGGGCGAATCTTTGAGATCCTGGATCTCCCTTTGATGAGTGATGGGAAAGATGAACAAGTATTATCTTCTGATTTACATATTTCCTTTCAACACGTCAGCCTAACTTATCAACTGGGAGAAATACCGGCTTTAAACGGAATCAACTTATCCCTAAAATATGGCGAGAGAATTGCTCTCGTCGGCCCGAGTGGTGCGGGTAAAACTTCCATTGCTCAGCTACTGCTTCGCTTTATAGAGCCTTCCACGGGGGAGATTTTCATCAATGAAGCTTTGCTTGAGACAATTTCGCAAGAGAATTGGCGGAAACAGATTGCTTATATTCCTCAGACTCCGTATCTTTTTGCAGGGAGCATTGCGGAAAATATTCACTTCGGTCGTCCCTCTGCCACGATCGAGGAGGTCAAGAGTGCGGCACAAGACGCCTCAGCCCATGAATTCATTTTAAAACTTCCAGGCGGGTATGATACTCTGCTCGGCGAAGGAGGCACTCGCTTAAGTGGCGGACAGGCCCAAAGGATTGCGATCGCTAGGGCCTTCTTGAAAGACGCCCCCTTGCTCATTATGGATGAAGCGACGTCTAACTTGGATCCGGAGAGTGAACATTTAGTTCAGCTGGCCCTGAAACGACTGCTCCAGGGGAAGACTGCTTTAATCATCGCCCATCGACTGAGTACCGTTCGTCAAGCGGATCGCATCCTAGTGTTAGAACAGGGGCAAATTGTCGAACAGGGTAATCACGAGGAATTGATGAGAGAGCAGGGGCTCTATTATCAAATGGTCGCAGAATATCGAGGTGACTCTATATGAAGAGCATGACCTGGTTAATCCGCTTGATGGTACCCTATTGGCGTCGAATCCTGCTGGCTTTGATATTAAGCACGCTTACGATCACGAGCCACATTGGCTTAATGGCGACATCTGCCTATCTTTTAGCGCGCGCTGCCCTTCATCCGCCGATACTCGATTTAATGGTGACTATTGTCGGAGTGCGCTTTTTTGGACTCGCGCGCGCCGTCTTTCGCTACTTAGAACGCTATGTGTCTCATGACGTGACGTTTCGGGTCTTAAGCCAAATTCGAGTGAAGTTTTACCAAGGGTTAGAACCTTTGGCTCCAGCTCGGTTGTTAAACTTCCGCAGCGGGGATCTGCTGAGTCGGATTGTGGCGGATGTGGAAATCCAGCAGAATCTTTTTTTGCGTGTGTTTGCGCCCCCGTTCGTCGCGTTATTGGTCCTCTTAGGATATGGACTTTTTTTGGCCCGTTTTGATGTACGGTTTTCCTTTATTCTTGCCGCTTGTTTTCTAGTAGCGGGGCTTGGGATTCCGTGGGGAATAAAAGGTTTGAGTCGAGGGGCTGGACGTCAGATGGTCGCCTTAAAAGCAGAGCTAAATACACAGGTAGCCGATAGCCTCTTGGGAATGACAGAACTATTGGCCTATGGTCAAGTCCAAGCATACTTAGACAAAATTCAGCGAACAGACAAGGGATTACTGGGTCAACAACGTCGAATTGCTTGGCTTTCCGGGATTTCGTCCGCTCTGATAGGAATGATTGCCAATCTTGGTCTGTGGTTCGTCCTCGTTCTGGGGATACTACTTGTGGAAAAAGGGAAATTGAGCGGTGTAAACTTAGGAATGTTAGCCTTGGGAACGTTTAGTAGCTTTGAAGCGCTGTTTCCCCTAGGCCTTGTCCCTCACCATCTGGAACAAAACCGTGCGGCCGCGGATCGCTTGCTGGAGTTGATTGAGGCTGAACCTGCTGTGAGAAATAGTGGGGAACTGTCTCCCGAACCGTCTGGACTGGATTTGGACTTCCAAGAGGTGTGCTTTAGGTATGATCAAGAGGAACCTTGGGCTTTAAATCATTTGACATTTCGGATTCCCCAGCAAGGCAAGATGGCGATCGTCGGCCCGAGTGGAGCCGGCAAAACCAGCGTGGTGAATCTCCTTCTTCGTTTTTGGGAATACGACGATGGGAGGATTGAGCTAGGGGGGCATTCGTTACGAGAGTACACCCAGGAGGATGCTCGAGGCTTCATTGGGGTCGTGACTCAGAGAACACATTTATTTAATGCTACAATTCGAGAAAATCTACTTTTGGCGAAGCCTGATGGGACGGAAGATGAACTAATTAAAGCGGCTCAGCAGGCTAAGCTCCATGATTTTATCCTGTCTTTGCCCCAAGGGTATGATAGTTACGTCGGGGAAGCTGGATTTCAACTATCAGGGGGACAGAGACAGCGTTTGGCAATTGCCCGAGTCTTTTTGAAAAACGCCCCTTTATTAATACTAGATGAGGCCATGGCAGGGCTTGATCCCTTGACAGAACGAGAGGTCATGGATGAAGTCTATCAACTAATGGAAGGGCGTACTACGTTAGTGATAACGCATCGCCTGATCGGCTTAGAGAAGATGGATGAGATTCTCGTACTCGACCAAGGTCAGATCGTAGAACGGGGAAAGCACGAAGAGCTGCTCCGACAAAAAGGGCTCTATCATAAGATGTGGGCGACCGCGACGGTATTTAATTAATCCATTCTTTGGAAAGCGTGTATGCCAGAGTGCCCTACCTATATAATATTAAACAGCAAAGTAGCTGAAATCTCCCTATCTGAGGGATGATTTTCAGCTACTTTGCTGTCTTTAATCATTTGTGCAAACTAGTCTTCGCTCTCCGTCCCTTGTTCTAGGAGGGATTCGGCTTCATGGGCTGGGAGGGACTGCACATTCTTAAGCTTTCGAGCAATGGTTCGGGACTTTCTGGTGGCGGTTTCAATGGTGTTACTCGCTTCTTGTAGTTTCTTCTGAGTTTTTTCAAGGATCTCCACGAACTTGCCAAATTCTGTTTTTACGGCGCTTAGTAGAGTCCATACTTCACTGGACCGCTTCTCAATGGCCAGGGTTCTAAAGCCCATTTGGAGGCTATTGAGGAGGGCAGCAAGTGTGGTCGGCCCAGTAATGACGACTTTGTACTCCCGTTGGAGGAGTTCGCAAAGTCCAGGACGGCGTAATACCTCGGCATATAAACCTTCAATCGGTAAGAATAATACCCCGAAATCCGTAGTATTCGGGGGATCAATATACTTGTCTCGAATGGTTTTCCCCTCTAGTTTAATACAGTTCTCCAAGGCTTTACCCAGTTCTTCTATGCGGGGGATGTTGGCTTGATCCTGGGCTTCAATTAATCGTTCATAATCTTCCATCGGGAATTTGGCATCTATCGGGAGCCAAATGATGCTGTCATGACCATCCCGTGCTGGGAGTTTAATGGCAAATTCAACGCGGTCGTTGCTTCCAGCTTTGGTTATAACATTCGTGGCATATTGCTCGGGGGTTAAAATTTGCTCCAATAAATTTCCTAGTTGAATTTCCCCCCAAATACCTCGAGTTTTTACATTGGTTAGAACTTTCTTCAAGTCGCCTACACCGGAAGCCAAGGTCTGCATTTCCCCAAGACCTTTGTGAACGGCTTCTAAACGTTCACTCACTAATTTAAAGGATTCACCTAAGCGTTGCTCAAGGGTAGCGCTTAGCTTTTCGTCCACGGTTGCACGCATTTGATCTAGTTTCTTCGCATTGTCTTGTTGAAGGAGCAGAAGTCGTTCTTCGACCGTTCTGCGGAGTTGTTCTAGTTTCTGATCATTTGTTTTGGTTAAGGAACCTAACTGAGAGGCGAAAATATCCAGTTGGTTGCGTTGAAGATTGGCTATCTCCGCCATACGCGCGAGAATGGATTCATTGAAGGAATGGACAGAAAGGTTAAGCTCTTCGCGAACTTGACGGGCATTAGAGTTAGATTCCTCCCGGTTCTTGGAAATCTCACCGTTGACCATTCGTTCGTTGCGTTCAAGACTTTTCTCTAGAGAAGCAAATCTGCTCTCGAATTGGACAAAGGGGGCGTGTGAAGAGCGAATCAGTAAAAGAATAAGTAGAATGATGGCAATGAGGACAAGGATGATTAATCCAATCAGTAACGCTTCTGTCATGCAAGGTGCCTCCTGTTATGTATTGTAGTTTCGTTTAATACTTTATCATAATGCGCTATAATATCGTACTTTACGATTAAATACTTTTGCTATCAACCTGGCGTTAATGAAACGAAGAATAATACTTTTGCAAGAAATTATTAATATCTGCTCATGTTGTTTGTCGAAATAGACCATATCATAAGATATTGTAGTTTCTGGACGATTACTTGAAGGAGTTTTAGATTCAGAAGAGAAGTTAGTTCAAGTTGGTACAAGTTGACCAATTATAAGGAGGGAAGAATGAAAAACTTCAGGATAAATCTAACTAGTCTAATTATTGTTGCCTTGATCTTTGGCTTAGGTGGATTATCCTTTTTAACCTATGTAAAGACGAGGGATGTTTTAAATACTAACTTAAAAACGGAGATATCCGCGGTGACTTTATCTTCGAGTGCTGAAGTCGGCTTGTGGTTACTAGCTCATAAAAAGGAAATGGAGGTCATGGCCAATTCCCCACTTATTCAAAGTGGGGATAAGGACGCCATTGTTTCTTATATGACCAAAGAAACTGTGCGAAATAAAGACTATGAGCAATTCTTTGTAGCAGATAATATGGGCAATATATTTTTTGATTCGGGCCAGATTAGTCGCGTTGATGATCGTGATTACTTCAAGAAGGTCATGGCTACAGGCACGACTGTAATATCTGATCCCTTAATTTCAAGGGGAAGTGGCAACCAAATCATTGTGGTGGCTGCACCTATAATGAAAGATAATAAGGTGGTTGGTCTCCTGGGCGGTGATGTTAACCTGACAGAACTTATTAAAATTGTAACGTTAAAAAAGGTTGGAGAGACTAGTAGCGCTTTTATAGTTCAGCAAGACGGTCTGATTATTACTCACCTGGACTCTGAATTAAGCATGATATACAACCCACTGAAGGATAATAATGCCTCAACTGAATTAAAAGACGCTATCCGGAAAATGATTCAAGGGGAAACCGGCTTTACCAGGTATTCTTTTCAAGGAGTGGACAAATATTTGGCGTATGTCCCTGTGCCAAGCGTCACATGGTCTATGGGGGTAACGGTACCCGTAGCCTATATTGCTAATCAGCTTCGGTACCTGCCGATCTATTTTATTGCGATAACGATTTTTTTTGGTTTTATTCTAGCATATTTCTTGAGTCGCTGGCTTGTCGTCCCTCTTGCTAAACTGGCAGAGTTTACCACAGAACTTAACAATAATTTGCATGAAACGGTGGATATTTATCAATTGAATAGTCCAGTAATCGAGGTGAAAACGCTTGCAGTTAACTTTCGAAAGATGGTTACAGCAGTTCAGGAAAGCATTCGGGAACTAGAACTCTCGAATGCTAATCTAGAGGGCGAAATTATGCAGCGGACTCTGGTTCAAGCAAGCTTGGAGAATAGTTTCGAAGAACTCGCGGCTGCTGAAGAAGAACTGAGGTGCAACTTCGATAAGCTTCAATTACAAGAAATTGCCCTAGGAGAATCAGAACGCCGATTTCGTTCAATGCTTGAAAATGTTGAACTTATTACTGTGATTATCGATAAGAATGGTCACATAATTTTCTGTAATGACTTTGCGTTAGTTCTAACCGGATTTCAAAAGACTGAAGTTATCGGACAAAACTATTTCGATCTTTTTATCCCTTTTGTAATGCTAGAGAATGCAAAAGCTTGGTTTAAAGAGGTATTAAACAAGAAGAAATTCACCGGGCAGAATAACTATCCCATTCAGACTAAAAATGGAGGGAAACGTTTGGTTGCTTGGAATAATACCCTTTTATTCGATAACGAGGGCAACGTCTCTGGAATTTCCAGTATCGGAGAAGATATTACAGAGCGCAAGCAATTTCAAGAAAGACTTGAGCATATGAGCTTCCATGATGCTTTAACTGGACTTTATAACCGTACATATTTTGAAGAAGAACTTCTTCTACTTAAAGAGGACTGTTTCGCTCCAGTGGGAATGATCGTATGTGATGTCGATGGGTTAAAACTAGTGAATGATACCCTCGGGCACAGCAATGGCGATCAATTGCTTTGTTTAACTGCTGGTATCCTTAAACAGTATTTTCGCGAAGGGGATATGTTGTTTCGGATTGGTGGCGACGAATTTGCAATTATTCTGCCAAAAAGTGAACTATCGGTTGTGGAGCAAGCCTGCTATCGAGTGCGGAAGGGCGTTGAAAAGTACAATGTCGAGAATGTTGAGGTCCCTCTCAGTTTATCTATGGGATTTTCTGTGAGCGAGAAAACAATGGCAAACCTTGGCGAGGTGTTTAAAGAAGCGGATGATGCAATGTACAGGGAAAAACTACACCGAAGTAAAAGCACTCGCAGTGCTTTGGTACAAGCCCTTATGAAAGCATTGGAGGCGAGAGATTTTATTACGGAAGGCCATGCAGATCGTTTGCAAGACATCGTGATTTCACTAGGTGGAGCCCTGGGCCTATCGGAGCGGAATCTTGCCGATTTGCGACTCTTGGCACAATTCCATGACATCGGTAAAGTCGGTATACCGGATCGTATTCTTTTCAAACCTGGACGTCTTACTAACAAAGAATATAAGGAAATGCAGCGACACAGTGAGATCGGACATCGGATTGCACAATCTGCCTCCGACCTACGACCCATTGCGGATCACATTCTGAGACACCATGAGTGGTGGAACGGCAGTGGCTATCCACTGGGACTTAAAGAAGAAGATATCCCTTTGGAGTGTCGAATTTTGGCAATTGCTGATGCTTATGATGCCATGACAAGTGACCGTCCATACCGAAAAGCAATGAGCCAAGAGCAAGCCTTTAAAGAGTTAATTAAAAATACCGGATTTCAATTTGATCCCAAGCTTGTACCAATATTTATTAAGGTAATCGATTCTCATTCCAAATCTATTCATATTTGCTCATGAGACTAGGCAGCTCTAAATGTAGTTCAGCGTGGAATCTTGGCGTAGAATAATAGTATATTGCGTTGACTTTAATCAATATACATGTTAGATTTAAAAAAATGCATAGTGTTAAGGCGGGGGAGCTGGAAAGGCCGGCTGAGATTTAGACCCTATAAAGTCTAAGACCCTATAACCTGATCTGGATAATGCCAGCGTAGGTAAGCAGTTTCTCTCTTTGTAGAAGATGAAAGAGCACAAACCCTATTCTGGGTTTGTGCTCTTTTTTACTGAGAGTATTTATTAGAAATTTAGGAGGACATCATGAAAAAGTTACTTACTATAGCGGGCTCAGACTGTAGTGGGGGAGCAGGGGTTCAGGCTGATCTAAAAACGTTTTCAGCTCACGGGGTCTATGGAATGAGCGTAATAACCGCTGTCACCGCCCAAAATACTCAAGGAGTCTTTGCTGTACAAGATATCTCTAGAGACGTCATTGCTAAGCAAATTGAGGCTATCTTTGATGATATCGAGGTGGACGGGGTTAAAATAGGTATGGTTTCCCAAGTCCAAACTATCGAAGTGATTGCTGACCGTTTGAGACACTACTCGCCGCAAACGATTGTTGTGGACCCAGTCATGGTATCGAAAAGCGGCTATCACCTGTTAAACTCGGAGGCGGAAGTAACTCTGATTAAGGAATTATTACCTTTGGCCATGCTCGTGACACCTAATATTCCAGAGGCTGAGGTGATGACAAAAACGTCCATTCAAACGCTTAAGCAAATGGAAGAAGCGGCTCGAACTATTTACCAAATGGGCCCCCAGAATGTCCTGATTAAAGGGGGGCATCTAGAGGGAGATTCTATTGATATTCTCTATGATGGACGGGAATTTAGATATTTTTCTTCGGCCCGGATTGCTACTAAAAATACTCATGGAACGGGTTGTACGCTATCATCTGCTATCACCTCAAATCTGGCATTGGGGTGTAGTCTAAATGAGGCAGTTTCTCTCGCGAAGGAGTACATTACAATTGCCATTCAGCATTCGTTATCCATCGGAAAAGGTGTCGGACCAACTCATCACTTTTATACTCTGTACAAAAAGGCGGGATTAATCGAGTGAGCATATCTTCTAAGAATAACCTGAGCATGTTTAACTTTACAACTCTTTGGTTTGGCGCAGCTATTTCAGTCGCTGAAATCTTAGCCGGTGGGATGCTGGCCCCCTTGGGCTTTAAGATGGGGCTTTTGGCGATTCTGCTTGGACACTTTGTGGGAACGACTCTTTTGGTTTTGGGAGGAATTATCGGCACTACTGAGAGGATTCCTGCTCTGGTGTCCACTAGAATCTCCTTTGGGCAGTACGGTTCTTACGTATTTTCCGTCTTAAACGTTTTGCAGTTGCTAGGGTGGACCGCCGTGATGATTTTAGTTGGGTCCCGATCGGTTAACCAGATTACTAAAATTTTATGGTCGTTTGATCATCTGACGCTCTGGAGTCTAGTTATTGGAGCCTTTATCCTCGTTTGGGTTTGGTTAGGAAAAGATAGCGGTTGGAAAAAGGTCAACCACATTGCTGTTGTTTTACTGTTCTTGCTGACAATTGTTTTAAGCGTTATTATTTTTCGTAACCCTGAGCTATTTAGTAAACCGGCTGTGGGGAGCATGTCGTTCGGCTTGGGTTTGGAAATTGCAGTGGTAATGCCCTTATCCTGGTTACCGCTGATTTCCGACTATACCCGGTTTGCCAAGACAAAGCAGGGCGGTGCTGGAGGCAGCTGGTTGGGCTACTTTTTCGGCAGTAGCTGGATGTACATAATCGGCTTGGGTGCAGCCATCATTGCCTCTGATCCTGATCCCTCGGCTATGTTACTGGCTGCTAATCTTGGTATAGTAGCTTTAGGAATTATCGTCTTAGCGACGGTGACAACGACCTTTATGGACGCATATTCAGCTGGGGTTACGTTTTTGAATATCTTTCCTAAGTTAAACGAAAAATCAGTTGCCTTAGTGATGACCGCGATTGGAACCGGGCTAGCAATCATTGTGAATATTGAACAATATCAGGATTTTCTCTACGCGATCGGCTCGGTGTTTGCGCCCCTGTTTGCAATCCTTTTGACGGATTATTTCTTGTTAAATAATAAGAAGATACAAGCGGATCTACTTGTAAACTGGGGAACACTGGTACTCTGTGCAATAGGTACGTTATTATACTATTGGTTTATTAAGTTAAATTTTATTGTGGGCGCCACCATTCCGGTTATGCTGATGATCAGCATAATACATTCTATAACTTGGAGGTTGACTGCTAAATGGAAATACGTGAGAAAATCTTCGCAAACTTAAGTGATGTTAAAGAAAAAAGCCCGTTGATTCACCATATTACAAACTATGTTACCGTCAATGACTGCGCAAATATCGTCCTGGCCCTGGGAGGATCCCCGGTAATGGCGGATGAGCTTGAGGAAGTTGCAGAAATGGTTGGTTTTGCTTCTGCGTTGGTCCTTAACATTGGCACTCTCAATTCCAGAACGATTGAAAGCATGCTGGTCGCCGGACTACGGGCGAAGGAGTTGGGCGTTCCGGTAATCTTAGATCCAGTAGGGGTAGGAGCCACTAAGTTGCGAACCAGAACGGCAGAAAAGTTGATTAGGGTGCTAAAACCTGAAGTCATTCGGGGCAATATGTCCGAGATCAAAATGTTAGCGGGTCTTGAGGTGGTTATTAAGGGAGTCGATTCGCTGGCTGACGAACAAGATAGTTCCGTAATTGCCAAAAGGCTGGCCTCTGAATTAAGCTGCGTGATCGCCATTACAGGAAAAACGGATGTTGTTTCCGATGGAAGTCAGGTTTGTTTACTGGATAATGGACATCGAATATTAGCAGACGTCACAGGTACAGGCTGTATGACAACCTCACTGGTGGGCACCTTTTGTGGAGTAACAAACGATTACTTCACGGCAGCCGTTGCTGGGATAATAAGCATGGGCTTAGCAGGAGAAATTGCTCAGGCTTCTCTGCACCATGGAGAAGGAATAGGAACATTTAGAGCGCGATTATTGGATAGTATCTATAATTTGACTCCTGAGACCTTGGCTAGAGAAGGTAAAATAAGCTATGAGTGAGGTCAAGGTAGACTATAGCTTGTATCTGGTCACGGATCGAAATCTGCTCCGAGGACGAGATTTGGTTCAGAGTATTGAGCTAGCTATTCAGGGAGGGGTAACCCTGGTGCAGCTGCGGGAAAAATCGGTTTCTACCCGAGAGTTCTTAGAGTTAGCTATAAGGGTAAAAGAGATTACCTTCCGTTACCGAATACCACTGATCATTAATGACCGTCTAGACATTGCTCTAGCTGCTAAAGCCGACGGATTACATGTCGGACAAGATGACCTCCCGATGGCTAAGGCTCGAGAACTCTTTCCTAACAAAATTATCGGGGTCTCTGCCAGTACCTTGGCGGAGGCGCTTCTAGCCCAACAACAGGGTGCTGACTACTTGGGAGTGGGAGCTATTTATACCACATCGACTAAGACTGATGCGCCAGAAGTTAGTCTCGATCAATTAGAACTGATTAAGAAATCGGTTACTATACCAGTGGTAGCGATCGGTGGAATCAATGAGAAGAACCTAAAACAAGTTCTGGCGACCGGTGTTGATGGTGTTTCAGTCGTATCTGCTATTTTGGCGAAGGAGAACATACTAAAGGCGGCACAACAATTGCGAGAGCTTACTAGGCAATAAAGTAGGACATTTGTAAATTGAGCGCTCGTCAATATGACGGGCGTTCTACAAATATGCATTTTCAAAAACGGGAATGAACTATAAATTTCAATTAAGGACTTCGAATAAATGCATAGATTTTGTTTGAATAAAACTTCCATTTAACGACAAAATACTTTATACTAAATCATCGATAGTGACGAGAAGGAAGGTACATTGTGTCTGAAACAATCGATGGATTAATAATTCAAATTGAAGAATTACGCGCCAACCTTATCAAGATTAAAGAGGGAAGATCATATACCGATCCGGAGGTCGTTACAGCAAGTGAAAAACTAGATCAGGTCTTAAATAAATATCAAGAATTGATAGAGAGACCTTAGAGGTTCATTCCTGCTTGCACTTGACAAGACACTTAATTCGGTTATAATAAGGGTGTAATCACTTAATTTCAAAGATTCAGTAAGCAACTAACTTGTGGTCGCGTGCTAGGTAAAGTTTCGATTCATCGAAGGTTTCAGCATAGCAATCAGTCGAGCGAATGCTGAGATTCGAAGAATTGGAACCACCTAAAAGGGTGGTTTTTGTAGTTAAATAGTAAGTTTTCCCGCAAAGTTCTTTCCAGTCTATCTGTGTTAAGTCTTCCTTATCGGTAGTCGGTTCTCAAGCTGGGAAATTGCTTCAGAATTCAGGTGACTTGAAACCTAAAACGTTTCTCCTTTTTGAATGACTGTTGTCAGATTGACCCCAGTTAGACCTCAAGTTAACAGAGCAGTGGAGGATTTGTCCAGATTAGTTTCCTAACCCTAAAGTTGGTGTTTGACTAGTTTCCTTTCTTAGGTCGGGTCAATGTATTTACTCCCTTACTAGTTCGGTTTCTCAAAACGTGTTAAAATTGTTTTGTTTGCTTAGTTGTAAGGTGGATTAGATACAAACCTATTTTGTTTCGGTAAAAAAACCATTTAGTTAAGCTTAGTTGAAGATTAATCTCGAGCCGTGTATCCATTAATTCTGGAGGAGCTTTGCGGGATTCAATTAGATTTAAAGGGCCACTCATCACTTGTGAGTGGCCCCTTTTCACGTCCTACTTGTTCATTATGCGGTTCATGAGGCGCATTGAACACATTTCTCCACACATGGTGCAGCTGTCTTGATGCTCGGGGGCGGACTCTTTACGGTAGCGCTCCGGCTTTTCCCGGTCCAAGGCTAGGCTAAACATTTTATCCCAATCTAAATTTTGTCTAGCTTGGCTCATACTTTTGTCCCATTCGGCAGCTCCGGGTACCCCTTTGGCGATATCACCAGCATGTGCTGCGATCTTGGCCGCGACGATCCCTTCGCGAACATCGTCCAAAGTGGGTAGACGCAGGTGTTCGGCTGGAGTCACATAACAGAGGAAGTCTGCTCCTGCTGAAGCGGCTAGAGCTCCGCCGATTGCACTAGTAATGTGATCGTAACCAGGAGCAACGTCGGTAACCAATGGACCTAGGATATAGAAGGGCGCTCCGTGACAAAGCTTTTTCGCTAGCTGAACATTAGCTACAATCTCATTCAGAGGAACGTGGCCCGGTCCTTCAATCATGACTTGGACATTACGTTGCCAAGCTCTTTGGGTCAATTCCCCTAAGACAATCAATTCCGAAATTTGAGCTCCGTCCGTGGCATCGGCAATGCTTCCCGGTCGACAGGCATCCCCAAGGCTCAGGGTCACGTCGTATTCAGCGCAGATATCTAGGAGATCATCAAAATACTCGTAAAAAGGATTTTCTTGTCCAGTCAAATCCATCCAAGCATACAATAAGGACCCGCCCCGTGAGACGATGTTGGTGACACGGGAGGACTTTTGAAAATGCTGGGCAGTTTCTCTGTTGATGCCGGCGTGGATGGTGACAAAATCAACACCGTCTCGGGCGTGTTGTTCGACCACGGCTAAGAACTCCTGGGGTGTAATGTCTTCCAATTTCTTGTCTAAATAACCAAGGGCATCATACATAGGAACCGTCCCGATCATCGCTGGGGACATTTCAATGAGGCGGTGGCGAAATTCAACCGTCTTACCGTAGTTGCTGAGATCCATAATTGCTTCCGCTTTCATGTCCAGAGCCATGCGTACTTTAGCCAGTTCACTGTCGATGTTGGCACATTCTGGGGAGATACCTAAATTGACGTTAATTTTCGTCTTAAGGCCAAGACCAACGCCCTCCGGACTTAATGAGGTGTGATTGCGGTTAGCTGGGATGGCAATACTGCCCGCCGCCACCCGAAGCCTAATTTCTTCAGCAGTCAACCCCTCTTTGTCCGCTACCGTTTGCATCGCCGCCGTTATTATTCCGTTTTTAGCCTGTTCCATTTGTGTGCTCATCGAATCACGCTCTTTCTTTGCTATAATCTAATAGTGCTTAACTCTGTGTCTCCATAATGCTTTGTAAACGCTTAAGCTTGCTCTTAATGTCTGAGCTTCCCACAATTTCGGTCACTAGGGCGACTGTCCTGGCCCCTGTCTTAATTACTTCAGGCAGATTGTGTTCCTTAATTCCGCCAATTGCTACAGAGGGGATATTCAGATTCTGAACGACATAATTTAAATACTCCAGTCCTACAGGGTCACACACATCAATTTTTGTATTGGTGGCAAATAACGGTCCTACTCCGATGTAATCTGCACCGCCATGCACGGCCGCTAATGCCTGGGCAGGAGAATGGGTAGAAACGCCGATCATAAGATCAGGACCGACTAACTCGCGCACTTTCGATAGAGGCAAGTCATCTTGCCCGATATGCACGCCATCCGCGCCTACTGCAAGAGCCAGATCTAAGTGGTCGTTGATAATGAATAAGGCACCATATCGTTTGGTCATAGCTCGCAGCACAAGGCACTCCTCATACATTTCCTTAACTTTCTTGACCTTCTCTCGGTATTGAAAAATAGGTACGCCACTGGCTAGGATCTCGCTGGCCACCTCAATATTGCTGCGACCTAGAGAGTGGGATTCAGAGGTGAGGGCATAGATGCCAGCTGGAAGCGTGCGCTTTTTTGAAGTTTTGTTCATCGCAGGTCACTTCTTTCCCCAAGTACCCAGGCCAAGACTAAGTTCGCTTGTTTAGCTGCCGCGACTCCGACACGGGGGGAGAGGGCTGGATGGTCTTCCGCCACGGCTGTACAGAAATCCCCGACGACCGATAAACCTGAGCTCCAGTGTACGGTGCGAATCGTATCCGTGTCCCCCCAACCAGCTAACCCAGATGCGCCGATGATTTTCTTTCCAGTCTCCAGTCCTTCTTCTACGAACATTTTCTTAGAAGCCGTCTCATCAAATCCCTCTACCCATACTGGGCACTCTCTAAAAATTGCCTGGACATTGGCTTTGGTCACGTGGACCGGC
Source organism: Desulfosporosinus sp. (assembly GCA_036569365.1). Taxonomy (GTDB): domain Bacteria; phylum Bacillota; class Desulfitobacteriia; order Desulfitobacteriales; family Desulfitobacteriaceae; genus Desulfosporosinus. Next base: position 92,338 of record DATCQU010000002.1, on the reverse strand, counting down.
CACAATTCTAGGGTTAAGTCCGGGTTGATTCTTAATAGGTTCTCAGACAGAGCCTCGGTTTTCAAGCGTCCTAATTGATCTGGGAAATAAGCCTGTCTATTCAGGTTGCGGGCCTCCACCCGGTCAAAATCAGCCAAGACTAGGTGTGAGAATCCGCTACGCACCAGGTGCCAAGCCACATTAGAGCCTAAGCCCCCTAATCCGGCGATTCCCACTGGCGTTTCCTGAATCTTCGTTAGTTGAATTGGTTGTAACGTCTCAGTCAGTCCGGCTATTAAATGATTCATAGTGCCACTGCAATCCTTTCCCGCATATTTACCCAGTCACAAAAAGCGGGCAGATAGCCTTTGGTACGGATCATCCGAACTACTTCCGGAACAGATCGATCATCCGAAGTTTCAAACTGGGCACTGCCCACGTTGTCGGTCTCACTATAACCACCGACCGAGGTCAGAGATCCGGCCGACAGGCGCGTGATTCCGAGAGGAAGCAAATTTTCTCGCATTTGCGGACTTTCCCGTGTGGACAAGGTAAGGCCAGCGCGGGGTAGAAATAGCCGGTAAGCCAATATAATTTGGACTAAAGCCCCATCCGTGACGGGAGCAGCAGTGGAGTTGAAACTGCCGGCATAGGGCCTGAGCCGCGGCACCGAGATCGATACTTCGACCCCAGGATAATGTCTTTGTAAGTAATCGGCATGGAGCGCCGAATAAAAGGCATCGCGTCGCCAGTCCGATAGACCCAGGAGTGCTCCAATATTCACGGAAGAGATTCCGGCCTCACACGCTCGGTCGGGTGCCTCTAACCGGTAGTGATAATTGCGTTTTGGTCCGGCGGGGTGTACCTCCGCATAGGTGATCTCATCGTAGGTTTCTTGAAAGAGTGTGACGGAATCTATCCCCGCCTCGAATAAACGCCGATACTCATCCGTGGAAAGGGGATACACTTCTAGCCCGAGAGAGGCAAACCTTGGCCGCAATGCACGGACGCATTCTTCCATATAAGTGGGCCCACTTTGGGTGCGGGATTCTCCTGTCAAGAGTAGTAAATGCTGCAGTCCAGACGACGCGATGGCAGCTCCTTCCTTGACGACTTGTTCGACGGTGAGCTTGCATCGTATAATCTCATTTCCAGCGTGGAAACTACAATACAGACAGCTATTACTACAAAAATTGGCAAGATACAGAGGCGTAAATAAACCGATCGTACGGCCAAAATGGCGGATAGTTGAGGCCTGAGCCTTTTGGGCCATGGGCTCCAGGTAGGATAGGGCAGCGGGAGAAAGCAAGATCGCCAAATCTTGCGGGCGGAGATTTTCTCGGGCTAACACGCGCTCGACATCAACAGCGCTGAAAGTCGTCCAGCTCGACTCAGGAAGCCTTTGCTGCCATTCAGTGATTTGTTCATAGAACATCCCTTTATACCTCCTGCAAAAAGCCGGTTAAAGGGGAGGAAGCCTCGGCTGTTACTCGTCGTTCACCTGGCCCAGCTAAATAGCCCAGTCGTCCTGCAGCTACGGCCAAGCGGAAGGCTTGAGCCATAAGCACCGGATCTCCTGCGGTGGCAATGGCCGTGTTGACAAGTACTGCGGCTGCCCCCATTTCCATGGCCTCTGCTGCTTCAGAGGGTCGACCGATACCAGCATCGACAATGATTGGCACGGAAATCTCCTCGATCAGAATCCGGATGAGTTCTTTGGTCTGCAAGCCTCTGTTGCTTCCGATCGGAGCACCTAGGGGCATGATGGCTGCTGCACCGGCATCCTGTAGACGCTTTGCGGCACTTAGATCTGGGCTCATGTAAGGCAGTACCACAAATCCTTCTTTCACCAGTTGCTCTGTAGCCCGCAACGTCTCCCAATTATCCGGCAGTAGGTAACGTTGATCCTGAACTACCTCTATTTTTACCCAGTTTCCGCAGCCGGCTGCCTGAGCTAAGCGAGCGATGCGCACTGCTTCGTCAGCTGTGCGTGCACCAGAGGTGTTGGGTAATAAAATAGTGTTCTTAGGTAAGTAGTTAAGAATATTTTCTTGGGGGTTTTTCCAGTCTATCCGGCGTAAAGCCATAGTGACCACTTGGGTGCCGCTAGCTTCCAGCACCAGGGGCACAATTTCATGCGATGAAAATTTGCCGGTGCCTAAGAACAGACGACTCAGCAAATGTACTCCTCCGATAAGTAAACTGTCATCTGAGGTATTCGCATTCTCTATGATATCATTCACGGTATCAGCCACCTCCCATAAATACTAAGATTTCCAAACGGTCACCAGCTTGCAAAAGAGTACTCGGCCAATGTTCTTGCTTCAGTATTGTTCCATTGAGCTCTACGACTGCCGCTATGAGGGTCACAGCTTGGTCTTGGAGTAATTGGAAGACAGTACATTCACGGGAAATTTCCTGTGCTTCCCCGTTGACAACGATTTGCACGGACAGTCCACCTTTCCCTGGTTCTTCATACGTGTTAGCCAGAGGTTCCCGTCTTTTTGCCTTAGTACCAGGGAGGGATTTAAAGTATAAAAAAAGTGAGAACTGCGGTAAGCAGTTCTCACTTATACTCCTATAAGTAAAACAATTTAGCTTTCCTCCGCTGGTATTAACCAGATCAGGTTCAAAGGGTTAGAGTTTCCTCATCTCAGCCCCGAAGGGCACCCCTAGCAAACAGAACGTATTCAGTTGTGAGTTGATACTTACTCTGGTAGTATTATACTAAGACTATTATATAAGTAAAAGGGTAAAGGTGCAATTATCGGCTAAACGAAAATCAGGATGCACATGGAATATGAATATTGAGACGTTCGATATTGACATGGAAATTATACTATTCCTGAATTGAAACCGCCAGAAAGGATCAGGCACCCGTCTTAGACTCGACGCATACCTGCAGGGGGGATTTCTCCCAGCCAGATTTTGGGATACGGACGGTTCAATACATTTTATCCTTGTGGGCACTCGAAAGAGTGCCTATTAATCGTATTTTGTTCTTAACAGATGGAAACACAAAACATTAAGAAACTTCTGGGCATATCATGGAATCATAAGATACTGTTGGCTATTAAGTTATCGGTAGCAGAAAAATTAATGAAGGAGCTCGGTTTCCTTGTTTGATCAGACTTTACGGCATCTTCGCCGTTATCAGGAAATTATATCTGTGCTCATCCGAAACGGATTTGGATTTATCCTTTTAGAGCAGATGGGTTTAGGAAGTAACGGAGCGGATGCAGACATGGACTTGGTTCAACTTGGGCAGCGTATCCGACAAGCCTTGGGTGAATTAGGGCCGACGTTTATGAAAATCGGACAATTTGCGAGTACACGGCCGGATATCGTCCCCAAGCAAGTCATTAGGGAGCTGGAAAAGCTCCAAGATAGAGCACCTCTGATTCGATTTGAACTCATCCGGCAGACAATTGAACAGGAGTTGGGAGCTCCAATCAAAGAGCTCTTTCGTGAATTCAACCCTTCACCTCTGGCAGCAGGTTCGATAGGTCAAGTTCATTATGCCGTACTAAACACGGGAGAACCAGTTATCGTGAAGGTACAACGCCCTAATATCGCGCTAGTAATTCAAACGGATTTAGAAATCATTAAGAACGCAGTTACCTTGATAGAGCAACGCCTTCCTAAGGCAAAAGATTACCCACTTCGTGGTATGCTCGAGGAATTTTCCGGATGGCTGGAAAATGAATTGGACTATTTAATTGAAGGGAAAAACGCCGAAAAAATGGCTAAGGGATTTGAGGGTGATCCCCAGGTCATCATTCCTGATATCTATTGGAAGTTTACCACAAAGCGTGTCCTCACCATGGCCTTTATCGACGGGGTTAAGCTTAATGAACGTCAAACGATCTTTGACCTTCAGTATAACGAGAAAAAGATTGCCGCGTGCATTTGCAAAGCATTGCTTCAACAAATCCTAAGGGACGGTTTTTTCCATGGGGACCCGCACCCGGGGAATATTTTTGTTTTACCCGGGGGGAGGATTGCCTTTGTCGATTTCGGAATCGTAGGGAATCTAACCCCGATGATGAAACGTAACTTTGCGAATTTTCTAGGTGCGTTGACCCGTCGAAAAACGAAGACGATGGTGAAGGCTATGTTACAACTCGGGGTGGTCCCTAAGGATGTGGACCTCGATCGTCTGAGCCAGGATCTAGACACACTGCGCACGAAACACTTAGAGACTTCCGTTGCAGAAACCTCCATTCCTGAGCTCGTCAACGACCTCTTAAATATTGCATTTCATCACAGAATTGAAGTTCCTACGGATTTTATCTTGGTGGGGAAATCTCTTCTCACAATCGAGGGAATTGTTCATGAACTTGATCCTACCATGAGTGTGGCGGAGCTAGCCAAGCTTTTCCGAAGTGAGTTTATCAAAGAACGATTCTTAATTTTTAGATGGGCTGAAAATATTCTAAAGAGGAAGTCCTTTATCCCTTAATTAGAGATCAAACTAGCGTAATCAAATGGAAAAATAGAACACGCTTAGGAAATTATGCTTATATATGGCTGAAGCTGGATCATAAATTCGAATTTGGCGTATGCTGTATTAGATTTATTAAATCAATAGGTCGGAGAAAACGCATGATTAATGTTGAAGGAATAACAAAACATTTTCCAGGAAATAACGATAAAACTCAGGGGAAAGAAACTAAAGGTGTAAGAGGGATTTCAAACGTAACGTTCAGTGTCGCTGAGGGGGAAGTATTTGGCTTTTTGGGCCCGAATGGGGCTGGAAAGACAACATTAATTCGTCATCTTATGGGTTTTATCAAACCGGATGCCGGTTTTGCACAGATCGATGGATTGGATTGCTGGCAAAATTCCACGACTGTCAAGGGAGTGGTCGGTTATCTTCCTGGAGAGATGAACTTCCTTGAGCAAATGTCGGGTCTAGAGTTTCTAAAGCTCATGTCAGGCATGCATGGCGATCGACCAATTTTCCAGAAACGCAGAGAGGTCTTAGTCGAACGATTGGATTTAAATCTGAAGCAGCCCATTCGAAAGATGTCAAAGGGAATGAAACAGAAATTAGGGATCATTTACGCCTTGATGTTGGATTCGAAGGTTCTGATCCTGGACGAACCGACTTCAGGCTTAGATCCGCTTATGCAAAAAGTGTTTATCGAGTTGGTGTTGGAGGAGAAGCGTCAGGGGAAGACTATTTTTATTTCCTCGCATATATTTCCTGAGGTGGAGCGGACTTGTGACCGGGTGGGGATTATCCGAGCAGGGAAATTAGTTGCTGTAGAGGGGATCCAAAAGCTTCGGCAGGCACAACGGCAAACCTTTGAAATAACGGTAGAAGACGAGGAACAAGTTCAACTTCTTTGTAATTGCGGCTTGACAATCGTTTCGGTACAGGGCACTCGGTTCTCCGTGGAAATACAGGGAGATTTAAACCCGCTTCTCAGCGGACTTGCCCAAGTAAAGGTTAGGGAGTTTACGCAGAAGACGACAGAATTGGAAGAGGCATTTATGCATTTATATGAAGGGGTGGAAGCATCTGAACCGGGCATTATTTCGAGCCATGTTTAAACAACAGGGTAAGAAAACGTTCAACTATGCAATAGGACTTGCGCTCTATAACCTTCTCTTGATCGGAGTCTATCCTTCGATTTCACAGTCTATGGTCATATCGGACCTGTCTGCAAGTTTGCCAAATTCGGTGAAACGTGTCTTCGGAGTTACTTCTGGTAGTGGGCTTGATCGCTTTGAATCCTACGTTTCAAGCCAATGTTTTGGGCAGGTTTGGTTACTTGTAATGGGAATTTATACGATAGGCACGGTAGATGCCTTAATCCCTAAATTAGTTGATCAGGGGGCGATGGCTTACCTGCTATCTACTCCAGTGGGACGACTTGAAGTGTTATCGACTCAAGTTATGGTGCTGGTGAGTGGTTTAGTCTTGATGATGGTTCTGACTGAGCTGGGGATATGGGGAGAAATGGCGCTTTTTGATATTCCAATTGATGTATGTCCGTATTTACGACTCGGAGTTCTGGGGTTAGCCCTTTTTGTGACGGTTGGGTCCTACAGTTTGTTTTTTTCTGCCTTGTCGAAGGATAAAGAACACGCCATGTTAAGTGCTGCTGGCCTTACCTTTCTTTACTACGCTTTGGATGTTTTCTCAGGGCTTGATGATCGATTTTCATGGGTTAAAAGATTAACCATCTTTGGGTGGGTACGACCCCCAGAGGTTTTGGACGGTGAAGTTCCTTTCGTGCAAACAGTGTCTCTTTTTGGGCTTTCGGCTATTTTTATTACTTGGGCAACATGTATTTTCGAGAAGAAAGATCTCCATATATGAGGCGTTATACATTGGCAAATGCTCCAATGAGTTCAAGGAAACATCGAGGTGACTTTGATGAGTGAGGCATTATATCAGGTATTACTCAAACAAGAGAGAAGAAAAATCATGGGTTACTCATTCGGGCTTTGTCTCTACGAATGCTTGATCACATGGGTTTATCCAATCATAATGCAGTCGCAAGCGATAGAGGAACTCCCGAAAAGTTTCCCCTCTGCTGTTAAACGAGCATTCGGTGTCGCAACAGGTGAAGAAGTTGATTTGTCTTATGAGGCGTATATCTCTGCTCAATTGTTTGGACGACTATGGACCTTGATCATGTGCGTTTATGGTATAAATGCGGTAAATACATTGGTAGCACAACCACTAGAACTGGGCTTTATGGCCTATCCCTTATCGACACCTGTTTCACGATCTGAGATTCTGAATACTCAAATCGGAGTACTTTCGACGGAGCTAGTCTTGTTAATTGGCACCACGCTGGGTGGGGTGTATGCCGCAACAGCGCACTTTGAGATATCGATTGCAAGGTGGCAATATTTTCGGTTAGGAATTTTAGCCTTCAGTTTATATTCAACGATCGGCGCGTATAGCCTGTTATTGGCTGTACTCTTTGATACAAAAGAAGAGGCGGTGCGTTATGCGAGCGCCTTAACGTTTGCCTTTTATGGGCTTGATGTGGTGTCAAGTCTCAGCGATCGCTTATCAGGACTAAAATATCTCACCCCGTTTGGGCTGTTTCGCCCCCAGGAAGTCCTTAAGGGGAGAGCGGTGCCGACGAGGGAAGTTGTAGTTTTAGGCCTGATCACTGGGGTGACATTGTCTATATCAGAGTTTTTGTTCTCAAGGAAGGATTTGCAGGTCTGAGTGTTGTTAACCGCAAAGAAAAGCGACTAAGGGTGTCGCTTTTCTGTCTTTCCCATGATGTTAGTCATTATTAGCTTCTGCGACTTATTTTCTTTGTGTAATATTGCTTATTTTGACAAAACATAAATGTGGATTTATAGAAAATTGTGCATGATTGTGTTGACAACGAGAGCAGTATGAGGGAATATTACAATGCGTGGACAAACCGAAGGGGCAAGGGATATGAGCTTTACTTTTAATGAGTATCTTCGACTGATTAGTGATCAAAAATTTAATGAAGCCTATGAATATAGGTGTATTAATGTACCCAAAACTCTATTTAAATACTTCAGGCTTATAGACAATCAATTATGTCAAGAAAGTACAACCTATAGTTGTGAGAAGATTAAAGAAAAGAATGAACGGAAATTTCAAGCGCTTGAGGACAATGTATTATGGATGCCAACATATAATAATTTGAATGACCCGTTTGAATTCAAGGCATTGTATCTGAACAAACAATCCCTAAAAGATGAGGGCTGGCAGATATCAGAATTAGAAGGACTACTTAAGGGGATAAAAGGATTATTTTTATTGGCTAGTTTTAGTCAAAATTTAACGAATAACATCCCGATGTGGGCACATTATGCAAATAATCATAAAGGATTTTGTGTAGAATACAGGATTGCCAACCCAAAGTATTTGTATCCGATATCTTACGAGACTGAAAGAATGGCGATTGCATCATCAATAACGAAGATGATCTCAAAGTTTTCAAGCTATGGGGAAAAGGCAATTCCTGAAAACGACCCTGAGTTGAGACTTTATTTCAATATTATGTACCACATGACCATTATGAAGCATAAATCATGGGAATATGAAAATGAGTACAGAGCTATCTATTATAATCTGACGGGCCAGAAATCAGGTAACAAAGTTCTTTTATCTGACCTGGGATTAGAAGTAGCAAGAATTTATGTTGGAGCAGATTGTACGGTCGAACATAGAAAAAGATTATTACATATTGCCATGAAGTTGAATTGCGAAATTAATGAAATGTATTTAGACGAATACGAGCCATCGTTTGAACTTCGTTACCAAGAATTATCTTTATCCGATGGATTAACCCCTTATAAGTTCAACTGAACTTTTATGATGCCTATAACTTTTTAAAGACAAGTTTCCTTGCTAGGTTGAGTATATTTTTATTGGAGATATTGGAGAGAAGGTGAATCGTTTGGTCAACGCGCAAATTCAAAGCGCTAGAGAATTCTTAAGTCTTTTGTCGATGGGCTCAGGTGTTTCCGGTCATGAAGCATCTATCGCTTCAATGGTTATGAAACGATTTAAACCGTTAACTGATGAGGTGAGCTGCGATACGTTTGGTAATGTTTATGCCCTGAAAAAGGGCAACAAGAAACGTGCCAAAATTATGTTAGCTGCACATATGGATGAAATCGGACTTATAGTAAAAATGATCGACCCTCGTGGCTTTCTGCGTTTCTCCACCATTGGTGGGGTGGACCAGAGAACCCTTTTATCCCAAGAAGTACTCGTTCATGGACGCCATGCTATCCCGGGGATTATAGGCTCCATGCCTCCACACCTGCTGCAAAATGGAGAATCGAGTCAAGCGGTTAAGATGGAGGAGATGGCTATCGACGTTGGGCTTTCACCTGCTAAGATTAAAGAAGAGATCCAAGTAGGCGATATTATCACCCTAAGACGAGAAACCTATCCCTTACTTAATAACGTGATGGCGGGAAAATCGTTCGATGATCGAGCTGGGGTTGTGGTTATGATGGTCTGCCTAGAAGAACTTTCGCGTCTACAGCATACTCATGATGTCATCGCGGTGGCAACGACACAAGAAGAAGTCGGAATTCGGGGAGCACTTACCAGCGCATATACCCTTAATCCTGACCTAGCAGTGGCAATTGATGTTACGCATGCTAGTACTCCTGATACTAAGGGTCAAGTTTCGATTGATCTAGGTAAGGGGCCGGCAGTGGCTCTTGGTCCAAATATTCATCCTGCCATCTACCGCCATCTTTCAGAGACTGCCCAAGAGCACCGTCTTCCTATTCAGATTGAACCGATTCCAGGAGCATCTGGAACGGATGCTTGGGCTATTCAAATATCTCAAGAAGGTATTCCTACTGGTCTTATCTCTATCCCACTGCGTTATATGCATACCTCAGTAGAAACGATCGATATGCAAGATGTGCTTAACTCAGGAAAATTACTGGCGAATTTTATCGCCTCCTTACCGGACGATTTGGAGGGATTTTTATGTTACTAAAGAGTTTAAGTGAATTAAACGGTACCTCCGGGGCTGAAGGCCTCGTCCGCAACTTCTTGCGCCAACAAATTGAACCCTTTGTGGATACGATAAGTGTCGATAAAATAGGAAACTTGATTGCGACTAAAAACGAACACCTAAGCGGTCCTAAGGTAATGCTCACTGCTCACATGGATGAAGTAGCGTTAATGATTGTTGATATAACTAGTGACGGCTTTCTCAAATTCCGTTCGGTCGGTGGGATTGATGCTCGAATCCTCGTCTCCAAACCGGTACAAATTAACGAAGCCATCGTTGGGGTGATCGGAGCAAAAGCCATTCATTTACAAAAATCATTGGAACGTCAAAAGGCGTTATCCTTTGACCAGCTGTATATTGATATTGGAGCCAAATCCAAAGAGGAGGCTGTAGCTAAGGTCAAGCTGGGTGATTATGCCTATTTTATAACGAAGTGTGAGCCGTTTGGAGAAGGTCTCTACAAAGGAAAGGCGTTTGACGACCGGGTAGGGTGTGCTATATTAGTTGAACTTCTGAAGAAGGACTTTGATATTCCCTTAGTTGCGGCATTTACGGTGCAAGAGGAGGTTGGGCTAAGGGGGGCTAAGGTCGCCGCCTACCACACGGCTCCGGATTTTGCGATCGTTATCGAGGGGACAGTTGCTGCTGATGTGTCAGATCGAGAAGAAGAGGGCTGGGTTACGGAGTTAGGCAAAGGCCCAGCTTGCTCTCTGATGGACAGAACCGCCCTTTACAACCCTAAGCTTATCCAATGGGTGGCAAACCTAGCTCGCGAAAGGGGAATTCCTCTTCAGTTTCGACGCGGAACCAGCGGTGGAAACGATGCGGGTCCTATTCATGTAAGTAAAGCAGGAATCCCAACGATAGTTTTAAGCGTCCCTTGTCGTTATATCCATTCCACCGTCTCGGTTATCTCAGAAAAGGATTATTTCGCTTGCCTTAACCTAATTAGTGAACTTTTAAACGATCTTCCGCGTAAGCAAAGAATTAGCCCGATGGAGAAGGAGGAAATGTGATATGGATTTTACAATGCTTGGACAGTTAACCCAGTTGTTTGGCCCGTCCGGCTCTGAGGAGCTGGTCGCGGATTTTATAGCGACCCAAGTGCGCCCTTTCTGTGATGAGCTAAAGACCGACACCTTAGGAAATCTCATTGTCCTGCGTCATGGGACGGGTAAGAAAATCATGGTAGCTGCTCATATGGACGAGATTGGGTTGATGATAACCCATATTGATAAAGAAGGGTTCCTCCGTTTCACTCCCCTTGGTGGAGTGCGTATTCCTAATCTAGAAGGGCAAAGAGTCAAGTTCAGTAAGGGAAGGATCGGTACGATTGGAGTTGAAAAATTAGATAAGCCCACTGATTTCAGGCTCGAAAGACTCTATCTCGATATTGGTGTATCTTCTCGTGAGGAAGCAGAGCAATTTGTCCGTATAGGGGAAACTGGGGTGTTTGTCGGAGATTTTATTGATTCTGGATCTCGGCTTGTGTCCAAGACCTTCGATGATCGAATTGGCTGTTTTGTAGCGATAGAAGCTCTCAAACGGACCAAGTCCACTCACGAATTGGCATTTGTTTTCACAGTGCAGGAAGAAATAGGAACCCGTGGTGCCAAAACTGCTGCCTATGTTCTCGAACCTGATTTGGCTATTGCGGTGGATGTCACTGGCACCGGAGATACCCCTAAAGCACACCCTATGTCCGTGAAACTGGGGAGTGGGGTTGGAATTAAGGTGCTAGACCGCTCCATGATCACCTCACCCCAAATCAAGCGTTGGATGGCCGACGTTGCCACGAATGAGAACATTCCCTTTCAATGGGAGGTATTAGAGTATGGTGGTACGGATTCAGGAGCCATTCATCTGTCCAGGGGAGGGGTTCCCTCAGGGGTTCTCTCCATCCCTACGCGTTATGTCCACAGTCCCGCCGAAATGATTGACAAACGTGATGTAGAAGCAGCCGTGGATTTACTAGTGGCACTCTTAGAGAGCTCCGCTGAATTATAAAGAGATTATTGAGGCCACTCATTGGGTGGTCTTTTTTTCCCTTAGCCATTAGAATTTGTAATTGGCTGGTTCTAAAAATAAAAGGTATAATTTGATATATTTAATAATCTACGTTAATTTGATAAGATAAGAAGAGGTGAATTACGGCTGTATTTTCTAAATTAACTTTATCACTAGAGAACCATGATTATATAATTACAAATATAAAGGGAAAAGATGTGGGACAGAATGCATATTACTGAATATGAGATTTCATTGAGATTATTTTTAGCTTGTGTTTTTGGTGGTATAGTAGGGTATCAAAGAGAACGACATGGTGCTCCAGCAGGATTCAGAACACATATTTTGGTATCACTAGGTGCCTCTTTAATTATGGTTTTATCTATGTATGGGTTTTCTGATTTTACGTCTGTCAATAAAGACCCTGCTCGGTTAGCCGCTCAAGTTGTTTCAGGTATCGGTTTTTTAGGAGCAGGAACTATCTTGAGAGACAAAACATCGATTAAGGGATTAACAACAGCAGCCTCACTTTGGGTTGTTTCTGCTATCGGATTAGCAGTCGGAGCTGGATTTTATTTTTCATCGTTTGTTACTACGTTTTTAGTATTCATTACATTAGAGCGTTCTATTGAACTATATTTTTTTAGAAGTAGTCAAGTCATAAAAGTTATTACTGTTAATGGAACTTGTAAAGTGAAAGAAATTAACCGTATTTTTGAATTGCATAGAATAGCTTCCCAAAATATTTCTTTGACGTTGTTACAACAAGAAGAACAAAATAGAACAGTCATTGAATACAAAGTTAAAACCCCCTTCAGTCATATTAATATGGATAAAATTATTGAGGATATCAATGAAATTGACGGGATTTACTCTATAGAAAAAGAGAGCAATAGTGAAAGGCGATCATTTTCTTCGATCCTGACCAGCCCAATGGCTCATTTCAAAAAAAGCCCCAAGAAGCAAGACCTCTAGGGGGTCTTTTCTCTTTTCCAACATTATAGAGAAAAAAATGCTGCAGATTGAGGGATGTTAACCTAAACTTATCGTATTATTAATAGAGCGTTAATAATATAAGTATATTATTAATGGTGTTTAGGATACAAGTTCAATACAGGAGGTGCATCAGAAACCTGACAATCCATTGCTAGCGTCGGTCCAATAAGAATAACTTCTTACAGTGAACGCCTATCCATATTAAAAAAGGAGGCTGGAACAATGACCACGCAATACAAATATTCCTTATTGAATACCAAAGAGGCTACATACTATCTTGAAGTATCAAGTTTTAAATTTAAGAAGCTAGTTAAGGAAGGGCATTTAACCCCTCAGGTGTGGTATATTCGCAGTGGGAAAGAGGTACATTTCTATGACCCAATGGAGTTGACTAAAATTAAGAGGATGTTAATTAAGGAAGGTTATCACTACCAGCACGCCTAAAACTTTCATTTCCCCGCTAAAACCAACCTTCAAAGAGACTTTCAAAAGGTTGGTCTGTCAATTTAGGTGCATATGAAATAAAAAAGCGATCTAATCAAGATTAATCATGATTAGATCGCTTAAACTATTCTAAGTTACTGGATACAGTACCCGGAGATCCCTAAGCCTTATTATATTGCTTTCTTAAAAATTGACCAAGGCGTATCTACTGATTTACCATCTTCCAACAATTTCTGCACCGTTCCTGCATGATAAAATCCTGCTTGCTCTGTCTTATATAAGCACTCTTCTAATGTTATTTCTTGCCATGTTTCTTCGCCTTTTTCTTGAGTTAGAATTTTCATTATAAATCAATCCTCCATTATTATTATTATTTGGATTCCCTAGCTATTATAGCAGGAAATACTTTTCGAATAAATCATGGTTTCTAGAATCGTAACATTAAATAACACTATCACGCCCTTGTTGACCAGATAAAGTGGTAGTTTAGAAGGAAGTTACTTGAACTCAGGCTTGTTTTGCCCTCATGAGTTCTTTAGTATGCATTCTGATTCATCAGGAAAAGCAGTTCGAAATTTATTAAGTGTTACCGGTGACAGGAAACTAAGACCATCTTGTCGAAAACACTGAAGAATAGTCAATTTATTAGTGCTATTCATGTTTCTGTAAATGAGGTGAAGTGTATGGGTTCGTGTATACGTTTTTTGCATTGTGCAGGATTTCGTTTTGACAGTCCCTCCTGGGAGGGGCCTGAAGGGTGGGTGGCACAACGTAATAAAGATTTGTGGCAGACATTTGAAAGCGTCCTCGCGCTTTGCCGATCTGAAGAAGTCGATCTTCTTTTCTTGGTGGGAGATTTATTCGAACAAGAGTATGTGCGTAAGGAGACGGTCGAGCAGGTGGCCAGGTCCTTTGGTAAGTTGGAGGGAACGAGAGTTTTCATCGTTCCGGGTGAAAGGGATCCGCTTGTTAGTACGTCAGCCTATCGCCTATCAGTCTGGCCGAGCAATGTGTATATATTTCCAGGCGGTATTAGCAGTGTGAAAGTTCCTTCCCAAAACGCCACAGTTTATGGAGCAGGGTGGACAGCTTATCGTCAAGAGGCGGGGAGCCTTGATGGTTTTCAGGCGACAAAGGACGGAACATTTCAAATAATGCTTCTCCATGCCGAGGTGGATTCGTCCAAGAATACTGAAGGGTATATCCCAATCCATGTCGAGGAGATTGCTTCAAGTGGTTTGACATACCTAGCCTTAGCGCATCAGGAGGTCGGGAGTGGAATTCAGCAAGCCGGGAAAACATACTGGGCGGATTGTGGTTCTCCTGAAGCAAGAAGTTTTCGTGAGAGTGGGCCGAATGGGGTGATTCTGGGGGAACTTGAGAAAGAATCTGCTCGGTTTGAATTCCGGGAACTTGGACAACGCCGTTATATTGAAAAGACGCTAGCGATGCAATCCGATGTCGAAGACTTGGTTATGAAGTTATTGGCAGAAACAAGCTCACATGAACGGCAAAGAGATTTGTTTAGGATCAAGTTGGCAGGACCCTTTCAAAAAGTAGAAGCAGGTGTCCAGATATTACAGAAGCTTTTAGCTGAAAAGTTTCACTTTGTCGAAGTTGTTCCTAGTGAAGGGCGGCCACCTCAATATGAACTAAATGTTGTTACTACAGAGAATATGGTGGCTGAAATTGGGCATGGCTACCCTACTTTGACCCAAGTGTTGGTTGATAAAATGCAGGAACGCCTTCTTGTTGCTGAGAGCACAAAGAACTACGAACACTGGGGGCTAGTTCAGAAGATCGGACTGGCTGCACTGGGGCAGGGACGGGAAGACGATGAGGATTGAACGAATCAGAGGGGTTAATCTAACGGGACTCGGGGATGTCGACTGGACATTGCCGGGAGGTCCAGTTTTGCTTTTTTCTGAGGAAAGAAGTTGTCGAAGGAGACTTGGCAACTTACTTCTGGAATTATTCTATGATCTGAAGACCCCTAACCCTTTGGTATCTAAGGATCAAAGCAGCAAGGGATTCGTGGAGGTATGGTTAACAGGGGTAAGTGGTCGTTTTTATATACGTCGTGAACTTATCCTGCAAGGGGATGTAATGGAGCAATCCTCTAACTTGGAGATTGAGGATGAAACCGGACAGAAAGTGTCCTTGCCAGAATCGATGACTCTAGGGGAATATTTATTTCGTGTAAAGCTTCGAGCTTTCCGTCAGGGTGCTATCGTGGAATGGCCGGAAATCGAAGAAAACGATGACTTTTCCCGGCGTGTCCGCAACCTGCGAGACGGAGGGGATGAGGGTCTCTCCTTGCCTAAAGTGCGATCTTCTTTGGCAGGAGCGCAAAAGAAGGTGAGAGAACAAACGAAGAGTATGATGCTGGTTAAGGCTGAATATGAAAGACTCCGACTTGAGTGGGAGGTAGCGCACCGCCAGCAAGAAGAAGAACGATTGCTTTTGATTGAGATAAAGAATCTGCAAGAGACGTCGGCAATTTTAGCTGAAGCAATTACTACGGCCTTAAAAATACAGGAGCGGTTAGCCTTACTTCGTCAAAACCCGGACTACCGGAAGTTACGCCATCTTCAAGGCGAAATCACCCGGTTGGAAGAACGTTGCCGAGAATTAGAAACGAATTTGACGTTGCTTACGAGTGAGTCACCAGTGGATTGGGCTGTGATTGAGAGCTTGCGTGAAGAGTGTATGGAGTGGGCATATTTTCAAGAACAAGTGGTACGTTTAGCCGCTGAAACCCAGGTGCGAACACAAGAAATCTACGAGATGCAAAACCTTCTACAAACCTCAGGATACGCTGGTTTGTCGGACGGCGAGGTCCAGCGTTTGCACCTGGCGGAAGAGGAAAGGGATGCGGCTCAGCAAGAACTGGAGAAGTTATTAATCATACAAAGAGAAATAGAAATAAAACAAAAACAACACCTGGAAGAGGTAGCAACACTTCAGGAGTCTGCGGTGATGGCGATGGTAACAGAGATTGATGAGATTAAAATAGCTCAAAAAGAAAGGCATTTAGCACAGTGGGAAGACTCAAAGATAGGTCGCTTTCTTGACCGAGGGTTACACAAACACCTCAAAGGGACAACTATCGGTGAACGGCTGTCGCTTCACCTTACCCAATACTACCAAAACTATCATGTATCAAACTATAAGGAATTCACAGATCAACTTTATCAATTTCGTAACCGGAGGCGCCTGGTAGACCGATTGCGCATGGAGTTAGAGCGACTCCAAGAAAAAGTGAGTCGGGAGGGAGACCTACGCAGGATCGTGCATACTCGTGATGAAATCCTTAATAAAGCATTTACTGCGGTTCGAGCAGCTGATTTTCCGACATGGTTGAACGGATGGGAAGTTTACCGGTCAAAAAAACGCCAACTGTCTAACGCTCTTAACGAGCAGCACCTTGAGTTGGAAAAGCAGGAACTGGAAGAAAAAAAGATGGCAGCAGCGGCCGAGCAACTGCGGGTGAAGCTGGGGGGTTGGGAGACACCGGTATCCAACAGAGAAGACGTCCTAGCTGCAGTTTTGAAGGTCGCCAGCCAACTACGGGCGAAGGACGAAGCAGAGCGGGAAGTCAACGAGTTTTCCGAGAGGTACAAAGAGCTACTGGGTAATCGTAAGATGGAGCAGCTCGCCAAGATTTTGGAACCATTGGCGGATTTGGAACGAGAATTACAGCTTTCTAATGAAGACGGGCTTGCCGAACTGGCTGCGAAGCAAAACGAACGGGTTGAAATTCGTCGACAGCTGGTGGCGGCAGAACAGCGTCTACAGTGCAGCCCGAAATTTCCTGCTTTGTCTGACCTTGAGAAAAAGATAGAGATAGTTAAACGGCAGTGGGTGGCCTATGATGATTTGAAGCTTGCGCTAGATGATGCTTTGGCTCTGTTGGAGACTTCTTGGCAGGAATGGCAAATCAAGTACGGAAAAGTACTTAAGGACGAGAAACAGTGGATTTTCAGCAGGATTTCCTCCTCAGACTCGCATGAGACGATGGGAAGAGATGTTGCAGAAACGAAGAAACATTATTTTGCTTATCGTATGGCGATCGCGCAGTTAACCCTCAACGATAACACGGAAATTCCCTTGCTCTTCACAGTAGGAGAGATTAATGAGGAACTAAGCTTTTGGGAAGAAGTTTTAGGGTATCTCCGTAAACTTTCACATTCCAGACAGGTGCTACTTTGCATATCAGATGTTAAACTGTTTCAGAAGCTTGCAGCAACAGGCTGGCAAAGTCCAAACAATACTCCTTAGTAGATCAAGCAACACTCATGATAATTACGACTAATTTACCCTATAGTTTCTCAAAGAGGGCTAATCCAGATCTGGATAGCCCTCTTTGCATCGAACTAATTTTTAATAATTTGTGTCTTTCAGAGAAGGATATTACAGAAGAGTGGAGAATATAAATGTATTAAATCTATATGCACAGTGACTGTAGTTGAGGTGATCATATGAACGAAGAAATGTTAGGCAAATTTGAATTAACTATTCCAATTGAACGTTCCATTCAAGCAGAATTACTCCTCCTGTTAGGACATAAGCTTTCTCATGGCTATGAATTAATTCAACGACTAAATGAAGCTGACTTTAGGAGCGGAGAAGCTGACGCGGCAACCGTTTATCGTAATTTAAGGCGTATGGATAAGGATGGATTAATTAGTTCCCATTGGGAAGTCGGGGAGTCAGGCCCAGGCAGACGACTTTACGAATTAACACCCCAAGGAGAAGCGTCATTAAAAGTGTGGGCCCAATACATCGCTCAACAAAAGGCTAAATTAGAGAATTTTTTGCAAGTGTATTATCTGTTTGAAGAATCTTTGTCCAAGAGGGAGAATGAGGTGGATTTATCATGAAAGGTTCAAAAAAGACGCTTAGAATAATCCATGCTGGTGCATTACAGCGTGTTGTTGAAAATTGTCTTGAACAGTTTGTTAAACAAAACTCAGGGTTGAACGTTGAGATCAAAGGGGTGGGATCAAGGGATGGTGCTAAACGATTATTATCTGGAGAAACATATGATATCATTGCGCTTGCTGACCAAGCACTATTTGCCGAGCTGCTAGTGCCCGAGCTGGTGAAAAACTATTTTATTTTTGCTACTGATCAAATTGTTATTGGTTATGATCGCTATTCAAGAGGAAGCAAGGAGATGACTCAAGGAAATTGGGTAGATACGTTGCTTAAGCCGCAAGTTCGTTTCGCTCGTTCTGACCATCATCTTGATCCCTGTGGCTATCGAACGCTTATGGTTTGGCAATTGGCTGAAAAGTTTTATGACAGGCCGGGTTTGTACTCGAAAATGGAAGCCTCTTGTTGTCCTTACTCTACTTATCCTAAATCATCAGACCTATCCAATGCATTATTTAAGGGGAGGGTAGATTATGCCTTTCTGTATTCCTCTCAAGCAGAACAATTGGGGCTTCGTTATATCACCCTACCCTCGAAGATTAACCTTTCTAATCCAGCCCATGCCGATTTTTATGACCAAGCGGCAGTATCCGTCGAAAGTATGATTCCTGGGAAAAACGTAATCATTCACGGTAAGCCCATAGAATTTGCAATCGGGTTAGCTAAGGATAGCCAATACACCGAATTAGCTCAATCGTTCATCGATCTACTTACGGGACCGGAAGGTCATTCAATTTTGGAGGAATGTGGTCTGATTCCATGTTAGATTATGAATACTAGGTTGGAGGAGGTCTTGTAGAATGACTGAAACACCTGTATCAGAAACAAAGCAATCAGTGCGCAAACCATTAGGTAATCGCTACGATCGATCGGAATGGGCAGGCGCCTTTGGGGACCTTGGGACACTTATTCCATTTATCGTTGGCTACATTACGATTATGAACTTGGATCCACTGGGTGTTCTGTTTATGTTCGGAATTCTCCTCATAGGCTCTGGGTTATATTATAAAACACCGGTTCCTATCCAGCCTATGAAAGCGATCGGTGGAGCGGCCATTGCTCAAGCAGCAGCTATTACTCCTGGTATGGTGTGGGGAGCTGGGCTTTTCACAGGCCTTTTTTGGTTAATTTTAGGACTAACAGGTACACTCAACTATGTATCTAAAATAGCGACTAAACCAGTTATCCGGGGCATAGTATTGGGATTGGGCTTTCTTTTTATCATAGAAGGGACCAAAATGATAAAAACAGACTTCATCGTAGCAATAATCGCACTAATAATCACATTTTTACTGCTAACGAATAAGCGTATTCCAGCTATGTTTGCCTTAATGGTCTTTGGAATTATTGCTGCTTTAGTTAAAAACCCGGGACTATTTAAAGAATTGGCTACTATCCATCTTTCGTTCCGACTTCCTCAGTTTTCTTTAGGTCATATTACGTGGTCTGACTTCTTAACGGGCACACTCTTGCTCGGAATTCCCCAAATACCGTTGACTCTCGGTAATGCAGTTATAGCGATCACTGCCGAAAATAATAGATTATTTCCTGAACATCCGGTTACCGAAAAAAAGATAGCTATATCTCAAGGGATTATGAACTTGATTTCTCCAATATTTGGGGGGATTCCCATGTGTCATGGCGCTGGTGGAATGGCGGGACATGTTCGTTTTGGTGCTCGTACTGGAGGGTCTCTAGTCATCTTAGGTGGTATTCTTCTAACGGTTGGATTATGTTTTAGTAGCTCCGTCTTACTTTTGTTCCACATATTTCCAGCAAGCGTACTAGGTGTGATCCTATTCTTCGCTGGTTTGGAACTAGCTGTTTCTGCACGTGATGTGGGTCAAGACAAAGGTGACTTCTATACTCTTTTAGTCACTGCCGGTTTCTCTCTCTGGAACATGGGTATCGGCTTTATTGCTGGGTTAGTAATGCAGGAAATGCTAAAAAGAAAGATCTTTAAAGTTTGAACGTTAACTTTGGTATTGGAGACTGGAAAAACGAATTAAAATTGTGTTTAGAGATAGTCTAACTGCTTGTTTCCGCCATATATTAGTAGTAAGGGGTGATGATTTTCCTTTTGTCGAAGGGATAAGGCGAAGGGCGGGGTGAAAAGTGGATGATATATATTGCGCGATAAGGGCTCGGGGCCCGATTGCCTTTGGAGAACATTTAGAGGGTGAAGTAATTGCGTGTTGCGAGGGTAAAGTGGCATGGGCTTCTAAAGACATATATGAGTGTTATTACGCTTCTAAAGTAGACACGGAAGCTTTTGAACGGCTGACAAGTATGATTAGGCTCTATAAACGAACTGCTCCGGGAAAATGGACAGATTTACGGGACTATCTACTCACGTTAACACCTATGCAACTTAATGCTTTAGTAAAAGAATTAAGAGAATTCAGAGCCTAATTTGGGCTCTTTTTTTTCAGCAAATATGAAATTTAAGGCAGAGAGCGAGCCCTCTTCATCATTTTGCTACAGTTTGCTTATCTACTGAATTATTTGGCTTTCTCAAAGCCATGCTTGATAAAGTCCCCATTGGACAGATTGCGCACCAGGTTCTTGCTTGGTATATGAGACCAAGCAGCAGACCGATAATAGTTGTTGTAAACATCATTGAATAGACTCTAAATCCTAAATGTATCACCCAATCAGGCATGACACCAATATTCAATAAACTAGGCATATTCCAAGGAAGTTGGAACGCAAGCAAAAATCTAATTTTTTCTAAAGGTTCTCTTTTATCCAAAAAGACCATTAATGTTGAAAGACATATCACGAAGAGGTTAATGGAAAAATAAATAAGCATGATTCGTCTTCCTCTGCCGTCCGTCAGCCATTTTGGTACTGGGCGGTGCCTACCAATTTTTGTGAACAGGCGGTTAAAGAGATTCGCTCGGGGACAGTAGCCTTTGCACCAGGTGTTTTTGTTGTCTTTTATTACAAAAACAAACGGCATGATTATACAGAGGAAACCAATCCAGGCAAACACTATATTAAAAAAGCCCAAGGTGAAAAACGAGATAGTAAACAGATACGAATATTTGATCCATATTTTTTTCATCTAAATTCTCCATTCGTTCAATTTATACCATGTACGGGTTATGGGTATATTTTATTGATGCTTTCATAGTCTTTTTGAATCAATATGTGCAATATTTTATTTCAGACTAAAGGTTTTGCTGATTAACACTTTACGGTTAGTCACCGCCACCGCCACCGCCGTCACACCCTCCAGAATCACCAGAACCAGAACCAGAACCAGAACCAGAACCAGAATCAGAACCAGAATCACAAGAACCTGAATCTCCGGAAGAACAATCGAATCCCATACTGTGGTCGGTATGCCCGTACTGATGAGAATAGCAAGAATCATCTGAGCCAATAAAAGTATAGTCTCCACCATCAGTTCTATCGTAGTTTCGTGTGTTAGGTTTCTGCTTGAGAGCAGCGATAATCATGGCAATTACGATAGCCACAAAGAAAATGAAAAAAATGTTCTCCATACAAACTCATCCTTTCTCTTGAGACCTAAAACCTCATAATCTATGGTTTATTCTGCAATGGCCTTGAAAAACCCTGTTTTTATATAAATGCACTGGAAATTACCGCTTATTGGCTAGAGCTAACAAATTTAAGGATCAAATAAAAAACTGTCAGCGAGGAAGCTCCTGGAATATAATACCATAACCTATGAGAGGAGGGCAATACATGGTATCGGGAGAAAGCAAAAGAGTAGAAGAAATGAATTATTTTGAGCTGTTAGCTTGGCTCGGCATTGGCAGTTCCCATCCGGGAGGCTTCCCTGCTACCAAACAAAATCTAGAGGCTATGCAAGTAAAACCTGAGGAATATGTGCTTGATGCTGGATGTGGCAGCGGTCTTACAGCTTGTCATTTGGCTAAAACAATTGGCTGCAAAATCATGGGGGTAGATATTAATTCTCAAATGGTTGAAAAAGCAGCCTTAAGGGCAGAAAAAGAGGGAGTAGCTCATTTAACGGAATTCAGGGTGGCAGATGTATATGATCTACCCTTTGCAAATAACTCCTTTGATTTGGTAATGGCAGAATCTATAACGGTATTCTTAGACAAAATCAAAGTGTATCGGGAGTTTCTTCGAGTTCTAAAGCCTGAAGGCAGGGTTGCTGATCTGGAAATGGCGTTGCTCAGAGAATTACCTGCTAATCTTAAGGTGCAGATGGAGGCGTGTTTCGGTCCTAGCACTAATCCTTTGCCTTTTGAGGATTGGCTCAATGCTTTAACGGAAGCGGGATTTCAGGATGTGGACATTAAGAATCCGCAACCTTTGAGGAATAGAGGCAATGTGATCATGAACGAACTCAAAAAGGACTGGATGTTGGTAAAAGACCTGACAGATAAAGTGAAAAAACAGCCAGGGTTACTGACTAGACTCCAAAAGAATGCCGGTTTCATGAAGAAAAACCAGGGTTACTTTGGATTTGGTCTTGTCTCCGGACGGAAACCAACTCCCCCTCCGACGCCCACTCCAAGGAAATTCGCTCTTATAAGTTGGCTAAAGCAGGTACTATTCCAGAAGTAAGCTTAGCAGTACGTTTGGGCGAAGCCGCATTCAATATGCGGGTTCGCTCATAGTACGGTTGCTACATAAACTCTATCAATATTAAAATTAAGGAAAGATTGTCTGATGAAATTGATAGGACTTATGCGGTTGTTCTCGAAAAAATTGATAAGACAAGGTATAATTGAATTGATTCATCATTCAATTAATAGTAAGGAGCGAGTAAATAAGTGATACGCATCGGAGTCATTGGACAGTCAGGGGATATACCATCTGAAATTCAACAGTTGGCTCATGAAGTTGGACGGGAAATTGCTCTAAGAGGAGCTGTTCTCTTAACCGGTGGTACGAACGGAGTGATGGAGTGCGCTTCCAGAGGTGCCAAAGAGGCCAATGGGCTGGTGGTAGGAATTTTGCCGGGAGACACGATGGATAGGGCGAATAAATATATAGATATTCCTATTACTACAGGGCTAAGCTTTGATTATCGGAGTTTAATTCTCGTCCATTCTTCAGATGCATTGATAATGGTTGGCGGAGGTAATGGTACACTCGGGGAATTATCGACAGCCTATCTAAACAAAAAACCGGTCGTGATTCTCGAACCATCAGGTGGATGGGCCAAAAAGGTGAGGACAATGGCGTATGAAGAAATCTACCTAGATGAAAGAAGAAGCATTAAACTTGATTACGCTCAGACCGTTAAAGAAGCCTTAGATATCGCTTTTAGCCGTATAGAAGGAGCCAACGTATAAGCCCAACGCCTAAGAACACCAGATGGCCCGAGCCACAAACATTAAACGTAAATAAAAACGCTTTAAAAAAAGAGCTGGAGGGTACTAACTTGGAAATGACTGGAGCAGAGGCAATAATAGAATCCTTGAAGAACGAAGATGTTGACGTCGTTTTCGGCTACCCGGGAGGGGCTGTGTTAACACTTTATGATGCTTTGTACCAAACGAACTTTAGACATATTCTAACGAAGCATGAACAAGGTGCTGTTCACGCAGCCGACGGTTATGCTAGGGCTACGGGAAAGGTCGGGGTTGTAATTGCTACTTCCGGCCCAGGAGCAACCAATCTAGTGACTGGAATCGCCACAGCCTATATGGATTCAATTCCTTTAGTTGCAATTACTGGTCAAGTTGCTGTTCCGCTTATCGGTAGGGATTCCTTTCAGGAGGCAGATATTCGTGGGATCACGACACCTATAACTAAACATAATTATTTAGTTAAGAAGGTTGAGGATTTGCCGAGAGTCCTTAAGGAAGCCTTTTATATTGCTCGCACTGGTAGGCCTGGACCAGTCGTCGTCGATGTAGCGAAAGATGTCTTTGCTGCATCGCTAGATTACCAATACCCAGAAGAAGTTAAGCTGCGTGGTTACCGTCCTGTATATGAAGGAAAGCTTGAAACAATCGCTAAGGTCTTTGAGGAATTGAAATTAGCAAAAAAACCTCTTATTTTTGTAGGAGGCGGTGTTAACCTGTCCGATTCGTCTGCGGTCTTAAGGACGTTTATTGAACAGACTGGATTTCCGGTAATTTCGACCTTGATGGGTTTGGGTTGTCTTTCTTCTGATCATCCCCAGTTTTTAGGTATGGTCGGAATGCATGGAACGTACGCTGCCAATATGGCTACGACGGAATGTGATTTGCTCTTAGGAATTGGGGTTCGTTTTGATGATCGAGTCACTGGACTGCTGAGCGAGTTTGCTTCGAAGGCTAAAGTTGTCCACTTTGACATTGATCCTGCAGAAATCAATAAAAACGTCATGGCACATCTCCGCGTTGTCGGAGACATGAAATGGTCGTTGCCTGCCCTATCCCAACTGGTAGAGGACGTCTCCGGTGAGTTAAAAGACCAAGTTCGATCCTGGACTGAGACAGTTCTTAACTGGCAACGGGAAAATCCTTTAACTTACGAGCATAATACAGAACTGGTAATGCCACAAGCCGTTATTGAGAAAGTGAGCCAGTTGACCCAGGGGGATGCTGTGATCGTCACAGATGTCGGACAACACCAAATGTGGGTGGCTCAATACTACAATTTTAAAAATCCGCGCTCGTTTCTGACATCTGGTGGGCTTGGAACGATGGGCTATGGTTTGCCAGCTGCTCTTGGAGCACAATGCGGGTTACCGGACAGAACGGTTATCCTATTCGTCGGAGACGGTGGAATTATGATGAACTGCCAAGAACTGGCGACCGCCGCGAATTATGATTTTCCGGTTAAAGTTTTGATCTTTAATAATCAGTCTTTGGGTATGGTCGCTCAGTGGCAAAGGATGTTTTACGGTGGACGCTATTCTCACACGAGCCTCAAAGGTCAACATACTGATTTTGTAAAATTGGCCGAAGCCATGGGCGTAACTGGTTTAAGGGTGACGAAACCGGAGGAATTGGGCATTGTCCTTGAAAAGGCGTTAGCGACCCCTGGTCCTGTCGTCGTGGATATTTGTATCCCTGAAACAGTCGACTTATTGCCGATGGTCCCGGCGGGTGCACGTTTGGATCAGATGATTTTGGGAGGTACAAAGGGATGAAACATACACTCGCAGTTTTAGTAGAAAATCGGCCGGGAGTTTTAACACATATTTCTGCGCTTATTAGTCGCCGGGCCTTTAATATTGAAAGCATTGCGGCCGGATATACAGAGGAGCCAGATACAACTAGGATTACTATCGTAGTTGAGGGTGACGAAATCGAGCAGGAACAGGTCGTTAATCAGTTATCGAAATTAGTGGATGTTATAAAAATTAGTGATCTTACGACGGTAGATTCAATTCAGCGTGAATTAGTGTTGATTAAGGTCAGAGCCAGTCTTGAGACACGTTCGGATATCATCAATATTGTCGAGATATTTCGGGCCCGAATTGTGGATGTTAATCGAGAGACAATGGTAATCGAACTTACTGGTAATGAAACAAAGATCGACGCCCTTTGCCAAGTTCTCGAAGATGATCATGGCATTATTGAAATCGTTCGAACGGGTAAGATCGCTCTCGCTCGAGGTCCAATTCCGGCAAAGGATCAGTAGGTGAGGTGGAGACCTGATTTATTAGTTATGAATATGAAAGAAGAGTGAATTCGCATGGAATATGCGGATTCACTCTTTTTTGCTGTGAGAGGACGGTGAATAAAATAATTATTCAGCTCCAACTCGATTTAAGTACCAACTTGAAGTAACTTAAATGGCTGGTGGAGTTAATGGTATACTGGGGGCTTCAGCTAATAGTAAAGCGCATTTTTCCACATATCGATTAATCATTCTTTCGGCAATTGATGGGTCTAGTGTCCCGTGTATGCTGGGAGCCTCAAAAAAACGTTTTGGCAATTTAACTTGTCGTGGATCAAACCCTAACTTTTCTTTGATGCGTAGCTTCGTTGTGTAAATTCGTTTTGCTATCGTTGTCAAGTCGCTATCAGTGAGAGTATATCCAACAGCGGTGAGGGCTTTAAGTACGGTTTCTCGGTTATACACTTTACGAGCGAATAAGCAGATGACAAGTGAGTTCACAAGACATCGCTCAAGTTCCTCGTTGAAGAGAGTATCGACGGCCTTGTTTTCGTCAAAGGTTGTCATGGATTGGTCTACGGCATAGCCACCGTTGCATAAATGCGAGTGCCTAGCCCCTACGGTAAGCCCGACTAAGTTGCCATACCCGGTGTGGTACCCCGGGATTTCATTGCCTGCAACTTGGAGGGCAAACTCTTTGCCGCCGAACGTTGCTCCAGCAAATCGAGTTCCTTCTCCCAGAACTTTATAAAACGTATTTTCTCGATTAGCTAAATACATTATGGCTTTGTAATAGTTTTCGGAATCTCCAAAGTCGAGCGGAAGCAAAGTTTCAGCTTCCGTCACAATCCCCTTCATCAAGCTTTCGGTTGCCCACGCCAGCGCAACACCAGCAGAAATGGCATCCATGCCCGTTTTTTCGACGGCTTCAATGAGATGTAATATTTCATCCGTCTTGCTGACGCCGAGTAATGAGCCTAACGAATAGATCAGCTCATAATCGTATCCGACGCTTACTGCTTCATATTCATACCCTTTATCAAATTCCCGCCGGAATTGGCCAATATGGATACATCCGACGGGGCAGCCAGTGCAAGCCATCTTGCGAACGAGATTATTTTTCGCGAAGGCTTCTCCGCTTATCTGGCCAGCATCATCAAAATGGCTAGCTGTCAGATTGTTTGTAGGCAACGCGCCTAAAGCGTTAATTGGCTCAACATTGATGGCTGTTCCCAAGTCATGATATTTGGCCATGAGATCTGTCCCAGTAACAGATTTGAAAATAGTTTGATAAACACGAAAATAATTTTTAAAGTCGTTAATTTTAGTGGTTTTATTGCCTGTAACGATAATAGCTTTGACGTGTTTACTTCCCATCACGGCACCGAGGCCCAGTCGGCCAAAATGTCGATAGGTATCAACGCAAACGCTGGCAAACTTAACCAGCTTTTCCCCTGCGGGTCCGATTCTCAATATGCTGCGCTTGCCGCCTCCTTGCTCATGATCCCGTAGGAACTGACCAACGGCATCAGAATCCATTCCCCATATAGGACGGGCATCTTTAATTTCGATGTTTTCACCATTAATAGCAATGTAGGAAGGGCGGGGCGCCTTGCCATGAATCACGACCGCATCATAGCCCGCCATAGATAAGGTCAAGGCCAATCTGCCGCCGGCATAACTTTCCCCCATTTCCCCCGTCAGTGGTGAAATAAACATTGCTACTGTTTTAGTAATAAGTGGATAGATGCCAGAGATTGCGCCAATTGCCATGACTATGGGTTGTTCAGGGGCCAGGAGAGGGAGCTCTGAGCGCATAGTTTCATAGAGTAACTTGGACGCTACACCAACTCCGCCGAGATACCCGGCCAAATCCGTTCGCCGTTTGATTTCGATTTTGCTGGTTGTGAGGTCTATGTATAACACATTAATGGCGTTTTCGTATAACATCACTCTACCTCCTCTGTTAACTGTAAGCAGCTATGTGGGCAAAAACGCGCACATACGCCACAATGTTTACAGACAATCGGCAGCTTCGTTTCACAATCAAAATAGATGGCATCGACTGTACAAGCCGTAACGCAACGTTCACATCCCACGCACTTCTCTTTGTCTAACAAAACCCCTCCAGCTTGGCGTATTACAAGTGCCCCAGTCGGGCAGATCTCAGCGCAGGGGACATCATCTTTGCATGCTTGACAGACAACCGCTATAAACTTACTGGTTAGACCTCCACTTGTTTTAATGCGAATGGCGCTTTTCAAGATAGAATGGTCCTGCTGGTTCACTGCGGCACAGGTTATCATGCAGGATAAACAGCCAATACAGCGGTTCATTGCGATTGCTTTTAATACTTTCATAGTCAGCCCCCAGTATGTTCTTTCTAAATTGACTTGATTATACTATAAAATTAGAGTTGTATTAAATAATGAGTTGGTTCCCTCCTAATTAACAATAATTGTATTTTACTACGCATATCTGAATTGATATAATAATCACATAAATCAATAAAGTTTCCAAGTTTCTGATTAACTAAAATTTAGGGGGAAACGCAATGTTCGATGAATTTAGAGAACATCTAATGTCTCAGAATAAGTCCCAAAACATAATCGATCGTCATATTCAATCCATCCAAGATTATTTCACTTGGTTTTCTTCTAATAGCAAAGAAGAGACTAAGATCCGAGACCAAGGCATTGATGAAGCCGTTAGCTATACAATCTTTGAGGGTACGCACAATATTAGCTTATAGACTAGACTTTCAATTAAACAACCCAATACTGAAACTAATGAGCACTCTTTAAAGAGTGCTCTAAATTTATGCTTATAGCGACAATAACTAAATGCACAAAGTCACGCAATCAATAAGTTTGCTTAATCAAATATCGGGGGTGTATAATTTGTTTTAGCAAAGACCAACCTGGTTGGGTAGGGAGGTACTGTATATAATGAATCAGTCAGCTTTGGTCGTATTCAGCGGCGGACAAGATAGTACTACATGCCTATTTTTGGCAATGAAGAAATTCGTCAGAGTAGAAGCAATTACCTTCAATTATAACCAAAGGCATAAGGCAGAGATAGATTGTGCGATCGACATTGCTAAGGAGTGGAGTATACCCCATATGGTTGTAGACATGAGTTTACTTAACCAGTTGGCTCCCAATGCACTAACGAGAAATGATATCGAAGTTAAAGCTGGTGAAAGTGGGCAACTTCCCACGACATTTGTTGACGGTCGGAACTTATTATTTCTGTCCTTTGCGGCTGTTGTCGCGAAACAGAAAGGTATTAAACACATTGTTACCGGTGTTTGTGAGACTGACTTTAGCGGCTACCCCGATTGTCGTGATGTATTTATTAAGTCACTGAATGTTACCTTGAATCTCGCCATGGATTATCCTTTTGTGATTGATACTCCGTTGATGTGGATCGATAAGGCTGACACATGGGACTTAGCCGATCAATTAGGCAAATTGGAGTACGTACAGCAAAATACGTTAACGTGTTACAACGGCATTATTGGGACGGGATGCGGCGAATGTCCAGCCTGTAAGCTGAGGAGCGCAGGGCTTAAAAAGTATTTAGAAAAGAAAGAGGCTACTCGATGACAGTTATGGTAATAAAAGTTACGAAAAGTTTCACCTTCGATGCCGCCCATTTTTTACCAAACCACAAAGGGAAGTGTGCTACTATGCACGGGCATACGTATCGATTGGAGGTAACCGTTGTCCGTAATAATGGACAACTGATTAATGGCGGTTCAGATGATAGTATGGTTATTGACTTTTATGACCTTAAGGCGATTGTGACGGCTGAAGTGATAGATAAAATAGATCATAAAGTATTAAATGAGGTATTACCTTTTAGGACGACAGCAGAGAATATGGCCTCTCATATATTTAGCGTTTTGACGGATAAATTGCAATCAAGCGGCGTTATAGTAGAGAAAATAAAATTATGGGAGACCCCAGACTCATACGTTGAGGTATATCTTGAATAAATCTTGTCGTCCCAGAGCACTCTATACCTAGAATTAAATAATAGTTAGGACAAAGGAGTGTGTTCTATCATGGATCTAAACAACAAGAATCCGAATGTTCCGGAGGAGATAGTTGGTAATATAACTATCAACTTGTCTAATCCCAATGTTGACGCTAAAGCTGAGTTCTTTGACTCTTCAAATGGACTCGTGTTGGACGAGGATGTTGATGCAGCCATGGAGGCATGGGCGACTAACACCAATACTACTAAATTAAAACTGGTGAATGACTCTTTAAGAGGTGTAATCCCTCAAAAGTATAGTGATGGAGGACCGGGACGGGGTGAGGGACGGATATAACAAAGAGGATCATTAGTTCAGATATAGAAACCAAAACTCCGGATAGAATTCAATTCAATCCGGAGTTCTTGGTAAAAAAGATGATTAAGCGTGATCGGTTATTTAAGCTTTACAAGGTTCCTTAAGTGTATAAACCTTAATGATGATGATGATCACCTGCACACTCGTCTTTAATAAATTTTAACAAACGATTTTCAGATAGTTCAAGGGCATCCTTCACCGAATGCCCAGCCCCAAAATATCGGGTTACAAAAGCATCAGTAAGTATATTGTAGGCCGTAGGATTAATACTTCCTGTAATTACGGCCTCACAATTATACTCTAAAATTTTGTTAGCGAGATTTACTTCAGGTGAAATTCCTGAGGATTCATCATTTTGGATAACAGTAACGGTTA
The DNA here is from genome assembly GCA_036569365.1 of Desulfosporosinus sp. Lineage (GTDB taxonomy): Bacteria > Bacillota > Desulfitobacteriia > Desulfitobacteriales > Desulfitobacteriaceae > Desulfosporosinus. The sequence continues at coordinate 62,179 of DATCQU010000002.1, read as the reverse complement.
AATCATTCATATTGACAATTAACATGTATAAGCATTGTTCGAATTTCTCAGATACCTGACTCTCTAAATTTTCTCCATCGGCGGTCACTGCAATATTCATAGTTTCCCCTCCCAAATTTATTTAAGTTTCCTAAATCAGAATATTATCGGCTTTCTATTAAACTAACTATAACATCATTAAAGGCTTAGAAAAACTCAAAAAAAGAAAAAACAACGAAAAGGCTATCACTTTTTTTAAGGATAGCCTTTTTGCAAAAGTATTTTTAGAAGATAACGCCTAGAGCAATAAGAATTAAAATAGCAATAGCAATGATTCCTACTCCTACCCCCGCACCGACACCGCCACATGCGGCAACTGGTGGAGGACAACATGCTCTACCCATTGAGCCATAACCCATTCCGTACATTAATCATTTCCCCCTTTTAATAGAGATAGTGCATGATATGAGTATTATGGAAAATGTGGAACAATATGGGTACGACTCGTAGGAAATATTGCTTCTGCGATCGAGAGAAAGAATGGGGTTGTACCCGTAGTTAGCGAGGGAAATTATGTCGATCTTCTTACAGAAATAATCTCGGCTAGAATGCTGATAGCAATTTCTGACGGAGTTTGAGCGCTTATATTAATACCAACTGGCGCTCTTAAACGTGCAAGATTTTGGGCAGTGTAACCGGCGTCTTGTAATTTTTTCACAATAGTGGATACTTTTTTTGTACTTCCAAGCATTCCTACATATTTAGCTGAGAAGTTGAGGACATGCTGTAGACAGTCCGCATCTGTCTTATGACTCCAGGTCGCAATGATTACAAAAGTGTCGCCATTTGGTTGATAATTCTTAATACCTGTCGCAAAATCATCACAAAGAACTGCATGAGCTCCTGGAAAAAATTCTGGGAGAGCAAACGTCGCACGATCATCAATAACCGTTACTTGAAAATCAAGCGGTCTTGCATAATAGGCGACCTCTCTTGCCACATGGCCCGCTCCTAGAATTAATAACCGTGTTGTTTTTAAGAGCGGTTCTATCAACCAACGAGCTTCATCACTAATTCCCATCATATTTGGCTGACCGGATCCCCATAGGACATTATCCTCAGAATCTAAAATAATCTTAGTATAAGGGGGAACTAAGGAGGTAAGCATCACAGCATCCTTACCGCTCAATTGTAGATTGAAAGCAAATTGCCAAATATCCGTTTCCTGAACCCGCTCCAACAAAATATCCATATTAGCCCCACAAAAGGATAATATGGAAGTACCGGTCTCCTGATTAATCCCGACACGATGTATTTCACCTTGAATTTCGCTGTTGACTGCCAAAAGGGCTAGCGCTCTTTTTACTATGAGACTTTCTGCGGTTCCTCCGCCAATGGTTCCTAATGATTTGCCATTCTCCTTGATCAACATTTGTGTACCCCGATGGCGGGGTGTAGAACCTTCAGTACGGATAATTGTGGCAAGTATGGCCTTTACTTGCGTGTTTTGTAGATTTATAATGGCCTGAAGCATAGTTTCGTCCATGTAAACACCTCGAGGTTTCAAGTTTTTGGACCAGACGAACTTAATCTTTTTTTGTAGTATAAATTCTACCTCTTTATCATTAGATTTACTAGGTAAAATTAGATAATTATTAGTCATCAAAGGTTCAAAGGTTGTTAATGTATGTACATGTGACAGTAAAACAAGGAAGGTGAGTACAATGAAGTTTAAAGAGTTTACATACCTAAGGCCGGATTTACTGGAGCTGGAAACTAAATTTTCCGACTTGTTGACTAAATTCGATCAAGCTACAGATATAGAGCAACAGGATGAACTGATGGTAAAGATTAATGAGTTGAGAAGCGCATTTGAGTCGATGGCACAACTTGTTGTCATACGTCATACAGTCGATACAACGGACCCGTTCTATGGGGAGGAACAGACTTATTTTGACGAGGGGACGCCAATTTATCAGGGTTTGATTTCTCGGTATTATAAGTCGTTAGTTAACTCCAAGTTTAGATTGGCCTTAGAAGAAAAGTGGGGGAAACAGATCTTCACCATAGCCGATCTGACCCTTAAAACGTTTGCTCCAGAAATTATTGAGGATTTACAACTGGAGAACAAGCTATCCAGTGAGTATACCAAGCTCATCGCTTCGGCTAAGATAATGTTTGAAGGGGAGGAACGGAATCTGCCCGGCTTGGTTCCGTTCCAATTATCGACCGATCGAACGATGCGGAGACAGGCTCATGAGGCCAAATATGCTTTCTTTACCACCAATGAAGTGAAGCTTGATGAAATCTATGACGGCTTGGTTAAAGTGCGGACACGTATGGCCAAGAAGTTAGGTTTTGAAAATTTCATTGAACTTGGGTATGCTAGAATGCTTCGGTCGGACTATACTCCAAACATGGTAGCAGACTTCCGAAAGCAGGTCTTAGACTCTATCGTTCCTGTCGCAAGTAAGCTGAGGGAAAGACAGAGAAAACGACTGGGACTGGAGAACCTGTCTTATTACGATGAACGGTTTAATTTCCAAACGGGCAATGCTAAGCCAAAGGGAGATTCGGATTGGATCGTGGGTAACGGTCGACGCATGTATAACGAGTTGTCAGCCGAGACTGGTGAGTTTTTTAAGTCCATGGTAGATAATGAGCTTATGGATTTAGTCACTAAAAAGGGTAAAGCCGGGGGTGGATACTGCACCTATATTAGTAACTATCAGGTGCCTTTTATCTTCTCCAATTTTAACGGAACCTCCGACGATATTGATGTTTTGACGCATGAGGCTGGGCATGCTTTTCAAGTATATTGCAGCAAGAATCATCAAATACCAGAATATCACTGGCCAACGAATGAGGCTTGTGAGATCCACTCGATGAGTATGGAATTCTTCACCTGGCCTTGGATGGACCTTTTCTTTAAAGAAGATACAGACAAATACAGGTTCACTCACTTGAGTGAGGCCTTGCTCTTCATACCCTACGGGGTTACGGTTGATGAATTTCAACATTTTGTCTATGGTAACCCAGATGCTTCTCCGCAGGATAGGAAAGCAGCCTGGAGGGCGATCGAGAAGAAATATCTACCCCATCGCGATTATGAGGGCAACACCTATCTGGAACAGGGTGGATACTGGCATCAACAAGGGCACATTTTTGGCGATCCGTTTTACTACATAGATTACACCCTAGCTCAAATCTGTGCCTTCCAGTTCTGGAAAGGGTCCCGTGAACATCGCGAATTGGCCTGGGCAGACTACCTGAGGCTTTGTAAGGCTGGAGGCAGTCAATCTTTTCTAGAGCTGGTTGAGTTAGCTAATTTGGTGTCACCCTTTGAGGATGGTTGTATTACCTCCGTGGTGAAGGTTATTGATGACTGGCTCGATGGTGTCACTGGTTGAAAACTATTGAATGGAAAGTATAGGTTGGATAAATGGGCAGAGTTATTATTGTAGAAGGAAAAACTGACAGACTACGTTTGCAACAACTCCTGAATGAACCAGTAGAGATCGCTTGCACCTATGGGACTTTGGGGCTGGATAAATTGGAACAGTTGATAGTAGAGTTTAGTGATCATGAGGTTTGTGTTTTCCTGGATGCCGATCAATCTGGAGACAAGGCCAGGCGCTTATTTAAACAAGAGTTTCCGAATGTTCGCCACTTATATACCCACCGGATGTATCGTGAGGTGGCGACTACCCCGTTGAACGTATTGGCACAGATACTTGAGGGTGCCCACTTTGCGGTGAAGGCACCTGACGACGATAACATGTATTGAGCAAAGAATGTATCATCATGGCAATTGAAGCGATCCATCAATTAGTTTATTTTTGAAATATGGTTATAATAATCATTAATACAAAGTGCCGTCTTTAAATCGGCCTTTGTATCGCTTCAATGAAAGAAGGGATTGTAATGGCTGAATGTGAACTATGTGGAGCTGAAGTTTCCAAAGAGATCTTCATTAATGATGATGGTTCTCTAATATGCGAGGCTTGTAAGATGCAGATTTCCGCTTCTCCGTCAAAACCTTGTCGAAGTGAGTATTAGTTTCCCCCGTTACAGATAGAGAAGGAACGCCCGTGGCGTTCCTTCTCTATCTGTAACTACTTAATCTCTCCAGTAATCAGAATATTTCGTGGTTGTTAATAAGCCTTTGTGATAAATTAATGCTATAATTATTTGACAGGATTAAACTATGGGCGGAACGCTATGATTTAGAAGGGCGAATGACTGGAATGATCGACAAACTATTGAGAATGTTGGATAAGTTTAATATCAAACGTGCCGCTGAGCTTGTTAATAAGGACGCGTTTCAAGCCCCCCAAGAGTTAGTTTATGATGTGGAACTCATTATTTTGCCAGAATATCAACATGTAATAGTTCCCCTGCAGGTGAAAGAATTCCTGAAACATTTGCAGACCACACCTTTACAACATCATGATTTCCAATGGGGTGGTTCTGAGTTTTGTCAGGATTCTTTGTCCTATTCAAGGCGACAGGAAAAACAAGCAAACTCAATTGAATTTAAGTCCTTCTGGCCTTCTTTTCACAGTCTCGATGAGGCCCAAAAGAGATGGTATTTTTACTGGAGAAAAGAAGTCTTGAGTGGTCACTATATAGATGCAAATTTGGGTTATATCCTTATCTTTGTTTATGAACTTCTGAACTACACTTTTAACGATAATGCTGCTTTTAACTTAAGTATGCTTGATCGGCTATACGTCAACTATCAAGATAAGCACCTTGATATAGCTAATTATCTGCCACAATGGATCAGCGATTTTTGCTTCGAGTTAGGGGACTATGATCTTGAAAAGAAGTGGGCCGATAAAGCACAAAACCATGAAAATTTGGATTATGAGAGCCTAAAAGGAGTAGAGAACAAACTGGAGACTGTCTCCATTATCTTTTGGAAAAAATTTATTAGCTATAGTAGAACAAAGTTTTATAAAACTAATAGAAACCTGATCTATAAGGTTTTTAAAGCCTCGGTATCGATTTTAAAGACTAATTACCAAGCTCAAGGGAAAAGTCTTATTGACGAATGGATACCTCAAAATATGAAAGTCCGTTATGGCCGTCCATTGTTCCAAAAAGCTATAATAGGTCGCAAGGTTCAGATCAAAACAGAAGACAACCGAAGACCTTCGCTGAAGATGAGAGAGGATCTTACCGCATTATTTCGCCTAGCGGAAAACATCGCTAGAATGATTGTCGGAGAAAAGCGCCAATTAAGTATCGATGAAGAACTCTTCCCGGCGGGGTTCAAAAATGCGCTTGTGGAGTTGTTTGTGGTTAAATCTGATCCTGGACTATTTCCTAAAGGTCGTTTGGTAGAAACTAGAAATCAAGGAGTTCTTGGATTGGGTAGTGCTATTCCAAACCCTCCAGAAATCCCTGTACCAGACGTTACGACGATCCCTATTATTGAGTTCGATCTAGATCGAATTGATATGTTGGATAAAGAAAGCAAAGAGTTATTGGAAATTTTTGCTCTTCGGTATGATGATGAAAACGAATCTGAGCATGAAGACAAAGCTGATACGTCAAAAGATGTGAGTTCCCTTGCAACACTCAGTATCTCTGATCAGGATAAGGTTCAGTGGATAGATTCGTCTAAGCAGTTGTCTTTGGATGAGGAGGTTGAGTCTTTCCTTGCTGAGTTAAATGAGCTAGAACGTGATTTTCTTCGAGGGTTCAAAGATATGACGAGGGCAACCCGAGAGGGAATGCAAACCCTTAAAACTCATGGTATCATGATGGGAGTATTTCTCAGCGCTCTCAACGAGAAGTCCTTGGAATATTTGGGGGACAATCTGGTTGAACAAGAGGGAGATGTTCTGAGGTTTAACGAGGATTTCGAGCAAGTACTTTTAATATTTGCCAAGGAGGCTTAACTTACGTGGCAGGAAAACTTCGTAAAAAAGATTCAACAGCCATCTTAAACTCGTTATATGGGGGAGTTGTCCCCAATAGAGGTCTAGAATACATTATGGTTGGTCGTAAAGAAGAGGCTACTCAAATATTGAAAGATTTAGAGACGGTGAAGGATGGAGCCTCTCTAATTAAATTTATTATTGGGCCCTTTGGTTCAGGAAAAACCTTTCTGCAAGCGTTAATCCAACAAGTCGCTTACAACGAGAAGTTCGTGGTCGGCAAGGTCGATTTTGATGCCAATCGCCGACTTTATGGATCTGGGGGGAAGTCCGTCGCTACGTATTCTGAAATGATGAAAAATCTCAGTGTTGCTACGTCTCCTGATGGAAATGCTTTACCGATTATATTGGATCAATGGATCAGTGAAGTGCAGACAAAAACCATGCGAGAAAAAGGGTATGGATCTGTTGCGTATGATAATCCCCAGTTTATTAAAGATGTGGAACACGAGATTGTCGAAACCGCGACCAAGATGGACGGTTTAGTGGGTGGTTTTGATTTTGTACGAGTTCTTATGCAATATTTTAAGGGGTTTGTGGAAGACAACAATGGTCTTCAACGGAGCGCCCTCCGTTGGCTCCGTGGAGAATATTCTACCAAAACAGAGGCGAGAGCGGATCTTGGAGTAAGAGATATTATTGACGACTCTAACTATTACGATTACATCAAGGTCATCGCTCAATTCGTTCGTCAAATTGGATATTCTGGCTTGGTCATTAATTTTGATGAGGCGATTAACCTCTATAAGATAACCCATCCGCAATCTCGGGATAAGAACTATGAAACCATCCTTAAAATTTTCAACGATACTCTCCAGGGGAATGTCGTAGGGTTATATATTATCTTTAGTGGCACTCCTGAGTTCCTCGAAGACGAGCGTAGAGGGCTTTATAGTTATGAAGCCATCAAGCGAAGACTTGTGCTAAACAAGTTTGAAAGTAGCGAGTTTCGGGACTTAGCTCAACCTGTTATTAAACTTACGCCTCTTAAACATGAAGAATTGTTCCTCTTACTCAAGAATCTAGTGGCAATCCATGCGTTTCATTATGATTATGAGCCCAACGTCATAGGACAAGAAATTCGCTCGTTTATTATTCAAGAATATTCCAGGCCGGGGGCTGTCGAGAATTTAACGGCGAGTGATATCATCCGGACATTTATTGGGGGGTTGAATATCCTGCAGCAAAATCCGGAGTTTAACCGAACGAAGATTTTTGGTTCTCAGGATAATTCCGACGCCTCGACTCCCAAAAACTCAGCAACAGGACGGTTCCATTCAGTGTAAGATGGGGGTGTATTCGTGGATACGTTTAAGCTTTTATCAGAGAAAATGCAAAAACGGATTTGGGCTATGAAATGGGAGCGTTTTACGCCGGTTCAGGATCAAACGATCCCTCTAATCATCCAAACAGACTCAGATGTCATTGTCTCAGCTAACACAGCCTCGGGGAAAACCGAGGCTGTGTTTCTACCGATTATTACGAAGGTGGAGGCCAGTGCTCAAACTGAGTTGAAGGTTATCTATATTTCTCCGCTGAAAGCATTAATCAACAACCAGTTTGAACGGATTGAAACGTTATGCAAAGACTGTGAGATTAAAATTTATCGTTGGCATGGGGATGTAGGCCAAAGTCAAAAAAATAAACTTCTGAAAAATCCCACAGGAATTCTTCAGATTACCCCTGAATCCCTCGAAAGTTTATTTATTAACAAAACAGAGCATTTAAAAAGCCTCTTTCAGGGAGTGGAGTTCATCGTGATTGATGAAATCCATTCTTTTCTGGATTCTGCGCGAGGAACACAACTGCGTTCCTTATTATCGAGGATGGAAACGTATACCCGGGTGCGGCCACGTATACTCGGCTTATCAGCAACCATTCGTAATTTTGACGTAATAAAATCCTGGATTAATCATAAGAGGCCTGAAGAGGTGGAAGTGGTCGAAACATCTGACGAGGGGAAAGAACTTCAGTATTCTTTATTACATTTTCCGGCTTTAAAGGATGGGAAAATTCCCTTAGAGCTCTTTGAGGACCTGAGGGACGTTACCAGAGACTATCAATCCCTTATCTTTTGTAATAGTCGGGGTATGGTTGAAGAAGCGACTGTGATGCTCAACCGTTTGGCAGAGAAGGAAGGGATCCAGGAAGGATACTTTGCTCATCACTCCTCGATTGACAAAGCGGAAAGGGAGTACGTAGAGAAGAAATTGGCTGCTTCTAAAACTCCTCTAAGCATAGTTTGTACCAGCTCGCTTGAGCTTGGTATCGATATAGGCGCAATCGATCTTGTGTGTCAGCTGGACACCACTTTTACGGTGTCATCTCTGAAGCAACGCATGGGGCGTTCTGGGAGAAAGCAGGAACAAGCTCAACTACTGCAAATGTATTCGACGAGTGGAGATAGTCTGGTTCAATCGATTGCCGTCATGAATCTCATGCTCCAAGGATGGATTGAGCCCGCAACAGGTAATCCGGTACCCTACGATATTCTCTTTCACCAAGTGATTTCTCTTTGTCAGGAGTATAATGGTGTCACTTGGAGTCAGCTCCTTCATAATTTAGAAGAAAACGCTGCTTTTTATATGCTTCCTAAGCATGAGATAGTTAGCTTAATTAGCCATATGGTTCAAACGGAGATGTTAGAGATCGTTCCAGGACTCAATGAGTATATTGTTGGGCTTGAGGGAGAGCGATTATTAAGGGGGAAGGATTTTTACTCGGTGTTTATGGTCGCTATCTATTATGATGTGTACTGTGGCATTCGAAAGATCGGGCAGCTGGATAAAGGGGTTAGATTTGATATTGGAGAAAACGTCATCTTAGCTGGCAAGCTGTGGACTATTAAGGATATGGACACCAACAAAAATAAGATTTACGTCCAAGTAGCGGTGAATGCTAAAAAGCCAAAGTACCTCAGTGATCCAGGTAAGATTGATCGTGAAATCGCTGCGATGGTGTTTGAGGTTTTGTGTTCGGACGAGCAATTCCAATATCTTGAGTCTAACGCTGCTCAGAGTCTGGAGGGTCTTCGCCGAAAATATCGAATGTATGGTGTATCTGTAAATCAACGCGTCGCTTGGGAGTTGCGTGATATCCTCGTTTTTGAGCCGTTTGTGGGAACAGTGATTTGTAATACGTTGATTTGGCTGCTCCGATCGGTATCGGGTGCAGATATAAGACGCATGCCAAGTCAAATTGATCGCATTGTATTGCCTAAGGATCTAATATTCGCAGACCTAGTTGAAAAGATCCGTTGTAGGGAGTGGGAGGAAGCAGATCTTGTCTTGTACATAAAGCAAAATGAGTGGCTTGTAACAAAGTATTCGCCCTATTTGATGGAAGGACTACAACGAGAAATGCATTTCAAAGGAGAAGCAGATCTTAAAGGTGCCCTGGAATTCCTGGAGGCTTATAAGTTTCTTACGATTTCGTTAACGGATTGAAGCTGAACATTGATCCTTGGAATCTTGATGAAATCTTAAGATGCTTATCACATGTTAATCAAGTTTTAGTTATATATTTAATTAATCAAAGGTTGAGAGGAAGTGCGAACATATAGTATATATCGCTTGAAAAAAATAGCGGGGATGCTAGTCAACCACGAAAACTTGTTATTTACAGGAGGTTATTTAGTAAAATGGTAAAGCAAAGTAAAACCCAGGGAACTTCGAGAAAACCATGGATACTAGTCGGGGCATTACTGATGATAGTGTTAATCGGAGCTGGTGGTTGTAGTCAAAGCAAGACAGCTACTGCAGCATCTACAAGCCAAGTACAAGCAAACCAAGGCCAACCAGGTCAGGGGCAGAGGGTACGAAATCCAGCATTACAGGCTGCAATGGAGATACGTCGTCTGCAAAGTGATCCGAAAAACGTTTTAACTAGTGACCAGAAAGATAAGATAAAACCAATTTTGCAGGACTTGATTAAAACGGCTGATCCAAGTCAAGAAATTTTACAACAAAAAGCGGACGCTATTAACGCCGTTCTTACAGCTGAACAAAAAAGTTCTTTAACCACCCCGAGAACCCCTAATGGGAATAGACCCCAAGGTGGAGGAGGGACTGGCGGAAGTAATGGTGGAGGTGCTGGAGCAGGAACAGGCGCTGGAACTGCTGGCAAGCAAGGGAACGCCTCAACACCACAGGTTATGTATCAACAGATTTTAGACTCTTTAAAGTAATTTCCAAGTAAGGGTCTCGCAATATCTATGCGAGACCCTTACTTTAGTCTACAGGCTAAGACGAGACAATAACGGGCAAGGTTGCTCATGGATTTTTGTCACAAATGGATTACTTTGAAGAGCCAGCTGTAATCTCTTTTTTATAGAATGCAAATCCCTGCTTACTGGGACAACCGTAATCGATCAATACTTTTCCTCGGTTTAATATCCCCCAAGAACTTGTTGCCCGAATATCATCTTTAGATAAATAAAATGTCTGACTTAAGGCTAATATATCTTCGTAAAAGGTAATATTTCCACAAAATATTCTTAGACTATCTAAATATTCCTGATCATCATCGATTGGCATTGCTCTAGTAGCTACTAGTAGTTGTGGTTGATACCTAATTATTGGGCATAAATACTTCTTATAACGTTCTTCTGCCTGGTTATAAATGTAATTTTCAATACCGTTTTGAAAAACCCCAAATTTATTTTTAGGAACTTTGATGACTAAATCATTATTTAGTGCGAAAACCATTCTGGCAGCACCCTCACCCAGATAGAGAAAGGATTTTAATAATTTTTTTTTGCTCAAAGAGCTAATTTCCATAAAGTACTCATCATTCATTGATCTCATACCCCCAAGACCAACTCAATATCTAGCCAGAAAAAATTTACCGGATGTATTAAAGAAGATAATGACCTAGCCTTATTATTGGATATCGTTAAGTATATTAGAGCTCATATTTAAGTAAGAGCCCTAATATTAAATTTTCAAATTGTTTGAAAGCGGACCCAAACAGAAAACATATTACAGATTTCTACTACCAATCCTTAAGACTAAAATGTTTTTTAGGACTACTATGGTGTTTGGGGCTACAATGGCGTTTAGGGCTACTGTGATGCTTAGGGCTACTGTGATGCTTAGGGCTACTATGATGTTTAGGCTTACTATGGTGCTTTGGACTACTATGATGCTTTTTCTTTCTTTTGAACATCATTAAACCTCCTTTGTCCCTGGCTACTATATATTATGGAATACATTCATTTTTGTTCATGCCCTATGAATTAGAATGGTAATAGCTGGTATTATAATTTACGTCGGCAATCCATCATTACGTTATATTTTAGAAGCTCCTCAGAAAGTTCTTGCTTCAAAATGGAAGGGTCTACATTATGTATGTTTAAATCGTCGCTGGTTGAGGGGGGGAGAAAACAATTTTTGTCTTTGGCGACTTGCTCGAGATAGCCTGAGTTTTTAAGGACAATGTAGGCTGCTCGAAGTTTTTGGGGTAAAAAGTGAAGGCTCTCCACCTTTAAAGGTTTTCCTGTGCCAGTAAGGTTTTTATCATCCCCCCTAGCTAAGGCTTCCTGAATTCTTCGCTCAGTAAGAATACTATAGAAATCCTTCATGTTGCGATCACCTCTCCATAACTTATGACTTTGATGTATTATATGAAGACGTTAACGATCTGGCTTTTTGTTTTGATCACGGATTTTAATTATAGTTGTGATTATGGGAGGAATATTTAAGAAGGAGGTAGAATTTCATACACAAAGGTTCTATTCGCCCTCAGTTGGTTTGGAGGTAAGCGTATGGATAATAAGGTCGCAATAATTGAAGGGATTTATGATTTGTGTCTACCAGGTGTTCCTACGTCGCTTCATAGATGGGGAAGGGTGGTGTGGCTGCATAATATTGAAGTGGGCATGAATGGGCAACTTTTATTTGTAAAAGATGGAAAGTTAAGAATGACTAGTTTAAGTCGCATTTCTAATATTATTAAGACAAAAAACTACTTTGAAGTGCATACTCAAAGCAGTCTTTATAAGCTTAGATATCTCTACTAAAGGTTTGGTTCGATTGCAGTATTTATGAGCGTAAGGGGAGTCGTTTTATGAAAAAGTCTGATGTTGCTGTCGAATGTCTTACATCCGGATATAACTGTGCTCAAGCAGTATTTTCTACATACTGCAGTGAATTGGGATTAGAACCTGAAGTGGCCTTGAGAATTGCCGGAGGCTTTGGAGGAGGTATGGGGATTGGGGAAACCTGCGGTGCGGTAACAGGAGCATTTATGTTGATCGGATTAAAGCATGGAAACGTAAATGTAGACGATAAGGTGAATAAGAGGAAAACTAATTCGCTCGTGCAAGAGTTTACAACAAGATTTAAAGTGATTAATGACTCTGTTAAATGTAAAGACCTACTAGCCTATGATATAAGCATTCCGGAAGAAATGGTTATCGTACGAGAAAAGAAACTTTTCAGTACTATCTGCCCTAAACTTATCAAGGATTCAGCAGAAATAATTGAGGAATTATTAGAGCTATCAAAATAATGGCCATAAATAACGTTGAATCTGAATTCGAGGTGAGAAAAATCGACGATCACGATCACAGTCATCGCAATAATCATTCGCACCAGCACGTAGAGACAAAGGAAAATCAGTTTCAGCCCAGTTTTAAGGCTATTTTCAGCAACTGGCGTCGAAGTGATGCGTCATTCTTGGCTAAGCTCGGTATGGCCTTCCGTAACAATTGGATTAAAATTCGACGTGGCTCCAGTTGTTGCGGGCATCATGGGGAAGTCGGATGCTGAGTGGAACGGGATCCGTCCGGTCAGGACGGTACAGACCACTAATGACGTAGAACAAGGTGCTACCGGAGTTGAATTCGAGGTGGAAGAAACTGAAGTATCTAATTGTCACTTTACAATGGGTTGGGTTTGCATTAATTCATAGTTTACTGATCGACTTGCGTTTTTCCAATTGGGTTAGTCGGGTGATGGGACGATATTATCCTTATTACAGACTTATTTATAATATGCTGTCGCTCATTTTATTGATAACATTACTGAACTATTCAAGATCTGCTGACACCCAACTAGTGTTACAATTTGTACCACCTTGGACAATTCTACAATATAGTTTATTCATTGCTTCAGGTCTCCTGATCATCTGGGCTTTTCTAAGTTATGATACCTTAGAGTTTATTGGTATTCGGCAGATTCTTGGGGTTCGTCCGAGAAAAGGAAATACTGCTCCTACAACAATAACTAATAAGGGATTATTGGGTGTGGTGCGTCATCCGATGTATTTAGGCACCTTAGTCTTCATGTGGAGTTTAAATTCTACCAGAGTGGACATCCTGGTTCATCTGGTTCTAACCCTATATATACTCATTGGAATTAAGATAGAGGAAAGGAAACTTATTAAACAATTTGGATCAGCGTATATTGATTATCAGCGAGAGGTTCCAGCGCTCATTCCTTTCACTAAAAAAGTAGGTTAAGGACTATTAAGGTGGGCGCAGATAACCTCATGCTTTTATTTCGAGCAAAATCATGGTATTATGCAATCTAGAGATTTGTGTCAATTATTATCGCGAGACGAGGCCATAGACAAAGCGCTATGGTCTTATACATATTTCAATACTCGTGGATGTTAAGCGTCAAAACTTGTAACTAATAAAATTTATTACTGATGGAGGATTATATGGGATCACAAGCGGTTAAAAGAATTTATGTGGAAAAAAAGCAGGGCTATGATATTGAAGCTCAGGGTCTCTATAGCGATTTATTAGAAAATCTAGGGATCAATGGGTTGGACAGCTTAAGAGTCATCAACCGTTATGATATTTCCGGTATCACGGATGAGGAGTATGCAGACTCTCGTCCAATTATTTTTGCCGAGCCTCCACTGGACCTGGTGTTTGATGAAGATTTAGAAATTCCTGCGAAAGACCTGGTCTTCGCCATGGAATACTTACCTGGTCAGTATGATCAGCGGGCGGATTCTGCTGCCCAATGTGTACAGATCCTGACTCAAAAAGAGCGGCCCAATATTGCTTCGGCGAAAGTGATTGTTCTAAAGGGCCTGCTATCCGAGGACGATTTTCAAAAGATTAAGGATTATTGTATTAACCCTGTTGAATCACGTGAAGCTTCTTTAGAAAAGCCGGTAAGCCTGGAATTTGAGCCAGTAATCCCGCCTGATGTCGAAATACTCGACCGTTTTATTGAGAAGACGCCTGTATATTTGAGAGCTTTCTTTCAAGAAGCCGGCTTAGCAATGAGCTTTGAAGATTTGACGTTTTGTCAGGGTTATTTCCGGGATACCGAGAAACGGAATCCTACGATTACAGAGATCAGGGTGATTGACACATACTGGTCAGATCATTGCCGCCATACGACGTTTAATACCCAGATTGAAGAGGTTTCTATCCCAGAAGGGGATTTTTCTGACCCGCTGACTCAGGCCTATCAGGAATATCTCACTTCTCGGGATTATGTCTATGGGGAAAACGCCTCTGCTAGAGATGTCTGTCTGATGGATATTGGTGTTTTGGGTATGAAAGAATTGAAGAAAAAAGGGCTTTTACCAGACCTTGATGAGTCGGATGAGATCAATGCTTGTAGTATTGTCGTGAATGTCGATATTGACGATCGTACTGAAGAATGGCTGGTGATGTTCAAAAATGAGACCCATAATCATCCTACCGAAATCGAGCCGTTCGGAGGGGCGGCTACCTGTTTAGGTGGTGCCATCAGAGATCCCTTGTCTGGTCGTACCTTTGTTTACCAGGCTATGCGTGTGACTGGCAGTGGTGATCCTAGAGCGAAAATAGAGGATACTCTACCCGGGAAACTGCCCCAACGGAAGATCACTAGAGGTGCTGCATCAGGTTATAGTTCGTACGGGAATCAAATTGGGATTGCCACTGGGCAGGTTACGGAAGTCTATGATGAAGGCTTTGTGGCCAAACGTATGGAAATCGGGGCTGTGATTGCTGCAGCTCCTCGTAAAAACGTTGTACGGAAAGTCCCAGAACCTTGGGATGTCGTTGTCTTAGTCGGTGGGCGAACGGGTAGGGACGGGTGCGGCGGTGCTACTGGTTCTTCTAAGGAACACACGACGGAGTCCTTGTTGAGTTGTGGGGCGGAGGTGCAAAAAGGAAATCCTCCAACCGAACGAAAAATACAAAGACTTTTTCGTAATCCCGAAGTAAGTACCCTGATTAAACGCTGCAACGATTTTGGAGCGGGTGGCGTTGCCGTGGCCATTGGGGAGTTAACAGATGGCTTAGAAATTAACCTGGATGCTGTTCCGAAAAAGTACGAGGGCCTTGATGGAACAGAACTTGCGATTTCTGAATCACAGGAGCGCATGGCAGTAGTTATTGGTGCGGAAGATTTTGAAACGTTCGTAAAGTATGCTCAGGCAGAAAATTTGGAAGCAACTTATGTGGCGCGGGTAAGTGCTAACCCAAGACTCAAGATGCTTTGGCGTGGGCAGGCAATTGTTGATCTCAGCAGGGAGTTTCTCAATACTAATGGGGTTAAACAGATGACGAAGGTTAAGGTAAATCTTCCTGATGCAAGCCATGACTACTTTAATACATTGCCAGAGGCAGTCGAGCAGAAATTGGCTCTGAAAAATGAAAATTCCGCCTTGAAAGAGGCTTGGCTGGCTAATTTAGCAGATCTGAACGTCTGTAGCCAAAAAGGCCTAGTGGAGAGGTTTGACAGCAGCATAGGGATGTCATCTATCCTGATGCCGTTTGGTGGTATGTATCAAGTAACCCCGTCAGAAGGAATGGTAGCGAAGCTCCCAATGCTGTCTGGGGAAACGAATACTGCGACTATAATGACCTATGGCTATAATCCTCAATTGTCTAAATGGAGTCCGTTCCACGGTGCCTTATATGCTGTCATTGATGCAGTCACTAAAATAGTGGCATTGGGTGGAGATTATAGTAAAGTGCGACTTACGCTGCAGGAGTACTTTGAAAGGCTGGGCAACGATCCAGAAAAGTGGGGAAAACCCTTCAGCGCTTTACTTGGGGCGTTTTATGCACAGAAGAAACTTGAGATCCCTGCCATCGGTGGAAAAGACAGTATGTCTGGAACCTTCATGGATTTGCATGTTCCTCCGACGCTGGTTGCGTTTGCTGTCAATGTTACTCGCGCAGACAAGGTTGTATCCCAAGAGTTTAAAAGAGTTGGTAGTCAAGTTGTCTTGATATCGGCCACTCGGGATGAACATGAAGTCCCTGATTTTGAACATCTGTGTAAAAATTATCGGAAAATTGCAGAGCTGATCAGTTCTGGATTAGTCTTAGCATCTCATACTGTAAGAATGGGTGGACTGGCTGCGGCCGTGAGCAAAATGTCGTTCGGTAATCGGATTGGGATGGTCTTTGCTGAACAGATGGATATAAAAAAAATGTTTTCTGCTGACTATGGCTCGATCGTCTTAGAAATTGGGGCAACAGTGAAGCTTGCCGAGGTTTTCGGAGGGGTAGGCTATCTAGTGCTCGGATCCACCCAGGAAAAACCTGCGATCACGGTTAATGGATTGGATGTCGAACTAGATCTCGCTTTAAAAGCCTGGGAGAAGCCACTGGAAAAAACTTTTCCTACTCAAACCGAAAAAGTTGCTGAGCCGCTTGTGTTGAGTTATAATTTACGCAATACTCAAAAGCCCTCCGTAAAAGTAGCTAAACCTAGGATTTTTATTCCGGTATTTCCGGGAACCAATTGCGAATATGATTCGGCTATGGCTTTTGAGAAAGCTGGAGGCCTTGTGGAAACCTTGGTCATCAGAAACCTAACTGCGGCCGATGTAGAGCTATCGATCAAAGAGATGGTTAAGAAAATTGAAAATGCCCAGATCGTCATGTTCCCGGGTGGTTTTAGTGCAGGGGATGAACCGGACGGTTCGGGAAAATTCATTGCCACCATGTTCAGGAATCCTAGGATTAAAGAAGCGGTGTTGGAACTTATAAAACAACGAGATGGTTTGATGCTCGGGATTTGCAACGGATTCCAGGCGTTGATTAAGCTTGGTCTCGTTCCTTACGGAGAGATCATGGATTTAACCGATGATTCTCCGACTCTTACGTACAACAAAATTGGACGGCACGTTTCCTGTATGATCCAAACTAAAGTTGTTTCCAATCTATCCCCTTGGTTTAGCGGGGTGGAGCTAGGTGAGGTTCATACCGTGCCAATCTCACATGGAGAAGGACGGTTTGTCGCCAATAAAGAAGTGATCCAGAAGTTGATTGCTAATGGACAGATTGCTACCCAATATGTTGATCTTAGCGGTAACCCAAGCAATGATATTCTCTATACTCCGAATGGTTCTTATGAAGCGATTGAAGGAATCACGAGTCCGGATGGCCGTATTCTGGGTAAGATGGCTCATTCCGAACGAACCGGAAAGAACGTAGCGATTAATATCCCTGGCAATAAGTATCAACCTATTTTCGCTGGTGGAGTGAATTACTTTAGAGGATAATCGATACCACCCTCTTTTTGCAGGTTTTCGAAGGTTCCTGTCGAACTTTAATACAGTGAACTCGTTCAAGTGTTTCACTGTATTACTGATTATAGTAAATAGGAGATGAAGTCGTGAAAGCTCAATTTGAAGCAGCAATTATTGAAGAACAAGGCAAAACCTTTGCACTTGTTTCGGTTCAGTCGGCAGTATTCCAAAACTCGTCTGACACAACTACAATTATCAAGGCATTACTACCGACCTTTAATGGAATTCCAGTCGTTCTCGTGACGAGAGATGACGATGGAAAGCCGGCTTATTACGGACGAGGAGACCTTGTTGCCCTTCTGGAGAATGTAAACATTAATGAAGCTCCATGGCGACAAATGGACGCTGAATTAGAATTAGCTAATGCATGCCCCGTAAAAGAAATGGAAGAAGAATCGTAATATATTCGCATTACTAATAATAGGGGTAGGTGATTCATTGTATTATGAATTACCTACCCCTTCTTTGTATTTCTATGGATTAATTTTAAAATAATAATTCAGTATGATGAGAATAGATGGAGATTTATCGTTAGTACAACTGGATTGAAATCAGCATCATACGAATAATTGCCATAATTTTCATAATTTTCTTGAACTCAATTATTATAACGTATATAATTGAACCTAGGTAGATTATAGATTATGGAGGTGGAGAGATGATTAAGGTAACTGCGAAAATGGTAATTAAAGACGACATGGCAGAAGAATTGAAGAGTAGTGTTCTAGAGCTGGTGGCGGAAACTAGAAAAGAAGCTGGATGTCTAGTCTATCAGTTATTTCAGGATGTTAATAACCAAAAGGTGTTTACATTTGTTGAGGAATGGGAAAGTACGGAGGCATTGGAAAAACATCTGAATTCCAAACACTTTAAAGAGGCGGGGCCCAAGTTAGCTAAAGTTCTGGAAAAGGATATGGAGATAAACGTATATACTTTGGTCATGTAGAGGGTGATGACCAAGATTGAATGCGCTAGTTGAGAGGTGAGATTCTCAGGCTGACGCATTTTTTTTGACTTCTGAACAACGCCATAAATAGAGTTTGCGATTTCCCGCTATGGTGCATGATAGGTTATGAGAGTTACAATACATTGCGGATTAGCTTTGCTATAATTAATCCATTATGTTATAATCAACTAATTATGCTTTATAATCAATTAGTTATGTTTAGCGTTGTTTATTTCTATTCTTATTATCTGAAGTTACTTTGGGATTGATTTTTCATTGAAAGGAGTGTTTAGATGCAAGAAGGCAAAAGTATTAAAGTCGGAATCGGTTTTGCGACTGGGAGAAAAAGTTTTCAAAAGGTGCTGAGAACCTATATACACTCCTGGAAGGAATCTGGTTTAGTAGAAAACAAAGGTATCAGTTTAAATCTTTTTGTCGCATACGACCTTGATTATCATAAAACCAAAATAACAGATTACACCAATGTACACCCAGAACTAGTCAAGCAAATAGATAGTAGCAGATTTATTGGAAGCATCGCCAGAAAAGAAGAAATTGAGTATTTAATTCGTGAAAATGTCATTAATAACAATGAAGTTCGCATGATTTTTGGCAGGGGGTATGCCGGCAATCGTAACGCCGTACTCTATAACGCCATAAAGCAGAATATGGATTGTTTGGTTTTTCTGGACGACGACGAATACCCGATGGCAGTGACCAAGACTCGTAATACTGCGATCTGGGGAGGTCAGGAGGTTCTGACAAACCATCTTGAATATATTGCTCAAGCGGACATAACCCACGGCAGTCACTGTGGCTATATATCACCTATTCCCTATATCGAATTTAATGACACGATGGGTGAAGCCGATTTTCGTTCATTTATTGAGGCTATCAGCAATGATATTGTTAACTGGGATACCTTGAAAGCCGTTATGGAAAACGGAGGCGTAACCTATGCTGATACAAAAATACTGACAAGTGATGATGCTATAGAGGTACAGGAAACAAACCATGCTAAATTCATCTCAGGTGCAAATCTCTGTATTAACCTCACTGAGCCACGACGCGTTTTTCCATTTTATAACCCCCCGGGAGCTAGAGGTGAGGATACTTTCTTAAGTACCTGCTTAAGCGAACGAAAGGTTTTGCGCGTGCCTTGCTACACATTCCATGACGGGTTTTCTACCTATAACGATCTATTAGAGGGTGTTCTCCCACTGCGATTGAAGTTTATCAAAGCAGATACCGAACAGATTACTACTCGCTTTTACAAGGCCTGTATAGGTTGGATTCGTTATAAACCCTTACTGCTCTATATCACACAACCGGATCGTTATGAAGAAAAGATAACAGAGATGCGGGAACAGCTTAACAAGACATTGCCTAAAATCTGCGCCTATTTCGGACAACCGGATTTTATGAATGTTTTAGTTGAATTGGAAAAATACCATAAAAATGTAAAAAAACATTATCATGAATTCCATGAAACACAACGTATTTGGGCAAAAATAATGGAGCATTTTGCGCATCGTGAGTGAGTATATAAGCGAACAGCTGCACGTCTAATAGCCTGAAATGCGATAACTATTGAAGGAATATGAAGGATAATGTAAACTAGTCTTAAAGAAGGGACGTGAATTATGAGCGAGAAGGTATCGGTAAAATATACGGACGTTGTCGATTTAAAGACGGGTGAGGTGGTTAGAACTACTAAGCAATCATGCATCCCCGATGACGACCAGCGGATGGATGAAGATTCGACAAGATTAGAAAAACTAGGTCGATTCGAATTAAGACGAGCTACTAAGGATGAAGATTGAAGAATATATTAAAGAGCACCTCCTTGGTCTAACGTATAAAAGTTAGATCAAGGAGGTGCTCTTTTTGGTATTAATTCATTACTTTACAATGAGAACAGAACATTTTGCCCCGTAGAGAACGCGCTGACTGACGCTGCCTAGCAGGCAGTCAGTCAGCGCCCCATAACCACATCTACCCATGACGACTAGGTCAATGTTCTCATTTTCAATTTCTTGTAAGATGACTTTTGCAGGTCTGCCTCGTATTATTTTTCTTTTTAAGGTGACGTTACTGATATCTATTCTATCAAGTGTCGCTTGTAAGGCAAACTTCCCTTCTTGTTCGATCTGTTCCGGCGAAATAATATATACATCAACATTAGAGTTATACACTATCGGCTCGTGCATGACGAATAGAAGCTCTACTTCTGCGTTGAATTTTCGAGCTAGTTCCAAAGCAGTTTTCAATGCTCGTTGTGAATACTCTGAGGCATCCGTGGGAACCAATATTTTTTTCATCATAACTCCTCCTCAATTCTATGCTCTATCATGAGATTCTCAGATGAAATTGCATGTTCACTATATATATATAGGACCTTCTATATTTAATACTTCGTGGGCATAAATTGTAGGCTTGGTCAGAGACTTTATTCTATGCTGGTCTCTTTTCCTGGCTAATTTATGTTCTAGACATAAATTAAGTAGGGCTTTCTCCCTATTAAACTGAACTAATAATTTTCAAATTGCTCACCTATTGATGCATCCTCCAATACACTATAAAAAAGCTCAGGTGCTAAGGGGGGAGTGCCATTGAAACATGTGGTGGAGGTACATAACGTCAGTATGAAATATCAATCGCTCAATGGGGAAATAACGGCCCTAGAAAACATTAATTTTTCAGTCTTAGAGGGGGAGTTTGTCAGCATCGTTGGACCAAGCGGTTGTGGCAAATCCACCTTGCTATCAATCATTTCGGGACTGCTTTCTGCTACCTCTGGAACTGTCTTACTGAGCGGGGAAAAGGTCAAGGGAACTTCTCGGAAAATTGGCTATATGTTGCAGAAAGACCATCTTTTTGACTGGAGAACTATCTATCAAAATGTCATGCTGGGTCTTGAAATAAGGAAGACCGTGACAAATGAGGCAAAGGAGCATGTCTTGAAACTCCTTAGAACATATGGGCTTTATGAATTTAAAGATAAATATCCGAACCAGCTTTCGGGTGGGATGCGGCAAAGAGTGGCGCTCATACGAACCCTTGTGACCAATCCTCAAATTCTTCTTCTGGATGAGGCTTTCTCGGCTTTGGATTATCAAACCAGGCTTGTGGTCAACGATGATATTCATGCCATTATAAAAAAGGAGAACAAAACTGCGCTTCTTGTCACCCATGATATTTCCGAGAGCATCAGCATGTCAGATAGGGTCATTCTCTTATCTAAACGTCCTGGAACGGTTAAAAATATTTATAATATCAAGTTGAGTTGTGATATTAGAACACCTTTGTCTTCTCGGGAAGCACCAGAGTTCCGGTATTTCTTTCAGGAGATATGGAAGGGGCTGGATGTCCATGTCTAACCTTGAACAGGAATACGTTCCACACATGGCTAGGGTCAAAGAGATTTCTCAAGAACATAAAGGGTACCTACGGCGGGTTAAGATGGAAAAACTATGGGTCAGGTTCGTGCAATTACTTATTTTGGTCGTTGCGTTGTCTCTTTGGGAGATCTGCGCCAATCTAAAAATCGTAGACCCTTTTATCACCAGTCAACCCTCTAGGGTGTTGAACACTATTATCAGGTTGTATGAAGAGGGCGTGCTTTTTCGACACATCGGGATTACCTGTCTAGAAGCGGTTGTTGGCTTTGTCGTGGGAACACTTTTGGGAACGATGATTGCCATTGTCTTATGGTGGTCAGAATTTTTGTGTAAAGTTCTAGAACCCTATTTGGTGGTTCTGAACAGTTTGCCTAAAATCGCGCTAGGTCCAGTATTTATCGTTTGGATTGGGGCAGGACCTATGGCGATCATTGTCATGACGTTGGCCATTTCTCTCATTGTCACGGTTTTGGAGGTCTTAAGTGGGTTTTTAGCTATTGACGAAGAAAAGATAAAACTAGTCCAAACCTTTGGTGGTACAAAATTCCAAGTCCTTACGAAAGTACTACTACCGGCGTCGTCCCCCACCATTATCAACGCATTGAAGATTAATGTAGGGTTGTCGTGGGTCGGGGTCATCGTGGGAGAATTTTTAGTTTCCAAGGCAGGATTGGGTTACCTCATTGTGTATGGGGGCCAAGTTTTCAAATTGGACTTAGTCATGACCAGTGTTATCATTCTCGGGGTAGCCGCGACAGTGATGTATCAGGGAGTAGTTTACCTTGAGAAGTTGTTGGTGAAAAATAAACTCTAAAACTAACAAGTGAACTAAAATTTACTAAAACCAGTAAGTAGAAAACACATGTACTTGAAATTATAAGGAGGTTTATCATAATGAAGAAGACCTTTATGCTCGTACCTATTGTGCTACTCTTAGGGATGTCGTTAATTCTATCAGGCTGTAGTAATCAATCTGAGCTCACAAAGATAAAACTATCCGAGGTCACACACTCCATTTTCTATGCACCGCAGTATGTAGCCCTGACCCAAGGGTTCTTTAAAGAGGAAGGACTGGAGATTGAGCTTTCGAATGGTCAAGGGGCAGACAAGGTCATGACTGGCGTGTTGTCGGGCCAAGTTGACATTGGTCTTGCCGGTCCTGAAGCGAGTGTCTATGTCTATAACGAGGGCGAAGAAGATAATAGTGTTGTCTTCGCGCAACTTACCAACGGGGATGGAACATTCCTAATGGGTAGGAAGCCTGATCCGAATTTTAAATGGAGTGATCTCAAAGGAAAGAGTGTTATAGGCGGGCGTAAGGGCGGAATGCCAGCCATTGTCCTTCAGTATGTATTAAGCAAAAATGGACTGATCGTTGGAAAAGATGTACTCATCGATACAACAATGCAATTTGCAGCAATGCCTGGTGCTTTCATGGGAGGCCAAGGGGACTATGTCATTATCTTTGAACCCACGGCGTCGAGCATGGAGAAGGCGGGCAAAGCTTTTATTCTAGCGTCTCTAGGTAAAGAGAGTGGTGAAGTACCTTATACAGCTTATTTTGCCAAGAAGAGTACGATCGAGAAAAATCCAGAGCTCATACAGAAGTTTACAAATGCAATCTTCAAGGGTCAGCGTTGGGTAGCAAGTCATACTCCCCAGGAAATTGCTAAGGCTATCAAACCTCAATTTCCAGAGGAAAACGACGAAATTTTGATTAGTTCTGTCAAACGATATAAAGACCAAAACACCTGGAAGAAGGACCCGATTCTTAACGAAAAGGATTTCTATCTCCTGCAACAAATCATTAAGGAGGCGGGAGAATTGAATAAGATTGCCCCATATGAGAAAGTGGTAATCAAGAAATTTGGAGAAAAAGCGTTGTAGAATATCCAATAAATAGGTCGAAGGTTGGAGGGCGTGTGGTAACGTGCCCTCTTCATAGAAGTTTAGATCGATTCCATTTAAATTAATAGTTTATTTACCTTGGAAATGTGGTAAAATAAGGGTACAAATTTTCAGAAATGAGAGATAAAGGAGGGGGAAAATGAATAGTTGCAATTTGTGTGAAGGAGAAATTGAGAAGAAACTGGTAAATGTCGAACGGGAATGGAATGGTAAAAAAATAGTTATTGAAAATGTCCCCGCAGAAGTATGTGACGAATGTGGGAGAAGATACTTTGATGCAGAGACATCATTGAAGATGGATAACATTATTCCGGGTTGTGTACGCAATTTTGGCAGCTGGTTGAAGGTGCATGAGGGATAATTGATTTAAGTATAAAAAAAGCCGATTTTTCCTTCTCAAGGATAAATCGGCTTTTTTGAAGGTTTGCGGGTATGTCAAGATTTGATAATATACTAATTTGTGATACATTAGGCTAAATCTCGATCTATCTTCCTGTTAATGAAAGGCTCGGGATTATTGCATAAATATATTACGATCAGATGAAGGATGGATGGAAGGATGGATGGTTAGGTTGAGTAAATTAAAAGTTGCAGTTATTCAGATGGATGTGACACTTGGCCAATCTGATGCTAACCTAATTAAAATGGAGAAGTTGGTTCGAAAAGCAGCGTCAGGTGAGCCTGATGTAGTCGTTTTACCCGAAACCTGGAATACCGGCTACTTTCCAATTGATATTACTGAACAGGCTACTTGTTCTGGGAAACATGCTGTTGAAAAAATGAGTAAGCTTGCTCGGGAGTTGCAAATATATTTGGTCGGAGGGTCAATCTCCGAGATTGACGATGGACAGGTGGTTAACTCAGCCAAAGTCTTTAACCGACAAGGTGTGAATATTGCAAGCTACCAGAAAATTCATTTGTTTTCACCCGGAGAAGAGAACAAATTCTATACTGAAGGGAACAAGGTGGTTACTTTCGATATAGAGGGGCATATATGTGGCGTCATTATTTGTTATGATTTAAGGTTCCCAGAGCTTGTTCGTCGGCTTGCTCTCGATGATGTTGAGATACTGTTTGTACCGGCTGAATGGCCTCATCCTAGACTAGACCACTGGCGGACCTTACAAAAGGCTAGGGCAATTGAAAATCAGATTTTTGTCATAGGGTGCAATGGCATTGGCTTAGGCAACGGAGTTAAATTCTGTGGTCATTCCAGTGTGATCAGCCCTTGGGGAGAAATTCTAGAGGAAGCCGAGGAAGAAGAGGAGATTTTGCTTGTCGAATTAGACACAGATCTAATTAATGAGGTTCGAAAGAAAATCCCAGTTTTTGCTGATCGTAGATACTCTTATTATCAACTTTCCTAACTTTTCCAAAGGTACCTTTAAGCCTTTTCTCGATTTAAGGATCCCAGATCGAAGAGGGCTTTCATCCTGCGTCCGGCCCAACGCATTTCAGTAGCGACCACGGCAATTTCCATCATAGCCCTCAGGTAAAAGATACCGCTAACTGTGCGTTGCCATGAATCCATAACTTGATCAAAACCAGCCCAGTATTCGGTGTCATCACCGGCCTTTTCTGCGGCATGGGGCTGGTTTAACCCTATACTGACCTTGCGTGCCCATAGTCCTAACTTTCTTTCACCTTCAACCAGTACATCAAGGATTCTTTGGTATTCTGAACTTAACCCTTCATTGGGCAATGGAGAATCGGAAGCATTACGCCGTTGTACGCGCTGTGCCGTCATCTCGCCAATATTTTGGCCTCGTTCGATGAAGCCACGGCACATTTCGAGGCTACGTTCAACGAGTAAGGCATTATCTCGCTCTGTCAATTCTTCTCTCGCATGTTCAAAAAGATCCATAACGTTCTCGAGACGTTGTAATAGTCCTATAGGTGGCTCAGCTATGAAAGCTTCTAGAGACGCAGAAGAGATAAAAGTGATCACACGATCTAAGAAATAAGTGGAAGAATCACGGAATAGTTGCTCTAAGTCATAAAAAAGATTTTTCTTGTGGTCCGGCGGCAAAAGAATATGGTTAACCACCAGAGCAACCCCGAGACCAAGGAAAAGTGCTAAAGAACGGATCCCCGCATGGGGCAAAAATTCTTTGGCGGGAGAGTCAAGCACAAAGACGATTGATACAACACCTATCGTGATTCCCCCAGACCACCCAATCCGATTACATAAAAGAATAATGAGGATGACGGCCAAACCTGTGACCATGGGACTGGTACCAAGGGTGAGACCTAGAAGAACAGCTACGCCGATACTGAGTATATGTACCCCTATTTGCTCCCAAGCATTATGTAGCGCTTTGCGGACGGAAGGCTGCATATTAACCACAACGGAAATGGCTGCAAAAATGGCTGGTTCAATATGAAAGATTTTGCATAAGTACATTGCCAATGCAACGGCGATTCCTGTTTTTAAGATTCGTGCCCCGACAAACATAAGCTCTTCTCCTTACCTCTATGAATTCTACTCATAACCCGTGGCTTTTAAAGTATATTGTACCAACTCAGGACATCACTGTCACTTAATCTTGAGCAAAAGACAATGAGGTGACGAGATGAAGAAAGAAAAGTTACTGACGTGTCAGTTGAGGAAGGCGATCGTTGTAATCCAGAGAGTTTTTGTTATAATAACATGAACGTAAAAAGGGAGGGAAAACGATGGCGGTATTCAAGGAAATTACTTGTTCTCAAGATTTAGGAGATATTATGGACGAGTCTTGTCAACGTAATATCATACTTTTCAAACATAGTACGACTTGTCCTATCAGTGCCCGCGCCTGGGGAGAAGTGCAAAATTTTATTCAGAAAAGTTCGGGTGACATTTTGGTGGCCATGATCAAAGTGATAGAGTCTAGGCCAGTATGTAGTCAAGCGACAGCGGATTTGGGGGTCAAGCATCAATCGCCTCAAGCATTGCTATTAAGTAATAGAAAAGTTTTGTGGCATGCTTCGCACCATGATGTGACTCAAGAGAATATTAACAATGCATTGGAAGGGAAACAGTTGCCCTTTAATATGATTTAATAAGGGTCCCACATTGCTGGTTAGTTTCAATAGCTTGTCGTAGACCGTATTGAGAAATTTCTTAATACGGTCTTATTTAATTTGTTGCACTGATAGGGCTACTTCCAATTTACGACAAATGTCTACCAATACATGGAGTATTTTCTCTTGTCATTATATGGATAAAAAGATAAAATTATCACAAGATGACATTTCAGGAGGAATCCATATGGAAAATAAACTTTTGAAAAGAATAGAGGGTCTACGCAAGAAACTCAATAAATTTGGCTTAAACCGTAACCTTGTTGATCAGGAGGTCGTAGAGGTTAGTCAGCAGTTAGACCGCTTACTTAACGAGTACCAAAGGTCGATTTCCTATCATCAGCTCAGCTTTTGGTAAATGCTTTGAAGCATCATAAAGAGAACCTGGCTGAAGGGGACGCTTAGAGTGTCTCCTTTTTGATATGTGCATTTGAGCTATTATGCACTAGAAATACTTTAAATGTCTATGATATACTTTGTGTAAGTGTCATACTCCAAGATATGGAACTGGACTTCCGATGTTTTATTTAGATATGAGGAGATTCTATGCTTCTTTTTAAAGACTTAATGTGGTTTTTCAAATTGGAAAAGAAAAGCTACAGTATGGGTATTTTGGTATTGCTCATTGTAGCTTTCATCAATCTATTTCCTCCCTATGTGGTTGGGGTGATCGTGGATGGAGTCGGTAAGGGAAATCTAACCCAAGGGCTTATAGTTAGGTGGAGCTTGCTTCTTTTTGGTGCAGGTTTCTTGGCCTACGGGTTACGCTATATATGGCGTTTGATGATTTTTGGGGCGTCTTGTCGACTTGGTCGGCTACTTCGGAAGGAACTTTTTGAACATTTTACGCGCTTGTCGCCACAGTTTTATCAGGAACACCGAACTGGAGATTTAATGGCCCATGCCACAAACGATATTCAGGCGATTGAAATGACGGCCGGGGTGGGCGTATTGACGTTTGTCGATTCACTGACGACAGGGAGCCTAGTTATTTTCTCTATGGCCTTTTTTATCAGTTGGAAACTCACGCTCATTACCTTACTTCCCATGCCACTCATGGCCTGGTCTACCAGCTACTACGGGGGCCTGCTCCATAAAAGGTTCCATAAGGCCCAGGCGGCTTTTTCTGATCTCAATGACAAGGTGTTGGAAAACATCTCTGGAGTCAGCGTGGTTAAAGCATTCGGGGAGGAAGAAGCAGAGAAAGAAGCCTTTCGAACGTTATCGGCTGATGTGGTGGAGAAAAATATAGCAGTTGCAAAAGTGGATGCGCTCTTTGACCCGACGATTCAATTGATTGTCGGAATTTCGTTCTTCCTGGCCATTTCCTTCGGGGCGAAAGAAGTGGTTAACAATAGATTGACCTTCGGCCAGCTTACGCAGTTTACGATTTATCTGGGACAGTTTATTTGGCCTATGCTCGCCTTTGGCTGGCTCTTTAATATCCTGGAACGTGGGAGAGCGTCCTATGACCGCGTGAATATGCTACTCAACATGAAATATGAAATCGTTGAACGGGACGGGGTGACGGACCGTGTCCCTAGCGGTGAAGTAACGTATCAGAAGGCCTCGTTTACCTATCCTGGCACGCAACAATGTATTCTGAAAGAAATTGACGTAAGTGTTAAGTCTGGTCAAACCTTAGCTGTTGTAGGAAAGACAGGGAGTGGGAAGACTACATTATTGAGACTCCTCATGCGGGAATTTGACCTTTCAGAAGGAGATCTTCGGATCGGTGGATTCTCAATTTATGATGTGACACTGGGAGCCCTGCGCACAGCAATTGGCTATGTTCCGCAGGATCATTTTCTGTTCTCTACGTCAATTGCGGAAAACATAGCGTTTGGAAAACCGGAAGCCACGCTGGAGGAAATCCAGGCGGTGGCCAGTATTGCAGCCATTCACGAGGATATCCTGCGTTTTGAAGAAAAATATGGTACCTTGGTCGGGGATCGAGGCGTGACCCTTTCAGGAGGGCAAAAACAGCGTATTTCGATAGCCCGGGCTCTTTTGCTCGAACCTGAAATTCTCATTTTGGATGATTCTCTGTCAGCGGTGGACGCCAAGACGGAAAAGCTGATTTTACAAGGTTTGAAAGAAAAGAGGACCCAAAAGACAACCTTGATTTCCTCTCATCGTTTGAGTGCCATTGAACATGCAGACTTAATCATTGTCCTTCATAACGGTAAGATTACTGAGCGTGGCTCACATGCAGAACTCATGGCTACCCAAGGCTGGTATGCTTCCTCTTACCGAAGTCAGCAGTTAGAGTCACTGATTGAGCAAGGGGGAGTGTGATATGGTAATCCGGCGTTTACTTGGATATCTCAGGCCCCACTTTAAAGCGTTGAGTGTTGCCTCTGTGATCCTAATTCTTGCTACCTCGGCGGATGTCATTGGTCCACTCATAGTCAAAACCTTTCTCGATCGTCATTTGGTGCCGCGTTCGTTTGATCCGCAGGCATTATGGCTGCTTGGGGGAGGTTATTTGGCACTTCATATTCTTTCAGTAGGGCTAAACTACTATCAGTTGGTCAGCTTTAATCAGATAGCCTTAAAAGTAATTCAAGAATTACGACTTGATGTCTTCAAACATGTCCAAAGACTTGGTCTAATAGTTTTCGACAAAACCCCGGCGGGAGCCTTGGTTTCCCGTATTACAAATGACACTGAAGCGATCAAGGAGTTGTTCGTCGGAGTGTTAGCGGCTTTAGTGCAAAATATTGTTTTCCTAACGGGTATTTTCATTGCAATGTTTAGTCTGGATGCCCGACTGGCTACCTTTTGCCTAGTCTTGCTTCCTGCAATCCTCTGCTTAATATATGGGTACCGAAAGGTAAGTACGAAGGTATACCGAACGATGCGAAAAGAACTGAGCCGGCTTAATGCCAAACTGAACGAGTCCATCCAGGGGATGAACATTGTGCAGGCGATGCGTCAGGAGGGACGGTTCAGGGAAGAGTTTGCAACGATTAACAATGCCTACTACCGAGCGGCTATAACAAATATCAGATTGGAAAGCCTTTTTGTCCGACCTGCTGTCGATTTGATTTACACCTTTGCCCTCATCCTTGTGTTAGACTTCTTTGGGTTTCAGTCGTTGAATGGATCGATCCAGATTGGGGTACTCTATGCCTTCATCAACTATCTAGACCGCTTCTTTGAGCCGATCAATACGATGATGCAACGCTTGTCTCAGTTTCAACAATCGCTGGTCGCAGCCGAACGAGTCTTTGAACTTTTAGATGATGATCGTTTGACCAGGAAGGTAGATGCCGTGGGGTCTCCTTCGATCATAGACGGACAGATTGAATTTAAGGATGTCAGCTTTTCCTATGATGGTTCGACGGATGTCTTGAAAACGATCAGTTTCACTGCTTATCCAGGACAAACCGTGGCTTTAGTTGGACATACTGGTAGTGGTAAAAGCACGGTTGCAAATCTACTTATGCGTTTCTATCCAGTTAGTCGTGGCCAAATCCTTATTGACGGAGAAGGTATATCTGAGTTTTCCGATAAAGAGTTGCGATCTAAAGTTGGATTAGTGGCCCAAGATCCGTTTTTATTCGTGGGAAATATCGCCCAAAATATTGCTCTTTCCAGGGCTGCTGTGAGTGAGAAAGACGTTGAGGAAGCAGCCTCTTTTGTACAAGCAGACGGATTTATTCGGAAACTCCCACAAGGATATAAGGATCCGATTGGAGAGCGAGGGGCAACTTTATCGAGTGGTCAGCGGCAACTCATTTGCTTTGCTCGAACAATGGCAGGGAAACCAAAAATACTTGTTTTGGATGAGGCAACTGCTAGCGTGGATACAGAGACAGAAGATGCGATTCAAACGGCCTTAGGAAAAATGCGCAAAGGACGAACGACGATCGCCATTGCACACAGGCTTTCGACGATTCAAGATGCCGACCTAATTCTAGTCCTTCACAGCGGAAAAATTGTGGAACGGGGTACGCACTCAGAACTTTTAGTTAAAGAAGGGCTTTATCACAAAATGTATCTGATGCAGCAAGGAACTATGGGGTAACAAATGGAGGTTTATCTATGCAAGCGACTCGGCAGTTATTTTGGAATACCAATGGAAAAGGCTTATTGTATTTTTTCGCTCTAATATCGATCGTTATCTTTATCGTCGGATGTAGCAAGAAGATTAGGAGTTGGCAACAAGGGCGGACCATTGGTTATGATAACCTAGGTTTGAAATTTAAAACGTTCTTTTTAGATGTAATAAAACATGGTAAAGGGACTTTCAAGGGGACTTTCCGCCGAATCATGCATTTAAGCGTTTTTTATGGATTTGTTATGTTAACAATCGGAACGATAATGATAGCCATTCAGGTCGATTTTAATATTCCGGTGTTTTATGGGATGAAGTATCTAATTATTAGCCTATTAATGGATTTGTTCGGTCTTATGGCCATGATTGGAATAGGGATGGCAGCCTATAAACGATATATTGATAAACCGGACCATGAAGATTATACCTTCGATGATGCATTTTTACTTATTCTCGTTTTTTTAATTCTTTTTACTGGTTTTGTTTTGGAGGGCTTCCGGATCTTCGCAACCAATGATCCCTGGGCATGGTGGTCACCTGTGGGTTTACTTTTCGCCGCAGTAACTCAACTATCTGGTTTGTCTGTGCTTTCAGCCCTGACAATTCATGCTTTTTTATGGTATTTTCATATGTTATTAGCCTTTGGGTTTATTGCCTATATCCCATATTCGAAATTGTTTCATATGTTTGCTTCTTCGCTTAACATTTTTCTAAAAGTGTCCACCCCTATCGGAGGCTTGAGCCCAGTTGATTTACTATCAAAAGATGTAAGTAGCAGTGGCACTGCTCGTCTGGAAGATTTTACCAAGAAACAGCTTCTCGAATTAGATGCCTGTATCTCCTGCGGAAGGTGTCAGAAAGGCTGCCCTGCGTATATCAGTGGAGCTCCATTATCACCGAGAGTTGTAATCCGAGATTTGAAAAGGCACTCAATTGAGAAACAATCAATGTTCAGAGGCAGAGGCAAGACTTTTAACCCCTCTATAATTGATAAGATAATATTAAAAGAGACGTTATGGTCTTGTACTACATGTGGCCTCTGTGAAAGCAAATGCCCAATTCGTATCGAACATATTAAAAGAATTGTTGATATGAGACGGAGCCTGATCACCGAGGATGTGGGTTATCCCCCAGAGGTTCAAAAGGTATTTAGGAATATCTCAGAAGTGGGAAATCCCTGGGGGCTAAGTCTAGATAGTAAGTATTATTTGGCAAAAGAATGGCACGTTCCTCTCCTCAGTGAAAGAAAGCAGACGGATATACTATACTGGGTCGGTTGTCACGGCTCTTATGAATCTCGCAATAAGAAGGTCTCCCAGGTGATGTTTAAGCTATTTGAAAAAGCAGGTGTTGATTATGCCATCTTGGGTAGAGAAGAAAAATGTTGCGGGGATTCTGTAAGGCGACTAGGGAACGAAGCACTCTTTCAACGGTTAACACTTGAAAATATCATGACGTTAAACCAGTACAAATTCAAAACCATAGTGACTTCTTGTCCCCATTGTTACAATACTCTTAAAAACGACTATCCTCAGTTCGGTGGACATTATCAGGTAATGCACCATTCGGAGTTCATTTTAGAACTTATTAAATCCGGTAAAATAAAGCCGAAGGGGGCTAACAATCTTAAAGTGACATATCACGATCCCTGCTATTTGGGGAGATATAACGCTATCTATGATGCACCGAGAGAAGTTTTAACCTCAATTCCGGGATTGGAATTGAGGGAAATGAAAAATAATCAATCGAAAGGCTTTTGTTGCGGGGCTGGTGGAGGAAGAATATGGATGGAAGATGTAAAGGAAGAAAAGATTAATAATCTGCTTGTGAAAAAGGCTCTTAAAACTAAGTCCAATATTCTTGCCAGCGCCTGTTCGTTATGTTTAACAACCTTAACCGAAGCAGTAAGTAGTTCTGATGCAGATATAGAAAGCATGGACATCGCAGAAATTGTTTATAATGCTCTATAAGCAAAGACCCTAAGGTTAAACTTATCGAAGTTAACCTTTAGGGTCTTTATTGACCTCTTATTGAATATCCAAAGGATGAACAAAACTAATCTGTATCTAAAGGGATCACTAGCCAGGCTACGAGATACGCTAAAAATCCCATTCCTGCTACTAAAAGAAGAAGAATTGCACATATCCGGACAACGCTGGGGTCAATTTCTAAGTACTCAGCCAACCCTCCGCACACCCCACAGAGTTGTTTATCCTGGCTAGAACGATGCAAGCGTTTAGACATACCTTTTCCTCCCTATCGATCACTTATTCAGCCTAATATGAGTTAATGTTGGGCTGATTTTTCTCTCTCCCCTTAATACGTATGAAGTGATTTGAATGTTACATGATTACAAAAGAATTATTTCAAGACTAAACGAATGATCTTTCGCATAAATAGTTGACTGAACTAATAAGCAACCTCGGGCAAGAAACAATGACAAGAATAAAATTATACTAATTATTAAATAAAGCAGGAGATGAACGTAGAATGTGGAATTGGTTATGAAGAAATGTTTAAGTTATAATGATCTTGGTGGCAACAGAATCAGCAAAAACTATCTAGAAGGGTGCAGTAAACTGAGCAAAGAGGGTGTTATAATAAGAGTCAATATGGGTACTCGGGGGTGTTATTCGCCGAAAAGATTTCAATGCAGGGTCAAATATTTTCTTTAACACTTAACGTTGCTCCCTTAGTAATTAGTATAGTAAAATTAAAGTTGAATCGTTAAGTATTGGAGGAAAAACGGTATGTTTACGAATAAAGAAAGTTTTAAGCAGGAGTATCTGATGAAGTTGCTAGAAGGGGAAGGAATCACTCCAGATGAAGCAACCCATTGGGATAAATTTAGTGCCTTAGTCGGATTACTTAAAGAAAGAATGAGTATTTATCGGGGTATAAACAGAAATTCTATGTCGTCAGGAAAACAAGTTTATTATTTTTCGATGGAGTTTCTTATTGGTAAACTTCTCCTTAACTATTTGGTTAATTTTCAAATCGAGGATCTGGTAAGAGAAGGTTTATCAGAGTTGAGTATTAATCTTGATGACCTATTGGATCAAGAAGTAGATCCAGGGTTGGGTAATGGGGGTTTAGGAAGACTAGCAGCGTGTTTTCTTGACTCAATGGCGTTCTTAGGAATCGGAGGACATGGTAATGGGATTCGCTATAAATATGGGTTATTTGAACAAAAAATTGTTGCGGGTAATCAAGTCGAGGTGGCGGATAATTGGCTTAAAAACGGTTTTCCTTGGGAAACACGCAAGCTAGATAAGGCCATTGTTGTAAAATTCAAAGGAAACGTACGGACGGTACAAATTGAAGGGGAATTTACCTTCGTACATGAGAACTATGAAACGGTGCTCGCCGTGCCTTACGATGTTCCGATTATGAGCTATGATAATCCTTCATATATTAATAACTTAAGGTTATGGAGTGCAGAAGCGATATCTGGAGAACTTGATTTGGCCTGTTTCAATCGTGGGGAGTTTAATCAGGCGACTAGTTTTAAATCTGAAGTTGAGGCTATTTCTTATATTCTTTATCCTGACGATAGTAGTCGCGCTGGAAGAGAGTTAAGGCTTAAACAGGAATATTTCTTTGTAGCCGCTGGGTTAGGATCCATCGTGAGGAGTTACAAGAAAAAGAACAATTTAAGTTCATTGCAAGACTTCTCCCGACGGGTGGCAGTTCATATTAATGATACTCATCCTGTTTTGTGTATCCCTGAGCTAATACGTATCTTGCTTGATGAAGAAGGAATGAATTGGGATGAGGCTTGGAATGTCACTGTCAATACTTTATCCTTTACAAATCATACCATTATGCCTGAAGCTATGGAGAAATGGCCGATCGATCTGTTCAAAAGCCTTTTGCCTAGAATTTATCTGATTATCGAGGAAATAGATCGTCGATTTAAAGAAGATTTATCGCGTAGATTTCTAGATGAGGAGGAAGTGATTAGCAACACACAAATCCTTAAAGATGGTTATGTCTGGATGGCTAATTTGGCAGTGATCGGGAGCTCATCGGTGAATGGAGTGGCGCAATTACATACTGAAATTCTGAAGAAAGAAGTCTTTAAAGATTTCTATCGTATTTTTGGGTATAAATTTAACAATAAGACCAATGGTGTCAATCATAGGAGATTTCTGTTAGCAGCTAATCCAAAATTGTCTCACCTGATAACTGAGGCTATAGGTCCAAACTGGAAAGAAGATGCTGCAGAGCTCAAGAAACTTCATGTATTCAAGGATGATCGCAGTTTTTTGGGACAGCTTGCGAAAGTAAAGTACGAGAACAAATGTCGATTGGCCGAAAAGG
The DNA here is from genome assembly GCA_036569365.1 of Desulfosporosinus sp. GTDB lineage: Bacteria > Bacillota > Desulfitobacteriia > Desulfitobacteriales > Desulfitobacteriaceae > Desulfosporosinus. The sequence goes on along the minus strand of DATCQU010000002.1, from coordinate 27,049 downwards.
TCAAGATAAAACAGGGGATTGTCCTCGACCCTATGTCAATTTTTGATGTGCAGGTGAAGAGAATCCACGCCTATAAAAGACAATTGCTCAATGTGCTGAAGATCATGCATTTATATAATAAGGCTATGATCGATCCTGAGTCCTTGACTGGCTCTCAGACCTTTATCTTCGGTGGAAAAGCAGCACCAGGATACCATTATGCAAAAACCGTGATTAAGTTAATTAACGCTCTGAGTCAAAAGATAGAAAATGATCCAAAAGTTAATCAAAAACTTAAGGTCGTATTTATAGAGAACTTCAATGTAACGCAGGGAGAACTGATTTATCCTGCGGCAGATATTAGCGAACAGATATCTACGGCAAGCAAAGAAGCTTCTGGGACCGGCAATATGAAATTTATGATGAATGGCGCCCTCACATTAGGTACCTTAGATGGGGCAAATGTAGAAATTAACGAGGCGGTAGGTAAGGATAATAGCTTTATCTTTGGACTTACCGCGGAACAAGTAATAAATTACACTCGAAATGGCGGGTATAAACCCTGGGATGAATACTACGCCAACTCCGACATTCGAATGTGTGTGGATCAATTAAGTCCGGGATTCTTTGATAATATGGGGGAAGAATTCCGGGTAATCTACGATTCACTGATGATCTATAATGATGAATTCTTTGTCTTAAAAGATTTCCATCCTTATATTGAAACACATGAAAAACTCCTCAAACTTTATGCGGATCAGGAAAATTGGAACCGAATTTCCTTGGCCAACATTGCGGAATCAGGAATCTTTTCGAGTGATCGTACGATTAGAGAATATGCAGATTGGATTTGGAAAATCAGATATCGTACAGTTAACAACATAATTTCTCATTAAATATCGAAAAGGCGGGTGCGCCATGGTAACGGATCAAAAGGTGAAGGGGATATTTGTATGAAAAAGCAGGAATGTGTTGCGATGCTGTTAGCAGGTGGACAAGGAAGCCGATTAGGTGGTCTAACACGGAAGCGGGCAAAACCTGCAGTTTCATTCTGTGGTAAATATAGAATTATCGACTTTAGCCTAAGTAACTGCACGAATTCAAACATTAACACAGTTGGTGTTCTTATCCAATACAAGCCGTTCTTACTCAACTCATATATTGGCTTAGGTTCTGCTTGGAACTTAGACAATCCGTTTGCCGGGGTTCATATTCTTCCCCCTTTTCTTGGGGATGCAGAAGGAAGTTGGTATAACGGAACAGCGAATGCGGTGTTCCAAAATTACGAATTTATCGATTATTATGATCCGGAATATGTGATAATTCTTTCTGGTGACCATGTCTATAAAATGGATTATTCACTTATGTTAAAGTTTCATAAAGAGAAAAAGTCGGAAATAACCCTTGCAACGATTGAAGTTCCCTGGGAGGAGGCTTCTCGTTTCGGAATTCTGACAGTCGATGGAGATGAACGGATCACAAAGTTTACAGAAAAGCCTTCTCAGCCAGATAGTAATCTTGATTCAATGGGTGTCTATATTTTTAACTGGTCAGTACTTAAGCAGGCATTAATTGCAGATAAGAGAAATCATCAGTCTGAAAACGACTTCGGTAAAAATATTATTCCTCAGCAGTTAAAACAAGCGAAACGAGTCTATGCGTATAAGTTTCATGGGTATTGGCGAGATGTCGGCACAATCGAAAGCTATTATCATGCTAATATGGAGTCCTTGAGCGAGGGACACTTTCTTAATATTTTCGATCCAAAGTTTCGAATCTTTTCAAATGAAGATATCTTACCCCCCCATTTTGTAGGTGCCTCAGCGAAAATTGAAAATAGTCTTATTTGCAATGGATGTATTGTCCATGGTAAGGTGAGCAATTCAATTCTAGCACCTGGAGTTTATGTAGGCGAAGGGGTGCAAATCAGTGATTCTATTTTATTACCATATGTGAAAATTCACGATGGTTCGGTCGTACTGAATGCAATCGTTGGGGAAAATGCTGAAATTATGAGCCACTGTATCATCGGCGCGGAGGGAGAGTCTGCTCCTGATCAAGAAGGAATTACGGTTATTGAAGATAATCATTCAATTCCTGAAGGTTCTATTATCGAAGCGGGTACGAACGTGTACAAGACTCATTCGATTTGAAAGGTGGGAGAAATGTTGTCGAAAACTATAGGAATTATTTTTGCTAATAGCGGATATTACAACCTCCAAGGGCTCGCACGTGAAAGGCCTATATCGGCTGTTCCCTTTGGTGGAAGATATCGAATCCTCGATTTCGCTTTATCGAGCATGGTCAATTCAGGGTTAAGGACCATCGGATTGGTGACACCGCACCATTACAGATCTCTGCTGGATCACCTGGGAGCTGGCAAAGATTGGTTTTTAGATCGGAAGGCCGGAGGACTATTTATTTTACCAGGGGTTATGCATAGTTTGGCAGGCACCAATCATACGTTTTGTATTAAGGATATACACCATAATATTGAATATTTACAGAAAGACTTTGCGGAAAATGTTGTCATTACTAGAGGAGATCAAATCTTTAATATTAATTTTGAGGATGCGTTAGAATTTCATAATGATAAGCAGGCAGACGTTACCTTGATCTATAAAGAGTGCGATAGTTTGGGCGATCCGATCCATGAGAAGCTACTTGAGATGAATGAACATCAGAAAGTTTCTAAGATTAAACCCCAAAAAGCTCTCGAAAATGCAGGGCAGGTTCACCCATATTTTGCAAATATGTTGATTATTCGACGCGAGCTTTTGTTGGACATTGTCGAAAAATATAGTTCCAATGGGTGCATGGATTTAATGGATATATTAACAATAAATATGGAAGTACTCAAAATATATGGTAGCCCCACGGATTCGTTAATTGGGTCAGTTCGCACGGTTAAGGATTATTTTCATAGAAGTATGGATCTTTTGGACATGGAAGTCCGAGAGAATTTGTTATTAGGAGAAAATCGGATCCACACAAAAATTGTGGATAATCCGCCAACTCGTTACACTTCGCAGGCCAAAGTCAGTAATTCATTGATAGCAAGCGGGTGTACTATCGCTGGTGAAGTGCTAAACTCTATAATATTTCGGGGAGTAGTTGTTGAACAAGGGTGCCGAATTAAGAATAGCATTATCATGCCTAAATGCCATATGTATGCTAATTCCAAAACGGAATATGCAATTCTCGACAAATTTGTCAAAGTCAACGAAGGAAATGTCTTAAAAGGAAGCTTAAATAACCCTTTGGTCGTCTTCAAAAGTACAGTGATCTAGGACTTGATAGGAGGAAATGTATGAATATCGTTTTTGTGACTGCAGAAGCGGATCCATTTGTTAAAACTGGCGGTTTGGGCGAAGTGATGGGTTCATTACCTGCCTACTTACATAAACAAGGTGTCGATGTCCGTGTTATTATGCCTAGGTACAGCATCATTTCTGAATATTTTCAAGGACAGTTCGAACATCTGGCCCATTTCGATGTTTCTGTTGGTTGGCGTAAACAATATTGTGGTTTGGATGAAATGGTTTATGAAGGCGTTCATTATTATTTTATTGACAATGAGTATTATTTTGCACGACCACGTATTTATGGAGAGTTTGATGATGCGGAGCGATTTGCTTTCTTTTCCAGAGCAGCTCTGGAAAGCTTAATACACATTCCAGGGTTTAAGCCTGATATCATACATTGTCAGGATTGGCATACCGCCTTAATTCCGCTCATGCTTAAAGAATTCTATTGTCAGGAGCCTCTGTATTATCAGGTGAAAACAATCTTTACAATTCATAACCTAAAATATCAAGGGGTGTTTTCTAAGGAGGTTCTGGGGGATATCGTAGGACTCGGAATGGAGTATTATACAGAAGACACCTTAGAATTTTATGGTGCGGTTAATTTCATGAAGGCTGCTTTGTTATATGCTGATCGGATTACAACGGTGAGTCCAACGTATGCTGAGGAAATTAAAAATCCTTATTTCGGAGAAAAACTCGATGGCCTTTTAAGAAAAAGAAGCGAATTTTTAACGGGTATCCTCAATGGTATTGATTATGAGGTATATAATCCGCTGACAGATCCCTATCTTGTCATGCCGTATAATAATTTTCCTCTTGCGAAAGAAGTGAATAAAAAGCACTTACAAAATATTTTCGGTCTTCCAGTTCTAGAAGATGTAGCGGTACTGGCGATGGTCACTCGACTAGTAGATCAAAAAGGTGTAGATCTATTGGCCCACATTATGGAAGAAATACTTGAAATGGATCTGCAGATGGTAATCCTCGGCAGTGGGGAAGCCCAATATGAAGAAATGTTGCGTTATTTTGCATCGGAATACCCCGAGAAACTAGCGATTAAAGTAGAATTCTCGGATAAACAGGCTCATGAAATTTATGGAGGGGCAGATATGGTTGTGATGCCCTCCCGGTATGAACCTTGTGGTATCTCACAAATGATCGCCATGCGCTATGGTACGGTTCCGGTCGTACGGGAAACGGGAGGATTAAAGGACACCGTCATACCTTATAATGAACTGACGGGTGAGGGTAATGGATTTAGGTTTACTAATTACAATGCTCATGAATTATTGTTTGCCCTACAACATGCTGTCAGACTATACCAAGAGGATAAGCAGGCCTGGGATAATGTGCGTCAGAACGCTCTGAAGAGCGATTTTAGCTGGGAAAGATCTGCAAAGGCTTACATTACAATATACGAGTCTCTACTATGACGGTGTTCGATGCTTATCATAATTCTCAGGATCTCTTCTACCGTGAACCGTTTGGAGCCGTCACGTGTGGACAGCGAATAACCTTCCGGTTGAGAACGATTTCAGGAGATCCTGTGGACACCTGCATTCTTCGTCTCTGGGAAGCCAACCAAGAAATCACTATTTCCATGCTTCAAACTAATACGAGTTGTCAGAATTCGGTCCTAGATACAGGGACTGAAACTTTTGAAGGTGTTAAATTATTCGAAGGTGAATATAAAGTATCCAACAGCCCGGGGCTCATTTGGTACTATTTTATAATACGTGTAGGGTCCAACACGTATTATTATGGCAATAACCCGACAATGCTCGGTGGGGAGGGGAGGCTCTGGCAGCAAGAGCCTCTTTCCTATCAAGTGACGGTTCATAAGCAGGTAACGGCGCCTGAGTGGTATAAACGAGGGTTGATATACCAAATATTTGTCGATCGATTTTATACTGAGCATGAAACCGGATTTGTCCTCTATCCGCGAAAAAACGCTCTCTTGCATGCCAATTGGTCTGATCTACCGATCTATATTAAGGATAAGCAGGGAAGAGTTACTGATTGGGATTTTTTTGGTGGAACCCTACAAGGGGTCATTGAAAAATTGCCCTATTTTAGAGAATTAGGCATAAGCATTCTTTATTTCAACCCTATTTTTGACGCTGCCAGCAATCACAAATATGACACGGCGGATTATCTTCAGATCGATCCAATGTTTGGAGATGATACGGTTTTCCAACAATTAATTGATTCTGCTAGACTATTTGGGATCTCTATTATTTTAGATGGAGTCTTCAGCCATACTGGAAGTGACAGTATTTATTTCAATAAATATGATAATTATCCCGAGGTCGGAGCCTACCAATCTGCAGATTCACCTTATTATGATTGGTATAAGTTTAAGTCAAATAATCAAGAGTACCAAAGCTGGTGGGGCGTTGATTCCCTTCCAGAAGTTAATGAAATGAACCCTTCATACAGACAGTTTATCTATGGTTCAGAAGATAGTGTTATAAATAAATGGCTAACTATGGGAGTTGCTGGGTGGCGGTTGGATGTTGCTGATGAACTTCCAGATGAGTTCATTCAGGAACTTCGGCAAGCGATGAAGCGCATACGTCCCAATGCGGTCTTGATTGGAGAAGTGTGGGAAGACGCTTCGAATAAAGTAAGCTATGGAAAACAACGAGAATATTTCTTTGGGGATGAACTGGATTCGACCATGAACTATCCTTTCCGTGCTAGCTTTCTCCGTTTTATTCTGGGACAAAGTAATTCCAAGGGTGTCCATCAAGAGGTAATGAGTTTATATGAAAATTATCCTCGCGAGAATTTTTATTCAGCCATGAACTTGATCGGGAGTCATGATACGGTCAGGATTTTGACTCTTCTAGGAAATGCCCCGCCAGAAACTAGTCTGACAGATACAGAGCTACGGACCTTTCGACTCCCTGCCCATGCTCGACAATTGGCTGTACAAAGACTCAAACTATTAAGCTTGGTCCAAATGATGTTTCCAGGAGTTCCTTGTATTTATTATGGCGATGAAGCAGGCATGGAAGGGTATGCCGACCCATACAACCGGGGGACATATCCTTGGGGCAAAGAGGACAGCGAAATAATGGATTGGTATCGACGAATCCTGCGTATGCACGCTGAGTATGAGACGTTGCAGACGGGTGATTTTAAGTCGTTTTTTTTCGCACCGGATGTTTATGGTTTCACGCGAGCAGGGGACGAGGAAGAAATCATCATTCTGATCAATCGTCATATAGGGGAAACAAAAACGGTGAATCTCAATACAACGCCGCTGCCGTCATCGTTTGTCATTGACTTAATAAATGGGGAAAGGCTTGCTCCAGAAACATTACGTGCCTTGCCTATCAATGCTCTGAGTGGCAGAGCTCTGTTGAGAAAGAAAAACCTGCCTAATAATTTGCAACTCGAGCGTTCCTGTGGAGTATTATTACATATTAGTTCTTTGCCTTCTTCTTGGGGTGTTGGAGATTTAGGGAAAAAGGCATTTGAATTTGTAGATTTCTTGGTAGATTCTGGCCAATCTTTGTGGCAAGTGTTACCATTAAATCCTGCTGGTGTGGAGGGTTGTTGTTATCAAAGTGATTCGGTTTTCGCGGGAAACCCGGTGTTTATCAGCCTTGATCATATGATTAGTGAGGGACTGTTAGATTTAGAAGAGACTCGTGAGAAATCCAAACAGGGGTTGAACCTAGACATAGGGGTTTGCTCAGCGTCCCAAACCTTAAAACATTGGAAACTTGATGTGCTGTATGAAGCCTATCAGCGCTTTCTGACTCTTCTTATATCCAACCCCAATGGATCATCCATCTCTGGAACCTCACTGTATCTCTCTGAGGAAAATTATTCAAAATTTCAATCTGAGAATAAAGTCTGGCTTGACGATTACGTGCTCTTTCGAGCACTAAAGACTCATTTCGGAGGTGGTCCATGGTATGATTGGGAACCTCAGATTGCTTCACGTGAGACGGACAAGTTAACCGAGTTATCCTTGCTTCTCGAAGAAGAGATGGGCTTTATAAAATTCTTACAATATACTTTTTTCTATGAATGGGATAGTCTCAAAACTTACGCCAAGGCTAAAGGTGTGCAAGTGATCGGAGACTTATCTCATTTTGTCTCTGCCGATAGCAGTGATGTGTGGGCGAACCGCAAAATATTCGTCTTAGATGAGCATGGTAGACCTGCAAAAACGGCAGGTGTACCACCTGATTATTTTAGCAAGACAGGCCAGTTATGGGGGAATCCAGTCTATGACTGGGATGCTCTAGCCGTTACTCAGTATGATTGGTGGAAGAAACGAATTCAATTCGGGTTAGAACTGTTTGACTACATTCGGCTAGATCATTTCCGGGGGTTTGAAGCCTATTGGGAGGTTGATGCTGAGGAATTGACAGCAGAAAAAGGTCGCTGGATTAAAGGGCCTGGAAAACGATTCTTTGAAAGTATGTTTGAAACGTTTGGAAGATGCCCTTTTATTGTTGAGGACCTTGGCGTTATAACTACGGAAGTCAATGTTTTAAAACAGATTATTGGGTTTCCAGGGATAAAGGTACTCCAGTTCACGCCTATAGTAGAAATATCAATGAATTTGGAAACTAATTTCGTGTATTATACTGGAACTCATGATAATAACACGTTGGTAGGGTGGTATGAAAAGACTTATTTGACAGAAGGTGGGAACCAAGGCGGCATTAATTTGAACCAAGAAAACATGATCAAAGAAGAATGCCGCAACCTGATTAACGAAGTATATCTGAGCCAAGCGGCGTGGGTTATCTTACCGATGCAAGATATTTTAGGCCTGGGTGAGGAAGCCAGAATGAATGTGCCAGGAACGACTCACGGGAATTGGCAGTGGAAGCTGGATGAAAATTTAGTTACAGATGAAGTGACACTTTGGCTCCGGACTCAGGCAGAGAAAACGAAACGAATTCATTGAATATTGGAGGGGCACGATGCATCGTGCTTTACGGCCTTTTATTACTGCAGGTGCACGATATTTCGTGCACCTGCAGTTTTTTTATATGTCAGGGCTCAAGGCATGGCACTAGGCATCTAAGAGCAACATTTATTTCTCTGGACAGGACTAAACAAGTGATCTATCGCATAAATAGTTGACTGTACGTCAAAAGAGCATGTAAAAAGCGACTGACATGAGATTGGGTCAATAACGCGAGAAATTTCCATCAGGCAGTTGGGAAATTGGCATGTCACAATGATGAAGCAGAAGGGGAGATTATACTATGAAAGCGATTATTATGGCTGGGGGAAAGGGGACACGTCTTTATCCACTGACCTGTCAGATTCCTAAACCACTGGTTCCACTCTTAGATCGTCCCTGCATGGAGTACATGATAGAGCTGTTGAAAGCCAATGGGATCACAGAGATTGCTGTGACACTCCAATACCTTCCCAAACTGATTAAGAATCACTTTGGAGACGGCTCAGCGTATGGGGTAAACTTACATTATTTCGAAGAAACCGTTCCACTGGGTACGGCGGGAAGTGTGAAAAATGCCGAAGAATTTCTTGATGAAACATTTTTAGTGATCAGTGGGGATGGCTTAACGGATTTTGATTTAAGTAAGGCCATCGCCTTTCATCGTGAAAAGAAGGCTATTGGAACGATCGTCTTAACGCATGTGGAGGTCCCTCTGGAATATGGAGTTGTGATGACTGAGAAGGATGGTAGGGTCGTTCGGTTTCTTGAGAAACCAACTTGGAGTGAAGTCTTTAGTGATACGGTGAATACAGGAATCTATGTCCTAGAGCCGGAAGTGTTAAACTTATTTGAGAAAGATTCAAAATTTGATTTTAGCAAAGATTTGTTTCCGCTCCTGTTAGAAAATAATCTCCCCTTATTTGGGGTTGTGATGGAAGGATACTGGTCGGACATCGCGAATTTAGCGCAATACCGGCAAACCCAATTTGACATATTAAACCGAAAGATTAACGTACCCATTAAAGGTGTCGAAGCACGCTCAGGTGTGTGGGTGGGAAATGATGTTACAGTTCAACCGGGGGTTCGGATCAGCGCGCCGGCCTTTATCGGAGAGGGTACGATCCTGGAAAACGGTGTAAGTATTGGCCCCTATGCGGTATTAGGACGTTACAACCATATAGAACCTAGCGTTTTAATCGAACGGACTGTGGTTTGGAATCGTAACTTCATCGGTAAATCTTCTACTTTAACGGGGGTCACTCTTTGCAATGGAATAAAGATCGGTAGCGGTGTCACCCTCTCAGAACACGTCATCGTCGGAGATAAGTGTCGGATCGGAGATTTGGCCGTCATAAAGCCCCAAGTCAGAATCTGGCCGGAGAAAATTATTGGAGCGAGTTCGATGGTTCAGACTTCCTTGATCTGGGGTAATGCCGTTACTCAAAACTTATTTGGCCCAGACGGGATTCAAGGGATCCCCAATATTGAACTTCATCCCGAACTTGCAGGGCGAATCGCGTCCGCATATGGCTCCTGTCTGCCGCGTGGAGGAAGAGTATTTATAAGCTGTGATGACGACTATTTTAGCGAAATTCTTAAATTCGCAATGGCTGCAAGTTTACTTGCGATCGGGATTCGAGTCCGTGACATTGGAACAACTTTATCTCCGATCGCCCGATTTGCATGTCGAAGCACTGAAAGTGATGGAGCGATCCATATCCTCAAGGTTGGAGAACTAGGAGAATCTCGAACACTGCTGCAGTTTTTCGACCAGGAAGGGCTACCGTTAGATAAAGAGATAAAGCGCAAGGTGGAAAATGCCTTCCTGCAGGAGGATTTCGCCCGACCGGACCCTCTGAAATTGGCACGCTTTGAGAGGATACCCTATTTAACCGATCACTATCTTGACGCTATCCTCACGTCCATTCAACAAGAAAAAATCCAGACGTCTCAGCTCAATGTTTTGTTGCATTGTGATAATCCGCAAGTGATTTCAATTATGAATCGGTTGTTGAGAGGACTTGGCTGTCAGATTATTACGACGTTTGGGGTTCACCGAACTCTCGAGGAAATTATCAGGGATAATGGAGTAGATTTGGGCGTCAAGATCGGCTCGTGCGCCCAACGGCTACAGCTCTTTACAGAAAAAGGGAGGTTGTTATCGGAGGCTGAAATGATGGTGTTACAGGTGCTGCTTAATTTGGAAGCTCGGTCTCCATTAGCTATACCCGTTACTGCGCCTTCCTTGTTGGACAAATTGACGAGTGATGCTGGTATCCAAGTGATACGTACAAAGACGTTGGCCAGAGATCAATTGGAAGTAGGGAAGCATCGTCCGCTTCAGATCTATGATGACGCTTTTTATTTCCTAGCTTTATTACTCCATTACTTAGTTAAACAGAAGAAATCCCTGCAGCAAGTAATGGAAGAACTACCCGCTATGTATATGCACACAGAGCTTGTAGCCTGCCCTGTTGAGGCGAAAGGGCGCGTCATGCGTCAACTTATGAAGGAAATGCAGGGGAAAGAGCTGGAACTCATCGACGGTATCAAGATCTCAGAGGAGAACGCCTGGGCCTTGATCCTTCCGGACCTAGAAAAGGCCTTTTTTAAAGTAGTGACAGAAGGAAGTTCTGAGCAAAACGTTGAAGAAGTGGCCAGCCGCTATAAACAGAAGATTGCCAAATACCAGAAAAAACGAGAGGATGTCATCTCAGTTAATTAGAATATAATTAAAGTTTAAGGCTTGTCCTTTCGGATAAGCCTTAAACTCTTTAGTTATTTAATTAGTTGAATTCAGGTCTAGTACGTATTACTCTGGCAGAAAGGTGACGCAGTCGGTCATTTCAGTGGTACTGGCGTTAGGGGCTTGAACTTCAATCTTGTCAGCAAAACAATGATCACCTGAACCATAATAATGGCAAGTGTTAACGAGGCATTTAATTCCTCCGTTAGGGTTAGGCATCTTTTTAGCTTGATTTGGCATATATAACTCCTCCTTAAATTTGAATTCTAACGTATTTTCTCCCGATTGTTCGATTTAATGAATCCCAATTTATTACAAAATACATCCGTAAGTTCTTGATATTAGCCAAATATTTGAACGGGTTGTTGAAGCGTATACGTAGAGATGATATTGTAGATAGCATGAATGCGTCGTACATAAATACGTTTATTTTCTATACACGAGAAAAATCGGTTATTCGATTAATTTATGGTGGGAGAGAAAATTATGGCACGAGACAAAGATCGACATACTTGGCGTGAAGGATATACAACAGGAAGTTGTGCTGCCGGTGCTGCTAAAGTGGCCTGCTTATTGCTCCGAGGGGACTTACTACCTGAACACGTAGAGATTCCTCTCCCTAGTTCCGCTCGCTTGATGATGCCTGTTCATGCCGGAGAAACGGATCGTTTGGTAGCAAAGGCGAACATTTTAAAAGACGGTGGGGACGATCTAGATATTACACATGGACTTGAAATCCAGGCAGTAGCACGTCTGATCTCACCTTGCGGGGAGGTGCACATCCGCGGCGGTCAAGGGGTTGGAATTGTTACGAAAAAAGGATTAGCCATAGCAGTAGGAAATAGCGCTATAAACCCAGTGCCTAGGAGAATGATCCTTGAAGCGATTCGGGAGGTGTTCCCCCAGGAGGAAATCGAAATTATTATTGAGGTTCCTGCTGGGGAGGCTGCTGCCTTACGCACTCTGAATTCGAGGCTGGGAATTGTCGGAGGAATTTCTATTCTTGGGACGAGTGGGATTGTACGACCGATGTCTGAGGAAGCATTTAAGACCTCTATCCTTCCAGAGTTGGATCAAGCGGTTGCCTACGGATATAAAACCATCGTGCTCACCCCGGGACACTATGGTTTTAGAGCCGCAACAGAACGCTTTCAGGTTCCGTCCGAAGCTGTTGTTCAGATGAGCAACTTTGTAGGCTTTCTTTTGGAAGAAGCGGCCCACAGGAAAATCGAACAGGTTATTCTACTTGGCCATATCGGAAAATTGATTAAAGTGGCTGGTGGGATTTTCCACACCCATAATCGTGTTGCAGATGCCCGAATGGAAATTCTATTGGCACATGCCGCATTAGAGGGGATTAATATAGACACTTTAAAACATCTGGCAGAGTTCCCAACGACCGAGGGTGCCGCTTCGGAGCTTTTGCTTCTCGGGCAGCAAAACCTGTTCCATCATCTGGCACATTTAGCCAGTGAACGTGCGCAGTCGTTTACGTATGGGCGTCTCAGGGTTGGAACCGTAATGACATTATTAAGTGGTCAACCTGTGGGCTGGGATCAGGAGGCTCTTAATATTATCAAAGATCAACATTGGGTCTGGTCGAGTGAAGTCTAATTTTTGATAGCAAAACGATGTGAACAAACTCATCGTCTTGCTATTTTTTTCCGTAAAAGCTTTTTAAAAAATGGAATTTAAGATATACTTGGTCTAGAGTCTCAGACATTGTTGTTCATCACTCTTATGAATTAAATATTAAAGTTCTTAAGGTTCCTCTGCAAAGAGGATCTAAAAGGGGAAGTCGGTGAAAATCCGGCGCGGTCCCGCCACTGTAAACAAGGAGTTTTCTTCAGATATCCCTCGATCGAATGCTGGGATTGAGAAGAAAATGATGATTTGAAGCCAGGAAACCTGCCTTAAGTATCATCACTGACCTACGGGCGATAGGAGATGTGTGTGTTTATTTAGGGTAAACCATACGAGCCGCTCTGGCTCGTTTTTTATTTACCCATCTCAAAACGCCCTTGCTATCCAGTCGTTAGCCATACCAGTGAATGAATTATTATGGAAGAGGGTTTTATATGTTACAGGTTATCGGTATCGGTCCAGGAAGGCCGGAATGGTTGCCGCCGGCAATCACTGAACTTGTAAAGCACTGCGATGTTTTGATTGGGGGATCGAGAGCACTTAAACTTTTTCCGGATTTCTTGGGTCTTAAGCATTGCCTATCCGGTGACCTCATCACCAGTGTCGCTGTCATCAAAAATTCACTAAGAGAAGAGCAAGTAATCGGGGTTTTGGTTTCTGGGGACCCTGGATTTTTCAGCTTTTTGCCCATGCTCAAGAGGGAATTTCCCGAGGAGAGAATCGATGTTTACCCAGGGATCAGTTCGCTGCAATTTGCCTTTGCGAGAGCCGGTCTTCCTTGGCAGGATGCAACCTTTGTGAGTGTCCATGGACGAGAATTATCCGTACTGCCCCGGATGATCAGGCGTCCGACTGCTGTATTAACCGGTGGGGAAAATACCCCCCAGAAAGTCGCTCAACTTTATTTGGAACGGGGTTATAACCCTACAATGTCTATAGGTAATGCTCTTGGCTACCCTGAGGAAGTATGGGAAACGATGGATGCTGAGCATTTGGCTCGGGAAAAGACGTTATTACAGAATGCCATTGTCATCCTTTACCCCTCTTTGAGGCAGGAATCTAAGCAGGGTACAGGCTACAAGATTGGGATTTCGGATAAAGAGTTCCTACGGGGAGAGGTCCCCATGACGAAGGCAGAAATACGAGTACAAGTGCTCGCCAAAGCCCAGATTTCCTTATATGACCGGGTTGTGGATATTGGGGCTGGTACTGGGAGTATTAGTATTGAAGCCGCGGGCCTTGCTGCTGAAGGCGTTGTATATGCTATCGAACATATGCCAGAGGCTCAAGAGCTTATTCTGGCCAATCAACGAAAGTTTGGTGTCTCAAATCTTCGTCTGATTTCTGGGGCTGCACCGGATGTTTTTGGGAAGCTTCCCCCAGTCGATGTCTGTATCATAGGTGGCAGCAATGGGCGGTTGCCTGAAATCTTAGAACACGTACCACTCGTTGATGGGGGAAGAATTGTGATCACGGCAGTGACAATCGAAACCGTTGCGCAAGGGCTGAAACTGCTCTCGGACCACCACTATCAGGATATCGATACCGTTTCGATTCAAGCGGTCCGCTGGAAGGCAGTTAAAAATCTTCATATGGCTCAAGCAATGAATCAGGTATTTATAATATCAGCACGAAAAGGGGAAAAGACATGAATACAACGTGGGGTAATTTCTATGGCGTCGGGGTAGGTCCCGGTGATCCTGATCTTTTAACGTTAAAAGCCGTCAATGTTCTCCAATCGGTCGATATTGTAGCTATCCCCAAATCCAAACTCGATCGTGAAAGCGTAGCCTGGGATATTGCTAAAGTTCACTGTCCTTCAAACGTGCGGCTCATCGAACTGGAATTGCCCATGACTTCGGATCAGTTGGTTTTAGAAAAAGCTTGGCGTGAGGGGGCAAAGACGCTCCTGAACGAACTGAAACAGGATAAATCCATTGCGTTTATTACACTCGGTGATCCTTCACTCTACAGTACATACAGCTACCTACTTAATATACTCCAGGAAGAGCTACCGCAGGAGTGTATTGTTACAATACCGGGAATCACGGCTATGTCCGCTGCGGCGGCCAAGATTAATTTGCCTCTTGCCACAGGGGATGAGCCCCTCCTTATCCTGCCGAGTACCGAAGATGTGGGAGAGTTTCTCGATTTTCCGAACGTAGTTTTGATGAAAGTATCTCGAAGGCTTCCAGAGATGTTGACTCTTCTCAAAGAACGAGGGAGAAAAGCCGTCTTATTAACGCGACTCGGACAGCCAGGAGAGATGATCCGTTGGGAGCCCAAACCATCAGACTTCGCAACGGAAAAAATTGATTACCTTAGCCTACTACTAGTTAAAAATGATTTGCTGGGGAGGGGAAAAGATGAATCAAAATAAGAGTAAGGGCGAAGTTATATTCGTCGGAGCCGGTCCAGGTGATCCAGAACTAATAACGGTCAAAGGATCTCGCGCGTTGGAGCGTGCTGACCGCGTCATTTACGCTGGGTCTTTGGTCAATCCAGCATTGCTTGGCATTTGTCGACCAGGCACACCTGTCCATGATAGTGCCCATCTTACTTTAGAAGAAGTGGTCACTTTGATGTCTGAGGGAACCTTGCGTGGGGAAATAATTGTGCGTCTGCATACAGGGGATCCCAGCGTGTATGGAGCAGTTAAGGAACAATTTGACCATCTAGACAAGCAAAATATTGCATATTCCGTCATTCCAGGAGTTAGCTCGGTGTTTGCGGCGGCAGCGGCGATCAGGCGAGAATTCACATTGCCAGATATCAGCCAAACCTTGATTCTTACTCGTTTGGCCGGACGGACCCCTGTACCTGAGCGTGAAGCACTTGCCAAATTAGCAAAACATCAAGCCAGTATGGCTATTTTTCTAAGTGTCCAGGATATGGGATCGGTTGTTGTAGCGTTGCTGGAAGGCGGCTACCCAACATCAACTCCCATCGCCGTAATTTCTAAAGCTAGTTGGCCTGAAGAAGAGATCATCCTTGGGACCTTAGAAACCATTGAAGAGAAAGTTAAGAAGGCAGGGGTCAAAAAACAAGCTCAAATTCTCGTCGGAGATTTCTTAGATCCGTCCAACGGGTACGCGCGTTCGAAACTCTACGACCCGACCTTTACGCATGAATACCGACAAGGCTCGAAGCCGTGAATGCCAAAGTAGCACTAGTGGCCTTGACGGATCGAGGGATGGCCACGGCCCGACGTATTAACGAAAGTCTACCGAGTACTGTTGATCGTGAGTTGTATATTCATGAAAAAGCTCAAGGTCAAAACGAAGGTCAGGAGCAAGTATTCCGGCGTTTGCGCGATGTAGTCCCGAGCCTATGGCGGGAGTATTCTGTTCTCATTTTCGTTATGGCTACAGGGATCGTCGTACGCCAAATTGCTTCCCTGATCGAAGGTAAAGATCGCGATCCGGCAGTACTTGTTCTCGATGAGGAAGGAAAATTCATTATTCCTTTGCTTTCCGGGCATTTGGGGGGCGCAAACGCTTGGGCAAATCATCTTGCCCCACAGATCGGGGCTGTGGCGGTTATTACTACAGCCACGGATGGTAGGGGATTGGTTGCCCCCGATGAATACGCTCGAAGATATGATTGGAAAGTTGAACCTCTAGATCATTTACCAGCCGTCAATCGCTTACTTTTAGAGCAAGGTTTTCTCTCTGTATGGTCGAGTTATCCTTTGAACCAAGAAAGTGCTTGGGTCAAGGATGAACATTATCAATTTCTGCCCGAATACGAGAAAGAAAAAGCGAATGTTATCTTAGACGCTTTTCAAGGCCCTTTGAGTAAGAGGGATTGTATCTATTTGATTCCTCCGACCTTACGTATTGGTGTAGGTTGCCGGCGGGGAATTTCCACTGAGGCTGTCTTAGCGGGAATCACTTCGGCAGTTGAACGGATTGGGGCTTCCCTTAAGGCCGTGGCAGGGATCTACAGCATTGATCTTAAATCTGATGAACTGGGTCTAATCGAAGCGGCAAAATACCTTAGGGTCCCGTTTCAAACCTTTCCAGCTGAGAAACTTCAATTGGTGATTGAACAAGAACATTTAAGTCGATCTAAATTTGTATTAGAAAAGATAGGAGTGGACGGGGTATGCGAAGCAGCGAGCTTACTGGGAACTCAAGAGGGACGGCTAGTTCTGCCGAAGATCAAGGGTCCGGGGGTAACCATAGCGATAAGCGTGGAAAACTCTTTGTCGTGGGAATCGGGCCCGGAGACCCTGCCCATATGACCGCCCGAGTTCAGACGGTTTGGGATGAAGTGGACGTCATCGTTGGGTACAAAACCTACATTGACCTTATTCGGCCGTACATAACTGATCAACAGATCGTTTCTAACGGCATGCGTCAAGAAGTTGACCGCTGTCGGGAGGCCATTCGATTGGCTGCCGAGGGACATAGAGTAGCCGTAGTAAGTAGTGGGGATGCCGGAGTTTACGGCATGGCTGGTATTATGATTGAGTGTCTGGAGCAAGAGGGCCTTTTAGACATTCCCCTTGAGATCGTTCCAGGAATAACAGCAGCCACTGCGGCTGCATCCATGCTAGGGGCTCCTTTGATGCATGATTTTGCAGTCATTAGCTTAAGTGATCTCATGACCCCTTGGGAAGTCATTGAGAAACGCGTGCGCTTAGCGGCTGAGGGAGATTTTATTTTTGCGATTTATAATCCCAAAAGTAAAGGACGTACTCAACATATTGAGACTGTGCGCGAAATTCTTCTTCGTTACCGTCGTCCTGAAACTCCGGTCGGCCTTGTCCGAGAGGCCCTAAGGGGAGAGGAATCGAGCGTACAAATGACCACCCTTGCTGATTTCACAAATCTCACGATCGACATGCTAACAACCGTAATTATTGGGAACTCCCAGACCCGTATGATAGGCCCTTATATGGTGACACCGCGAGGATATATGCTGTGAGGCTCTTGGTCTTGGCCGGAACAGAGGACGGGCGCGAACTAGCGGAAGCCCTGAAGCTTCAGGGACATGAGGTTTTAGTTTCTACGTTAACCGCTTATGGTGCGAATCTGGCGCTCGAGCATGGGCTTCAAGTTCGCTCGGGGGCGATGGATGCTCAGATTCTCACAAACCTTGTCGTTGGTAGTGAGTTTGTGGCAATTGTAGATGCAACACATCCATATGCGCTGAAAGTTAAAGAAATGGCAAAAAAAGTCTGTGAAGAACAATCGATCCCCTACCTACGCTGGCAGCGTTCTCCACTCGATCTGGGAAGTCACTCCCATATCCATTGGGCTGAAGACATTCCAGCTGCGGCCCTGATTGCTGCCGGTCTCGGGCATCGTATTCTGCTAACGACTGGAAGCAATGCGTTGCCAGAATGGGTATCCTTGCCCTCACTGAAAGATAAAACGCTTTTTGTTCGGGTTCTCCCTACCGCCCAGGTATTGGCGCGTTGCGAATCCTTAGGGTTTAAACCGAATCAGATCATCGCAGCCCAAGGCCCTTTTTCTCAAGAGTGGGACGAAGCGATGTTCAAGCAATTAAGGGTCGATGTTGTGGTCGCCAAAGAAAGTGGCAAAGTGGGAGGAACCCTCGAAAAATTACGGGCTTGCCTCTCGCTAGACATTCCGTTGGTTATCTTGAAACGACCGTTCACTGAGAGTCAAGATGTTTCTATTTCCCAATTTATTAAACATTTGGAGGAGATAGTATGAAATCAGAGATTATTGTCTTAGGACACGGTAGTCGCCGTGCAGAAGCAAACCAAGGACTTTTAGTAGTAGCTGAGAAAATGAGTCAGTTATTGGGGCAAACTGTAACACCTGCCTATATGGCGCATGATCACCCTAGTCTTCCTGAAGTAGTGGAGGCGAAGATCAAAAGCGGAGCCTTAAAGATTGTCGTGATGCCACTCTTTCTTTTTCGTGGAATCCACGTATCAGTAGATATCCATGAGGAATTGCGTGAAATTAGAGAACAAAATCCGAACGTTGACATTGTATTTACTAAAGAACTGGGAGCAGATGACGGCATCGCCAATTTGGCTTGCGTTCGCATTAAGGAGGCAATGGGCACATGAACGCTTTTATATTGGATCCTAGTCAAATCGAGACTGAAAGTATGCGCATTATACGAGCTGGACTGACTCGCACTTGGTCAGAGGATGAGTACCCAGTTGTGGAACGATTAATTCATACGAGTGGAGATCCTTCCTTGGAACAGGTGATTGCGATTCATCCGCAAGCAATTGCTTGCGGTCTTAAGGCTCTCAAGGAGGGCGCGACCGTTATTACAGACGTTGAGATGGTTCGCGCGGGTATATCCAAGGAGAAACTTAAATCTTTAGGTGGAACGGTAGAAAGCTATTTGAATGCCCCCGGTGTTTTAGAACAAGCTAAACTATGGGGAATTACACGGTCGATGACGGCTTTTCGAATGCATCCTGAGCGTCTTGGTGGCTCAATCGTTGCAATCGGTAATGCGCCAACTGCACTACTCGAAGTCCTTCGTTTGGCTGAGAATCCGGAGACACGTCCGGCATTGATTATCGGAATACCAGTTGGCTTTGTCGGGGCGCAAGAGTCCAAGGAATTACTTTGGGCTCGCCAAGAGATTCCGTCAATTACGGTCTTGGGGACGCGGGGGGGAAGCCCTCTCGCTGCAACGGTAGTCAATGCCTTAATTTATACTGCCTTAAAGCAGCTTGCTCGCTAAAAAACATGACTTCAGGGAAAAGAGGGTGACATACTTGACGTCTGAAAAAAAAATGTCAGCAAGACTCATGATCCAGGGGACCTCTTCAAGCGTTGGGAAAAGCGTACTGGCTGCAGCCTTTTGCCGGATTTTTTATCAGGAAGGGTACCTGGTTAGTCCTTTTAAAGCTCAGAATATGGCTCTTAACTCATTTGTGACTTCAGCGGGTGGAGAGATGGGGAGGGCACAGGTGGTTCAAGCCCAGGCCGCAGGGGTTGAACCCGATGTAAGAATGAATCCTATTTTACTTAAACCTAGCGGGCCAAACGGTTCTCAAGTAGTTATCATGGGTCAGTCCCAGGGTAACGTGACCGCTCTGCGTTACCACGGAGAATATCAAAGAATGACCTGGCCGTTTGTTCAAGAAGCACTACACTCGCTCCTCGACGAATACGAAATCGTGATCATCGAGGGAGCAGGAAGTCCGGCAGAAGTTAATCTTAAATCGAACGATATTGTCAATATGCGAGTAGCCCTGGAGGCGAATTCGCCAGTTTTACTTGTTGCAGACATTGATCGAGGTGGTGCATTAGCAGCTGTTGTGGGGACTTTGGAATTAGTAGAACCTGCGGAACGAGAATTGATCAAAGGAATAATATTTAATAAGTTTCGCGGCGAACTAGCTCTTTTGCAACCGGCTCTTGATTTTATCGAAGAAAGAACAGGCATCCCAGTGGTTGGGGTTGTCCCTTATTATAAAATTCGCATCCCTGATGAAGATTCCGTAGCCTTGGATGGGGCTGATGAGAAACCCTCGGTTTCCCGAACCGATAAATTGGACATTGCAGTTATTCGATTTTCCTATATTTCTAATTTTACAGACTTCGATGCGCTTCAGGACGAACCGGACGTCTTGGTACGTTATGTCACTGAAACTGCTAACCTGGGAAAACCGGATCTCGTTATTCTTCCGGGAAGTAAAAATACCCTGGGCGATCTACGTTTTCTTCACGAAACTGGTTTAGGATCTCAAATTCAAAAGCTGTCTGAGGAAGAAGTTCCTCTCATCGGTATTTGTGGGGGATACCAAATGATGGGGCGCACTGTGAAGGATCCGCTCCATACGGAATCGGCGCTTGAAGAGGTTTCAGGACTCGGAATCCTTCCGATGGTGACGGAATTTTATCCGCAGAAACATACCGTCCAGAGTAAGGGGACGATTGTTTCTGACCGAGATTTTCTTAAAGTATGTACAGGGCAAACGGTTGTAGGCTATGAGATTCATATGGGCCGATCAACTATCGATGAAGGACAGGAACCACTTTTCAACTTGACATCAAATGGAATATCCTATGCGGATGGT
The DNA here is from genome assembly GCA_036569365.1 of Desulfosporosinus sp. GTDB lineage: Bacteria > Bacillota > Desulfitobacteriia > Desulfitobacteriales > Desulfitobacteriaceae > Desulfosporosinus. Next base: position 6,404 of record DATCQU010000002.1, on the reverse strand, counting down.
TTGCAAGCAGGTAACTCCTATGGAACCTACTTGCATGGGATCTTTGATAATGATGGTTTAAGGACAGCACTTTTGACGTGGCTTTGGCAGCGTAGGGATCGCACTCGACCGGTTGAAGCGACACTTTCACAGGCGGCACTTCGTGAATCAGCGTTTAATGAGTTGGCAGACTTAGTGCGGCAGAGTGTGGATGTTGAACGTATCCGGGCTATTATGGGGTTAGAGGCCGGAGCGATTCCTCAGGATAGAACCCGTCCAAACCATGATTAGCTTTCTCACAATGGCACTCTGGACCGCTGTCCTTATGGCATTTCTTTTCGACCAAGTGATTGGCGACCCTCTCAGCTGGCCTCATCCTGTCGTTGGAATAGGAAAAGTGATAGCCTTTATGGAGCGCAAGCTGAATCATGGATCTCCCGAGGCACGCCGACGCAGGGGAGTCATACTAACCGTTGTGGTAGTCGGCGGAAGCTATCTGCTCACGTGGGCTACAGTTCTGGCAGCGAACGCACTTCATCCTTTAGTGGGACTAGGGGTGAGCGCCTATTTTATCTTTACAGCCTTGGCAGGCAAATCACTGCTAGATGCTGGGCAAAGCGTTTTGGGGCCTTTAAATAACGGCGATTTGAAAATGGCCCGGCAACGACTTTCTTGGCTGGTGAGCCGGGACACCGGAAATCTTTCCGAAGGGGAGATTGTACGAGGAACTGTCGAGACACTCGCCGAAAACTTCGTGGATGGGATTTTGTCCCCGCTTTTCTATGCGGCTCTGGGTGGAGCGCCTTTGGCAATGGCCTTCAAGGCAGTCAGCACGTTGGATTCGATGGTCGGCTACCGGAATGAACAATATGAAGAGTTTGGCTGGTTTTCCGCTCGAACGGATGATTGGGCTAATTATGTGCCAGCACGATTATCGGTTCCCATCTTACTCCTTGCAGGCTGGTTTTGGCGGATGCCGATACGTCATGCTTTCCGAATGTGGAAACGGGATGCCTCGGGTCATCCTAGTCCGAACGGAGGAAATCCGGAAAGTGTTGTCGCGGGGTTACTGGGTGTTCGCCTTGGCGGGATCAATAGCTATCACGGTCAACCTCATCATCGGGCAGAAATGGGCGATGCCCTCCATCCTGTGAACTCCTCCGACATTGCTCAATGTCGGAGGCTGGTTCAAACGGCGACGTGGTTATCCATTTTGCCGGCTCTTATGTTAGCATACGTGGTGTGGTAGTTAAAGTATAGGAAGGGAGTAACAGCATGAACATTCCAAGGATCGTCCTGGCGGGAACGCATAGTGGAGTAGGTAAAACAACCCTTGCTACAGGAATAATGGCTGCTTTAAAAAAGCGCGAACGTCCAATCCAGGGTTTCAAGGTCGGGCCAGATTACATAGATCCCAGCTATCACGCAGCAGCTACAGGAAGACCTTCGCGTAATCTTGACCGCTGGCTGTTGGGTGAACATCTCCCTTCCGTCTTTGCTGAAAGTTCTTGTGAAAGTTGGGCGGTGATTGAGGGCGTCATGGGCATGTTCGATGGAATGAGCGGAACAGCTGGCTTTGGAAGTACAGCTGATGTGGCCAAACTCCTTCAAGCTCCTATTGTGCTTATTGTCGATGCGTCCTCGATGTCCCGTAGCGTGGCGGCGTTAGTTCACGGATTTAACTCTTTTGACCCAGAAGTTAAGCTTCAAGGGGTTATTCTTAACCGAGTGAAATCTTCGGCTCAGGAAAAAATACTTAGGGAAGCTCTGAACGATCTCCAGATTCCTGTTCTCGGAGCCCTTCCGAAAGAAGGAGCGCTTCATCTTCCTGAACGACACTTAGGACTGGTTCCCGTAGGGGAAAATGGTCTATTAGAAGGTTTTATCGATACTCTTTCACAGCTGATAACCGATCATATTGATTTGGAGCAAGTCGAAAGCATTATGCTGAGTGCACCGGATCTTAAAGAATCTACTATTCTTGAAACGAAATCTAACTCGCGTTCTGTTCCAAGTTCTGATGGTAAGACTGTCCTTCTTTCTGCTAGGCCGATGGCGAAGCAACAAAACTTCCGGTTAGGCCTGGCACGGGATGAGGCGTTCCTCTTTTACTATCAAGATGCACTGGACTTAGCGGAACGCTTGAATTATACAATTATACCGTTTAGCCCATTACACGATTCTGAACTGCCAGACGATCTCGACGGTATTTTCTTAGGAGGAGGGTTTCCTGAGCTGCATCTAGACAGCTTAAGTGGAAATCTCCCCTTTCTAGAATCCCTGCGTACGTATGTGGCGAGTGGCAAACCGGTCTATGCCGAATGTGGAGGGTACATGTACCTTGGTCAGTCCATAAAGGATTTTGAAGGTAGAGAAATTCCCTTAGCAGGTATTATTCCAATGAAAGCAGAAATGACAAAGCGTTTACAAGGTATAGGATATCGACGCGGAGTCTTTCAAGACGATAATTTTCTAGGGCCTCGTGGGACAATAGTTCAAGGTCATGAATTTCATTATTCGCGTGTGATCTATGATGAACAATTCCCATCTGCCTATGAATTGTTCAAAGGGGACCACGCCGAGAAGATGGAGGGTTATGCCCGCGATAATATCGTCGCATCGTACCTACACCTTCATTTTTCAGGGCAACAGGAGTTACTTGAGCACTGGTTCAAGACACTTTCACAGGGAATCAAGTTATGATTACCGTCTATACTGGTCAGGGTAAAGGGAAGACGACGTCAGCTATCGGGGAGGCCCTTTTCGCTTATTCTAAAGGAAAACGCGTTTTGATGGTACAATTCTTGAAAGGGAGTACCTACAGTGGTGAAATAATGGGACTTAATCGTTTGGGGATCCCTCTCATCCAATTCGGGGTGGGTTGCCTTTGGGCAGGGATGATCAGAACCGGTTTGAAACACTGTACTGGGTGTGGGGAATGTTTTCGGCAAAACCGCACTCCGGAGATCGGTTTAGAGTTAGTGGACCTTGCACTCCAATACGTGGTGGGTGAAGTTCAGGCGAACACTTATGATGTCATCATTTTGGATGAAGTGAGCCACGCGCTAAACCGCGATTTTCTGAGGTTGGATCAATTAAGAGAACTTCTATTAATGGATTCTACCCTGCACTGGATTCTTACTGGTCGTGGGATGCCCAATACCTTAGAGTCAATGGTGGACAATTGGTGGGAGTTAACTATGCTAAAACATCCATTTACTAAAGGGGTTAAGAGTCGTAGGGGGATTGAATATTAATGGATATCGCTGTCGGGTTAGCTCGATGTCCTGGGACGTGTGGAGAATGGATACAAGGGGCTCGAAGAGGAATCCCCTTTCTAGTGGATTGTCCCATAGACCGATTTTCGGAAGCCAGAGTGACCTTGACTTTTGACGGCACTGGCTGGGATATCCCAACGGGTAAAACAAAAACTCTTCAGGTGTTAGAATTGCTTAAAGCGGACTTAGGTCTCCCCAAGTTAGGCGGTAAAGTAGAATTTTTACAGCAGCTTTTGGAAGGGAAAGGAATGGCTAGCTCTACAGCTGACATCACAGCCGTGATAGCGGCCACTCTGATCGCCCTCGGAGAAGATACCGCTCCGGAACGCTTAGCGCATTTCGCTTTACAGATCGAACCAAGTGACAGTGTCATGTTTCCAGGAATAACGGAGATGGAGCATGTTCAGAGACATGGTCATCGCGTTCTCGGATCTGCTGTCCCGGCCCTATTTCTCGCCCTAGATTGGGGGGGCACTGTCGATACACGGGTGTTTAATGCGCGACCGGGTTTAGCGGAACACTATCGACGATGCGAGGGGGAAATCGAGAAGGCCTATGGACTAGCCCGGGAAGGTATCGAGCAAGGCAATTTAGAAAAACTGGCGACTGCAGGGACAATCAGTGCGCGGTGTAATCTGGAAATGAATCCGAAATTGTTATTTGAGCCCTTCCTGGCCTGGATTCGTCGAAAAGGAGGGCTCGGGGTTGTTACTGCTCATAGCGGTACACTGCTTGCCGGGGTATTTCCACAAGACGGTTTTTCCGGTTTGGAGAGTCGCAAGGACTTACGGCTTGAAGCCTCTCAACTTTTTTCTCCCGCGCACATAGATCTTTTTAATAGTCATTCGGGTGGGATAATGGCAACAAGATTGAATTCAAAGCAAAAAATGGGGTGAAACTATGCACGGCGGAAATCTGCGAAGAGCTCAAGAATTGTATGGCTTAGATTCATTCATTGATCTTTCCGCAAATATTAATCCTTTTGGACCCCCGTCAGGGGTATGGGCTTCCTTGCAACAGGGAATGGCTGAGATCGTTCATTACCCAGATCCTGAGAGCCAGGCCTTGAGAAAGACACTTTCCGGACATCTAGAACAACCGGTCGAAACGATCATGGTAGGTAACGGAGCAGGGGAATTAATATTCACGATCGTGCAAGCGTTGAAGCCTATCAAGGTAGCCATTCCTGTACCGTCTTTTAGTGAATACGAACGGGCCTCTCGCGCGGTAGGGGCTGAAGTAAGTTATATTCCAATGGGCCCTGAGGGCTGGGTTAAATATAATCGGTTAAATGCTGAAAGCGAAAACGAAAGAGACAAGAGAGTAGAAGAAATGTGGCGTGAGCTGCTTGCTGGGTGTGATTTACTCTTTCTTTGTTCCCCCCATAATCCGACGGGCAGTGTCCTTGAAAAAGAGACGTTTATTCCACTCCTACGCTTAACCAAAGAATTAGGATGTCGAATCCTCTTCGATGAATCTTTCCTTGATTTTCTTCCCGATGAGTCACGAGAGTCCGCTCGTACTTATTTGGCTGACAACGAACACCTCATCGTTTTATACTCCTTAACGAAGTTTTACAGTTTACCTGGATTACGTTTAGGCACAGTGTTTGCACATAAGTCGTTGCTTGCTCAGTTCGAACAATATCGTGATCCTTGGTCGGTAAATGTTCTTGCTCAGCATGCCGGGGTCGCAGCGCTGCAGGATTTACGGTATCCAAATGACGTTCGGGAAAAATTGAGTGAGAGCCGATTATATTTCTATAGGGAATTTGCACGCTGTAATTTTTCGGATTTACGACTTTGGCCGACCACGGTTAATTTTACTTTAATCGAAATTTTAAACCATACATCAGAGGAATTAATTCAGCATTTGGGTTGTCTTGGAATTCTTGTGCGTGACTGTGGTAGCTTTGAAGGTCTTGCGGGTGATTTTATACGGGTCGCAATCAAGGATATAGACGTAATGGAGCGTCTCGTTGAGGGCTTAAAGGGATTCTATGGTTGCTATGATAATGAAAAGTACGCTGAACTCGTAGAAACTGGGATGAAGATGGCTGATTGAATGCAGGTTTTCGCATAAGAAATTATAAGGAGTGGTTACAATTATGGACCTGCGAATGTTTAAGAAGATCAGTTTATTAATTGTCTACGTTCTTGCTATATATATTGTCTTTCCAGATAATGCTTATGCGATGCATATTATGGAAGGCTTCTTACCTCTTAACTGGGCCGCCTTCTGGTGGATCGTCATGATTCCATTTATAATTGCAGGTGTCCGTTCCATTAAGAAGACAGTTGCTCTCCACCCAAGTTTAAAAATGATGCTCGGAATGGCGGGAGCGTTTGCTTTTGTTTTGTCTGCCTTGAAAATACCGTCGGTAACGGGTAGTAGTTCACACCCGACGGGAGTTGGTTTAGGTACGATCCTATTCGGACCCACAGCTATGTCCGTATTGGGGATGATCGTTTTGATCTTTCAAGCGCTTCTTCTAGCGCATGGCGGAATAACAACCCTTGGAGCTAACACGTTTTCGATGGGTATCGTAGGACCTTTAGTCTCTTACGGTATCTACAAGGGTTCGAAGAAGCTGGGGGCCCCTCTGTGGTTGTCTGTTTTTCTATCAGCTACTATAGGAGATTTAATGACCTACGTAACAACATCCTTCCAGTTAGGGCTAGCTTTTCCCGCAGCCACGGGGGGAGTAATGGCTTCCGTACTTAAATTTATGAGCATTTTCGCGTTTACTCAGGTTCCCTTGGCAATAAGCGAAGGTATTCTGACAGTAATGGTGATTAATGTCCTCAGTGCCTACAGTCAAAAAGAGTTGCGATTTTTAGGGGTATTTACTGGGAAAGAGTTACCAATCAGCAAACGGGGGGAGAAAGCATGAAACCAATTGCCAAGAATGGACTACTATTAGTGGTTGTCGTGGTACTAGCCTTTGCTCCGCTCATTATGCAACGCACTGCCAAATTCTCTGGAGCCGATGATCAAGCAAAGAATGTAATCAGCTCTATCGATCCCAATTATAAACCTTGGTTTAAACCGATATGGGCGCCACCTAGCGCAGAAGTAGAATCGTTTTTGTTTGCTTTACAGGCAGCTATCGGAAGTGGAGTCGTCTTTTATTATTTAGGTTATTTG
>DATCQU010000001.1:0-36165 GCA_036569365.1 Desulfosporosinus sp. | reverse complement strand
GCATAAGAGTTGTCTTCAGAACGTTCAATACACTCGATTCCGGGTTTTTCAATTTCTAACAGCAAAATGCACCTTCTTTTCCCTTTTCTTAATAAGATTTTCTAAAGAGTTATATTCTCGTTCTGGGAATCATTTTCCCCCAAGATACGAAATATTTTTCTCAGTCGAATGACAAGGAAATTACAGGGGGAAAATATTTGAGAAAATTTATAAACCGGTGTGAACCCGGTTTGGAAATACGGAAGCTTATGTGGTTTAAAACCTTGTATATAAAGGGATAGAGACTATTGTAATTTTTGCACAATTAGCCTCTATTCTTGGCGTTATTTTAGCTGTGAATTTGGTTATTGCACCTCAAAATGGAACCTTTTATGGTTAAACCAGCAGGGCTCTTTTGATTTCATCCTTGATTATTGTTTAATACCGATTATCAAAAATACGCGTGGACTTTTTCTCACTTCGTGGAAGTTCGCCGATCGAAACAGCCTTTGGTACCACTGTAATCCCGATTTTTGCTTTGCAGTGTTGTTTTACGCTGTGCTCAACCGTTGTTTTATCAGCTTCGGGTTCGATTTCAAAAAACAACGTCATAATGTCTTTGCCATTCAAATGGTCAATGATTACCTGATATTCACTGCTTGCCCCTTCGACTTCCCGCAGCATTTCATCAATCTGGGCAGGGAAGATATTCGTACCTTTGACCTTGATCATGTCGTCGGTGCGTCCAATCAGGGTATCAATCCTTGGGTAGCTTCGACCACAAGCACATTCGCCGGGCATAAATCGTGTGAGATCATGTGTGCGATAGCGTATAAGTGGCGCTCCTTCTTTTCTGAGAGTCGTTATTACTAGCTCACCCACTTCTCCATAAGGCACCAAGTCACCGGTCGTTGGATCGATAATTTCAAAATATAGATAATCATCCCAGTAATGCATGCCGCATTCTTCATCACAGCTCATAGCAATACCAGGCCCATAGATCTCGGTCAAACCGTAGATATCATAGAGTTGAACGCCTAGCTCATTCGCTATACGGCGTCGCATTTTCTCACCCCAGCGTTCTGAACCGATAATCCCCTTTGTAAGGTGAATCTTAGTTTTCACTTTGCGCTTGGTAATCTCTTCTGCTAAGAGAAGTGCATAAGACGACGTGGCACATAAAACCGTGCTCTTCAGATCTCTCATCATTTGAATTTGTTTATCAGTATTCCCTGGTCCCATCGGGATGGCCATAGCACCTATCAACTCTGCCCCAGCTTGAAAGCCTATTCCCGCTGTCCACAGACCATACCCCGGCGTGATATGAACGCGATCCAAATTGGTTAATCCAGCGGTTTCATAACAACGTTTAAACATTTCAGCCCAATCTGCAACATCCTGTTTCGTGTACGGAATGATAACCGGTGTGCCCGTCGTACCAGACGAGGAATGAATACGTACGATGTCACTGTCGGGAACTGCTTGCAGTCCCAAAGGATAGGCATCTCTCAGATCACTTTTATTCGTAAATGGCAACTTTTCAAAATCCTCTTGACTCTGCACGGCAGATAGATCGATTCCCTTAAATTTCTTCTTGTAAAATCCGTCAACACTGGTAAGCTGACTGAATATCTTTTTGATCCAATCAAGCTGGGATTCATTCATCATCGTCTATTCATTCTCCTTTAAGCTTATGTTGTTCTTATTTAGTTTTCAGATCCGTGTTTCGCCTCTGAGGTTCGGGATACTCATCATCGAGTACATCCGTTGACACTCGATTTCTTCCATATTTTTTAGCAATATAAAGGGCATCGTCAGCTTTTTTCAACAATTCATTTAATGCAATATGTTTGTTTGGAATGACCGAAGCGACGCCAATGGACACTGTCACTCGATCTGATATTTTTGAAAAATTATGTGGAATATTCAACGTTGCCATTTTACTTCTAATTGTTTCTCCAAAGGCGACTGCCTGTTCCATTGAACATTGTTGTAGGACAAGGATAAATTCATCGCCGCCATACCTTGCAACAAAATAATCTCCCCTATTCAAGGTTGCCAACGTTTTCGCAACGCGAGCTAAACATAGATCGCCTTCTAAGTGACCAAGGTTATCGTTATATTCTTTAAAATAATCAATATCAATGAGCAGTAAGGCTAGACTAGTCTGCGCTTCAAAACTTGTATTCCAGACAGCATTGATGAAGTTATCGAACTTTCTCCGGTTAGGGATGCCCGTTAAACTATCATTTTCAGACATGAATAATAGCTTTTTATTCAATTTCTCTAATTTAATATGAATTGCTTTAGTCTTGGTCACTTCCATTTCTAGTTCCGTTGATTTGATGGCATTGTTAATGGCGATAGCGGCATACGAGGACAGGGCTTTAAGCATTTCAATATGATAAGGTGTAAACGTATCTTTTCCTTCACTTTGTATTGTCATTACGCCTATGGTCCTAGTGTTGACGATCAGAGGACAAAACATCAGTGAGTTTAAGGCAGAGTTGTTATTTAAGTTTAATTGGGCTTGATATGTTTTTTCATCGATGTATTTGGGAAACTCTTTGCTAGTATCATTAATGATAATGAACTGACTATTTCTGATACAAGTCCTGGTAAAACTTGGTTTATTCTTAATGGATAAACTAGGGATCGTTTTCTTTACGCCATTGAGAATAACATCCAAATAAATTATTTCGAAGTTATTCTCATCATAAATACCGATACAAAAGTATGATAACTCCATAAAATTCTTGATGGTTGAATATAGTATGTCTATAATAGCGTCCTTATTTAGAGTTGACGTAATCTTTTGTCCCAGTTCACTGATAATCGATATCTTTTCGACAAGCATTTGTAAAGCGTGGGATTTTATCTTGAGATCTTTATTTTTCTCTATGATTTTATCATTTACCTTTTCAATCTCTTGCATCTTTTTCCTGATATTTAAACTTCGGACGATGTTTTTATTGTAAGATTCTATATATTTAGTTTCATATTGGTTGTGCAATGTTGTATATTTAAAAGAGGACTCATAGTCTCCTGAATTTCCGTAAAATGTTGACAGTAACAAAGATATCTTGGATATTTTTTCTGTGTTGTTATATTTTATTGCTAAATTACAAGCGTTTATTAATATATCTAACGCCTCAGATGATTTTTCTCGATAACTCAAATATTCATAATAACTGATTAAGGCATCAATTTTGTAATTAGGTATTGAATCTTTCTCATTTAAATTGATAGCAATCTGAAAATACTCATCAGCTTTTGCGTAATTCCCTTTTTTCCAGGAAGTCAGAGCTATTAGTTTGTATGCATCCGCCTCCATTAAAGCATAATTATATTCCTTCAAATACCGTAAAGCTTTATAGGCGAGATTATTGGCCTTTTCATAGTCATCTGATAGGTAATAAATTTCGCCTAAGGTGAGGATTGATAGTCCTTTGGATAAGCTATATTCAAATTGAGTATCAATGTTATAAGCTCTTTCACTATAAATTAGTGCTTCTTCATAATCATTAATTAATTTATAATTTTCTGCAATATTATTGAAAGTGAGTGTTAGTGACCTTTTTGAAGTTGCATTATTATCATATTTTTTACCCAACTCCATTTCCAGAGCGATTAAATGAGCCTTGTGATAAAAATCCATACTTTTTTCAATATCACCTAGATCACAAAATATAATACCTAATAAATTATATGCATACCATTGAAGGTCACTAAATCCTTCCTGAATAAAATATTGAAGAGAATCGTAACTATAATCTAAGGCTTTTTCATAGTCGCCAATAGTATTGTACCCATACACCATATACGATTTGGCTACTTTTTCGCCAAGTGTATATCCGATCTTTTCACATAAGTTACGTGCATCATTTGAAATTTTTATGGTTTGCTGAGAATCTATATATTTAAGTGCATTCGCTTGATCAAGAAGTGTGTCAATTTTTTCTCTTATCTCTTTTTCAGTCATAATGCACATCTTCCCCATTCGCTTCTAGAGATTGACTCATTGGGCATTCCCCCTTGAACAGAGGAGTACTCTTGCTCAGCCTAACATCTTATTGTAGCACAGTAGCGAAATAATACACAGAGCCACAGTACAGGACTTCATCCCAACTACACGATAACCTTAAGCCTTTACCCCTTCACCCAGGCATCGTTTTCATAACCCCGTTGTCCCCAATAGCCGATATAATTTTCGTCAATTAACTCGATCCGGTTCAGCCATTTCAGCGATTTATAGGCGTACATCTGCGGCATAATTAATCGTACTGGCCCCCCTAGATCGTTGGAAATGGGTTTCCCATCATGCATTAATGCCACCATAACGTCGTTCAAATCTGCTTGCTCTAGGGTGAGTGAATCCGTGTATACCCCATCGCCAGAGTATAGCTTGACCACTCTCGCCTGTGCCTTAACTCGAGTTTTCTTCAGTAGTTCCTTCAGTGGAATGCCTTCCCACGTATTTTTGTAGACTGACCAGCCTGTAACACAGTGAAAGTTACTGACCTGTACGGAGCGCTTTAAAGCGACGAACTCCTCCCAAGTCCAGGTTACAGGTGCTTCGACGAGGCCATCAATGGTAAAGGACCAGTTGTCGTTAGTAAAGGACGGAATCGTTGTTACTGAATAGCTGCGAAATGAGCCACTGGCTCCACCACCGCTTGGTGGATCAGATTCTGCTGACGGCCGAGGCGCTGGCAAAAGCTTGTTGGCGTTCTCATTGTTTAGTGGCTGAAGTTCTTGCCCTGACCCGATATTACCTAACCACTTGATTAGTGAAGGGCCCAAAGAGATGGTCAACCCAGCACCAATGAGCGAACGAATAAAGGCCTTGCGGGTATAAAACGGCTGCGTACTGCTTGACTGCCACTGAGGTTCCTTTCGCTGACCAAGCCTCGAGATGGAATGATAAATGATGATCGGAAGGCCAATCCAGGACAATAGATCATGAACCAACAAGGCGGCATTGGAGACTGCTGGTCCCACAAGGTGAAACTGCCACAACAGAACCCCTGAGAAAAGCCAACTCATGACCAGCGAAGGCACCAAGATAACATTAAAGCGCTGCCAGAACTTGCCCTCAAGCTGCTTCCAGTGTCTAGAAACAAGCCGCGAGTAGGAGAGCACGGGAACGATAGAGACCCCTCCGAGGATAATATGTAGCCACTTGATCCAGGCTCGAGCTTCACCTCCGAGCACCTCACGCCAATAACCGCTGAACAACATCAGGCCAGACAAGGCCAACAACCCAACGAGCAACGCATTCCAACGATGTAGCAGTTCCAGCTTATGTCGGAAACTATTCCCCTCTTTTTCCCGCCCGTTACTCATCTAAGACCCCCTTCAGCGCCTCAATTTAACATACATACCTACTAATTATTTGCCTGTTTTTCTGGTTAAATTCTCTTTTGCTTTCACCATGGCCGCGATAACTTCATTGACGGGAACAGGCGAACCCGCTTGATGGGCCAACTGAACGACGGCTCCGTTTAAGGCATCAATTTCAGTGCGCCGACCGCTCCGAATATCCTGAAGCATAGAAGAATGGTGGGCAGCCGTGGGTGGGACTAAGTGCTCATAGAAATTCGCTAAGTAGCTTTGAGCGTTAGGGAAAAAGGTTGGCACATTGCTCACTCTCAGCAAATCGAAGATTTCTCCAATCATCTTGTTCATGAGGTCTCGTGTCACGGGCTCTTGGGCAAGTGTCCCATAATTCACCTCAAAGATAGCTCCTAATGAATTTAACGCGGAATTATAGATAATCTTTCCCCAAATATAGTTCATTATTTCTAAAGATGCTTTCGTCGGAACGAGGGCTTGGCGAAAAACATCGGCAAACTCTTCTAGTAATTCCGGAGGGATGAGATTCTTAGGGGATCCAATCATGACATCATCGGCAATCACTGTCACCCTCGATTCCCCAGTGGCTAAGGTCTCTGCCCCGAAAATGACTCGACCCACAACAATCTTATGCTCTGCGATTGATTGGGCAGTAGCCTCGAAATTCCCATAGCCGTTTTGTAGGAGAAAGACGAACGTGTTCTCTCCTACCAAGGGTGCAAGTTGCCGAGCAATTTCTTCCGTTAGAAATGATTTTACGGTGACAATGATCATATCGAAAGTTTCGTGCAAAAGTTCAGAGACATCGGAAGCCACGTTCCAGAGCTTCGTCGAGTGTTCTCCCCAAATTCCAGTAACTTTTACCCCATCTTGCTTTATCTTAACGATACTTGCTGGTCTACTGAGTCCCGTCACCTCGTGACCTGCTAAACTTAATAAGCAAGAATAGACGGTTCCCAAGGCCCCCAAGCCAATTACTAATATTTTCATTAATTTTCTCCGTTTCTTCTGCTCGTTTGATCTGTCAGTATGCAAAACCTAGACAGCTTAATCATACCATAAAATACCCAAGACCAGGCTGAATAATTACAGTACAGCATGGTCCTGAGCGAACACAGCCTTATAACTTTATTACGTTAAAGCTGTCCTCTTGCACAGGCCAAACTTGTGGAAACGAGGTGGGAAGGACCCAATAGCTAATACCCCTAATGTTATAGTCCTTGACAAGGTTAAACTTTGCTTGAATGCTACGCGCATCTTCGAACCAAACTTCATGGTTGCGTCCCTGGTCGTCTGTATACCTAAAGAAGGGCGATTGAGATAATGGATCGTACTGAATGGCGGTGTTGTAACGGGCAGCTAACTGAAGGGCGTATTGTGGACTGAAGGTACGAGCGTTTGGGCCACCCACTACATAAGGCAGCGTCCAATCACGGGCATACAAGACGATACCAATCATGATCTTATGGTGTGGAATGACGGTGACTGCATAATCCAGAACGCGCTGCACCATGTTAAGTGGAGCAATGGCCATGGGGGCGCCACCCGCCCAACCCCATTCATAGGTCATGAGTACTACAAAGTCTAGAATTTGACCGTGTCGCAAGTAGTCATGTGCTTCATATAAGAGACCCTTCTGATCCGTCGATAGTTTGGGAGCTAAGGCACTTGACACTGAAATTTCATAAGGGTGCAAGCGATTGACGAGCAGTTGGAGAAACTGATTATAGCGTTCTCGATCGTCCGACGGGACATATTCAAAGTCGACATTCAGCCCTCTGTACCCTCTTGCAGTTAAGAGATTCAAAATGTTATTGATGAACGTTTCCTGTACAGAGGGGTTGTTCAGAATCACATGGGCAAGTTCGGAATTAAAGCCTTTGGCATCGATGTTTGTAATGCTCATCAACGGCGATACTTTTTTTGAGCGAGCGATTGATAAAACGGCGACATCGTTGAGTCCTTTGAGACTGCCATCGCTTCTTGCCTCATAGCTGAAAGGGCTAACATACGTTAAATCGTACCCGACTTGGTCGATCATGCTCTGACCAACGCTTCCTAGATTCGTTAAGTACGCATTGACTTCTTTGGACGGTAACGACGCAGACGGTATACGAAGTCGTTGCCCTATTTGAATGCGGTTCATATTCTCGAGCTGGTTTGCCTGAGCGATCGCCTCCGGTGTTGTACCATAGCGTTTGGCAATTTGCCAAAGACTCTCGCCGGGTACTACGATGTGATCATGGTCTGAAGTAGGGATGACAAGGGCCTGGCCGATCACTAATGTATCTGTGACGGATAAGCCGTTAGCTGTAACAATCTGCTGAATCGACACGCTATAGCGGTTAGCAAGTTTCCACAACGTATCACCGCTCTGTACCACGTGAATATGCATGTTTGATTTCTCCTTTACAGAAGTTTGCTAGCATATTGGTATTCAAGACGGGGTCAATTGTTACCTGATGACTCACCAAAGGGGTATCTAGTTATTATGCTAGATACCCCGCAAAACACCTTGCTCTAGGTTGTTATTAGCTTGCTCAAACCTTTTTCAATAAATATTTGTGTTATCTGAGGATCAAACTGTGTCCCAGAGTTTTTTCGAATTTCTATTAAGGCTTGTTCTTCACTCAAAGCCTTTCTGTAGGGTCGGTCACTGGTCATGGCATCATAGCTGTCAGCCAGTGTAATAATTCTCGCCATCCTAGGAATAGCCTCGCCCTTTATCCCTTTTGGATATCCCGTACCATCCCAACGTTCATGATGCGCCAATATGTATTCTGCCAGTGGTGACAGGTCATGCGATGGATTTAGGATTCTGAATCCGATATCGGGATGCCGTTCAATTTCCAGACGTTCTTGCTCCGTCAGTCTTCCCGGTTTATTAAGGATACTTTCTGGGATGGCGATTTTCCCGATATCATGAAATTGACCAACCGCTTTTAGTTGATTTACTTCAATTTCTGAAAGGCCCAAGGCTTGACCTATCTGCTGGGAAATTTCACTTACTCTTCGAGCGTGTTTTTCTTCCCTTGGGTACGTTTTATGCAAAGTGTCAATTATTGCGGTTATTGTCTTATCTCTCTGCCCTTCATTCTCAACTATTTTATGTTTATACATATAATTCTCAGCCATTTTCAAGACTTTCAATATATCTTCATCTGCTTGTCTCTTTGTCTCCCAACCGAAGGCGATACTCACACGCACGGCGTTGACATGTTCGTTTAAATAAAATTCTTTAATTCTCTTGACAATTTTCTCGGCTTCATCTGATTTAGTTTTTGGCAGAAGAATGACAAATTCATCGCCGCCACAGCGAGCAACTATATCCTCTGTTCTGCACGCGTTTCGAATGGCTGAAGCAGCCTTCAGTAAGAATTCATCCCCTTTCTCATGCCCGAAGGCATCATTCACCAGCTTTAACCCATTGACATCCCCCACAATGATGGAAATGGGTAGATTTCGTACGGTGTTTAATCGTTTAAGTTCCTCTTCATAAAATCGACGATTATATAATCCGGTGAGCTGATCACGATAGCTTAAGTACTCAATGCTATTGATGCGTTCTTTAGTCTCTGTATAATCTCTAAATACCAGCACCGCGCCCTGGATATTACCTTCAATATCTTTAATCGGAGCGGCATTTTCTTCGATGGGTCTTTCAATCTCATCCTTGGCGATTAGAATCCTATAATTGGCAACGAGAGGTTTCCCACTATCTAAGATAGCCTGTACAAGGTTTTCATCTTTTTCTCGGGTGAATTCGTTGATGATATTGAAAACTTCGTCGAATTTTTTGCCTGCAGCTTCCTCTTGAGTCCAACCAGTCAACTGCTCTGCAACCTTATTCAACAACTCAACATTGCCCTGTTGATCGGTTGAAATAACGCCATCCCCCATGGATTCTAAGGTCGTTTTTAAACGTTCTTTTTCATCAAACATCTGTTTTTCGCTGCTCTTACGTTCTGATAGCTCGTTCATTAAAAGCCCGCATTTTTCCTCACTCTGTTGAAGCCGCTTATGTGCCTTGTATCTTAGCCAACCATTGAGAAAGAGGATGGCAGAAAAAATCGCAAAGATAATCCACATGGGTGCTAGCTCCTAACCTCATCGAATTTATCAAGCCCCAACCGGTTCACTCGGCTCCCTTGATATTATATAAAGAAAACTTGGCTGGCGCCCGAAGACACTGTCTTCGCACGTATTAGTCATTCTGTCAGCCACAGGCGACAGCGGCCGCCTTAGTTGCGCTTATGCTACTGAAAGTATGTAACTTAAGTTATACTTTCTGATAAGTACTAGAAAACCAAATTCACCTAGCAGCAGTTGCCTCCGCTGCCATCCGAACAACCGCAGTTTGGTTCAGTTCCGGTTAGCCAGCCCATAATGATAGCGTACGCACACCCCACACCTTGCTTGACTTCTAGTGCATTGAACGGACAGTTTTTGACGCAGGCACCGCATTCCATACAACGGTCTTTATCGATAATGACCGATTTCCGGTCCTTTATTAGGAAGACATTATGAGGGCATACCTCAATACACCTTCCACAGCCTGTACATTGATCCGTCTGCAGCTTCAGGGTAGAAACATTTTTCAAATATTTATTCCTCACACTAACAACTCCTTATAGCTTGATAAAGCTGTTAACCAAAATAAGAACAATTCCTAAGACTATGGAAATGACAATCGCAGGAACAGCTACTCTCATCTCTTTCAAGACGCCTGAAAAAGACGTGAACGTTGAAGCCCCTGTAAAGTTCATCGCATAGAAAGCCGATACCGACGGAAGCATGAGCAAATAACCTAGAGCTCTTACTATACTATAGAGAGGAATAGTCGTTCCTCCGTTCCATCCATTCAGTACATTCACGAACAAAGCCCAAAGAAATCCCATGAGCCAGCCCTTCCAGGCGAAGGCCCTGCCTGGAATCCAGGGCAGTAAGACGGGAGTTATGACACATCCTACGATGACGGCGCCCATATAGGCGTAAAAATCAACGAACCCAAACGGTCCAATTCCTAGAAGATTTAACAAAAAGAGTATGCCAAAAATCATCAGCGAAAGTTTGAACGTTCCGACCAGATCCACAGGTGTCAAGACGAGTCGATCATAGGCACTGAACTTAACCGTTCGCATTTCAGCGGTGGCTTTCATTCCTGCATTGAGAAACTCTTTTACATCCTCAGCTCTCACGGGCCCATAAAGCACTTTAAAGCCAGCATACTTTAAAACCTCGTGAGCACTTACTCCCGGCGCGCCCAATTGGGGTACTATGAGGGTTCTGTGAGACACAACCTTCTCCAGTTGTACGATGGCAAGACGGTTCACGAGCTCACTGGTCCCGAAGGTGCCCTTCCCAGCGGCACACCATACGTTGATCCCCTTGGTATCAAGGACTAGAATCCAGGCATCAATTCCACCCAATTCTTTTCTTAACCTATCAAAGCTCATTTTATAATTAGCTGACACCAAAACAGGTGAATTGCTATCTGGTTTCCCCAGACTATAAAGACCGGGTTCCACCTTATAATTCATTCTGTTGATTCCCCAGCGGGCCTTCCAAGTGCCTATAATATCACTCACGGTGAGTTCGGACGACGTTGTCATGATTTCCATTTTTCTAATACCGATTTGCATCATACGCCCCCATTTCTCGTTAAAATTGATTATACCATATTCATTCCAATCCCTCACTAAGTGTCGCGAGTGGCCTGCCTCGAAGCAGGCAAAGCTTCTCTAAGCCATAACAAAAAAGCTCCTTTCCTCATTGACGAGAAAAGGAGCAGTTATCGCAACCTTAAGTTGCCTTTGCACTACATCAATTATTTCCTAGTGTACGAGAAACGGTTTGACATCATCTAGCGCCTTTTTCAAACCTTCAAGGGCTTGTTCATTCATTTTCCCTGACTTACGCATCCGGTCGAGTAGTTCATCAGGGGTAATATTCTGCGTCTGCATTGTTGTTATGATCGCTTGCTCATCCTTTGTTAATTCTTTCCATTCTCGCACAGCTTAACACCTCCGCGTATACTTAAAACAGTTCCTTGTTTGATCTATAGCTTTTGAATTGTGGTCTTTTTCTATGCACCGAATCTTATTGTCGCCTATTTTTAGTATTTGTTGCTTGTCACACATAGTTTTTCAACATAATTGAGGATAATTAAGGTTCAATATAATTATTCCCAAATATATTAACATCTAATACCCATATGAAAGGTTATATGATATAATATTATTAAGCAAATAGCTAATAATTTACCTTATTAATAAGAGCAACTTGACTGGCGGGAAGTAAAACGGAATCCCAATGGTTGTTGCTTGTTTTTGTTTGGGTAAACAGTTTGAGAGGAAGTCTACTATGAGCGACAAAGATACCGAAATGTTCGATGAAGCAATGGGAATCCCTTGTGTCACTAGATTAATCATTGAGCGCCACCTAGAACGAAAATTAAAAGTAACTGAGATTGTGCACCATCTAAACGAGATTAATGATGACGACAGAACTGCCAATATTGCCGTGTTTATTGACACTGACCATCATGCGAAATTCCACAAGACCAAGCGAAAGTCGCATTATGTCCCAGAAGTAGGTCGAACTAAAAAGGCAATCGTCTCGAATATGTTAACCAAGTACGGAATTGTGTTTTACGGACCGCTCTATACAACCGATCGAGAAAGAATGCTTAAACTGATGGCAGAACGCACAAAAAGAGAATTGGGCTTAATTAGCTAAGCTAAGCTAAGCTAATTTAGGTTAGGTTAGGTTAGGTTATGCTATGCTACTTGGCTAATTATTGTCGGCTTCAGCATAAGCGAAAATACGTCTGAAATTAGGACACGGGTGTGGGAAGAAACGTTCTTCCCACACCCGTGTTTCTTTGTTTGCTCGTCAGTTCAAACGAATGTGGGGGTTGACATTCGCCAGCTGACAACTTATCATTATGTTAGAAGTTGTCTCTCTAAAGCGTAAGTTTTCATGGCTCTATGTCTATTCTTATCGTGACTAGGAGCTGCGCTATTACTTTACAACGTTTGTGTATTAGACGAGGAGGAAGACCCATTGAACCAACTACGACAAAAATTATGGCCTGATATAAGTGACGAGCAGTGGAATGATTGGCATTGGCAAATGTCCAATCGAATTACAACCCACGAAGGATTACTCGAGTCATTGTCCCTTCCCACCGAGGAAGCTGAACAAATTGGGCGCTGCCTGGAAAATTTCCGGATGGCGATTACGCCTTACTATTTTTCCCTGATGGATCCCCAGGATCCTGAATGCCCTATTAGAAGACAAGCCATTCCGTCAATCCATGAATTAAGTAAATCCTCCTGTGATTTAGACGACCCGCTGCATGAAGAAGCTGATTCACCAGTACCTGGACTGACACACCGCTATCCTGACCGCGTTCTGCTCTTGGTTACGGATCAATGCGCGATGTACTGCAGACATTGCACCAGAAGAAGAATGGCCGGACAAACCGACCAAGCTTTGCCTCTTAGTCGATTCAAACGCGCCCTTGACTATATTCGCGCCAACCCACAGATACGGGATGTGCTGATATCTGGAGGGGATCCCTTTAGCCTTTCTGATGATCGGTTAGATTATATCTTATCCAATCTACGTTCGATTCCCCACGTCGAGATTATCCGAATTGGGACGAGAACTCCAGTCGTTCTTCCTATGCGTATTACAGATCACCTCATCGAGGTTCTGCAAAGATACCACCCCATCTGGATCAACACCCACTTCAATCATCCTCAAGAGCTTACCGTTGACGCCCGTAATGCATTGACCAAACTGGCCAATGCTGGCATTCCGCTTGGGAACCAATCGGTTTTGCTGAAAGGAATCAATGATTGTCCGGTCACGATGAAAAAACTAGTTCATGAACTCGTAAAATGCCGGGTAAGGCCCTACTACTTGTACCAATGCGACTTATCCAGCGGCATTGAGCATTTCCGAACATCTGTCGGTACAGGTTTAGAAATTATTGAAATGCTCCGTGGCCACACCTCTGGGTTCGCTGTTCCTACCTTTGTAGTCGATGCCCCAGGCGGCGGAGGCAAAATCCCGCTGCAACCGAACTATCTGATTTCTCAAACAAACGACAAAGTCATCCTGCGCAATTATGAAGGAGTCATCAGCGTCTATCAGGAACCAGAGGATACAACTAGCAGCTGTAAGACATGCTCCAAGGTCTGTCCCAACTCGAAAACCCGCCAGGTTGGTCTTGCTAAATTACTAAAAGGTGAGGTTATTAGCCTGACGCCCCAAGAAAACATGCGGCACGAGCGAAGAAGTAAAAAAGTTTCCGGAGGTTAAGGAGGTAGTGCAAATGCTTAACACGAAGAGCCCTGTTAATTTCTCTAAATCCATTACGGTGGATGATAGGAATAAACGGTTGGTTGTCAACGGCTACCCACAAGGAACGACACCTTCTTTGTACGGTCGACATCTCATTCATATAGCAGAAACGAAGAAACTGGATAAAATATGGCTTTGGGCATTGCCGGCCGATGTTCCCGAATTTTTAGGATGCGGCTTTCAGATCGAAGGTAGTGTCTTCCGTGGTAACTACGAAGAATTTGTGGTTAGCCTGGCCTATTATGTTCGTGGGGCTAGAGGTCATTCCGATCAGTTGCAATCCCATAATGATATTATCCATACCGTTCGGACGGAACCTATCAATCGATCAAAAGCCTTACCTCTCGGGATTGAGTTAAAACTCTTAGATGAATCTTTCGCCCCGCAAATATCTGAATTACTAGCTGAGGTTTTTACCAGTTATCCCTCCCCTATTGCAAACCCCCAATATTTTCGTTCCTTAATACAGAAAGGCAATATTTTTGCCGGAGCATTTTCACAAGATAAGCTAATTGGAGTTGCGGCTGCTCACCTTGATCCAATTCTGAACCGTTGCGAAATGACAGATTGTGCAACGTTAGAAGAATACCGGGGAAAATCACTATCCGAGCATTTACTGACAATTCTAGAGCAGGAAGTTCAAAAGCTCGGTGCCTTCAATCTCTTTACTCTGGCACGCGCCCAGTCCTACGGAATGAACCGAGTCTTTCATAAACTTGGGTACAACTATCAAGGCCGCTTGATTAACAATTGCCATATCGCGGGTTCATTTGAGAACATGAATCTGTGGGTCCGATAGGAATTGAAGTATATAGTCGTTGTAGTATATAGTCCTCACATCACGTAATGCGATGTGAGGACTGTTTGTTTATCACTCGCCTGGAGTCTGTTTTTCTTCTATGTCCTGCTCGATTTGTGCATATTCATCGGCGTAGTTCTGTCCCCATTTACACATTGTTTCTAAAATAGGTAGGAAGCTCTTACCAGATTGTGTCAGAGAATACTCGACTTTGGGCGGTATTTGTGTATAAATGAATCGTTTGACCAAGCCACTCCCTTCGAGCTCTCGAAGCTGTTGAGTCAACATTTTCGGCGTGACGTTCGGCAGGGTTTTCCTCAGTTCACTGTATCTTAAGGTTTTGTCACTCAAATGCCAAAGTATCAGTGCTTTCCACTTTCCACCGATCAGGGCCAATGTCAATTCCATCGAACATTGATAATCACTATTTTTGAACTTGATCATTCAATCTCACTCCTTAGGCATATACATTAGTTCAGTACCATAACCTTTTTAATACTTATCAGAAAGTATAACTATGTTACATACTTTCTGTAGCATAAGTTATCGGTATACAATTAGATACTATAGTACAAAATAGTACGTACTTGTTAATTAGTATTATATCGTTTATTATTATATTAGACAATTACTTAACAACAAAATATTTAGGAGTGATCAGATATGAAAGTTGTAGCATTTAATGGCAGTCCGCGGGTGAATGGTAATACCTCACAAAGCCTCAAAATTGTTTTGGCGGAATTAGAAACAGAAGGCATTGAAACGGAACTCGTCCAATTGGGCGGGCGTAAAGTCTTTGGCTGCTTGGCGTGTGGCAAATGTCGAGAAACTAAAGATAACCGCTGCGCTCGCAAGGATGATGAGATGAATACGTTCATTGAAAAAATGGAAGAGGCCGATGGAATCATTATCGGGTCACCCACTTATTTTAGTAATGTGAGCACGGAAGTAAAGGCCCTGATCGACCGTTGCGGTTATGTCTCAAAGGCTAATGGGGGTACCTTACTGAAGGGAAAAGTAGGCGCTTCGGTGGTTTCCGCACGAAGAGCCGGGTCCACCTTTACCTACTCCGCCATCAACTTCTTCTTTGGCATCGCTGAAATGATCATATGCAGTTCAAATTATTGGAATATGACATTATCCCTTAATCCAGGCGATGTCCAAAAGGATGCTGAAGGGATCCAAACCTTCCAAATTCTCGGGAAAAACATGGCCCAGCTTCTAAAGCAGGTTAGGGCTTAATACCATTCATCAGATTCCTGGAACGGTGAAAACTATTATTCTTTACGAACCTGCAAGGCTGGTGCGCAATAAATGCGTCCAGCCTTGTTTTGGATCATTATTGTTGTTACAATGACCATAAAACCCTGAGAGGAGACCCTATCACACCCATGAATATTCTCAAGAAATTTAGTAAGTATTATAAACCCCACCAATCCCTTTTTTACACAGACATGTTTTGTGCTGTGATCGTTTCCCTTATTGATCTGAGCTTCCCTCAGATCCTTAGCTATCTTACCAAGAATCTGTTTACCCAAGATAAGGCAACGATTCTGCATGCTTTAGTTTTTGTCGGCATCGCCTTATTGGGCATGTACGTCATCAAATATTTCTGCCAGTATTTCATTATTTCGTGGGGACACATTATGGGTGCTCGTATGGAAACCGATATGAGGAAAGATCTATTCGATCATTTTCAACGCTTATCCTTTTCGTATTATGATAAAAACAACACTGGCGAAATGATGTCTAAACTGGTCGCCGACTTGTTTGATATATCCGAGCTTGCTCATCACGGACCAGAAAACCTCTTTATCTCCGCCCTGAAAATTGCAGGTTCCTTTATTTTCTTAATGCTGATCAATGTCCAAATGACCTTAATCTTGTTGTCAGTTACGCTCATTATGGTGTTCTTCACCGTTTATAAAAATATTAAAATGGCGCCCATCTTTACCGATAACAGAGTGAAAATTGCCGTCGTTAACTCCAGCGTGCAAGATAGTCTCTCGGGCATTAGAGTGGTCAAGTCCTTTGCCAATGAAGACGTAGAAAGTGAAAAATTCAGTGTTAGCAATTTGAATTTCTTAGTATCCAAGATTCAAACGTATAAAACCATGGGCAGTTTTCACGCCTGGAACTCATTTTTCGAAGGCCTCCTCTATGTCGTGGTCATTGTCTCCGGAGGCGTATTTATCGCTCAAGGCTCATTAAAAATCACTGATCTCGCGATCTATGTCCTTTATATTAACATCTTTATCAATCCGATCGATGTGCTGATCAACTTTACAGAACAGTTTCAAAAAGGGTACGCTGGCTTTAAACGATTTATGGAAGTTCTAGAAACTATGCCGGATATTGTGGACAAAGCGGGGGCGAAACCTCTTACCAACGTTTTAGGTGAGATTGAATATAAAGGGGTATCGTTCCGCTATAACGATGATTACAGTGTGTTAGATAATGTCAACCTAACAATTAAAGCGGGGAAAACAGTTGCCTTGGTCGGACCGTCCGGCGGGGGAAAAACAACCATATGTTCTCTCCTCCCGAGATTCTATGACGTTAGCGCAGGATCGATCACGATCGATGGCTTAGATATCCGAGATATTACGCTGGAGTCTTTACGAAACACGATCGGCATTGTACAGCAGGATGTTTATCTGTTTGACGGCTCCATTAAGAAGAATATTGCGTACGGAAAAGCTGATGCTACGGATGCCGAAATCATAGAGGCCGCTCAAAATGCCAATATTCATGAGTTTATCATGTCTCTTGACGAGGGTTATGATGCCTATGTTGGAGAACGTGGAGTTAGACTCTCCGGCGGCCAAAAGCAACGGCTATCCATTGCCCGGGTATTTCTCAAGAACCCTCCGATTTTAATCTTGGACGAGGCCACCTCCGCTCTCGATAATGAAAGTGAACAATTCATCCAAAAATCGCTGGAAAAGCTCTCGAAAAACAGAACCACTATCGTGATCGCCCACAGATTGAGTACGATCAGAAATTCGGATGAAATCGTCGTGGTGACCGATGTCGGTATCCAGGAACGAGGCAATCACAAACAGCTGATCGAAAACAACGGGATCTATGCGCATTACTATAATATGCAATTTGAAGGCTTGGAATAGATTCTGTACGTTACCCTACTATGGATACGATGAAGCTTTTACTTTCTGTATAGGTATAACAAAAGACTAGGAAGGTTCGATGAAGAACGCTCCTAGTCTTTTCTACGTCTGTCCCAGACAAAAAAGGACAATGGTTATAGTTCTAAGCAATTCTAGTGATATTTCTCAAACCCAAAGAATAGTCAAATGGTAAGGAGGTGGAATTATGACTATGACTTAGCCCTGCCGATGCGATACGTTTCTAAATTTACTGGAGAAAGGAAGAAGGATATGATTGCACAAGGAAATGAGCTTTTTGAGAAAAGGTCGATGCTCAAAAGTGAAGACTGGTGGGCTGTTTGGCTTGGGTTATTTGTTTTTTTACTAAGTTTGGGCCCTATTTTCGGGATAGAACCGTTGGGATGGGTGGTTAAATTCAATGTCTGGGTGGATACGTCCAAAGCCCTGGTACCCGTTTCCAAAACCTTTCAAAGTCTACCTGGCATTTATTCAGCATTTTTAACCTATTTATTTTTACTGGTGATCACGACGATTGGCGCAGTGTCTATGGGCGCAAAGGTTAAAAAGTACATTGTCGGTTTCAGTATCATTTTCTGGATTACGTTTCTCTGTCTGTTTCTAGGCAACAATGGCTACATCGCTGCCACCCCAGATAAACAGGCCAGTCTCAAAATTCCCT
Organism: Desulfosporosinus sp.; assembly: GCA_036569365.1. Classification (GTDB taxonomy): domain Bacteria; phylum Bacillota; class Desulfitobacteriia; order Desulfitobacteriales; family Desulfitobacteriaceae; genus Desulfosporosinus. Next base: position 17,852 of record DATCQU010000001.1, on the reverse strand, counting down.
GGTCAATGAGTCTCGGAGAAATGGGCTTTGTTATTGCCATGATTACTGGTCTCATCATAGGAAACTTTTTTCAGGGCGTTGCCAGATTCCTAGAGGAGGCAGCCAAGCCCGAATGGTTCATCAAAACAGGGATTGTGATCCTGGGTGCAGCCATTGGAATCAAGACAGTGGGCGCTCTGGGACTTGCCAACACGGTCATTATCCGCGGATTATGCGCTGTGATCGAGGCCTATTTAATTTATTGGCCCGTCACCTATTTCATTGCGCGCAAATTCTTCAAATTTACGCCTGAATGGGCTGCGCCTCTGGCCTCCGGCGTCTCAATCTGCGGAGTTTCGGCAGCCATTGCTACAGCCGCGGCTATTCGAGCTCGTCCTATCGTGCCGGTTATTTTGTCGGCGGTCATTATTGTCTTTGTGGCCGTCGAAATGCTCATTTTACCGGCTATGGCTCAGACCTGGCTATTTCACGAACCCATGGTAGCAGGTTCTTGGATGGGCCTGGCAGTGAAGAGTGACGGTGGTGCGGTGTCCAGTGGCGCGATCGCCGATTCATTAATCCGTGCCAAGGCTCTGACCGATCTGGGCATCCGGTGGGAAGAAGGCTGGATCTTGATGGTAGCCACGACCACCAAAGTATTTATCGATGTGTTTATCGGTGTATGGGCCTTCATTCTGGCGGTTGTTTGGTGCGTTTTTGGGATCGATCGGTCTAAGACTCGGTGCGATAAGGTATCAACAGGAGAAATCTGGGAGCGCTTCCCTAAGTTCATTATCGGTTTTGCCCTAACTTTTTTGATCCTACTCGTGATGGGTTTAAAGAATCCCGGTATTGTGAAGGCAGCGACCGTGGGCTCAGATCAGGCCAATGCTTTGAGAACTTTCTTCTTTGCGTTATGTTTCTTTTCGATTGGGATGATTACGAATGTTCGCAAGCTCTGGGCTGCCGGTATGGGACGTATTGTCGGGGTATACGTCATCTGCCTCTTCGGTTTCATTATCTGGGTGGGTCTCCTTGTCTCCTGGCTTTTCTACCACGGCATCACGCCGCCGGTCATTGGCGGTTAGGTAAAATGTGACGAGGGAGGTTATTAGAGTGTCAAAAGAGCCGTCATCCGTCAATGTCCAGGAAGTACTCGCTGAAGATGAATGGTATGACTTACTTCCTGTGGAGAAAAAGCTTATTTCTATTAGTCTCGGGCTGGGTATCGTCTTGATGGTTATCTTTGTCTTAGCCTTTAAGGTATTCAAGTGACAAGCTAGGTTCATGGGACACCAAGTTGCAGATTCTGAATATTGAGTCATAACCTTTGTCCAGTGAACTCGTTCAGCTTAAGCTGAACATCGGGGCTTCGGTGGGGGAGTCTACCCCCACCGAAGCGGAAATCGGAACACCCACTTGAAGAAGTGGGTGTCTCGGAATTGATTAAATAAAGAAATACTAGTGGGACTATAATTCTAAAAAAATTATAGTCCCACTAGTATTTTTTAAGATATTTTATGAATGATTCTAAAGAGGTCATCCAACGCATGAACTAGAGTCTGTAAATCATCTTTATCCAAACCTTCAATTTTTCGTTTCATAAGAAGGTTTACCTCTTGACATCTATTTTCAAGAAAGTCTACACCAACCGAAGTAAGTCTTAGGTTTACAGATCTTCTATCAATGTTATCTTGTTCTCTCTGAATAAGCCCATTATCATGCAATTTATTAATGATCGGTGTCATCTGTTGCTTCGACATATTCATTTCGTCGGCAAGTTCGGTCAACGTAGACATTTCCTTCTCGCTTAAAATAAGCATTACGTACATTTGCAGTGGACTTGTCACATCTCTCGTCTTTAGTTCAAATGGTCTCATCAACTTTCTAATAAACAAAGGTAGCAAATCCGACAGTTTTCTAGCGATCCCGTCTATCTCCTCTTCTATCATGAACATTACCCCCCTTGCTAATTTCCGGGCTTTTTTTATGATTGACAATTCCTCACAAATACCTTATTATCAATAATAGTAAATATTCATTTACTATTATTGATAATATATTTTAGCATAAAGCATTTAAAAAATCTAGGGAGGCCTTAGTGTATAAAGCTTACCATTCACGTTTATAATGTGAAATGTTTAACATGATATAGATCCATGCATCAGGTACAGACCAAATAATTTGAGGGGGATTAAGAATGTTTAAAAAAATGCTTCCACTGACAAAAATGCCGAAAAAAGCAGTTGCGCTTATCGTTGTTCTACTTGTGTTAACGACCGCTGGAGTTGCCGTCGTCATGTCCAAGAAGGGAACTCCCATTGCTTTAGCTGCTCCCAATAAAATTTCTGTCAAAGTTAGTGTTGCCAAGAATGGTATCAAGGATTCAACCCTTTCCTATAAGGCTTCATTAGAGGCATCTCAAGAAGCCTTTGTCAGTGGCAAAGTTGGCGGCAAGGTGGTTCAAGTCATGTTTGAGAATGGTCAACAAGTATCCCAAGGAGATCCATTGATCAAATTGGATGATCAGGACATTAGAAACAATATTGCGTCCTCGCAGGCCAGGTTAAAAGCCTCTGAAAGTCAGGTGAATACCTCAGAAAGTCAGGCCAAATCTGCGGAGAGTCAATTAGTTTCGTCTCAAACTGCTTTTCAGAAAATGCAGATGAATGTGGACAATGCAGTGCGTACCTACGATAGAACGAAAACGCTTTTTGACGCGGGCGCGATTTCCAAGGTTGAACTAGAAAGTGCAGAAACAATGGTCAAAAATGCCAAAAGTGATCTTGTCTCGGCAAATGCCACGGTTGAGTCATCTAAAGCCAGTATCGAAACATCAAGAACCGGTATCGAAACATCCAAAGCCAATGTTACGACAGCACAGATTGATTTAAAGAATATGACAGATTCGCTGGCGTATACGACAATCACTGCGCCCATTTCTGGCATTATGGACGAGAAAAGTGTGGATTTGGGTCAATATGCCAACATGGGTGTTACCTTAGGAAAAGTTAAAGCGATATCACCGATTTATGCGGTAATAGAGGTAGACCAAAACGATATAAGTTCTTTAAAAGCAGGACAGAGTGCCAAAGTAAAAATTGGTAGTACTGAGGTCAAAGTCTATGACGGAATTATTAAAAGTATTGATGCCTCTGCCGATGCTACTTCAAGAGTGTTCAAATGCAAAGTTGAGGTTGCTAATCCTGATCAAGCGCTGAAACCGGGTATTTATGCCAACGTAGATATTGTAGGTGACCAAACGTCAGAAGTAATTTCCATCACAACAGAAGCCTTGAGCGGAAATGAAGGAAATTATTCAGTGTTCGTGATTGATAAAGGGGTCGCCCGTAAACACATTGTCAGTATCGGAAAAATTACAAAAGATTTAGTGGAGATCAAAGACGGTGTAAAAATAGGTGACAGCGTCATCATTAGCAATGTTAATACACTCCAGGATGGCGATGCTGTTTCAGTCGTGACGGAATAGGAGGACAAAAGTTATGTTTTTAACAAATATCAGCCTGAAACGGCCTGTATTTGCCATTGTAATAATTATTGCTATGCTGGCAGTGGGAGTTTTAAGTTATATCGGACTACCCATCAACGAATACCCTGAGATCGAGATTCCTTATATCGCTGTTGCCATTTCCTTACCAGGCACTTCCGCGGAACAGCTTGAAGCGAAGGTGACAAAAAAAGTCGAGGAATCTGTCGGGCAAATCTCGGGAGTGAAACACATTACCTCCACAATTTCGGAAGGGATTTCACAGACCGTAATTGAGTTTAGTTCTGGAACACATGTCGATGTGGCTGCCCAAGATATCAAAGATAAAATAAGTGGTATTCGGGGCGCTTTACCGCAGGACATCAATGAACCCATTATTCAAAAATTCGATTTTGCTGCAACACCCATTATATCCTTCGTGGTCACTAGCGCTCTTTCCAACAAGGACTTATCACAAGTAGTCGAAAATGACATCACCAAAAAACTAAATACGGTGAAAGGTGTTGGGTCGGTTACCACCTATGGTGCGCAAGTCAGGGAAATACATATTAAACTCGATAAAGAGAAAATGGCAGCGCTTAATGTGACAACTGCGGAAATCACCCAGAGCCTTCGCAGTGATAACATAGATATGTCTAGCGGTACAGTCTCCAACGGGGATAAAGAAGTGTCCATCAGAACGAATGGTACAGTCAAAGAAGTCAATGATTTCTTGAATATTTTAGTTACCAATCGTAAAGGGACAGAACTAAAAATCAAGGATATCGCCCAAGTGGTCGATACTATTAAGGATAAGGACAGCTTATCTTATTATAAGGGTGCAGAATCGATTGGTATTGATATTGTCAAACAATCCGGAGAAAACACCACCCAAGTAGCGGATGATCTTAAAGTGAAACTTGCTGCGATTCAAAAGTCACTGCCTAAAGATGTGAAAATTGATATTGTCAACGACAATTCGCAGGTCATACGGGCGTCCGTGACTGAAGTTAGGAAAACCTTGCTGGAAGGCTGTATCCTGGCTGTTCTCGTTGTTTTCCTCTTCCTGCGGAGTGGGGGAAGCACGGCCATCAGTGCAATTTCACTGCCCACCTCGATTATCACTACCTTTGCCGCTATGAAACTGATGAACTTTTCACTGAACACCATGTCGTTAATGGGCCTCTCCTTATCGGTTGGATTGCTCATTGATGATGCGATTGTCGTCGTTGAGAACATTGTACGTCACTTAAATATGGGGAAATCTCCGATTCAAGCAGCGAAAGACGGTACGAGTGAGATCGGACTTGCCGTGACGGCTACAACGTTTACCATCGTTGCTGTCTTTCTCCCCATTACCATGGTTGATGGAATTATTGGGGCCTATTTCAAGGAATTTGGTCTAACGGTTGCTATCAGCGTCTTGATTTCTTTATTTGTATCCTTTACTTTAGTGCCGTTGATGGCGTCTAATTATATAAAAAGTGAAAATGATGATAACGATAAAAAACACGGTCCCCTGGGTAGATTTTTAATATGGTTCAATCACTTGTTTGTTAAACTGGCCAGAGTCTATACAAGACTTCTCAGGGTGACACTGAAGCACAGGATCAAAACCATAGCTATTGCCACTGCAATGTTCATAGGCAGTCTGCTGCTTCTCAGCTTCATTAATACTAGTTTTTTAGATTCCTCAGACAACGGCAAGATCACAATAGCAGCTACGACAGATGGAGGGACAACACTGCTTAGCGCTGCAGAAACAACCAAAAAAATGGAACTTATTCTTAATAAGTATCCTGGAATAGTATACCTGTACTCGACTATCACACCCAGCAACATCAACATTAGCGTACAGCTTCCAGACAAGAATACGAGAAAAGAACTCTTAAGTGAAACAGCCAATAAAATGCGAGAGAGTTTAATAAAGATTCCGGGGATCAGCCTTTCTATGAAGATTGGTTCATCTGTGGGGCAAGGAAGTAAGGACGCTGAGATTCATTTTACTGGCAATGACTCTAATCAGCTTTTAGACTATTCGCTGCAAGCCGAGAAAGTCTTAAGGAAAATTCCCGGGGCTGTTGACGTAAGTATAAGCTATAAAACTGGAAAAGCAGAAGCAAGAATTGACGTTGACCGTGATAAGGCGGCTGATCTCGGGGTGAGTCCTGTGGTCGTGGCCAATACATTGGGAACACTCTTTAATGGTTCTCTCGTAACCCAGTATGAAACAGAAGTGGATCGTTATGACGTTAAACTATTACTCCAAGATAATCAAAGGAAGGACTTTGACAGCTTGAACGGGATTTATGTTCCCGGTTCAAATAACAGTATGGTTCCTCTCGCTCAAGTCACAAAGCAAGTGTTCGGTACCGGTTCTGCCACCATTAACAGATATGATAAAGCTCGAGAGATTGTGGTATCAGCAAATGCCTCCGGAGTTTCGGCAACTCAGTTGAATACTCAGTTTAACACCGCCTTGAAAAATGAAACGAAGATGCCCGCCGGAGTAAGCCAAGTTAGCGGAGGAGAACAGGAAATGATGGCAGTAGCTATCCCCGGCTTACTGAAAGCCCTCTTGATGGGAATTCTGTTCATTTACTTGATCCTTGCCGCTCTGTTTGAAAGTTTTATTGATCCCTTTGCGATTGTCCTGGCTTTGCCCTTCGGTATCATTGGAGCCCTGTTGGGCCTGTTTCTTAGCGGTAGCAATTTAAGCATGATGGCCATGATTGGTATTATTATGTTGATGGGACTAGTAACCAAAAATGCGATTTTGTTAGTTGACTATGCCAAGCAAAAGCTGTCCGAGGGAGAGGAGCGAAATGAAGCGCTACTAATGGCGTCTTCTACACGACTTAGGCCTATCATTATGACGACGTTAGCGATGATCTTCGGTATGATTCCCACAGCGCTTTCCACAGGGTTAGGCTCTGAAGGACGCGCACCTATGGCTTATGCCATTATTGGAGGCTTAATTACCTCGACCTTTTTAACCCTCATCGTTGTACCTGTGATCTATACTTTCTTGGATGATGCCAAAGGATTGTTCAAAAGGAAAACGTCTGCGGTTGTAGGGCAGGAATCAAGCTCCTCCTTAAAATAGCCCTTTCCCCCACCGACGGTCCCGAGACACCCACTTCTTCAAGTGGGTGTTCCGATTTCCGCTTCGGTGGGGGTAGACTCCCCCACCGAAGCCCCGATGTTCAGCTTTAGCTGAACGAGTTCACTCGAACAAGTTAATCTGCTTCGGCTCCGAAACCCTAAATATGGCCTTTTCCAGCTTCTCGTCGTTCTGAATCGTATTTTCGTCTCGAATGAGTTCTTCGAATTTTAAAAACTCGTTGCTGCCAATAGCGCTGGATCTTACCTTCAGCATGTAGATTAAGTTAAAACAATTCATGATAGAGTTTTGTTTCAGATCGGAAAGACAGATCAGCTGTGTGCGGTGTTTTTTGGCGATTTCAAAGAGTGGATTGAGCAGGTGTTCCGAGGATATGGGGCCAAATGGATTATCCATCACCAAAACACTGGAATCCTTTTCATCGTCTGCACCTGCTGCCTCGAGTGTACGTGATCTGGTGTAGGCCATTAACGCTGAAAGTACGGAGAAGTAGATGACGAATTTCTCCCCGCCGGAGTTCTCTCGCACTGCATCTTCCCAGGTCTTAAGGCTACTGTTTTGCATGTTCAGATCAATCTTAAAGACTTTCACAGGAATATTTGAATTACCCAAATAGACATTCAATAATTCCCGACTATACATCAATTTGGCCACGGATTTTTTGACGTCCTCTTCGCTTTTTTCCTGCCTGGTTTCCTCTCGCACTTTTGAAATACACTCCTCAATGTATTCCTTCATCCGCAGACCTGCTGCATCACTGGAATCTAAGGAGAGTTCAATCTTGAGCATTTGTACGGGTCGGCTTCTTCCTTGTAGGCGCACCTTGGAATGATCGGATATCCAGTCTATTTCTTCGTAAAACCTCATCCCATGAAGCAGACTCTGCTGAATCATGTCCTTTTTATTCCGTTCTAGATTGGATAGCTGGTTTTCATGGAGTTTTATTAGTTCTCTAAGTTTGTCTTTGTGCAGGCTCATGCGTTCATACAGATAATAGTAACCGTCGTAATCCATATCGACCTTATCCCAGAGCAGATCTAGCCCTTTAAAGATATTGCTGATGTTCGTATTTCGTTCTCTATAGTCCGCTTTATAACGAGAATAGTTGTTTCTTAAAGTGTCAGCCTGGGCACGATTCTTAGTTTCGACGGCACGGTAGCTTTCTCCTAGCCTTCCGGTTTGAGCTTTAACATCCGGTTCTGGACGGAACCCCTTCTCCGGGTCAATGTTCACTCCTTTAATATAGGCGCTGATTTGGTCCATCAACTTGTTATAGTCGTTGATTTTTCGGTACATAAGCACGATCTCTTGCTCTAACTTGGTATGCTGGGCTGCTAGTTTATGTCGTCGATCCTGGAAATCCCCTTTAATATCTTCCGGACTAAGAGGAGATTCTGCTCCTAATTTTTTCACTTCTTCGACCGCGATACTACAAGCCATTTTAGCGGCGCTCTCAATTCTGGCCGTTTTTATCCTTTCATTCTGCCACGTCTTACTCAACGCTTCCAGCGCGATAAGTTCCGTCTTGATCCTCTCAAATATTCCTTCATCATAAACTACTCCGGTATACTCCTGTTCCGTCAACTCTAATCGAGCAATCTCTTTTTCCTTTTTCGCACATTCCGACTGCAGCTCACCTTTGCGTATTTCCAGCAACTCAATTTCTCCACTATATGTCGCCTTCAAGGCCAATAGTCGTTGCTCTAGATCCGCCAGATTCCCCTCGACTAGCTCTGCTTCTGGTACATCTTGATAGGTGGTGACCTTTTTCTGGATCTCTCGGGATTCTCTTTGGTTCTGCTCTATTTCTGACGATAATTTCCCGATCTCGATTTGCAGTTTATCGAGGCTCGTAGCTAGTTCTGATTTTCGCTCCTCCGCGCCAGAGATTGCATCACTGACTTCCGCCAGTCTTCTCCGACACTTTTGGTAGTCCGTTTCTTGTTCGATTAAAGCCTCAAAGATTTCGACCGCTGCTTGAGTTTTTTGCAGGGACTCTTTCATTACTTTGATTGCCTGTTCAAGGTCTTTCTGAGCCGTGCGCAGACTGACTTTCTCAGTTTCCAAGAGAGACATCCTGTTTAACATCGTTTGAAGCTGTTTTTCACTGGCAGTTATACGTTTCCCTAGCAGATATCGATGATCGGCTGTATAGACAAAACGCCAACAGATCGCCTGCTTTGCGACCGCTTCATTGCGCTCCTCCGAATAATGCTGATACTGTTCCAGGGCTTCTGTTTGCCTTTGTTTCAGTTCTTCTTCCAGGTCTATGAGGCTGGCATTATCAAAGACTCGACCCTCATACAAGCAAACTAAAGAAATACCATCCCCTGTCTGAACCCACCTTTCCGTAATTGAAGTCAGGTTGATCCCTAAGTCCTCATAGGCGATAATGGGAATAACACGCCGCATGGTCAGGTTGCTCATAGCCTGGGCCAACAGTTCGATATTCTCCCGAGCTAGAATCAGGGCGTAGGGCAAGACTGGATTTCGGGAAAGGATTGTTTGCCGAAGGTCTGGGGGCTGGTTGCGCAGATACGCTTCACCGGTTTCATACGGAATATCCTGATTCGCTAGTAGGGAGACTATTTCCTCCGGGATATGTAGTCTCCCGTTTTTGAGAGAACTCAGAGACTCCGTAGCATCGTCACGGATCCGCACTGCTTCTTCAAGGCTATGATCAAGGTTTTTGAGCCTTTGGTTGAAGGTTGTGTGGAGACGTTCCCTCTCGAATCTAAGTTCAACGTCAAACCCGAATTTCTGGAGAATTCCTTGAATTTCTTGCTCCTGCTGCTCGTATTGGTCAAGTTCACTCTCCAGGCCATTCAGAACATTTTTTCCGTTCGACTTTGCTTCCTGTAACTGTTGGATTTCTTGTTCCGCAGTCAGGTGTTGTTGTTCAAGTCTCGTTTGTTCCTCAGCTAGTCTATGACCCTCAAACTGCAAGTGATCCTGGGCCTTCTTGATCTCTAGTCTTGTCTTCTCAACGTCACCCTCCGACAATTCTCCCAGCAGATTCCGGTTTAGGCTAAGTTTGAGCTTAGTTCTAACGTCCTGTTCATATCGCTCGTACTGTACCTTTTGTTGCTGAAGGCTGCCCCTCTCCCCCTCGAAGCTTCTTAAGTCTCGGTCCAGATTCGTGGAATCCGTTTTAACTTGAGCCAACAAGCTTCCCTGCTCCGCTCTTTCTTCACTGAGGCGCGACAAAGCGAACTCAAGCGTCTGTAACGTTTCCTGAGTTAATTTCTTGAGCGAATATTCCAGATTACGCATCCGCTCGTCCGTATCATATTGCGACCTGGAAGCGGACAGCTTTTCGTCAATGCCCGAAAGCTCGGCACGTTTTTGGCTGATGTCGGCGCTTAGTCCAGCGGCTTGCATTATTTTTCCGGATCGTTTAGCTACCTCGAGCTGATCTTCGTTTTCTTGACTCTTTTTTTCAGCCTCGGCAAGTCTTGAGGCGGCCAAGGTATGCTCGTCACTTCGTAGCCAATATGTATAAGAACGATCCTCTAGGTTGATCCGCTGCTGTTCTCTTTGTATGGTTTGTATTTCCAGCTTATTTTCCTCGTGGGTCTCCGTAAGCACCGTGGTTTCAGCCAATAGGTAGTTGTTTAGGCCCGCAAGTTTACCCGCAAAGCGTTTTTGTTCTTCCAATCCATTGAGGAGTTCAACTAACGCCTCTACTTGCTCTCCGTAGACCCCAAGGAATTCGTCAAGAACTTGCTTTTCTAAGATAAACTGTTCGTTCTCGACGACCTCCCGCACTAAACCGGCCAACATTTCTTCGAGTCGGTGAGCTTCGGAACGATCTTTGAAAATCACCTTCTCGATAGTCTTAATGATCCATTCGTTTAACAATTGGCTGGATTTTTTATACTTCTGGAAAATCTCGTCTAAACCGCCTTCGCTATCGTTGATTTTGGCGATAATATTTTTCCATTCATCTTGAGCGATCCCGAATTCTGCTAGACGTTTTCGGTAACGGTCTCCATCGTCATCGTAAAAGCAACCGAACAGATAGGGATCTTTCTTCTCCTTATCGGCCATCATCTCCCGAGCTTCTTTAAAGGGCTTGATCTCTAGAATATTACCATGTTGTTTGACCAACTCGATATGAGGAAGATCAAAGGAGTTCGAACTGGTATATTTTGAGGTGAAGGTAAAATACTTCACTCTATTTTTCTCGTCCTCAACCCCGGAAGCCTCTGCCGATACCATCCCAATGCCCGTCAGTAAGTAACCTCCTGCTCCGTCTAACTTCCACTCGATCAGGACGTAGGCGGGTAAGCGCTTCTTGCGAAAGAAAGCGTTGATTCGACGTCCTTGGATTTTTATTTCCGGGACAATGGGTTGAAATAGTAGCTGAACGAGGACACTTTTTCCCCCGCCATTCGCTAAACTAAGCAGGGCGTTTTCTCCACCGTGAAAATCAAATGTTTCATCCTGAATATGCCGTGAATCATTATTATAGGAAAAGTTAATAATTCGGATGCGGTTAATTCTCGGCATCAACGACAGCTCCTTCGAAAAACATTTTAATCTCCTCTACCCGGCTTTCATCGAGGTAATAGTTCAGCATTAAGTCATCTAGTTTCCGGGTGGGACGTAGTTCTCGATCATCATCTACGAGTCTCAGTAGGTTTTCCCGCTCTAAGAGTCGACACGTATTCAAGATCGTGCCTGTTTTTGTTTTACGCCCTCTTTCCTCGAAATCCTGTTTACTTTCCCACAGTTCAGCAATCTTCGTAAAATTCAGGGCATATTTCTCTTCCAACACCTTGGCCTGTTCACTATCTGCTAAAGCCATCGCAAAGCGTCTGTCTAGTTCCTCGATTAATTTGCTGACTCTTAAGAATTCTCGTTGCTTGGGATTACGATTCCGTCCACCATAAAACAAGTATAAAATGAACATAGAGATATAACTCAATAGGTAGGCATCCACTAGTTTGGCGTCCGTGGCAACCCCCTCTCGCAAGTCCTTCGTCGTAAAGCCCAAAACTCCATTTCCACCGTTGGGGAGCAGATAGAGACTTCCTGCTACTTCGATGGTCTTGAAATCGAGTTCTTCCTCAAATTCTGCCAAAATTGCTCTGACCTCCACATTACGAAACTCTAGGAAGAGATCTCCCTCGGTTTCTCGATCCAGCTGCCCCTTTTCCAGCAATTTTCGATAGATCTTCAGTGCCGTCTTAATATCGCTCACTCAAAGCTCACCTCAATCCTAAAATCGCTGATAGCGATGCGCCTGCTAAACATCTCTTCTCCAATATGGGTTTCAATTTCTTGAACAAACAATTGTTCATCTGGTTTACAGATCTCTATTTTTTTGATCCCAAATAAATCCGGTTGCGTATACTCCAGGCGATATAAACAATAGCTGACATCAAGTTCTCCTGTGGCATTCGCCACGACATCTTCTTGCTGTGTTTTCCATTTATTGATATCGATGACCTGAAGATCATACAGCTTAAGCATGGTCTTGAACATCAAGTCATCGGCTGTTAATTTGCCAAAGACAGTGTCGTTTCTTTCAAGATCATGAAATAACTCGCTAAACCTAAAGGACTCCCGTTTGCGATCAGCAAATTCTAACAGGCTCCGGATAAACTCAAGGTTACAGTCGTTCACTTGTCTTATTCTCAGGAGTTCTCTATCTTCACCCAACTCCTCCACGACAATACTCTGGTCGACCGCTTCTTCCTGCTTAAGCCGTGCTTGACGTTCAAATAAGGCTAGTAAGTTGAGAGTGCGGTCTGGGTTGGGTTTGAGTAAGGGATTTAGTAATTGCCAAAGCGTTGAAACAGCCTGTTCTTCACACGCTTCTAACGGTTTCAAGATCACCTGTTCAAAGTCATAGTACCGAGCCCTCGAAAGAGCGAAGGAATCCGCAATCGTTTCCTTATAGATCCGGGACAAGCTGAGGCGTTCAAGAATCAGTTCCTTCTGTTCGCTGATGGTGAGATTGATATTTCGTCGGATGACGGCGATCTCTGAACGTGCTTTTGTCATCTGCTCGTCCAAAGCTCCTCGAGTGTTTTCTTCTTCTTTTAGGCGTTCTTCAGAAAGCACGATCATCCCACGAATCTCATTCATCATGCTATATTCTTCTTCCAGTAAGGTATAGGTACTTCCTACCAAGCGTTCAAATTCTTCGATGTTCACATCATAAATATTTTCACGGACCTTCTGGGTAAACTGCCGCATATCGTTCTTCTTCTGCCGTATCATCTGGACAAGGTTCGCACTTTGGCCGATCGCCTTTTTGTAATTTTTGCGTTTAATCAATTCTCGCAGTTTTAACTCTTCTATTGTAAAGCTGATTTCCTGCTCGACTTCTTTCGTTCGAAAGAGTAAATCATAGCCCTGATCTGTCAGCTGATAATTCAAAATATAGCCGCGCTGATCATCGATGAGCTTGTCATCAATCAGTCGGATCCGCAGTTGTTCCATCCCTTGTCCGTACTTCATGACTGGGTAGTATCTGGCCTCGCCCCCATTTTGCAGAATGTCCTTGATGATATACTCTGTTAGCTTTCGAATGACGTCCGAGGTCAGGTTTAGAGAGTATTCGGGGATAATCTGAGCAACAAAGTTAGCGATGCTATCCATCGTACAATCTTCATCCTCGGTTAACGTCCGTTCCATGATGAACACGAGGACTGACAGAATAATGTTATCTAATTGACCAGCCTCAAACAATTTCTCGAATTCCATCTTTCGATTGAGACGATTGATAATGGAGTCAATCGCCGCAACAAGCTGCATCCTCTGTTCAAATCCTTCAAGAAACTCAAGTGTTGTCATAGCCACTCCATTGAACCCTCGTTTCTCGGCACATTCCAGAAAATAACAAGTCAGTATGCCAGTCTATTTTGTGTCATACTGCGTCGGCATGTTCACCTAATAGCCCCGCTATGAGGTAACCATACCTCCTTGTCTGACGCAAAATATCCATAGCATCTTTGACTCGTTATTTTCTTTCATATGCCTTACGTTAAAATCTTAGCTGCCACTTGATAATTGATAATCTCTTGGGGTATATACTTACCCTCCGTCAACAGGTCTCTGAGGCTCCCCTCCTCCGGCAATCCCAATAACTCCAGGAATTCTGGGAGTGGACCTATGACGCCTCTTCGATCGAGTGATTTTGGCAATTCCACCGTTTCAGCCCGTTCTAACATGAGCTGGTACAAAGAGGAGAAGGGTTTTAACTCAAGTGATGGGTTGGCGTCTCTGGTGCGAAAGAACAGACGAATGCCTTCCCAATCGAGATCCCCGAAGTAGAGAAAGCGAGTCGCATGTCCTACCCGGCTTTCCTGAGCGACTTGTCCAACCAACATATTGGCGCTGTAGTCTTCCAAGGCCCCTCGTTTCGTGATCTTATTTCCTTCACCATACAGAAGTACATTGACGATCGTGCCGTCGAGGCAATTTTTTCCTGTTTCCTGCATCAGTTTCCGAAGCGTAAACCAAGTGTCTTTATTCTCGATCACAAGGACAGTGATCGGCTCACCACGATCATGATGATATTCAAAAAACGGTTCCGGTGTATCGTAATAATTGAGAAATCTCTCATCTAAATGGTTAAACTTAAGCACTTCCTTGACTAAGGCCAGATGCTCATCCACCAGCTTTTCCCTACCCCACACCGAAAATGACCGTTCTTTGCGTGACATGGGCATGTTTAATAGATCTTGGGAAAACCACGAATACCTGCTGATCCCTTCAACGATCGTCAAGTGTTTTTTATAGAGTTCCGGTCTTTGCAAATAGCCAGAAATGTTTAACATTGGATTAAGGCGACGAATCGCCTCAAGGTAGCCAGTATTATCTTCTTGCAGTTTGATGATTCGATATTTATTAAAGAGGGGTGGCAAGCGTCCATTTGTTTTGGAAGACTTCACCGGAACAAGCACTCCGCTCTCCACCAGCTTTTCAACTTCAGTGTGAAAGAGATCATAATCTGATTCATGGAAAATCCGTTGTAGTTCCTCATCTGAAATGGTATTTTTGGCATTGTTCAATACTTTATCGAGCCGTTCCATCACAATCTCCTCTTATGGTCTGCCAATTATTTGCTGGAGCCTTTATAATACTCATTAAATATACCTTTTTCACATATCATTGACAACAACTAAGCAGGCTAATCTGTGACCTGTATTATTAGTTTGAGGAATCAGCAGTGTTAATGTTAATCCTGGGGCATACTATATGTCCTATATTAAAAGGTGGGTAATAGCAAATTTTATGCTATTACCCACCTTTTAATTTTATTTTAATTAATCTGGCGCCTTTACCAAATAAAATTTCGATTTTGAGATATCCTTTACCTCTTGCAAGCTTTCTACCTGACGTGCAACTAATTCAAGTTCCATATGATGTTGAATGGAGAGCTCTTCCAAATGATCCAGTTTTTCAAAAACTTTCCCAAACTGGTTTTGAACTTTGCCAAATTGGGTTCGGATTTCTCCAAATTGGTTTTGCATTCCTCCAAGTTGGTTTTGCATATCCCCAAACTGTTTTTGCATGTTCCCAAACTGTTTATGATTCTCCTCAAGCTGTTTTTGAATATCCCCAAACTGTTTATTATTTTCCCCAAACTGTTTTTGAATTTCCCCAAACTGTTTGATTACCAATTCCTGAAATTTATCATTGTCCATTTACCCATCCTCCATTCGACCTTGTTCTATTATACCATAACAGGGTCACTCTGACAGGATGCAATCGGGTTGGAAATTAGTGAGGCAACGGTGCAAATGAAATAAAAAGTAGCCCTAGTAGACTTAGATTTTGACCTAAACCTCAGCAGGCTACTAATAAACTTAATTCTTAATTGTAGTCAATGAATCACTTTGTCTAACTCCTAGACCGCATGGAGGAGGCAATACGCCCTTAGTGTACTTCTGTGCCAGAATAGTCATTTTCGAAGGGACCTACTGGATAGTACAAACCCAGTCTGAATTCTCTTGCGACCTCCTCTGAAGTGACATCGCCTTCGGTACGATACGCCTCATCAAGGAGCACTACGGGTACCTTGCCGATAGCCTGAGCAGCCTCAGTAGCCAACGCCACTGTCTCATCACTGGTATGAAAACCCCGAATCACTTCTACCCGACGAATAATCTGCGGAGGATTAAAGAATTTCAACCCTACAACCTTGTCAGGCCGGGATGTGACGGACGCTAAAGCGGTAAACGACATATCTGAGGTGTTAGAGCAAAAAATGATCTCCGCTCGACAAATCTTATCCAGCTCTTTAATAGCACTTTTCCTGGTTTCGATATCATCGAAAATTGCCTCAAACAGCAAGTCGACGGGGGCTAAGTCTGCGAGCTTAGTCGTGGTGGTTATCCGTTTAAGGACTGCTTCTTTTTCCTCAATTGTGTCTTTCCGCTTCCCAATTTTCCGATCAATATAACCAGCGATACGCTTCATGGCACAATCGACTAAGTGCTGTTCCTCACCATAGAGTATTACCTCGAATCCCCTTTCTGCAGCTAGGTGGGCAATTCCACTTCCTCCACCCATGGTACCAGCACCTATTACCCCTATAATTTTAATGGTCATGAGACACCCTCCTCTGTTTTTTTATATTTCAGAGCGTTGGATTTCGGCACTAACACTTAATCCGTCCCCCCTTCTCAGTACATGTGATTGTGTATACAAGTACATATCTGCAAGTTCTATGCCAGATAGCAAATCGACAACTTAATTGTCAAGTTATTTCAATAGGCTTAATTTGCCCAATAGTTAGTTAATTGCATCTATTAAAATAACTTATTTTACCACCTTATACCAATACAATATGCGTTTCTCTATTTTTAGTTGCATACCTACTACAATTAGGTACTTATCCAACTACAATGTATCGATTGTGCAACCTACTTGTGAGTTATTTCCTATTATTCCTCTATCCATAATTGAAGTATCCATGCATTCTATAGCTCTTCTCTCTAGCAATCAGTTTTATCTATCACGCTATGTAATAATTTAATTGAACTATAGGTCAGGGAGGAATACGTTAAGAGGGCCCTAACCAGTTGCGATGGTTAGGGCCCTCTTGATTAAACCTACGTTCACAAAGAATTTTTCATATCCTCAATAAAGGCTAATACTGCATCCTCTTTTGTTGCCCAGGAGGTGACGAGGCGAATTGCAGAGTTATCGGAGTCAACCGTTGACCAGACATGGAAAGAATAATTTTTCTGAAGTTCAGTGATCAATCGATTGGGGAGTATAGGAAATAGTTGGTTCGACGTCGTGTTTACCAGATAACCGAAGCCTGCTTTGCTGATGTCATCCCTAAGCAAACCTGCCATCTTGTTGGCGTGCTTAGCCAGATCGAAGTACAGATTGTCTTTGAAAAGCTCAATAAACTGTATGCCTAGGAGCCTTCCTTTGGCGAGGAGTGCGCCTTTCTGCTTCATATGATATCGGAAATCCTCCTTGAGTGGATCACTGCAGATCACTAGTGCTTCACCGATGAGTGCTCCGTTCTTTGTTCCTCCTATATAGAAGGCATCCACGAGTGTTCCCAGATCGTACAATTCCAGGTCACTCTCGTCTGAACACAAAGCTGAGCCCAGTCGAGCGCCATCCATAAACAATAAGAGATTGTTTTCCTTGCAGAACTGGCTGATTTCTAGCAGTTCTGCCTTATTATAGATTGTACCAATTTCGGTCGGATTTGAAATATACACTAGCTTCGGTTTCACCATGTGCTCGTCAGAATGCGAATCGAGTGCACCCTTAATGTGCAAAGAGTTTAGTTTTCCATCATCGACTTCTATGGAAATGATTTTATGCCCGGTTGCTTCTACTGCTCCTGTCTCATGCACCAGTATATGACCGGTGTTGGCCGCAATTGCCGCTTCATGGGGCCTTAAGAAAGCCGAAATAGCGATAAGATTCGTTTGCGTCCCCCCTGAGAGCAGGTGAATATCGATGTCGTGTCTGCCAATTGATTGCTTTAACAATTCGATCGCCTCAAGAGAGAAACGATCCTCTCCATAACCTTCGACCTGCTCGAGGTTTGATTCCATCAGGGCGTTCAATATTCGAGTATGTGCACCTTCACTATAATCATTCTTAAAACTATACATTTGTTAGGACTCCCTCTTGTTTTATGTAATGGTTCAGATAATCCTTCGCCACCAAAGCATTCTATACCTAAACTTGAAAAAGGTACAGCTAATAATGGAACTTGTTAATACAAACCTGTCAATCTACTTAAATCCCTATGAATTAAAAATAAGGCGC